>CAMRSM010000046.1 GCA_947053345.1 uncultured Lachnospiraceae bacterium
ACATGCTGTTTTTTAAGTTCCGCATGTTGCCTCCCACTCCCCTTCCCACGCGGAGCAATTTTTGTCCGTTTCCCTCCCAAAAATTACTCCCGGGCACTGTGCGGCCACATGCTGTTTTTTAAGTTCCGCATGTTGCCTCCCACTCCCCTTCCCACGCGGAGGAATTTTTGTCCGCTTCCCTCCCAAAAATTACTCCTGGGCACTGCAGTACTATCGGCTGAGGAAAAATGCTGCCACGAAGCCGAGGGCAAAGGTGAGAGCCGAAACGAGCACCGCCGGGAGTGAGACTGCAGAGACCCCAATCCCCATCAAAACCGCCACCGGGGATGCCATCACAAGCCCTAAGATACCGGAATAAGTATAGAGCGGATACCGCCTCAGCAAAAATTCAATCGCGCGCGCCACGAGCAGGATGCCCGCCAGAACCCCGATGCCAAACGGCACCAGCAGCGCAACCCCGCTCAGCAGCCCGTCCATGTCAAACGCAGTAAGCGCCTCAATGAAGGAACGGATCTGCCCGATAATCGGCGTGTAATATCCGAGCGCCATCAGCACCATCGAGCCGCTCACGCCCGGTATGATCATGGTTGCGGAAGTGATCACCCCCATAATGAGCAATATCCCCATCTCTCCCGCATTTACCGATAACTGCCGATCATTGCCTTTGTCCCCTCCAAAAATTTGTAACAGGATCACTATCGCAAAAAACGCCACAAAAATCAGTACCGCGCCTGCATCGGCCTTCTTTCCTTTTAACCCGCCGAAAATTACCGGGAGGCCACCAAAGATCAGACCGATAAACAAAAATGCCGTCGGCAGCGGAAAGTGCCCAAAAAAGTAGGTGATGCAGAAGGACAGCCCCGCAATGCTCGCCAGCATGCCGATCCCATATGGCAGAAGTGTTTTGATGCTTTTCTTAAATTCCTTAAAAATATGGTTGATCGCCGATATGATCTTGTCATAAATTCCCATTGATACCATCATGGTGCCGCCGCTCACGCCCGGTATGATATTTGCCACCCCGATCATCGCCCCGCGTAAAATGTCCTTGATAAAATCCATGTCCTTGCCCCTTTCCTGCCTGCGCAGGTTCTTCTTGTATTTTATTCCCATAATTGCTCATACTTAATCATACCACGCAGGGGACAATTTGTCCACGGGGGTTTTCTAAAGAATTTATAAGATTTACAGCCCCCAAAGCCTTACCACTTTTTTACCACACACACAAAAGATGCCCCGAAAGCCAGATGGCTTTCGGGGCATCCCTTTCAGAGCTTTAACACGCTCCCTGCTGATTACTGAAGCTTAACGGAGAAGTACTCGTTAAGATCAACCGTATGAAGGACATAGTTGCTGCCTGCCTTCTCGTATACCTTCACGTTCTTCACAAGTACATAGGAAGTACCGGTACCGGACAGATTATTTACATAATCGCCAAGTGCAATACCCTCATACTTGTTCGTATCCACCTTGATCTGTGCCAAGATGTCCGCAAGGTAATTTGCAGAGCTCGAAGTAAGGACTCTGTTCTCAACCTTAACTTCCGGAGCATTCTTCTTAATGGATACATTCACTGTCTCCGGTACAATGTTACGGTCAGCACCTGCATTAACCGGCTTCTTACCAGTGATCACGAAGCTGCCCTCGTTTACATTGTAACCATTGCCGGCAACGATCACGCTGACTTTCGTCTCGTCCGTCGTCGATACCGCGCCCTGTGCTACGGAGAAATCAACCGTGTAAACGCCTTCTGCAAACGTGATGCGATCCTTCAGGGAAGTATTGCCGCTCTTAATATCGAGCTTATCCGTCAGATCATCCATAACAACCGCATAAGCAACACCTGCGCCATCGCGTGCAACGATCTTGAAGCTGTACTTTGCGCTCTCCATATCGGAGATGTTTGCAGGGTCAATTACTACATTGTTCGAAGCTGCAACAAACTTGTAGCTGGATGCCTTGTTGACATCTGTCTCATTCGGCTTCCTTACTGTGTTGCTGACAATCGTGCTGATCTTGTCATTTACCCATACACGGTAGGTGTAAACACCTGCAGGCTGTAATGCATCGCCCTTGCCCTCGAATGTGATCTTATTGCCATTGATCGCAACAAGTGCCTCTGCTGCTGCCTTATCAACACTGCCCGGTCTAGCCAAAGACTCAACTCTCTGGACACTGACACCGAAATCCTGGCCATACTGATCTTTTCCGGTGAAAGCGATCTCCCTGCTCTCAATACCAACCGCGGAACCACTTACGGTCATAAGCGCGTTGGAGATGGTAACTGCCTGCTGATCCGGAATTACACTTACCAGATCCTGATTTGCCCTTACAACAACGGTTGCAACCGAAGTCATCTTAACGCCGTTGTAATCAAACTTCATAAGGATTCTTGCAGTGCCAGGCTTAACCGGTGCTAAATTACCGGTGCTTGCATCTACAAGGAGAACGGTCGGGTCAAGCGTCTCGAACGTAACACCTACATTCGTAACTTCTGTCTTGTCACTCAGGACAACCTTGGTATAAAGCTTCGGAGCTACACTGTTCATATAGATCGAAACCGGATCCGTGCCCTGCTTGTTATCCTCTACGCTGTACTGGATCGTACCAGCCGTAACGGCTGCCTTATCCACACCTTCTACCGTGATCTTGTTGGAAGTGATCTTGATCTCATTCCAGTTCTCATCAAACTTGCCGGTCGCAAAGGTAGCCTCAAGGTTTACCTTCTGGCCAAGCTGGTAAATCGTAACCTTCTTCTCTGCCCCACTGTTATCTACATAGGAGAAGATTTCGTCATCGGTCGAAACAACGAGATTGGACGGAACCTCAAGCTCGATGTTGTTTGCGTCAAGAACCAGGATACCAACCGTCGTCGGCTCGCCAACAACTGCGGTAGCCGGGCCGGTCAGGACGATCTTTGCGATCTCACCGATCTTTACGGTAAGCGCAACCGGCTCCTGATCGCCATAAGCAAAGTTCAGTTTCTCATCATTTACTAACGGAGCGTACTTCTTAAGGGTAACCGTGCCATCCTCATTCAGAACTGCATCCGCGAAATTCACCTTAACATCACCGCCGTACTGGTTCGTGATCTTAATATCCTTAACGTTCTCGGCTGTTACGCCCTCAACTTCAAGTACGATCTCATACACACCCTTTACGGTTGCGGACTTAACAATCGGGTCGCCAGCCACAATCTTAACGGTGTACTCTTTTGCAACAACTTCCGGATACTCGCCGGTCTCTGCGTTCTTGCCCTCGGACTGAACGGTCCATACCTTAAGAACACCTTCGCCTGCCTTGACAGCAGTAAGCATACCGGTGGTCTTGGTAACCGTAAAGATTTCCGGGGTCAGGGAAAGGAAACGAACGCCGTCCGTGGTGAAAACCTTCTGGGTCTTGTTCCACTCGGTATTGCCGTCAACGTCTTTTCTTACCGCGGTAAGCTGAACCTTCTCGCCTACCTTGATGGAACCTTCCGATACCTGCTTCGCACTCTCGGAGCTAAGACCAACCTTCGATGCATTTCTCTTGACCGTTACCTTACAGGTCTTCTCTACGGTCTCCATGTCATCTGCGGTGAAGGTTGCGGTAACGGTCGTGCTACCAACCTTGACTGCTGTAACCTTACCTTTGCTGTTTACCGTAGCGATGCTCGGATCCGCAGATTCAAACTCAACCTCGGTATAACCGCTCTCCCTCCAATTGTAAACCTTTGCGTAACGCGAGCTCGCATAGGTCTCGGTGATGTCGCTGTTCTTGCCGTTACCATTGTCAAGGTAGAGCAGCAAGCTTTTGTACATCTGCGGGCCATCAGCCGCGGCGGATGCTACCTTGCCCGGCAGCATGGTGACCACCATTGCCAAAGCTAACACGAAGGCGAGCTTTTTGAAGATACTCTTCATTTTTTCTTCCTCCTTAAAAATTTGTAATTTGGTATTATATTCGTGGATACTTTTTGGTCAGCGGTGTAATAATACATTAACTATCGCTTATCCAAATTATAGCAATAGTTTTCGGGGTAAGCGCGGCAGCCCGGTAAGCTTGCGACAAATTTTGCCGCGCAGAAATGAGGATAAAGAAAAATGAGTACAAGAAGATTTGCAAGCCTTATGCAAGGCAAAGATGCGGCCATCGTGATCAGCCGGAGACAAGATTTCTTTCTTTCCGATTGGTATGTATACTGGATGGACAATTTTAAGGCCACTACCGTAAAGCAGGGCACCATTGAAAGCTACGACAAAATTTTCCATCTCTACGTCGAGCCTTTCCTTGGCGACCGCAGGCTTTCGGAGGTCACAAGTCAGGAGATCCAAGTATTTTATAACGAGTTGGCAAAAAACGATTACTCCAAATCAACCATCACTTTAGTTCACGCCCTTGTAACAAATATGTTTAAGCACGCTTACCGGCTCGAATTGATCCAAAAGAATCCGATCGACCACATCATATTGCCGCGCGGGCGGCAGAAACAAGAGCGCCAGGTGCTCTCCCGCGAAGAGCAGAACCTCCTGCTGCGCTATCTGGTCGGCAATGAGATCGAGGATCTCGTGATCTTCGCACTCGCCACCGGTATGCGTCTCGGCGAGATCACGGGGCTGACATGGGAAAATGTCGATTTTGAGCGCAGTGAGGTTCATGTAAAAGAAATTTTAAAGAGAGCCCCAAAGGGCGATTTCTATAAAGACATCCCGAAAACTTCCAAAAGCCTGCGGACGATCCCGATCTTACCAACGATAGTGGAGCGGCTGCGCAGATTAAAGAAATTTCAGGAAAAAAGAAAGCTGGCCGGGAGAATGCCCCGCGCCAACGATTATGAATGCCTCGGAAAACTTGTTTTTGTCCGCCCGGACGGTTCGCCTTACAGCGACCTCCAGCTCTGCCGCTTATTAAAACGCATTGTGACGGAGATCAACCGCGACGACATCGAATTTCCGGCGATCACCCCGCATTGCCTGCGCCATACCTTTGCGACCCGCGCGCTGGAAAACGGGATCTCCGCCAAAGTAGTGCAGGAATTTCTTGGGCATAGCAGCATAAAGCTGACACTTGACCTTTACACGCATGTCATGCATCAGACCAAGGCGGAAGAAATGCAAAAAATGTCCGCGCTCTTTTAATGCTGCAATACACCTGAGACTTCAGGAAATATCGGCTGCAAATATGCCCTGCGGTTCATATCTTTCCAAACATACCGCTGTGCTACCCAAAAACGGTGAACCCAAGTTTTGAGAAATATGAACTTAAAATTATTATCCCGCCAGACATCCTTATCGGTCTTTGCCGCAGCTCACGGCTTACCTTCCCTCTCGGCTGTCTGGCGGGATTTTTTTCATGTTCTTATACAAGCCTCCGGATGCGCTCAATGGCTTCCGCGGTATTATCGTATGAACCAAAACCGGTCAGGCGGAAATACCCTTCGCCGCTTGGCCCAAACCCTGCGCCCGGCGTTCCGACCACATTCGCCTGCTCAAGCAGGTAGTCAAAAAATTCCCAGGATCCCATGCCCTTTGGCGTTTTCAGCCAGACATAAGGCGAGTCCACACCGCCGGAAACCGTATAACCTGCAGCTTTCAGCCCATCCAAAATCACTTTTGCGTTGTTCATATAATAACCGACCATCTCCGCGACCTGCTTTTTGCCCTCCTCGCTGTAAACTGCTTCCCCCGCTTTCTGGATAATGTACGGTGCACCGTTGAATTTCGTCCCGTGCCGCCTGGCCCAGAGCCCGCAAAGCGCCACCCCGTCGACCACAAGCTCCTTTGGCACAATGGTGTACGCCAGGCGCGTGCCGGTAAAACCGGCATTTTTGGAAAAACTGCGCAGTTCGACCGCACAGGTTTTCGCCCCCTCACACTCATAGATGCTGTGGGGCACATCCGCCTGCGAGATATATGCCTCATAGGCCGCGTCAAAAACAATGACTGCTTTGTTCCTGTTCGCGTAATCCACCCAGTTCTGCAGCTGTTCCTTCTTTAGCGCCGCGCCCGTCGGATTGTTCGGGAAACACAGGTAAATCAGATCCGGAACCTGCTGCGGCAGATCCGGTATAAAACCATTTTCTGCCGTGCACGGCATATAGATCACATTGCTCCACCGGCCGGCCGCGATATCGTAAATGCCCGTTCTCCCCGCCATCACGTTGGAATCCACATAAACCGGATAAACGGGGTCACAGACGGCAATCTTGGCATCCGCGGAAAATATCTCCTGGATATTGGCAGAATCGCTCTTCGCACCGTCACTGACAAAGACCTCTTCAATGGAAATGTCCACGCCGCGGCTTTTGAAATCATGCTCCGCGATCGCACTGCGCAAAAATTCATAGCCAAGATCCGGCGCATAGCCGCGGAAAGTATCCTGTACGGACATCTCGTCCACCGCAGCATGGAGTGCCCCGATCACCGCGGGCGGAAGCGGGAGTGTGACATCACCGATTCCGAGACGGATGATCCTTTTGTCCGGATTTGCTTCCTGGTACTCCCTCACCTTCCTGCCCACCGTTGAAAACAGATAGCTTCCCGGCAATTTCAAAAAGTTTTCATTTATCCTTGACATTTCGTTGCTCCTTTCCCTTCCGGAGGGCTGCCCGGAGATCTTCCCAAAGCTTTTCCCCTATATAAAAAACCCCCCGGCTTTTAAAACCTTCTGACATTGGAACTTTCCCGCACGGCACCCTGCTGCCCGCCGTCAAAGCGTCCCCTCAAATACCGTCACCGCGGGGCCGGTCATATAAACATGGCCCCCTTCTCTGTCATAACGGATGCGCAGGTTCCCGCCGGGCATATGCACCATCACTTCCTCACCCGTCCTGCCGTTTTGTATGGATGCGACCGCGCCCGCACAGGCTCCCGTCCCGCAGGCCCAGGTCTCACCTGATCCCCGCTCCCACACGCGCATATTGATATTCTTTCTGTCAAGCACTTGGACAAACTCCGTGTTCACGCGTTCCGGGAATCTTTCATGGTGTTCAAAAAGAGGTCCCACCTCCCCGACCGGAAATGTTTTTGTATCCTCCACAAAAACGACAGCGTGGGGATTTCCCATAGAAACCGCGGTCATACGGTACTCTTTTCCGCCAACGGTGATCGGAGCGTCAACTACCCGGTCTCCTTCTGCCGCCACCGGAACCTGCCCCGGCGCAAACGCCGGAATCCCCATGTCCACCGTGACCTCCGACACCTTCCCGCCCTGCACGGACAGGGTCAGATACTTGATACCCGCAAGTGTCTCAATGGAAAGCTCCGTTTTCTCTGTCATTTTGTGGTCATAAACATATTTGCCGACGCAGCGGATCGCATTGCCGCACATCCGCCCCTGTGAGCCGTCTGCATTATACATATCCATCATAAAATCTGCGGTCTTAGAGGATTTGATCAGGATCAGTCCGTCCGAGCCGATTCCGAAATGCCGGTCACTGACCTGTATCGCCAGCGCACCCGCATCCGATACGTCCTCCTTAAAACAATTTACATACACATAATCATTCCCACAACCCTGCATTTTTGTAAATTCCATAAAATCCCCCTTACAGCATACTGATGATCATCTCTGCCATCTCAAGCAAGTTCACGCCGCTGTCCATACTGTTCTTCTGGATATAGCGGTGTGCCTCCTCCTCGGTCATGTGGTTGCGATGCATCAAGATCAGCTTCGCCTCCTCGATGACCGCCCGCTCCTTCTCACCGCGCGCCTTCGGCTTTTGCTGCTCCTTCCGCTTCCTTTTCATATAACGCCGTGTCATGAGCTGGAGCGTGCCGATCAGATCCCCGGCCTTTAGCGGCATGGGGACGGACATGATCCCGCTTCCATCAAGCTCCGCAAGCCGCGGGGCAGAAGCAATGAGCAGCATCTCGAAACCTTCCGGTAAGTAATCGTGCACTTCCATGCAATGCATGTCCGGCAGCCGGTAGCCGCACACCACGATCCCTCCGTCTAACCCGTTCGCGACACTGACCGCCTGTGCGCCCGTCGTGCAGACCGCATGGACATCAAACCCGTTCCGTACCAGAAGAGACTTGATATTGTTGGCATCTTCTATCTTCGGGAAAATGATGATGATACGAAGCATCCTGGCCCACCTCCGTTTCCGCTGTCTTAAAAACGGTCAAGATACTGTGAAACCTCCCACTCTGACACGCTCGTGCGGTATTCCTTCCACTCCGCCCGCTTTGCCGCCAGATAATTGTTCAGCAAATTCTCTCCTAGAACCTGACGCAAAAGCGCGTCGCCCTCCAAAGCATCAAGCGCACACGCAAGATGCTCCGGGAGGCTTTTGATGCCCAATTCGCTTCTCTGCCCATCCGTCATCGCAAAGATGTTCCCATCCACACGCGGCGGCGGCAGCTGCCTTTTCTGGATGCCGTCAAGACCAGCTGCGATACAGACGGCCAGCGCAAGATACGGATTTGCGGAAGGATCCGGGCAGCGCAGCTCAATGCGGCCAACCACACCTTTTTTTAAGCCGGTGCGCACAAGCGCCGTTCGGTTTGCCGCCGCTGACCAAGCGATATAGACCGGAGCGCCATAACCCGGCACAAGGCGCTTGTAGGAGTTGACGAGCGGGTTGGTAATCGCCGTGATCCCGCCAATATGGGCGAGCAGTCCCGCGACAAAATACTTCCCTGTCGCGCTCAGGCCGTCCGCTGTTTCCGGATCCGTCAAAAGATTCCTTCCACCTGCATTGTACAGAGAAAAATTCAAATGCATGCCCGACCCCTCCACGCCGGTTTTCGGCTTCGGCATGAAAGTCGCATGCAGCCCGTGCCTTCTTGCGATCGTGCGCACCGCCATGCGGAACGTCATCAAGTTGTCCGCTGCGGCAAGCGCACCTGCGTGGCGGAAATCAATCTCGTGCTGCGCCGGGGCGTTGGCGTGGTAAGATGCCTCGATCTCAAAGCCCATCTGCTCTAGTGTCATGACCATCTCACGGCGCGCATTCTCCCCCGAATCCACGGGACCGACATCAAAAAAGCTCCCGCACTCGCGTGTCTGTGTCGTTGCGTTGCCGTCTTGTGCCATGTCAAACAGGAAAAACTCGCATTCCGGTCCGGCCTGGAAACGGTAGCCCATATCATTCGCCCGCTGCAATACTTTCTTTAATATATGGCGCGAATCGCCCTCAAACGGTGTCCCGTCCGCCCGGTACAAATCGCAGATAAAGCGCGCCACCTTCCCCTGCTGCGGCCGCCACGGAAAAATTTCAAAAGTATCCAGGTCGGGGGAAAGATATATGTCCGGCTCCTCCACCGACAAAAAACCCTCAATCAGGGAACTGTTGAACACACATTGGTTCTCCAACACCTTCTCCAGCTGGCTCGTTGTAACCGCCATATTCTTGAAATTTCCAAACATATCCGTGAACTGGAGGCGGATAAATTCCACATCCTCCTCCTTTACGATCTCAATAATGTCCTGCTTAGTGTAATGCATATGGTTCCTCCTATTTTAAGTCGCACGGCATCCTTCCCAATGCCCTCATCCGTGGACGCAGTCCCTGTCCGCCCCCCGCAACGGTTCGGGATTCGGCTGTTTGATTGTTTTGTCATTTCAAAAATCCGTTTACAATCTGTGCTTCCGCCTCCGTTTCGGTGAGGCCGAGTGTCATCAGCTTCACGATCTGCTCGCCCGCGATCTTGCCGATCGCCGCCTCGTGGATCAGGCTTGCATCCAGATGGTTCGCTGTAATCTCCGGGATGGCACTCACACTGCCTTCATCCATCAGGATCGCGTCGCATTCGCTGTGCCCCATGCACTTATTGTTACCGTTGATCTTTGAGTAAAAAATCTGGCGGGACTGATCTTTTGCAACCGAGCGCGAGATCAGGTTCACCCCGCTGCCCTCACCGTTTAAATCCACATGAAAATCTGTTTTCGCGTACTGCGTGCCGTGCGTCATAATCTTTTCCTTGATGACAAGCGTCGCACCGTCTCCCAGTGTCGCGCGCGTCGTGCGCACGGTCGAGTCCACACCCTTGATCTGCACCGTATCCATCTCAAGGCTGCTCCCCTCGGAGAGTTCGATGATCGTCTGCGGATTCAGCACACGCTCCCCCTTCCCGTCCCCGGAGCCATAATGCTTCTCAATGTATTTCACCCTTGCGTTTTTCCCGACATAGAAAGTATGGATGCCGTCATGCTGTGATTTCGCGTCCCCGCCGTTGTGAATGCCGCAGCCCGCCACGATCGTTACATCTGCGTCCTCCCCGATATAAAAGTCATTGTACACCAAGTCGGTGATACCACTCTGGCTCAGCACGACCGGAATATGCACACTTTCGTTTTTCGTTCCGGGTTTGATGATGATATCAATCCCCTGTTTGTCGGTTTTTGTCACAATGTCAATATGTTCCGTTGTATTCCGCGCCTCGCCCTTGCCGTTGATGCGGAAATTGTAGGCACCCTGCGGTACCTCATGGATGTCCGCCACCTGCTTTAACATCTCCATCTGTATCTGATCCATAATAAAACCTCTTTCTAAATAAAAACATATTTTACGGCGTTCTGCCGCACTTTCATAAAAGGGGGGATATTCCATCCCTGCCCTGTTCAGCCTTTCGTGAACTGGCATCCCGATGCCATCCCCAAAAGTCCCGGGAGAATCTCATCTTTTGCACCGCTTTGTACCACTTTCCCGTCCGCGATGACGATCACCTCATCCGCGATATTTAAAATCCGCTCCTGATGCGATATTATCAGGATGGATCCATGTGTCTCATCATGCATCTTCTCAAATACCCGGATGAGGTTTTGGAAGCTCCAAAGGTCAATCCCCGCCTCCGGCTCGTCAAAAAGCGTAAGCTTTGTCTTTCTTGCGAGCACCGTCGCAATCTCGATGCGCTTTAATTCCCCGCCCGACAGACTCGCATTGACTTCCCGGTTGATATAATCCTTCGCACAAAGCCCGACTTCCGAAAGATAATTGCACGCCTTCGCCGTGCTGATGTTCTCCCCCGCGGCAAGACCAATCAGATCTTTCACTGTGATCCCCTTAAAGCGTACCGGCTGCTGGAAAGCGTAGCTGATGCCTTTCTTCGCGCGCTCCGTGATGCCCTGTGCGGTGATATCCTCCCCGTCAAGCAGGATCTGCCCCTTCGTCGGCCTCTCGATCCCCGCAATCAGTTTTGCGAGCGTCGATTTGCCACCGCCGTTTGGGCCCGTGACCGCGATAAATTTATTGTCCGGAAGCGTCACGCTCACATCGCGGATGATCTCCCTGCCGGAAACTCCCTCCCCGGCTTCAAATGATATATGCTTTAATTCTAACATAAAAACCTCCATAGATTTACTTTTGTGATTTCCTAATAATATTTGCGCCGCACGAAACCAAGTATAACACAGAATTTCCATTTTTTCCATAAAAAAACGCAAGAACCCCTGTCCAAACAGCGCCCTTGCTTTTTTTAAGTCCCGCGCGCGCCCTTCCCAGTACCTTTACCGGCAGCAGGCCATCTGTCCGCTCCCATAAATTCCACCGGGTACCTGTCCGGGCGCATCTTGGTTATTTGTAAATATTGTAAAATTTTTAATAACTGTGTATTCTCGGTTTGACAACCACAGCATTTTCCTTTATAATAGCACCAAATGAACAGTGTGGCAAGATATTTTTTCCTCCGCCCGGCTTGTTATATTTTCCCAATTTTGCGGACAAAAATTCATGTTTTCCAACGCTGTCCAAAATATTAAAAAATAGGAGTGTGATTTTTGTGCCCCCCAGTGTCGCGGTAAAATTTGTGATACTATTGATCCTTTTGTTGTTATCCGCCCTTTTTTCCTCGGCGGAAACCTCCCTCACCACGGTAAGTAAGCTGCGCGCGCGCAGCCTCGCGGAGGATGGAAACAAGCGTGCCGTCACCATGTTAAAGCTGATCGAGAACCCGGCAAATATGTTAAGCGCCATTCTTATTGGTAACAATGTCGTAAACCTGTCTGCTTCCTCCCTTACGACCTCCGTTGTATTGGAGCTCTTTGGAAGCCAGGGCGCAGCGATTGCTACCGGTATCCTGACGCTCCTGATCCTGATCTTCGGCGAGATCACCCCAAAGCGCCTTGCCACGCTGCACAACGAAAAGATGGCCCTGATGTACGCGCCGCTTTTCCTCGCTTTTACAAGGCTGCTGACCCCGGTGATCTTTATTGTGAACAAACTGTCGTTTGGCGTGATGTTCCTTCTGCGCATCGACCCGAACGAGAAAGCCGCGCCGATCACGGAGAGTGAACTGCGCACGGTCGTGGATGTCAGCCGTGAGGAAGGGGTGCTTGAGAACGAGGAGCATCAGATGATCACAAATGTGGTGGATTTTGGCGATTCCCTTGCAAAGGATATTATGGTACCGCGCATTGACATGGTATTCGCGAACAGTGAGATGAGCTACGACGAACTGATGGCGGCATTCCGGCAGGATCTGTATTCGCGCATGCCGGTCTACTCCGGTACGAGGGACAACATCATCGGCATCATCAACCTGAAGGATATCTTTTTCTACGAGGGAGAGCCGTCCGAATTCCGCATCCAGAATTTCCTGCGCGAGCCGTTTTTCACCTACGAGTTTAAGAAAACTTCCGAACTGATGAGCGAGATGCGCAAAAACAACACTGCGATGGCAATCGTGCTTGACGAGTACGGCGCAACGGCAGGTCTGATCACACTCGAAGATCTTTTGGAGGAAATTGTCGGGGAAATCCGCGATGAATACGATGCCGACGAGGTCGATTCCATCCGTGCCATCTCCCCGGACGAATACATTGCCGAGGGTGCCGCGAAGCTTGACGACATCAACGATGCGTTCGGGCTTTCCTTGGAATCCGACGACTACGACTCGGTCGCCGGGCACATCATCAACCGTCTGGAACACCTGCCAAAGACAGGGGAATCCATCCAGGAAGAAAATGTGGTTTTCACCGTGAAATCCATCAGCAAAAACCGGATTGACCAGGTACATATCCGGCTGCTGCCGAAGGAGGAAGAAGAAAAAGAGGCGGGGGAAGATTAGCCTCTGTGCTCAAAAATATTCAAAGAGATGGTATAGCCGCATGCGTTATACCATCTTTTTAAGTTGATCTATGATATATATCTGCATTTAACTCCTTATGCCACAGCAAAGCAATAAACCGAAATCTTTTCCCGGGCAAACAATTCCACCTGATCGCAGTCGGGGAGGATTTGCCTGAATGTGCCAAAATCAGCAGTGAGAAGAGACTGCTTGCTATGGAAGAGGCCGTTCCGACGCTGAAGGGCAGCAGCAGATTTCTGCGGTTCGCAGTTCCCTATATCATGAATTTTTTCATGAGGAAAGTGGATTTGGTATTTCCCTGGTTGGAAAATTATGCCGCAGCCCTGCCGGAGAAAGAACGGAGGAAGGACGCATGGTTGCGGCTGTACTGAAATGCTTTTTTGCCGGAAACGCTTTCGAATTGCAGCAGGAAATCATAGCGTCTTATATTGGTATGGAGTACAAGGAACGGAAAAAAAGGAGATATTTTAGAATGTGCCAGACAGGAGCTGATTCAGAGATTCCGGGATAAAAAGTTTTTTTCGAAAGCCACGGATCTTCTGGAAGGATTTGCGCAGGTGGGGCGTTTGATATTCGGGCGATTCTGCGGAATCTGAACTGCGGCACACTGACGGCTGCACTTGCAGGGACATCGGGCCAAGCGGCAGGAGCCTTTTTCGCCAATCTGAAAGATCGGGTCATGTACCTGATCGGCGGAGATCTGACAAACTGGCAGGGAACGGAGGAGGAGATCCCGGCAGCACAGAGGAAGGTGTTGGAGGTAGAAAGCTTCTGTCTGAATCGGGAAGAAGAATCTTAAAACGATAACTGGTTATAAAAATTGGAGCATCCGAAGCTTTTGGGAAATATGGCCTGGCTGTCAGGCCATACTCCGGTACAAACGGTCAGGCATGTGCGCCGAATTTCTAAAACAAAAGGGGGGTGCCATAAGCGGTATCGTTATGGCACCCCCATAATCCATCCATGCCTTCCTGCCCTATGCCTCCTGTACTGCCTCCGCAAGTTTTTCGAGAAACTGCCCCGTACCCTCAAACCAGTCAATCCCAAGCTGTGAGAGCTTCCCTTCGTCCACTGCCCTCGCCACGGCAGGATCCACCGGGAGCTTGGCAAGCACCGGCAGCATATATTTGGCCGCGATCTCGTCAATATGGCTTTCGCCGAAAACCGGCATATGCTCCCCGCATTTCCCGCACACGATATAACTGTAATTCTCGACAAACCCAAGCACCGGAATTTCCATTGCCCCCGCCATATTCACCGCCTTAGCAACGATCATGCTCACAAGCTGCTGCGGGCTCGTGACGATGATGGTTCCCTCCACCGGAAGCGACTGGAACACCGTCAGCGGCACGTCGCCCGTTCCCGGCGGCATATCCACGAACATATAATCCACATCCCCCCAGACGACCTCGCTCCAGAACTGCTTGACCGTTCCCGCGATCACGGGACCGCGCCAGACGACCGGGGTCTCCTCATTGTCAAGCAGGAGGTTCACGCTGATCACCTTGATGCCGTCCTTCGTGACTGCCGGAAGGATCCCCCGTTCATCCGCAGTCACCTGACCGTGCAGCCCGAAGCCCTTCGGGATGGACGGCCCCGTCGCATCCGCATCAAGGATCGCCACCCGATACCCATTCTTTCTCATCTGCACGGCGAGCGCACTTGTCACGAAAGACTTCCCGACCCCGCCCTTGCCGCTCATCACGGCGATCACATGCTTAATATTGCTGTGCGCGTTCATCGGCACGGCAAAATCTGATTTCTCCATCTTCCTCGCTGCGCAGCTCTCCCCGCACGAACCACAATCATGGCTGCAATTTTCAACTGCTTCCCCTGCCATATCCATATCCCTCACTTTCTAATCTTCATAACGTTATCATTCTTACTGATTCCACAAAGACTTCCGGACACTTGATTTCCGTTCCGCAGATGTTCCACGGTTTTTGTATAACAGCGCGATCCCCTGCACGCCCAGTAAATAAAAAGCTTACTTTTACAAACTGACTTTTTTCTTTAACATCCACACGATTGCCGGGTAAGCGAGCCCCGCGATCACGAGGGAAAGCAGAATTGCAACCAAATGCGCCGTATTGCCCGAAAGCGGATCCACGATCGCGCCGCGGATCTTTGTGACCAATACCTCGATCACGATAAAGAAAACAAAACTTACAACGCCGCGCAGCTTCGAGTTCGCCATAAAAGTCGCGCTCAGCGTGATGGCAAGCATCGCGAGGATGACAACGGAAATCCAGCCGATCACCAGTTCCGCAACATTGATGGCAATGATACCCGCATTGATGTCCAGCGAGAAAAACTGATGCAGAACCATCTGTATCGTCTCAAAAAACTGGTCAATCTCGTCAAACCGCGCCGCCACCACAAAGGCATCCACAAACGCCATCACACCGAACACGGCGGAAGTCAGGATGATCTGGATCATTGCTGAGAGGATTTTCGCCCCCATCACGGAAAACGTGCTCTCCGGCACCATAAAGAGCATATAGCTCTGCTTGGTTCTCAGGTCGTTGTTGTAAGTCATGATACATTCAAACGACACGAAAAAAATCCCCGCAAAAGCCAGCACCGAAAGCAGGAGAACCGCCCGCATTGTCGACTCTGTCTTATCCGCAAAGACACCGTACAAAAAATAAACTTCCAACAGCCCAAGCACCGCAAGGAGCAGGAATTTGGTCATCAGCTGCTTGCGGAATTCATATTTCATCAATTTTAACATAGTATGTCCTCCATTCACGCAGAATAAGCATAGATTTCTTTGTAGAGCTCCACAATCGTCTTGCCCCGCTCCTTATGTAACTGTTTTGCTTCCCCGGCAAGCACAATGCTGCCCTCCTTCACAAAGAACGCGTCGTCAATGATCTTTTCCAGTTCATCCACCAAATGGCTTGACATCACGATCGTCGCATTCTCGCCTGCCACCTCCTTTACCGCCTCAATGACCTGTTCCCTCGCGATGATGTCGATTCCGTTCAGAGGCTCATCAAGCAGGTAGAGCGAGGCACTGCGCGCCAGTGTCGCCGCAAGCTTTAACTTAGCGGCAAGCCCTGAGGAAAGGGTCTTTGCCTTATCCTGCATCCGAAGCCCCAGCCGTTCCACAAGTTCCTCATATTTATTCATATCAAAATCCTCAAAAAAATCGCGGTAGTATTTCCCGACATCCTTCGCGGTCATATAACTGTAAAAAAACGGTTCCGTGGACATATACGCAATATGCTTTTTTGACTCCTTCCCGATCGGCTGCCCGAAAAAAGTGATCGTACCGGCATTCGGCGCGATCAGCCCCGCCACCATCTTCATCCAGGTTGTCTTCCCGCTGCCGTTGGGTCCTAACAGCGCACAGATGCGCCCCTGCCCGATCGAGAGGCTCAAGTCGCGCACGGCTATCTTTCCGAGATATTTTTTCTCAAGATTTTTGCATTCCAGCATAAAAATTCCCCTTTCCAAATACGTTTCTGGCTGCCCGAAGCCGGACTGCCCAAACATCAGCTCCGGTTCTTTTTTCCACTCACCCATTCAGTTTACACCACTTTATCGCATTCTGCAAGATAGCCCTGTTTATTTTTCTATTACAATTAAATTAAAATTAACTTTATTTAGGGCTTGTATTCTCTCCCGGCATGATTTATAATAAGCAGTTAGAAAAATCATTCGTATCTGGGGCGGCAACGGATTTCCCACCGCCGCTTACAACAAAAACACCCCGGCAAAGCACTTCCCTGCCGGAGTCCGCTTGGAGGTATCTATGAAACATGTGATCAGTCCGCTCGACCTTTCTATGGAGGAACTGGATAAAGTCCTCTCCCTCGCGGAAAGCATCCTGCAAGATCCGGAAAAATATTCCGAATGCTGCCACGGAAAAAAACTCGCCACTCTATTTTATGAACCAAGTACCAGAACCCGCTTAAGTTTTGAGGCAGCAATGCTTAACTTAGGCGGGAGCGTACTTGGTTTTTCTTCTGCCGATTCCTCCTCCGCCGCAAAGGGCGAGAGCGTGGCGGACACCATCCGCGTCGTTTCGAGCTATGCCGACATCTGCGCGATGCGGCATCCGAAGGAGGGCGCGCCGTACGTCGCCTCCATCCATTCCGGCATTCCGGTCATCAACGCCGGGGACGGAGGGCACAACCATCCGACGCAGACCCTGACCGACCTCTTTACAATCAAAACTTTAAAAGGCCGTCTCGACCATCTGACAATCGGCTTTTGCGGCGACCTAAAATTCGGCCGCACCGTCCACTCCCTGATCAACGCGATGGTGCGCTACCCCGGCTCCCGCTTTATCCTGATCTCGCCGGACGAGCTGCGCATCCCGACCTACCTGCGCGAGGAAGTGTTAGAAGCCGGGAACATTCCTTATCAGGAGAGTAAAGTCCTTGAGGATGTGATGCCAAAGCTTGACATTTTATATATGACCCGCGTACAGAAAGAGCGCTTTTTTAATGAGGAGGACTATATCCGCTTAAAAGACAGCTTCATTCTTGATGCCGCCAAAATGCAGTGCGCAGGAAAAGACATGCTCGTCCTCCACCCCCTGCCGCGCGTCAACGAGATTGCCACGGAGGTGGACGATGATCCCCGCGCCGTATACTTCCGGCAGGCACAGCTCGGTGTTTATGTGCGCATGGCACTCATAATGACACTGCTCGGCATATCAGCCGGCTAACAAATCAGCACGCAAACCCCTCCAACGTTACCGGTACGGGGAGGGGACATGCACAACTCAATAACCAGCATGCCCCCGCACCGTGCCCGGAGGAGTTTCCGGGAGCTGTGCGGACGCAAACTCCTCCGACGTTACTGGTACGGGGAGGGGACATGCACAACTCAATATAGGAGGCAAAAAAATATATGCTGAACATCGGCGGTTTAAACCAAGGCGTTGTCATTGACCACATCAAGGCAGGCGGCGCGATGAAAATATACGAATATCTGAATCTTGAGAAACAAGATTGCAGCGTTGCAATCATCAAAAACGCGAAGAGCAGCAAAATGGGGAAAAAGGACATCATCAAAATCGAAGGCCCGATCACGGTTGACCTTGATATGCTCGGTGTCCTCGACCCGGATTTAACGCTTGACATTATTGAGGACGGAAAGATTACCGCGAAGCGCAACCCACGGCTTCCGGCGCAGGTCACTGGCATCATCCGCTGCAAAAATCCGCGCTGCATCACCTCAACGGAGCAGGAACTGCCGCACCGCTTCCGCCTCACCAACAAAGAAAAAGGCCTGTACCGCTGCATCTACTGCGAACAGGCTTACAAACGGTAAAAAATAATAAAGGCAAACAGCAAATTGGCATCTCCCTGCCTTGACAAGCCATACCCCTTCGGTTAAAATAAATAAAACGAATGTCACCACTCTTATCGTGCAGGGACGGCAGAAATAACAACTGCCGCGGTGCAGAAATGAGGACTGATCATGTATGCTGCCAATTCAAAATGGGACAAGACTACCCGCACCCTGATGAAACTGAATGTCACATTTATCATACTTGTATTTCTTTCGGCGCTCGCGGCCTGTGCCATCCGTCTAAGAGAGCACAGCGCCGGGGCATCCGCACCTGCCTTTTTGCTGCGTTTTGCTGTGCTGCCGGCAATTTCGGGATTTCTCCTATACCTCGTCGGGCACGCGCTGTTGCGGTTGCATGGTGCAAATATCCGGCTGTTACAGTATGTGCCGGTTTTTTTATGCCTGCTGCTATGCTTTAACGTATCACTTTGGTATTCTGACAATTCCTTTTGCACCGCAGTTTTTCTTTTTCCGTTATTCCTGACCGTGATCTTTTCGGATAAAAAAATGTCACGGCTGGTTACTTTGTGTGCCGTTATCCTGCTTGCATTATCCGATCTTCTCCCCCTGCTGTTTGATGCGGACGATGCCACAACGGTGACCGTCTCCTACATATTCCGTTTCGTGATCAGCCTGTGCATCTATGTTTCCGCTTACATGACCGCGTGCGTGATCATCGAATCAATCGCGTCCCGGGACAAAAAAATCGAGGAAAACATCGACATGCGCAACAAACTTGCAGAAGAACTGAAATACGACCATCTGACCGGTCTTTACAGCCTTGGAACATTCGAAAAACTGATGATTGACTTCACCGTGGAGGCAGAGGCAAACCACGCGCCGTTGTCTATGGCCGTCATTGACATCGATAATTTTAAAAAAGTGAACGATAATTACGGGCACGCCCAGGGCAATGTCGTGCTCGTCGCGCTGTCCGAGCTTCTGCAGGGGCATTGCAGCGGGCGGGAGGCAGTCGCGCGCTACGGAGGGGAGGAATTTGTTATTTTCTTCCCAAATACTGATATCGCGGTTGCTTTCACAAAGCTTGATGAAATGCGCAAGGCGTTTGCAGCCCTTTCCTTCGATTTTTTGCCGGAGGGAAACCACATCACCTTCAGCGCCGGTCTCGCCGCCTATCCGGGCAGCAAATGCTCCAACGCATTTTTCTTTGAGCTTGCGGACAAGGCAATGTACGAGGCCAAAAGTTCCGGCAAAAACCGCATCTGTGTACAGCGCGTTTCTTAAGCCGTGCCTGCATCTTTGCAGGATGCCGAAATAAAGCATACGGTTGGTGATTTACTGAAGAGAACTTTAGCTACGGACAAATTTGCAACAAGAACTACCATGATTTCTTTCCGGCGGGTGCCTTCCGTCTCTGCCGGCCATTTGGCTCTTGACAAAACAATCATCCTGTGATAACATGTCACCAAATTGAAAAGGTCTTTTCCAGAGTCTTTTCAAAGCAATTACTCGGACCACTCCCCCGGGAGTCGAGGCCATACGGACAGCCGGGTCCACTGCCGATCGGCAGCCTTGCGTTGCCTTATTGATTGAGTTAAAAGCTCAAATTTTATAAGTTGGTTACTTCATAACCGAAATGTGCCTCGTGCGCAGACTTGTGAAACGGTCAATAAGAGTAGTAAAAGTAGTATTGCTATATAGACTCTGATCTTCCGTCTTATCGAAACAGTTTTCCCCCTTCTTTTTTGCATTTGCCGCATTGTCTTCCTGATAATGAACGGATATATTGCGGAAAATAAGAGGCATGAAAATATATTGGATAAAAACCGCAAGTTGTACCGACAGCACAACTTGCGGTTTTGTATTGCCAACAGCCAGAAAGGAGGAGCCGTCAAAAAATTGAAAAATCCTTATACCCATCCGAATCAAACAAACCAAAACCGTGCGCCCATTTATGAGGCGCTGGAGTCCTTCCGGCAAATGCGGGTCGTTCCCTTTGACGTACCAGGCCACAAGCGGGGGCGGGGCAACCCGGAGTTGACCGCATTTCTCGGACAGCAGTGCATCGGCGTAGATGTGAACAGTATGAAGCCTCTTGACAATCTCTGCCACCCGGTATCCGTCATACTGGAAGCAGAAAAGCTGGCAGCGGAGGCTTTTGGCGCTGCCCATGCGTTTCTCATGGTGGGCGGTACCACGAGCTCTGTGCAAAGTATGATCTTAGCTTCCTGCAAGCGGGGGGATGAGATCATCCTGCCCCGCAATGTCCACAAAAGCGTAATCAACGCTCTGGTTCTGTGCGGCGCGGTGCCGGTGTACGTCAATCCGGATGTAGACCAGCGTCTTGGTATTTCCCTGGGGATGCGCCGGGAGCAGGTGGCGAAAGCCATCGCCGAACATCCCGGCGCGGTGGCAGTGTTAGTGAACAACCCTACCTACTATGGCGTTTGCAGCGACCTGCGCGCCATTGTCAAAATGGCCCATGCCGCCGGAATGAGGTGCCTTGCGGACGAGGCTCACGGTACTCACTTCTATTTCGGCGGCGGCCTGCCGGTATCGGCGATGGCGGCAGGGGCAGACATGGCCTCCGTATCCATGCACAAGAGCGGCGGCAGTCTGACCCAGTCAAGCCTCCTGCTGGTAGGATCAAGTGTCCACGCAGGGTATGTGCGGCAGATCATCAACCTGACACAGACCACCTCCGGCAGTTATCTTCTGATGTCAAGCCTTGATATCAGCCGCCGGAATCTGGCCCTGCGGGGCCGGACGGTATTCCATCAGGTGGCCGACATGGCGGAATACGCCCGGCAGGAAATTAACGCCGTGGGCGGATACTATGCCTTTGGCCGGGAACTGATGAACGGCGACTCAGTCTTTGACTTTGACACCACCAAGCTCAGCGTCCATACCTTGGACATCGGCCTGGCCGGCATCGAGGTATATGACATCCTGCGGGATGAATACGATATCCAGATTGAGTTCGGCGACATCGGTAACATACTGGCCTACCTCTCCATGGGAGACCGCCCCCAGGAATTGGAGCGGCTGGTCAGCGCCTTGGCGGAGATCCGGCGGCGCTACCAACAGGATCCGACGGGTCTTCTGAGCCAGGAATACGTGGAGCCGGAAGTCGTAGCCAGCCCCCAGGAGGCATTTTACGCAGAGAAACTCAGCCTGCCCCTGGAGGAAACCAAGGGGCGGGTATGCAGCGAGTTCGTCATGTGCTATCCGCCCGGTATCCCCCTGCTGGCTCCGGGGGAGCGCGTCACGGCAAAGATCCTGGAACACATCCGGTATGCCAAGGAAAAAGGGTGCAGCATGACCGGCTCGGAAGATCCGGACCTGAAGAGGCTGAACGTACTTGCGTGAAAGGAGATCAACTATGGAAATGTGGTTCAGTGAATTTCATACCCCGGACGTAAAACACAGTATCCGGGTCAACCGACACTTGTATTCGAAACAAAGCGATTATCAGCGAATTGACATCTTCGAAACGCCGGAATTCGGCCGGGTGCTGACCCTTGATGGCAACGTGATGCTGACGGAGCGGGATGAATTTATTTACGATGAGATGATCACCCATGTGCCTATGGCAGTACATACCGGAGTCCGGGACATTCTGGTCATCGGCGCAGGAGACGGCGGCGTGGTGAGGGAGTTGACCCGGTACGACCGGGTGGAGCACATTGATCTGGTGGAGATGGACCCTCTTGTGGTGGAGGCCTGCCGGACATACCTGCCCAGTAATGCCTGCCGGATGGATGACCGGAGGGTTCATATCCACTTTGAGAATGCGCTGAAGTTCATCCGCAGACAGGAAGCGGCATACGACCTTATCATTGTGGACTCCACCGACCCCTTCGGACCGTCGGAGGGACTGTTCACACGGGAGTTTTACGGCAGCTGCCACAATGCACTGCGGGAGGATGGGATTATGGTCAACCAGCAGGGAAGCCCGTTTTACGCCGAGGATGCCGGGGCCATGCAGCGCAGCCACAAGCGTATCGCCAGCACATTCCCCATCAGCCGGGTCTATCAGGCCCATATCCCCACTTATGCGGCGGGATACTGGCTGTTCGGCTTCGCCAGCAAGAAGTATCATCCCACGGATGATCTGGACACAGACGCGTGGCGGAAGCTGAATCTTTACACACGCTACTATACCCCAAGGCTCCATGTGGGTGCTTTCTGCCTGCCTGCATTTCTGGAGGAGATGCTGCAGGAAGTGGAGGGATGAACCGTGCTGAAACCAAATATTGAGAATTTTATCGGCTGTGGCTGCAGTTATGAACAGGCCTATATGGTTTTGTATGGAGCGCCTTTTGATTCTACCACCAGTTTTCGTCCGGGTGCGAGGTTTGGTTCCTCCGCCATGCGGCATGAGAGCTTCGGGCTCGAGACCTACAGCCCTTATCAGGATGCGGACCTTACAGACTGCGCCGTATTTGACAGCGGCGACTTGGAGCTTTGCTTTGGCAGCGCGCAGGCGGCGCTGGAGGACATTGAAGCCCGCGCCGCAAAAATCCTGCAGGACGGAAAATTTCCCATGTTGCTGGGCGGTGAGCATCTGGTCACGCTTGGTGCAGTGCGTGCTGTCGTGAAGCGGTATCCGGATCTCCACATTATTCATTTCGATGCCCACGCCGACCTAAGGGACGATTATCTGGGGACGAAACTTTCCCATGCCTGCGTCCTGCGGCGCTGTCATGAATTGGTAGGTGATGGGCATATTCATCAGTTCTGTATCCGAAGCGGTGACCGGGAGGAATTTAATTTTGCCGGTGAACATACCGATATGCACCTCTTTCTGTTTGAAGGACTGGAAAAGACCATTGCGGCTCTGCGGGCGCAGGATGTTCCCGTCTACTTCACCATTGACCTCGATTGCCTGGATCCTTCCGTGTTTCCCGGAACGGGTACGCCGGAAGCGGGCGGTGTCCGTTTTCCTGAGCTGCTCGATGCCATCCGGACAGTCTGTACCGCCCATGTGGTCGGGGCTGACATAAACGAGCTGGCTCCCGTATTGGATGCCAGCGGTGTTTCCACTGCCACTGCCTGCAAGGTTTTGAGGGAACTGATTTTAGCGATACATAAAAATAGATTTTGATAATTAAAGGAGATGAGTTATTATGAGTAAAGTTCTTGTTATCGGCTGCGGCGGTGTTGCGTCCGTTGCCATCCACAAATGTTGCCAGGTCAGCGAGGTGTTCGCGGAGCTTTGCATCGCGAGCCGGACAAAATCAAAATGCGACGAGCTGGCAGCAAAGCTGGCTCCTGTTACCGCGACCAAAATAACCACTGCCCAGGTTGACGCGGATGATGTGCAGCAGGTAATAGACCTTATCAACGCTTACAAGCCCGATCTGGTGATGAATATCGCCCTGCCATACCAGGATCTGACCATTATGGATGCTTGCCTTGCCTGCGGAGTGAATTACATGGATACTGCCAATTATGAGCCGGAGGACACCGATGACCCGGCGTGGCGGGCTGTCTACGAAAAGCGCTGCAAGGAGGCGGGGTTCTCCGCCTATTTCGACTATAGCTGGCAGTGGGCATACCGTAAGAAGTTCGAGGAGGCGGGGCTTACTGCCCTGTTGGGCTGCGGCTTTGACCCGGGGGTAACACAGGCATACTGCGCTTACGCTAAAAAGCATGAGTTCGATTCCATTGACACCATTGATATTCTGGACTGCAACGGCGGCGACCACGGCTATGCTTTTGCCACCAATTTCAATCCGGAGGTCAATCTGCGCGAGGTTTCCGCTCCCGGCAGTTACTGGGAGGACGGACACTGGGTGGAAGTTGCCCCTATGAGCATCAAGCGGGAGTATGATTTTGACCAGGTGGGACACAAGGACATGTATCTGCTCCATCATGAGGAGATCGAGAGCCTGGCATTAAATATCCCGGAAGTGCGGCGAATCCGTTTCTTTATGACCTTCGGGCAGAGCTATCTTAATCATATGCGCTGTTTGGAGAATGTGGGAATGCTCTCCACCAGTCCTGTGGACTTTGAGGGGCAGCCGATTGTACCCATCAAGTTCCTTAAAGCCCTGCTGCCCGATCCGGCAAGTCTTGGTCCACGCACCAGGGGAAAGACAAATATCGGCTGTATCTTTACCGGAAAAAAATCCGGTCAGGACAAGACCTATTACATCTATAATGTCTGTGACCATCAGGAGTGCTATCGCGAGGTGGGCAGTCAGGCTATCAGTTATACCACAGGCGTACCTGCTATGTGCGGTGCCCTGATGCTGTTGACCGGCAAGTGGAACAAGGCAGGTGTCTACACAGTGGAGGAGTTTGACCCCGATCCCTTCCTTGCGGCGCTGGATCAGTATGGCCTGCCGAGAAGTGAGAGCCGGATGCCGGCGTTGGTGGACTGATGGGAAGTTTCGGTGTGAAAGAAAGTCGTAAAGCCTTTGAGGGGCTAGGTGGCAGTTCCCCGGATAAACTGTTCGGGGAACTGCCTACTCCGTGTTATATCTTAGATGAAGCCATGCTGCGCCGGAACGGAGAGATTTTGGCTGGCGTGGCAAAACGGACGGGGTGCAGGATTTTGCTGGCTCAGAAAGCGTTTTCCAACTATGATCTCTACCCTGTTATATCGCCGTATCTTGACGGGACAGAGGCAAGCGGGCTGTATGAAGCCAGGCTTGGCGCGGAGGAGATGCCGGAAAAGGAGGTTCATGTCTTCTGTGCGGCATACCGGGAGGAAGAGTTTGAAGAGCTGCTGCGGTACGCAGACCATATTGTATTTAACTCTCCCAGCCAGCTAGATCGGTTCGGTTTCCGGGCAAAAAAAGCCGGGAAAAGCATTGGGCTGCGCATCAATCCGGAGTGCTCCACGCAGGAAGGACATGCAATCTATGACCCTTGCGCTCCCGGCAGCCGTCTGGGAACCACACGCGCCCAGTGGGACGGGAAAATGACGTTAGAATTGACCGGGCTGCTGGATGGTCTGCATTTTCATACGCTGTGTGAGCAGGATTCCGATGCGCTGGAAACAACGCTGAACGCTGTGGCGGAACGCTTCGGCGATATACTGCCCCGGATGAAATGGCTCAATTTCGGCGGCGGACACCATATTACCAGACCCGGATATGATATCGTGAGGCTGGAGAGGTGCATACGTTCGGCGCAGGAGAGATGGAACCTGAGAGTTTATCTGGAACCGGGGGAAGCTTGTGCGCTTTATGCGGGCTATCTGGCTGCCCATGTGCTGGATGTACTGCAAAACGGTGAAACAAAAATTGCTGTTCTTAATACCAGCGCCGCCTGCCATATGCCGGATGTACTGGAAATGCCCTACCGACCGTCGCTGTACGGTGCAAAGGAACCGGGAGAGCTTCCCTTCACTGTCCGTCTTTGTGGTCCTACCTGCCTGGCGGGGGATGTGATCGGGGATTACAGTTTTGCCGCGCCATTGCGGGAGGGAGACCTGCTCCTGTTTGGCGACATGGCGATTTACACGATGTGTAAGAACAATACTTTCAATGGTATGGCACTTCCGGGCATCTTTGCCCTCCGCAACGGCACAAAGCTGCAATGTGTAAAGAGTTTTGGATATATGGACTTTAAGCAGCGTTTGGGACAATAGAACCGAGGTTTGAACGGGAAGGATAAAAATGAAAAAGACGGGGAAAAAGCAATCGCCTTCCCCCGTCTTTTTCTGCACTGTTTGCCTGCCGCCCTATTCTAAATTTGTCCGTTGGTACGGTATCATGGGCAGTTGCCTAACCGGCACTCTCTTTTTGATGACAAGAATATTCATCTCCGGAATGCAGCCTCATTCCAGCGCAATTCATTCTTAAAATTGCGGATCGTCGTGTCCTTGTCGATAAATACGCACTCAATCCCCATCATCGCACCCCAGTCACCCATCTGCTCCGCCGAAAGGTCAAGGGAGAACGCTGTATGGTGCGCACCGCCCGCCAAGATCCAAGCCTCCGCCCCGGTCGCAAGATCCGGCTCCGGTCTCCAAAGTGCACTCGCCACTGGAAGATTCGGCATCGCCCTCTCCTGCTTTAAGGTCTCCACGTCATTGATGAGCAGGCGGAATCTCGTCCCCAGATCCACAAGTGAGCAGGCAACGCCCCTGCCCGGTTTCGTCGTAAAGACAAGGCGCGCCGGATCCTCACGGTTCCCCATGGAAAGCGGCATTACCCGGATGGCAGGCTTACCGTCCGCAATGGACGGGCAGACCTCAAGCATATGGGACTGAAGGATGGCCTCCCTGCCCGGTTCGAAATGGTACGTATAATCTTCCATAAAGGAAGTACCGTTTGTCCCTCCTGCGGACATGATCTTCATCAGGCGCACCATCGCCGCCGTCTTCCAGTCCCCCTCTGCCCCAAAACCGTAACCATCCGCCATCATGCGCTGCATCGCAAGCCCCGGAAGCTGTTTTAAGCCGGAAAGCATCTGGAAACTTGTCACAACCGCGTGGTAATCATGTTCCTCCACAAATTTGCGGAAGCCTGCCTCGATTGCCGCCTGTTCTCTCACATGCGCCTTGAATTCCTCCGGGTCACGCCCGTCAAGGATCAGGTCATAAGTATCGTAATATTCCTGAAGGAGCGCATCCACCTCGCCCTTTGGCACAGCCTGCACATACTCCGCCACATCCGTGATATTGTAAGCATCAATCTCCCAGCCGAATTTTACTTCCGCCTCGACCTTGTCACCCTCGGTCACCGCAACGTCGCGCATATTGTCACCCACGCGCAGCACGCGGATGTGGCTGCTCTCCATCACGCCGACCGCCGTGCGCATCCACGAGCCAATACGTTCCTGCACTTTTTTATCGCCCCAATGCCCGACAATCACTTTGCGCTCAATCCCCATGCGGCTCACGATATGGCCAAACTCCCGGTCACCGTGTGCCGACTGGTTCAGGTTCATAAAATCCATATCAATTGTATCGTACGGGATATCGCGGTTAAACTGTGTGTGCAGGTGCAAGAGCGGCTTGCGGTATTCCTGCAGCCCTAAGATCCACATTTTTGCCGGGGAGAATGTGTGCATCCAAGTGATGACACCTGCGCAGAGGTCATCCGCGTTTGCGTCATTGAAACAACGGCGGATGGATGCCGAGTCAATCAGCGTCGGTTTTAAAACGACCTCAAACGGCAGGATACCGGATTTATTTAATTCCGCGACGATCACACGGCTGTGCTCCGCCACCTGCAAAAGTGTCTCTTCGCCGTAAAGATCCTGCGAACCCGTCGCGAACCAGAATTGATATTTGTTCGTCTTGATCATAAAAAATCTCCTTGTATAATGTATTTAGGTTGTTCAAGGGATACCTATAAACCCTCAGACCT
>CAMRSM010000047.1 GCA_947053345.1 uncultured Lachnospiraceae bacterium
GTCCCGGCTCATCCGCTTCCCCATTCCCGGTCTCGTCCCCGTCCTGTCCCGGCTCGCCGTCCCCTGTCCCTTCTCCATCTTCCTCTGTCTCTTCCTTCGGCGGTCTCAAATCTGTATACATCACAAACTCTTTTGCCGCAAGCCCCTCGTGCAGCCGGTTCATAAATGCCTGCCAGATTCTTCCCGGATACGTATTCCCCATCAGGTCGTCCATCGCTTTCGGCATATCACAGCCAACCCAGACCGCCGCCGTATAATAAGCCGTATACCCCGCAAACCAGCCGTCTTTCTGGTCATTCGTCGTCCCCGTCTTACCTGCGGCAATCTGTCCGTCCACTTTTAATTTCCGCCCTGTCCCGCTCTCCATGACTCCCTGCATGCACGCTGTCATCATGCGCGCCGCATTTGTCATATAAATGCGTTCCGTCTTTACCTCATCACCAATCAGCACATTGCCCTGTGCGTCCGTTATTTTCACGATGCAGGTAGGCTCACGGTAAAACCCGTCATTGTACAGCGCTGCATAACCACCCGCCAGCTCCACCGCGCTGACCCCATACGTTAACCCCCCAAGCGAAGCCGCAGGGACATAATCCCTGTCCACAATGCGCTTAAAACCCATTTTCAGCAAATATGAAAGCCCGGTGCACGGTGTCAGCTCCTCAAACAGCTTCCACGCCACCGTATTTTTCGAAACCGCAATCGCGTAACTGAGCGGTATCTCGCCCGAATATACGCCGCCGGAATTGCGGGGTCCACCTTCAAAGCGCTCATCCACCACCGTATCGTCCGGGTACATGCCCCGCTCGAACATCGGCGTATACACGATCAGCGGTTTGATCGCGCTGCCCGGCTGGCGGAAGCTCTGGTACGCGCGGTTGAGCGTATAGCCCTCACTCTCTTGGCTGCGCCCCCCGACGATCGCTATGATGCGCCCGGTACGGTTGTCAATGCATGCCGCCGAACCCTGCAATTTGTATGTTCCCGCCTCATTCGTCTCCGTAAACTCCGCCAGCCCTTCATCCACCGCCTGCTGCAGCATCTCCTGCCTGCGCAGGTCAATGGAAGTATATATGCGGTATCCGCCCGTGAACAAAGTCTTCTGTATACGGTAATAAGCATCATAATACCGCGCGTCATATTCTTCCCTGTCCGCGTCATCCAAAAATGAATTGCGGATAACAAAACCTTCCTTCTCCATCAATGCCCGGATGGCACAATAGTATGTATAGCTCTCCGCATAATCCTGTATCTCGCTTTTTTTCCGGTTCAGTGTGATTTTTTCCGCCACCGCCTGCCGGTACTCCTCCTCGCTGATCGCCCCCTCATCCCGCATCTGCAGCAAAACCTTATCGCGGCGCAGCATTGTATAGTCAAAATTCGTGACCGGGTCATAATCCGTCGGATTGTTAGGGATTGCACACACGAATGCGATCTGAGACAGGCTCAGTTCCTTTACGCTCTTCCCAAAGTATCCCATACTTGCCGCCTGAATACCGTAATAACCGTTCGCAAAATAAATATTGTTTAAGTAAAACTCCATGATCTGTGTTTTGGAATATTTCCGTTCCAGCGCCATCGCGGTAAAGATTTCCGTAAGCTTGCGCTCCCAGGTCACCTCGTTGGTCAAAAAAACAGCGCGTGCAAGCTGCTGTGTGATCGTACTGCCGCCCTGATGGATCTCCCCCTTGTTTTTAATCAGGGCGATTGCCGCGCGCACATTGGCAAGCAGGTCAATTCCGCCGTGCTCAAAAAATTTCCGGTCTTCGGTGCAGATCATCGCCTGCACCGCGTATCCCGGTATATCCCCGTAGCTGATATAATAAACATCCTTTTCGCCTTTTAACCGTGAAATCAGTTCCCCGCCCGCCGCATAGACAAGGCTCGTCTGACTGGCGCGGAAGGTCTCCACGGTAGACTGGTGCACAAGGCTGTTTGCTTTCGACTGGTAGGAGAGCAGCTGTTTCCCGTACTTGGCATAGAACCAGATTGCCGCCACAAGCACCGTCACCATCAGGATTGCAACCAACGAGAGCAGTACATACTTCATCCCGCGCAGCAATCCGTGCAAAAAACCTCCGCGCATCCTCTTCCTGTCCGCGTCCTTTCCTGTACTCCTCTCTTCCGGCCTGCTGCCTTCCATCGTCCTCGCCAAGTGCATCTCCCTCCCTTCCATAACAATAGAACCCGCAATATCCCTACCAAAATTCTATCATACTTACTCCAAAAAAGAAAGTCCCCCGCGCTATTCCAGCGGAGGACTTTTCTTCCAATACTGCTTTATTACTGCATCATATCCATCAGGAACGGGAATTGTATCATCAGCTGGCTCAAGTCGCCCATCAGCTTCTCCTGATCCAGCCCCGTGCTCCACTCTTCCTGATCCACATAGGAAGACGGCACCTCATAAGATGCAAACTCACGCTTCTTCGCATTCAGCTTTAACGAGCCAAGTTCCATCCCCGAAATCGAAATGGAAGCCGTCAGGTCAAAATCCCCCTTCTTGGACTCAAGCTTACCTGCCACGATAACCCCTGTAGCATTTATGTCAAAATCAAGAGCCAGATGATCGTTTGCCGAGAGGACTTTCAGCTTTAATACCATGCCATCCAATGTCATGGAAAGATCAACAGAATTTTTTGTGTAATTATCATACTCAATCACAAAATTCTCGTCCGCAAAAATCGTAATCTTACCCTTCTGGGCGGACTCTTTTTTCGAAGATGCAATCGGCGTATCCTTGCCATCCGGATCCACGCCGTACAGATAAAATCCCTTCTCTGTCGAAATATATACCAGGGCGATTGTCTCGTCATCTTTTACAGCCTGGAACTCCCAAGCGTACTGACCCTTTTTGCCGACATAATAATTTGCACTGAAAGAATCCAGACCGTCTTCGGCAGCGATAAATTCCTGCACCTGAAGCTTCGGGAATTTCTTCAGTTCCTCCACAAGCAGCCGGATGGCATCATTGACTTCTTCCATCTTTGCCGTCGTGATGTATTTGTCACCCGTCACCTTGTAATCGCCAATACCGATCGTCTGCTTTTCTTCCTTGCCCTGATACTCGAATGCATCCACAAACTTAGCGGAAAAGCTCTTCCACATATCAAGCATATCCTTTGCTGCCGGCATACCCTCATTCACTGCCGCAAGCTCAGCCGCATAATCCTCAAGCGACTTTCCAAGGATGTCCTCAAAAGAAATACCGGCAAATTTCTCGGAATATGCCGGGAAGTTAAAAAATACCCTTTCCTGCGTGACAACAGCCTCCGCGGTGATCACATCCTGCTCATTCAAGAGCATGGTGCCCTCCATCCGCATCTGGGCAGCTTCCTTTACGTCCATGCTCAGCTTTAATCCCAGCGAACTCAAACCCTGCATATTGTAGCTGGACGCGATCTGCTCCCCGATCTTGACCTCCGCCGTCATATCATATCCCACATTCTCCGTTGATATGGTATTCTTATCCGCCTGTGACAGGGCATCCGTAACACGGTCTGCAAACTCTTCCAGCTTTACCTTTACCAGTCTTTCCGGCGCGATCCCGGAAACCCCATCATCCTTGCTTCCACAGCCCGCAAAGCCCGCGCACACAAGTACAAGGCAGAGCATAAGGCTCAAAATCCTTTTTTTCATAGTCTCCCTCTTTCTGCACCGCTTTTAACAATACCGTTCGTGGCAGCAATGCCCACACCACAAAACGGCAATGGAACGCCTGTATAAAAGGCTTCCATTCTATCTTTTATACAAATAATATTATACACGCTCTTCGTTTTTTGTCAATAAAATCAACTGTTTTATAAAGTAATCTTAATTTTTCTCCCCACTGCCGGACGGGTCTTACCCGCAGCCCCATATCGCCGGCAGACCAATTTCACTCATTTTTAATGCTTTTTTTCTTGCATATTCCATATTTTCTGTTATGATATTAACTCGAAACAGATTTAATTTGCAAATGCACCAGACATGCACACATTTATAACATATAGAAGGGATGGGAAACTTGATGAAACTCGTAAAGCCAACCGTACCATCGGCAAAACAATTTTTCAGCAGACCTATGATACAGATTTTTACCATTGCCGCCACACTTAACCTTTGTGTGGACAGCTTTTCGCGCGAATCCATGTTCCTTGCCATCGGCGCGATTTTTTCCTCCCCGCTCGTTTTTCTTTATAACACGTTGATCATCGCGATCACGCTGGCACCGGCACTTTTTTTCACCCGCCGCATCTTTTTTTACGCAATTGCGGCGTTGCTGTGGATCATCATTGCCGTCACCGACTTCGTCCTGCTGCAGTTCCGCACGACACCGTTTACCTTTGTCGATATGACCATGATCCAGTCCGCGATCAATATCTGGGATCATTACCTTTCCGTCTGGCAGCTGGCTCTGATTGCCCTGCTGCTTATCGCCGCCATCGCCGGCTGTGTGATTTTGTTCCGGAAAGTGAAAAAAATCCAAAAACTTCCGGCATTGCGCGTGTCAAAAAGTATCATCTTGATGCTTGCCTGTGCTATCGTCGCGACAGAAGCCGGAACCGCACTCGGGCTTCTGTCAAAAAATTTCGGCAACCTTGCGGATGCTTACCACGAATACGGTCTTCCGTACTGTTTTACAAGCAGTATATTTAACACAGGGATTAACAAACCAAAAAAATATTCGGATGAATACGTCCAGCAGATTATCGAGGCGATTGAAAACGGAACCCTAGTCACCTCCACAGACAGCGAGCCAACCACACTTCCTGCACCGGACACTGTACTACCGCCGCAGGCTACCGCTGCCCCTCAGGCTACACCCGTTCCTACCACGGCACCGGAACCAACGGGGAACATTTTAACACGGCAGGAAAAACCGAACATCCTCTTTTTGCAGCTGGAATCCTTCTTCGACCCGACCACCATTGCCGGCTCCGTCTTCACGGCGGATCCCCTGCCAAATTACCGCCGCCTGATGGAGGAATACACCTCCGGCAACCTGTATGTGCCGAGTGTCGGCGCAGGCACTGCAAACACGGAATTTGAGGTGATCACCGGGATGAACCTTGATTTTTTCGGCCCGGGTGAATACCCTTATAAAACGATCTTGTTGGATACTGCCTGCGAGAGCATCGGCTATGTGCTGAAAGACCACGGATATGGCACACATGCCATCCACAACAACGATGGCACCTTTTACGGCAGGCACCTCGTGTTCCCGAACCTCGGCTTTGACAGCTTTACTTCCATTGAATATATGAACAATGTCCCGCGCACGCCGCTTGCATGGGCAAAGGACGAAGTGCTTATCAACGAGATCAACAAGGCGCTTGACGCGACAAAGGAGCCGGATTTCGTTTATACCATCTCTGTTCAGGGACATGGCAGCTATCCGGACAGGGCAATCCTGGAAAGCCCTGCCATAGACCTGACGCTTCCGGAGCACTTGGAAGATTTGTATTACCCGCTCCTGTATTATTCAAACCAGATTTACGAGATGGATCTTTTTGTTGCCAGCCTGATTGAATCGCTCGAAAACCGCGGCGAGGACACCATTCTCGTCATGTATGGCGACCATCTTCCGGGCTTTAAGCTTACGGAGGATGATCTTAGCGGCAAGAGCCTGTTCGCCACACAGTACGTCGTGTGGAGCAATTTTGACCTTGGCGCAGAACACATAGATTTGGAAGCATACCAGCTCTATTCCTATGTACTTGACCGCTTAGGTATCCATGACGGCATCATCAACGGCTTCCACCAGACACAAAAAAATTCCGAATTGTATCTGGAGGAGTTAGAAATATTGGAATACGACATTCTTTACGGAGACCAAAACTGCTACGAAGGCAAAAACCCTTACGAACCGACCGATATGAAAATGGGCATCGACCCGATCAACCTTGTTGGCATCCGCGCGTTTGGAAGTGCGGACAGCGGCGCAGGCGGGAGTGAAATGCCGCCGGATATCAGCCTGATACCCGGAAATAAGGGGACTGACGGTTTCGGCAATGATGCCGCAGATGGGCAGGCTTCCTCCGGCAATATAGGAGACAGCCCTGCAGGCGGCCAGGTTCCGTCCGGTAATGTAAGCGGGAACGGTACGGACAATCCGAACCCGTCAGCCAATATTAACGGCACAGACAGCCAGACCCCGTCCGGTAATGCGGGTGGAAACGGGGCAGGCGGTCACAGTACAAACGAAAGCGGTGCCGGGGACGAACCGGCCCCGACACCAAAAAAAGAAGAAGACGGCGGTGGGTTCTGGTCCATCTTCGGCAAAAAAGAGAAACCGGAAACCCTCTACACTGTATTTTTCCTCGGCTTCGGCTTTACGCCGTACAGTTACGTACAGGTAGACGGAAAAGAGCTTGAGACCATGTTCGTCAGTGATACCGTCCTCACCGCCCTTATGCCGCTGCCGGACATCGGAACCGAGATCACTGTTGTCCAGCACGGTCCGGATGAACAGATATTAAGCGCCTGCAAACCACTTACCATCACCGGGCAGATGTTAAGGGACATCTTCCCGAAAGAAAACCCGGAATTGGAAGGCGAAGACTGACCGTGAACCGCTCACCCCAGTGCCACGTCCAGCACCATCATCGCAAGAAAGCCCACCAACGCGCCGATCGTGCCGATTTTTACCCCCGATTCCACATGCGCCTCCGGAATCAGCTCCTCAACCACCACATAAATCATCGCGCCCGCGGCAAAGGAGAGCATCCACGGGAGCACCGCCTTGACGGAACCCGCAATCAGCACGGTCAGGATTCCCGCTACCGGTTCCACAAAGCCGGAGAGCGCCCCATAAAAAAACGCCTTTCCCCGGCTGATATTTTCCTGGCGCAACGGAAGTGCAATCGCCGCCCCCTCCGGGAAATTCTGGATGCCAATACCGACAGCGAGCGCGATCGCTGATACCATTGTCACGCTCGCTGATTCGCTTCCCTGTGCCACCATTGCGAACGCCATGCCGACCGCCATACCTTCCGGTATATTGTGCAGGGTCACTGCCAAAAACAGCATTGTCATTTTCTTCGATAAATGCTGCTTTCCGCCTGCCCCCTCCATCGCACGCATTTTTTCCATCTTCTGCGCATGGAGCTTTTGCAGCACAAAATCCACGGCCAGGAAGAATACTGCCCCGAACAGGAAACCGCCGCCCGCCGGAATCACGCCGGACTTCCCCTGCGCCGCCGCCTCCTCAATCGCGGGCAGAAGCAGCGACCAGACCGATGCCGCAACCATCACGCCGCCCGCAAATCCCATAAAACACTTTAACAGCGACTGCTTCATCTGCCTGCCAAACAAAAAGACCATTGCCGCCCCGAGGACGGTCATAAAAAACGTGAACCCGGTACCGAGAACTACCGGGAGGAAATCTGCTAATTTCATAGAATTCCTGTAACCTCCATATGCAAAAGAACTGCGTACCGATGCCAGTACACAGTCCCATTTTCTCATTCTATAAAATTATATGCATCCGCCGGACTTTCGTTCCCTCAGATCCCCCGCGGCAGCCGGGAAGTATCAAATCCACTCAAACTGCAGCGGCCATTAGGATACCTATTCAAACCGCATTGACTGCACGATCCGCTTTACGCACTCCTGCAGCTTTGTTTCCTGCCTGTCCACATTCATTATCATCAGATATTGGTTCGGGAAATAATAATCATATCCCCGGTCACTTGGTATCTCGTAAACCATTTCCTCAAAATCCTCTACGTTCAGATAATAATAGTGATCCCCTGTCCGCTCTAATATTCTCCCTCCGTTATCCGGATAAACCTTAAAGAAGTTGTCCGCGTCAAAATATATGGAACAGCCGTCACCTTCCGCCTTGATCTCGACTCCTTCCGGCACCTGTAAGGACATACGGATTGATTTGTTCCAAATGTGCAGCGTTATGAACTCCCGTTCCAGAATATCCTTTCCTGTATCACTCTTAAGATCAAAATCACGGGAACTTGCGCTTGCCAGAAAATCTGTTATAATCTTTTCATTCGTATCAAACTCGCCCCCCAGCATCGAGAGGCCGATATGGTATTCTCCCCCAAGGCCATACACGCACCCTGTATAAAACGGGACGATGCCCCCCGTGCCGTAATGCGGCTCACTCTCCCGTATGTAGTATTCCCATTGCCCTGCCGTGCCATCCCGGAACGTAAACGGCTCACAAACACGGTCGCTCCCGCCAAGCCCCCCTTTCCCCGAAAAAACAGTAAGCTCAAAAAAATTATCTTCCCCGTCTTTATCTTTTTCCCCCACCCCTACAAATGTTACGTAGCGGAAATGCTGCTCGTGATAATCCGTATCTTCATAATAGTCATAATCATCTACCGGTGTTAAGAGATAGCGCCAGTTTTCCGGCACGTCCACGGCAAAAACCAGATCATCCCGCAGCAAAAATGCATGGCGCTCCGTCTCCAAGCCGACTTTTGAAAAAACCTCTGACCCGGCTTCCGGCACAGCCTCCGAATCCGTCCCCGGCATGACTTCCGGTACGACCTCAACCGTACAGGTATATTCCTTCCCATAAACAACTGCGGTGATCACTGCTGTCCCCTCTTTTAACGCTGTCACCCTCCGGTCGCAAAAGCCCTCCCCTGCCCCAAGGCGAAGCACGGTATCATCGCTCAGGCTCCAGTCCGCATCCGCACCACTGTTAAAACGCAGCACATAATCCTCCCCGACATGCAAGGTCAGCCCTGTCCTGACCAACTGCAGGGCTTCCAGCCTCCAACCGTCTTTCTCCGCTTCCTTTACCAGTGGGTTTTCCTCTGATAAATCGGTCGTGTAAAGACAATATTCCTCCCGGTCAAAGCTTTCATCGTCCACGTGCCTCAATATATAGTCTAAATCTCCGGCAGCCGGCGGAAGCGTCATTTTCAATCCCCCACAAAAGTAAAAAGCACCCCATTCCATCACGCAGTTTTGCGGAATCGTAACTTCTTTTAAGCTACAGGCGCAAAAACACCCCTCGGGAATTTTTTCAATATATTGCGGCAGCCGGAGCTCGCACAAACTCCTGCAGTAACTGAATGCCTCACCTCCGATCCTTTCTACGGAATCCGGAATATAAACCTTATCCAACTGATCACAGCCATAAAAAGCCCCATTGCCGATCTCTGTCAACGTATCCGGGAATATCACGCGGGTAATCCGGTCATTTCCCGCAAACGCGCTCTCCATGATCACGTTGATTCCCTGCGGTATTTCCACGATCCCCTCTGCCTGCGGCCAGAAGAACAAAACACTGCCCTGAGTATAAAGCTCCCTGCACTCCGCCGCAATTCTTTCATAAAACAAGGTGTCCTTAAATGTAGACTGCCCCACGCTTTTCGCTTTCTCCAAACCGGTTATTTCGACCAACCCGGAATGCATAAACGCCTCAATCCCAAGCTCCTCTGCCGAAGCCAGATCCACCTTTTTCAATTTCCCGCACTGCGCAAACGCACAAGTACGGAGAATTTTTACCATATGCAGGTCGATGCTTTCCAGATTAAAACACCTCGAAAACGCATAATCCCCTATGATCTCAAGCGTCTCCGGCAGCGTAACCTCCTTCAGTTTATTGCAACAGTAGAATGCGAAGCCCCGGATCTCCGTCACTCCCTCCGGAAGCCGAACACTTGTAATCTCCGAATTGTCTGCAAACGCCCTTTCCCCGATTACAGAAACCCCCTCCGGAACGACAACCTCTTTCCCGGTTCCCTCATAACGCACCAATACGCCGGATTCCACAACAAACTCCCCCGGGAATCCCGTGATGTCATCCGGAGGAAGCATGTCATTTTGCACCGATTCCCCCATCGCGGCAAGCGGCTCCTGCAAATCCCGCACAATCCCGGAACTGCCCGTTTCCTTCCCTGCCTTCCCGGTACAACCCTGTGCAAAAACGCAAAACGACAATAATGTAACAGCAAATAATTTTTTCACCATAAACTCCCCCCAAAATGAAATATTATCCAAAGCAGATCAACGGAACGTTCCGTCTTGCATATTCCCGCATCACAACGTCCTTTTATCCACCCGCGCCCAGACCAACCGTTATTTCCAGGGAAATAATAACCTCTTCCAACATTTTCGTTTTTCTCCGAAAGCTGTCCCGCGGTGTCCTCCTTTTTCGAATTTTCTTCCGTTTTTGGTGTACACAAGCGCTGCACATCAATAATGTGCATAACTCCGAAAAATCCCTAATATGTATTCCCCTTTTCCCTATAATACAATTTACTTTCTTCTTTGTCAAATTTTTTATGAACTTTTTGGCCAAAATGATATTTTTGTGCTATTTAATGTTTCGATTATGCCCTCACTTTTATCTTTTCTGGTGATTATTTCCGTAACTGTTACACCGCATGGTATTGTAACATCCACGATCTCCTTGTTTCCCATAAAGGCAAACTGACTGATCGATGTCACATTGTCCGGTATTACGACCTTGGCATCGTGTCCCCGGTATTCTACAAGATGACCGTCCTCAATGATAAAATCCCCCGTATTTTGTTCTTCATCCACTTCCATATCCTTCTCAGAATTTACTTCATCCGTTATTTCTGGCTGCGAGGCATAAGTGATCTGACGATGGGGAAACAGCAAAAATACTGACATGCCAAATATGGCTAATCCCATAGATTTTCGTTTCATAATCCTCCCCATTCCTTTCTCAAGGGCATACACCGTAAGCATGCCATAACCAAACTGCTTCCTCAATGCTACTTTTCCACAACCTCCACCCTGCAGGTATACTCCTTCCCATAGATTGTCGCCGTGATCACCGTAACCCCCGGCTTCTTCGCATAGATATTCCCGGTAATCCCGACCGTTGCAACGGATCTCCGGCTGGATTTCCATGTGGCCTTCGCGTTGCTGTTGAAACGAAGAGCATATCTTTCACCAACATGAAGGATAAGTTCTACATCACCCAAGGCAAGTTCCTTTACTTTTCCAGAACGCATAAGCTTCTTCCATGCAGCGTTCTGTGAAATCCGCTTCGTATCTGTGATATAAAAAACAGTTGTTCCATTTTCCGAAAACGTATCAAAACCCGGCGGAACAGTGATCTGCTCACAACTCGGTGGGATATCAAAATTTTTAAAAGAAGTTACATTTTCTGGCAAAGTCAAAGTTTTTAATTTGTTGCATCTTCCAAAAACACCATCTTCACACTTTCTTGTATTGTTCGGCAGGCGAATCTCGCAAAGCTGTGTGCAATTCACAAATGCATCCGTTTTAATACTAACTCCCAGCACAGAATCCTCCATCCGTACCCACTTCAGTTTTCCACAATTTAAAAAGGCTCCTTCCCCGATTTCCGTAACAGAACCCGGAATGTTGACCGAAGTTATTCTGTTGTTCCCCTCAAACGCATATGCTGCAATTTTTTTCACAGTATCTGGGATTGTTACTTTCCCAGTACAACCCTGTCCGGAAAGCAGTACGCCGTCCACGATCCAAAATGCATTTTCACCACTCCCATATTCTTCCCAATATCTGCCGTTTCGAAATGCGTTGCCCCACATTTCCGGTATGTGCTCCAAATCGCTAAAATCAGCGCCTGTACGCGAAAAGGCATTATTCGAAATTATCTTCACAGCAGAAAGGTCAATACTCTTTAGGCTCTTGCAGTTTGCAAATGCCCCGTCTCCAATTGTATGCAGGCTTTCTGGCATGGACACATCCTCAAGGGATGTACAGCCAAAAAATGCAGACATTTCTATTTTCTCCAAACCTTCCGGCAATATAAGATGAGTCAACTTTATATCCCCTTCAAAGGCATTTTCCCCAATATACCGCAAACCTTCCGGCAACCGCACATTCTCAAGGGATGTACAGCCAAAAAATGCAAAACCGCCGATACTTCCCACACCCTTCGGGATTATAACCTCCACGATATCCGTATTACACATAAAAACTTCATAAGCAATCTCCGTCACACCTTCTGGAATTTCCACTTTGGCATCATGCCCTTTGTATTCCACCAAGCGGCCATTCTTAATGATAAAATCCCCTGTGTCCTGCCCATAATCCACTTCCTTATCCTTCTCAGAATTTACTTCATCCATTATTTCTGGCTGCGAGGCATAAGTGATCTGACGATGGGGAAACAGCAAAAATACTGACATGCCAAATATGGCTAATCCCATAGATTTTCGTTTCATAATCCTCCCCATTCCTTTCTCAAGGGCATACACCGTAAGCATGCCATAACCAAACTACTTCCTCAATGCTACTTCTCCACAACCTCCACCTTACAGGTATACTCCTTCCCATAGACCGTCGCCGTGATCACTGTAGTCCCCGGCTTCTTCGCGTAGATGTTCCCGGTGATGCCGACCGCTGCGACGGATCTTCGGCTGGATTTCCATGTGGCCTTCGCACCGCTGTTGAAGCGGAGGGGGTATTTCTCACCGACGTAGAGGGTCAATTTATCCTCCTTTAATGCAAGCTCCTTCATTTCGCAAACTTGTGCTATATTTTCCAATATGGGAGACTGTAATGCCAAATCCATATCTGTAACATAAAGGATATCTCCCGCATATACTCCATGAATCTCACGAATTCCTGTTGGTATTGTAATTCTTTTCGGCGAGACATCCGGAAATGCATATTCCTCCACCGAGATCACCTGCTCCGGCAATGTTAATCTTGTTAATTTGGTGCATTGTTCAAAAACATATATCGGAAGCGTTGCAATCCGAACTGACAAGCGGATTTCTGAGAGCTTTGAACATCCCCAAAATGCTCCTTCTCCAAGTTCAGCCACCGAATCCTTCATTCCAACCGTCTTCAACTTCTTACAACCGGAAAAAGCCTCCCTGCCAATCCTCGTAACAGTATTCGGAATTGTCACAGAAGTGATTTTTTCGTTCTTTTCAAATGCATATGCCGCAATGCTGGTTACATTATCCGGAATTTCGACCTTACCACTGCAGTTCTGTCCGGAAAGCAATACACCATCCACGATCCAAAATAAATTTTCTGTTTCGTTCTTTCCATAATCCATCCAATAGTTACTGTTCCGAAATGCATTTCCCCACATTTCCGGCACATGATCCAAATCACTAAAATCAGTACCCGCAGCCGAAAAAACATCCTCGGAAATCTTCCTTACCGCAGAAAGGTCAATGCTTTTAAGCTTCTGGCAATTCGCAAAAGCACCTTCTCCGATGGTATGTAAACTTTCCGGCATCTGCACATCCTCAAGGGACGTGCAACCAGCAAACGCAAACATCCCTATCTCCTCTAACCCTTCCGGCAACACAAGCCGAACCAAATTGGTATTTTCCCCAAAAGCATTTTCTGCAATATAACGCAGGCTGTCAGGCAGATGTATCGTCTCAAGGGAAGTACATCGGAAAAAGGTAAATCCCTCGATTCGCTCAACACCCTCCGGTATTACCACTTCCATTACATCTGTATTCCACATAAAAGCCTCACCCGAAATTCCGATCACACCATCCGGTATTATGACCATAGCATCGTGCCCCCGGTATCCGACTAAAACACCGTCCTCAATAATAAATTCCTCCGTATCCCGCTCCGCATTACATTCAATTTCTTCCGCGTTTATTACTCTCACTTGTGAGACTGGAAATAAAATACCAAAAATAAAAAACGCTCCAAATACTAATTTTATTTTTCCTCTCATTCCCCTCTCCTTGTGCATAAGCTTTCCGGGCAGGCATTCCAACAATGGAAATGCCTGCCGTTTCATAATTTATTCAGCCTTTTATAGTATTTCATATTTAAATTATTTTTCCACAACCTCCACCTTACAGGTATACTCCTTCCCATAGATCGTCGCCGTGATCACCGTGATCCCCGGCCTTTTCGCGTAGATATTCCCGGTTATCCCGACCGTTGCGACAGATCTCTTGCTGGATTTCCATGTGGCCTTCGCACCGCTGTTGAAGCGGAGGGGATATTTTTCGCCGACGTGAAGGGTCAATCTCGTTTCGTTGAGCGCCAGCTCCTTTATCCCATATCTCTGTGCCCATTCTGCCAGAACAGGGGACTGTTCCACCTGCTTTCGATCGGTAACATAAAGGGTGTCCCCGACATGCAGGCCTACATCGCCGTCAGCTTCCCATCCCCCTATCGGTAATGTAATCTTTTTCGGTTCGACATACGGGATGAAAGATATGAAAAATGGCTCAAGCTTCACGATCCGCTCTGGCAACGTCAGTTTTGTTAATTTCGGGCAGCCCTTAAAAAGATCTTCGGGAAGTGTTTCAATCCGGTTTGACAGGCGGATTTCCGAAAGCTGTGGACATAGCCAAAAAGCCTCCCTCCCCAATTCCGTCACCGAATCCTTCATCCCCACTGTCTTCAGCCTCCTACAATTCGAAAAAGCCCCCCTGCCAACTACCGTAACGGTATCCGGGATGCTCACGGAAGTGATCTTTTCATTTCCCGCAAAGGCAAACGCCGCAATCTTCGTTACCGTCTCCGGGATTTCAACCTTCCCGCTGCAGTTCCACCCGGAAAGCAGCACACCATCCACGATCCAAAATGTATTTACTTCTTCCCCTTCCCCGTATTCCTTCCAATAATAGCTTTCACGGAATGGGTTTGCCTCAAAGGTATCCATCGCCAAGTGCTCCAGTCCGCCAAAATTGATTTCTGTATAGGCAAACATCCCACCTCCTCTTTCACTCCACACTCTTTCCAAGGAAGAAATGTCAGCCTGCTTCAGTGCGGTATAATCAAAGGCTCCTTCCCCCATGGCTTCCACTGCGGAAAGGTCAATCGTTTCAAGGTTTCTGCATGAAGAGAAAGCATGTTCATGAATTTCTACCGGATGCTGTGGCAACTGCACGCTCTTTAACGATGTACAGTCCGCAAATGCCCCTCTTCCAATTATCTCCATCCCTTCTGGCAATACAAGATACTCCAAATCGGTTCCCGCAAACGCAAGATCCCCGATATAACGCAACCCCTGCGGCAGCTGCACGGTTTCCAGAGCATTACACCTGTAAAATGACATCTCATCAATAAAGGTTACACCATATGGTATTGTAACTTCTGCAATCTCCTGATTTCCCATAAAGGCAAGCCGGCTGATCGATGTCACATTGTCCGGTATTACTACCTTGGCATCGTGTCCCCGATATTCCACAAGATGACCGTCCTCAATGATGAAATCCTCCGTGCTTTGTCCATGATTTACTTCCATATCCTTCCCGGAACTTACTTCATCCGTTCTTTCGGGTTGTGAAGCATAAGTGGTCTGGGGGTACAGCAAAAATACGGATATACCAAATATCGCCAATCCCATAGATGTTCGTTTCATAATCCTCTCCCTTTCTTTCTTAAAGGAATCCACAGCAAATATCCCTTAAATGTAATACATCCTCCATGCTACTTTTCCACAACCTCCACCCTGCAGGTATACTCCTTCCCATAGATTGTCGCCGTGATCACCGTAACCCCCGGCTTCTTCGCATAGATATTCCCGGTGATCCCGACCGTTGCGACGAATTTCTTGCTGGATTTCCATGTGGCCTTGGCTCCGCTGTTGAAGCGGAGGGGGTATTTCTCACCGACGTGGAGGGTCAGTCTCGTTTCGTTGAGCGCCAGCTCCTTTATCCCATACCTCTGTGCCCATTCCACTAAAACGGGGGACTGTTCCACCTGCCTTAGATCCGTAACATAAAGAGTATCCCCAATATCCAGGTACACACCATACTCTTCCAAGTCCCCTATCGGCAATGTTATTTTTTTCGGCTCGGCATACGGGCTGAAATGCAAAGAAAACGGCTCCAACCTCACGGTCTGCCCTGGCAACGTCAGTTCTGTTAATCTCTGGCAGCCATAAAAAAGCTCCTCCGCAAGCACCTCAATCCGGTTTGACAGGCGGATTTCCGAAAGCCGGATGCATCCATGAAACGCCTCTTTCCCCAGCTTCGTCACCGAATCCCTCATCCCCACGGTCTTGAGTTTCATGCAATCCAAAAAAGCCCCCCTGCCAACCGCCGTAACGGTATCCGGGATGCTCACAGAAGTGATCTTATCATTTCCCGCAAAGGCAAATGGCGCAATCCTCGTTACTGTCTCCGGGATTTCAACCTTCCCGCTGCAGTTCTGCCCGGAAAGCAGCACACCGTCCACGATCCAGAATGTATTTTTCTTTTCCCCTTTCCCGTATTCCTTCCAATAACGGCTGTCGCGGAACGGGTTTGCTTCCGAGGTATCCATTGCCAAATGCTCCAGCCCGCTAAAGTCAATGTCGGTATCGGTAAACATCCCTCCACCCTTCTCACTCCACACTCTTTCCAAGGAAGAAATGTCTACCTGTTTCAGTGCGGTATAGTCAAAAACACCTTCGCCCATGAACTCCACTGCGGACAGGTCAATCGTATCAAGGTTTTCGCATGCGGCGAAAGCGTAGTCATGGATTTCAATTGGATGCTGCGGCATCTGCACACCCTTCAACGATGTACAGTTCGCAAACGCCGCACCGCCAATCGTTTTCAGACTTTCCGGCAATACAACATATGATAATTTTGTTTCTGCAAACGCAAGACTCCAGATATAACGCAAAGTTTCCGGCAACTGCACTGTTTCCAGCGCAGTACAGTTGTAAAATGACATCTCATCAATAACTGTTACACCGCATGGTATTGTAACATCCACGATCTCCTTGTTTCCCATAAAGGCAAACTGACTGATCGATGTCACATTGTCCGGTATTACGACCTTGGCATCGTGTCCCCGGTATTCTACAAGATGACCGTCCTCAATGATAAAATCCCCCGTATTTTGTTCTTCATCTACTTCCATATCCGCTTTTTCTATTTCATCTAATTGTGCAGCATTTACGCCGTCCACTTCCGGAAGACAGACAAATAATATTGATACGATAAACAGACCAAATATAATTTTTATTAGTTTCATACTTCCTCCTTATGGTTCTAGACTTATTTCGGCGGACATTCCTATGCCGGAAATATCCGCCGAAATAGCACATGTTTAATATGACGCATCCTTTTTATATGTCATATTGTCAAATACCTCTTGATACTTCTTATAATCGTTTAGACTAACTGCCTTAATGTATTGATTTAAATATCTCAAACTAAATGTAGGATTATTTGACTCTTTTTCTATTGCATAGTAAAAATCAAGGACATTCCCAAACTCCTGCCGCTTAATATGCGAAACAACATATTGCGCAGCTAACTTTGCACAATCATACCTTGTTTCCCCAGCTATGATGGTATCTGCATCCGGATGTGTAATATACTGCCCTGTGCTTACCCTCCATGCACTATGCGCAAACAAATCTGTGATTGTATGCAGCGCCATTCCGTAAATAAACAATCCTCTATTTTTATTACTATCCCCTACATCTTCAAGAACTTCACTCCAAGTTGTACCACCATCATCATTCAATGCAGTGTTACCAATAAAGCAATTTCTGATATGTTCAGCTGACTGTTCTACACACATCTTCCCGGCTTTATTGTGGCCTGCACAAGAGCCAATACAAGTTGCCTTCACTTCTGGCATGATACCCGCCGGACTTATGCTTTGCCCATTATATACCTGCGACGCAATCTCCGTCAAATAAATATAGGAATAAACATAGTTTGAATAATACTCAAAATTTTCCTTACCGCCCGGCTGTCTGCTGGTAAACCCATGCAACTCTGGGTAATATGTCATGTAAGTAAAATAACGATCTGTCCTGGCCGCTCCTAATTTTACAACTTTAAGCCCCGCGGTAGATAATGGGTTCCCTGATACAATACTATCTACCCCTGCAAGAGTTTGATGATCTGCCATCTTCCAGCTTCCCTCAACATACACCACATCCCCAAACTCTTCCACCGGCTTCTCATTCACCGCAAGCGCCCCGTCCGCAACCGCGTCCCTCACCTGCTCATTCAGCACATCCGCGTCTTTTGCATACACTTCCCGGAACGCATCATACTGGCTTAACGCGAAATTCAGATCCACCAGACCATTCCCATACTCATAATCCTCACCGTACTGGTTCGCCGAAAACGCAAGCAGGGAACGGATGAAATCCGCGGAAACCGACTTATCCTTCTGCCAAAGTACAGAAGCTACTGCCGTGACATGCGGTGCCGCAAGGCTCGTCCCACCGACAACGCACACACCACCGAACGCACCGGTCGATACGATCTGCTGTCCCGGTGCAACCAACTCCAGCTCATCGCCGACCGCGCTGCCTTCGGCGCGCTCGCCCTTCGCATCCACCGCACCGACCGCGACCACCTCATCATAAGCAGCCGGGTATTCCACCACGCCATTGTTGCCTGCCGCTGCCACAATCAGGATGCCAGCATCGTAAGCCCGTTTGATCGCTGCATGGATCTCCTCCACATCCACCGCCGTGCCAAAACTGATGTTGATGATATCCACATCCTGCCCGATCGCCCAGTCGACCGCCTCAACCACACGGCTTGCCGGTGCCTGTTTGTCTGCGTCGAGTATCCTCGCCGAATAAAGCTGTACACCCGGGTTGATGCCTGTGATCCCCTCGTCATTATCCTTCGCGGCAATGATCCCTGCCACGCTCGTGCCATGCCCGGAAATATCCTCGTAGATCACTGAGATATCATCCTCACCCGGGACAAAATTCTTGCGCATATACACATCGATGTCGCTTGTATAATCCACACCGGAATCAAGGATGGCAACCTTTACCAGGTCAGCCGCCACTGCCACGCCGGTTTCGCTTTCTGCACCTCCCACCGATACGATATTCCAGAACTCCTCATGGTCGTCCACCGAGTTTACGGCGGAAATTTTCTCATGCTTTTCCTTGTCCAGCTTCTTCGCAAGCTTACGTTCTTCCTTGTGTTGCTCCTTGTCCGCTTTGTCCTGCTCTTTCCCGTCCTTCTTGTCTTGCTTATCCTGCCCCTTCTGGTCTTCCTTATCTTCCTTTTCCTTCTCCTTCGCTGCCTTTTCCGCCTCTTTTTCTGCTTTTGCGGCAGCCTTCTCTGCTGCTTTCTGCTCCTTTCTCGAACGCGCGATGTTCTCGGAGTTCCCATCCTTCTCGGAAATCACCAGAAGTTCGCCGTATTCCTGCACCTCCTCCGTCACCTGCCCGGAAGGGCACTCATCCCCGGCTTCCCCAATTTCCTCCGGCACACCTGTCAGGCTCGTTGCACCTGCAGCACCCGCTTCATCCCCTGGTGCTTCCTCACCCATAGCGTCCGTGGTCTGCGCCTCCGCCATGCGTTCCGCCGCTGTACTGCCTTTCGCCCTCACCGTGATGCCCGACATCCCGCCAAATACGACGGAAAGCGCGAGCCCGAAAGCCAGACACTTGTTTACAAGTCTCTTTTTAAACATATTACTCCTCCATTCTTGGTTTGTCAAATATTTTTCCAAACCATTCTGACCAAATCTGGCATTTTGCTTTTTGCCACATTTAGCATCAACGTGTTGCGCTTATAAAGCTACCATTTTCCGGCATATACCAGAATGACTATATCCTTGGGAAATCCAAGAAAATAATCAACAAAGTTTTTGTCTTAACAATAATTTTTATATTTTTATGTTATACCTTTTGTTATAACTTACTTTTACTTGATATTATAATCAATAAAATTATTTCGAAATCCCGCTTATATCTTTACTTTCTCACAAGCAAACACATTAGTGATTCTTTTAATTTGTTTGAGTGTATCTTTATTAAATCATTCCCCCACCTTAGCTCTGTCTTTCTATAAAATCGCACTTTTTCTAATATCCATACTCTTTCACTGTAACATGAAACAATCTGCACCCCAGTTAAAAGCATTTCACAAGACAACAAAACAAGCAGCATCCGTACGTGTTTTCTAAGCACGATCTATTTTCCTGCTCATTCATCTAGCTCCGACCCAAAAACACCATCAAGGGCTTATTCCTTTGCGAACTGCAAATACCGATCCAGCAAAAACAAATGCGGCAAACACTCTCATTACCCACTGAGTGTTTGCCGCACAAAGCTATGATCAAAACAATTTTAAACGCTATCCTCCCGAGTCCCCTGGATCCTTCCCAACACTTCTCTCAACCTTTCCCCATCCTCCCAAAACTTTCCCCATTCACTGATCCGGCAAGCCTGCTGTAACCACTTTATGCCGTATTCCGCATTCTTTCCCGTTTTTCCGGCAATTTCAAATTTTACTGCGAGCATTCTGTGCAGCGCTGTAACCTTTCCCAAACCCAGCTCCTCCCGCACAACCGCATCCGCATGGTTCTTTGCCTCTTCCAACTGCCCCATGCCCACAAAACAACTGCATAAATTAACGGCACATAAATGCATGTTCTTAAAGTGAAACCTCCGGTTCTCCTCTGTCCTCCCATACGTCCGCATCATCCTTTCCGTCATCGCAAGCGCATCCTCCGCTTTCCCGCAACGGTTCATGAATGTGCAAACCTGATTGAACAGATACATTTCATTCCAAAACGGAAGCCTCCGATACCGCTCCCCGCCATTTTCTACATTGTCCAGATGATACGTCAGCTCCAAAAGCTTCTTGGCCTCCGCCAAGGCTTCCTCACCGCTAATCTCCCCGCTGTAAAATGCCCTCTCATTCTTCATGCCAAGCACCAACTGCCGGTTACATTTTTCTGTCATGTCCACCGACTTTTCGAGCATATACAACTCATGTGCCGCCTCACGGTACTGTCCCCCTGCCAAAAGCTTCTCAACATCCCGCTCAAGTTCCAGCACCAGGTACTCGTCCGTCGCCAGATTCCCATTGCAGCGTGCCCTGTCAATCCTCAGGCGCTCCATCATCTGCGAAAACTTCTTCCGGCCGGAATTTCCCTTACCATGCTCAATACGGGAAAGATTCTCCACATTCATGTAGATGTCTTCAATCATCACCTCCTGCGACATGCCGCGCCATTTGCGCTCTGCCGCAATGATCTCACCCTCGGCAAAGCACTGGCGTGACCGGAATGTATAATACAATTTATTTACACTGTCCACCGGAATCTGAAACTCGCCAAAAAGCGCCTCCAAATTTTCTTTATGTAAATTGTAATACTCCGCACCTTTATGATCTCCCAGCCCCCGGCACGCTATGCTCATCTGTTCCAATAGCGGCTGCACACAGACCAGCATACCATATTCCCGGTTAATATCCAGTATTTTACGGTGCATTTCCGCACATGCCAGAAAATCCCCTTTTTCCAAATACCGCTCCCCAAGCAGCATACCTGTTTTGGCAAGAAATTGTGCCCCCAACTCGTTATTTCCCATATTCTTTACCAAATAACGGTAAAGTGCCGGCAACAGACCAATCGGTTCCTCACACTTCCCACCCAGATCTTTCACATACAAATAAAGCAGGATATTTTCAATCTCCGACATCGCAAGGAGCTTTTCACCCCCGTCCAGCTTCCGCGCAAGCTCCCCATTGCACAACTGTGGAAATGAAATTGTCAGCTTGATGGCTTTCATAAAATGTACGGCGGCTGTCTCAAGCTTTGCTGCCCGGTGCTTTTCCCCTCCCGCAAAATCCTTCCTTCCGTTTCTCATATACTCCTCCAGAGCCAATATCCCCCGGAGCTTCTCCTCATACATACGCAAAAACCTGTTCCTGCCCGCAGGATTTTCCCTGCAGTACTCCCAAAATATCCTCTTTGCCTCCAAAGGTCTCCCAAACCGCAGGGCTTCTTCCATCCGGTCACGCAGCGTTACCCTCCGGTATTCCTCCGCCGTCAGTATATAAGCCAGCCTTTCATCCGATTTCCCCAATCTCTCCAGCAAGGAAACAAACAGAAGCATATCTATCTGCGCCTCCTCCTCGATCATAAAAAGCTTTTGGTCGGAGCATAAACCATCACATAACATCCTTTTTGTCATATTTGCCCTTGACCTTAAATATTGGATCTGTTTTCCCATACTTCCAGGCTTCATATTTTCCTCCCTTGCACAAGCCGAAAGTTTCCGCATCCCGCATCCACAATTCCGAACATACCTTTATTTTATTTACCGCATCTGTATTCACTTCATATATATTATAACCGAACAAATCCAACTATTCCATATATTTCAAGCAAAATCGACAAGAAATATTAAACATGAAATTTTTCAACCGTAATGTCATCTGATTGAGAAGGGGCTAAAAAAACCGCGGAATCCGGTACAACGTACCAAATTCCGCAGCCATCCTATACACTATTGTTCGTCTTACTTCCCGACCCTCAGCGCCCTCGTTGCATTCAGCACCGCGATTACCATCACACCGACATCCGCAAAAATCGCCCACCACATATTGACATACCCAACCGCACCAAACCCAAGGCAGGCAAATTTTACTGCCAGTGCAAACACAATATTCTGGTGCACGATCCCAAGCGTCCTCCGCGAGATCCGTATCGCCTCCGCGATCTTTTCCGGATCGTCGTCCATCAGCACAATATCCGCTGCCTCGATCGCCGCGTCCGAGCCGAGAGCCCCCATTGCGATCCCGATGTCCGCGCGGGAGAGTACCGGGGCATCGTTGATGCCGTCGCCGACAAAGGCAAGCTTCTCCTTCCCGCCCTTTGCCGCAAGCAGCGTCTCAACCTCCTTCACCTTATCCGCCGGGAGCAATTCGCTTCTTACCACGTCAACACCAAGCTCCTTCGCCACTGCTTCCGCAACGGGCTTCGCATCGCCGGTCAACATGACGACCTGCTTCACCCCGGCTTCCTTTAAGCCCGCTACCGCCGCCGCCGCATTCGGTTTTGCCACATCGGCGATCAGGATATAGCCTGCATAGCTGCCGTCCACTGCCACATGCACCTGTGTGCCGGTTTCCTCCGGCCTTTCGCAGGTAAGCTTCAGGCTCTCCATCAATTTCGCATTGCCTGCCGCCACAAAGCGCCCATCCACGAATGCCTGCACGCCGTGCCCGCTGATTTCCTCTACGCCCTGTACGCGCGCCATATCCACGGGTTCCCTATATGCCTCCTTCAGGCTTCTGCTGATCGGATGGCTGGAATAGCTCTCCGCATATGCCGCCAGCCGCAGCAATTCCTCTCCCGCGATATCGCCCGCAGGTACAATCCGCGTCACCTCAAACACACCCTTCGTCAGCGTGCCCGTTTTATCACACACAACATACTTTGTCTGTGACAGCGCTTCCAGATAATTCGATCCCTTCACCAATATCCCCCTGGCCGACGCGCCGCCGATCCCCCCGAAAAAACTGAGCGGGATGGAGATCACCAGAGCGCACGGGCAGCTGATCACGAGCGTGGTCAGCGCGCGGATCACCCATCTCGACCATCCGGCAGGATTGCCGAGCAGCAGATTGACAAGCGGCGGCAGCACCGCCAATCCCAGCGCGCCGATGCAGACAGCGGGAGTATAATATTTCGCGAACCGCGTGATAAAATTCTCCGAGCGTGATTTTTTCATGCTGGAATTTTCCACAAGGTCAAGAATCTTTGTCACAGTCGATTCTCCGAACGGCTTAACAGTCCGGATATAGATCAGGCCGGACAGGTTCACGCAGCCGCTGATCACCTCGTCCCCCTCCTTCACCTCGCGCGGCAGGCTCTCACCCGTCAAGGCGCTGGTATTCAGCGTGGAAGCGCCCTGTGTGACCACACCGTCAATCGGCACTTTCTCCCCCGGCGAAACCACGATCACCGTCCCGACCTCCACCTCATCGGGATCCACCTGTACAAGTTTCCCATCCTGCTCGACATTGGCATAATCCGGCCGGATGTCCATGAGCTGCGCTATATTTTTGCGGCTCTTCCCGACCGCGTAACTCTGAAACAGTTCACCGATCTGGTAAAACAGCATGACCGCCACACCCTCGACATACTCGCCGAGAACCATCGCGCCCACCGTCGCGAGTGCCATCAGGAAATTCTCGTCGAACACCTGCCCGTTAAAAATCCCGAGAACTGCTTTGCGCAGGATGTCATACCCGATCACCAGATACGGGACTAAGAACAGCAAAAGCTCCACATACCGGTTTTCCACCGGGAGCAATTTAAAAACAACGAGCAGCACCGCCGACAAAACGATGCGGACAAGCATTTTTTTCTGTTTTCTATTCACAGGACAAACCACCTTTCCTTCCAATTCACCGAAAATCCTGATGAAATAACCTCTCCTGCCCCCTGCAAGAAAATTTCAAGGCTGCCGCAAAACTGCAGTCTGCGCTTGTATATGGAACGGATGCAAAAAGCTTTCCGCCATATAAGTGCCTGACCGCCATACTTCGCAACAGCCCAATATTGTGTCAAGACCTACAGGAAAATCTCGCAGTCCGATTCCACCTTCTTGCACTGCCTGCGGACTTCCGCCATCACCTCCGCCGCATCCGCGCCCTCCTCAAACTCCACGCTCATCTTCTGCGTCATGAACGCAACCCCCGCGTCCTTCACACCCGTCACCTTTTTTGCTGCCTCCTCCATCTTCATCGCACACGCTGCACAATCCACCTCAATCTTATAACTCTTTTTCATGACTCCTGCCATCCTTTCTTAATAGTACGGATTTCATAAATAATTATGATTTCCGGCTGCCCCACCGCGGTGAGCCCGATTATTTATCATTTAAACAATCGTTTAATTGTTAAGCCAATCATACCATCCATAATACATTTTGTCAAGTATTTTTTCCCTTTTCACGATAATGAAACATCCTCCCACCCAACTGTAACCATGCGCAAAATCTTTATTCCCGGAACGTGTCCATCCACACCCTTTCCGAAAACATCCGCTCCAACTCCACACGGCTTCCGGCGTTCCCGAGTACCCACATCAGCTTCGCGAGCACCGCCTCCGGTGTCATGTCAAACGCCTCCAAAAGCCCCAGATCCATCAGATCCTTTCCCACACGGTAAACACTCATGTCGCTCCCTTCATGCGGTACTTGGGTTGTCGCCACGATTGCCCTGCCAGCCTGCGCCCATGCCCGGACTGCTGCATCAAACCCGCCGTACGCCGGAATCCCACTCGTCCCGAAACACTCGATCACAAGCCCGTCATAGCAGTCCATCGTCCGGATCAGCATTTCCGGCGAAATCCCCGGATACGGGCGCACGCTGAGCACGCGTGGGTTCATGTTCCCATAAAACCGCACCTCGCCCGCACACTCCGGTTCAAAATACCGGATGATCCGCCCCTCCTGTAAAACCGCCGCCTCCGGACAGTTGATACTTGAAAACGCGTTGTAGCTGTGAGTACGTGTCTTGCGGGCATGCGTCCCAAGGATCGCCGTGCCGTCAAACACAATATAAACACCGTGCGAGCGCGCATCCGCGGCGTAACAGAACGCGTCGATCAGATTCCGGCGCGCGTCCGTGTCACGGTTATAAACGGACTTTTGTGAACCGGTTAGGATAATCGGCTTTCGGCTGTTCTGCACCAGATAGGAAAGCGCTGCAGCCGTGTAAGCCATTGTATCCGTCCCGTGGATCACCACAAAACCATCAAAGTCCCCATATTCTTCCCGTATGCACCCCGCCATTTTCTCCCAATGCTGCGGATTGATGTTCGTACTGTCAAGTCGGAACAACTCCCGCACGGAAATTTCCGCAATTCCCTTTAATTCCGGCACATATGAGAGCAGCTCCTGCGGCGTAAGCTCCGGCTCCAGACCGCTCCCGCCGTCCTTTGAGACGATCGTTCCGCCCGTTGCGATCAAACAGATTTTCTTCATCCCCCGCCCCTTTCGCACTTTACTCGCATTTTTCACCTGTCATATCAATAGCATCCCAAAGCGCCATATCCACCCAGACATCCGTTTTCGCCTCCCAGACTGCATAATTGTCCGAAAAAGCATGTTCCTGCCGCTCAAGGATAATCCTCGTCTTCGCCATATCCGTCGCATCTTCGTCCATATAGTTTGCACAATGCAGGATAAAATATCCGTCCTCCGTCTCGATCAGACCGCTTGTCTCACCCTGACGCAGCCCAAACGCGATTTTTTCAAGCTCCTCGTACATTTCCCCGCGCCCGATAATAATCTCAATCTCATCGGTATCATCGGTATTTTCGCGTGCATAGCCGTAAAAGTCCGTAACTTCTTGTGCCTCCTGCGATACCCTCTCCGCACGCTCGCGCACATTCTGCAGTCCTTCCTCGTCAAGTGCCACATGCGCGCCATCCTCCGCCAGCGCATATTTCGCGATAAAGATATACCAGAGCACCGGATGGCGGGCTTCCTCGTCTGACACATCCGTATTTACATTGAGTGTCAAACTCTCATATATTTTTGTCGCCAGCAGGTTATCCGCGTAAATCCCCCAGACAAGCTCACGCGAAATCCCGTAATATGCCAGTTCATCACTCGAAAAATTCGCCATATAATTGTCCGTGTATTCGTCCACATTCATCCGCTCGTCTTCCGTCAACGAGATTCCCAGCGAACCCGCCTGTGCACAGACAATTTTTGTGTAGGTAATCTGCGTTAGCAGTTCCTTTTTCAGCATCTGCGCGTAGGTTGTCCCCTCTTCATCCAGCACGTAATCCCATATTTCCTTTCCGTAGAGGGTTTCCACCTCCTCCTTGGTGGACTGCATGTACAGCACGACCTCATCGTAACCAATCTCCAGGTCACCAATCCGCAAAAGCACTTGGGAGAAACGCTCTTTTTGATCCATCCCCTCAACTTCGTCCTTTGTCATACCGGTCGGGTACGGGGTCGGTGTTGCCTCCACCTTAATCTCAATATCCGGCGGCAATTTCTGGCACCCGGCAAAGCCAAACAGTGGCAGAAAACCCACTGCCGCACACAGAAGGGAGACAGCTCGTCTTTTACATCTGCACAAGGGACTTGTTGCCCCTGCTGCCAGATTTCTGGCCATGTTTTGCACACGGCAACACACCCGCAAACATATACAAGTCACTATTTTCATTGATACCTCTTTCTATTTTTAGTTCCGCATCCCGCCTCCCAGTTCCCTCTTCCCCGGGAGGGATTTCCGCTCGCACAGCTCCCGTAAATTCCTCCTGGGCACTGTCCGGCGGTATGCTGTTTTCGTTCCGCATCCCGCCTCCCAGTTCCCTCTTCCCCGGGAGGGATTTCCGCTCGCAC
>CAMRSM010000048.1 GCA_947053345.1 uncultured Lachnospiraceae bacterium
CAGAAAACCATTTCCGCGTGAAATGGTACTGGGAGGGATTTTACGGGACTTAAAATAAGAAAGGAAATGCGATGAAAGAAAATCATTTATCTGCAGATACGGCAAAGGGGCAGGGGAGGAGCAGGCGGAAAAAGAAGCGTTTCCGCGCGGAGCTTTTATTTTTGGTTCCAAGTATTACCGGGGTGGCAGTCTTTTATTTTATCCCGTTCTGCGATGTGCTTCTGCGCTCCTTCCGCCCGGAATTTGGGGAGGGGTTTGCGGGGCTTGGAAATTACAGGGCAGTGATTGAAAATAAGGCGTTTCGGATCGCGGTGCAGAATACCCTGAAATTTGTAGCGGTTTATATTCCGGTGCTGCTTGCCTTTTCCTTGCTCCTCGCGGTACTGCTTGGTTTTTTGGGAGGAAAACAGGGGATTTACAAAAAAGTATTTTTGCTGCCGATGGCGATCCCGGTTGCCTCGCTTGTGTTGATCTGGAAAGTGTTTTTTGACCGGTACGGGCTGGTCAACCGGATCTTGGCGGTTTTTGGCGTGGCAGGGCCGGATTACTTCCATACGGGATTGGCGTTTCTGGTGTTGGGGATCACCTATTTATGGAGGAATTTCGGGTATGACCTGCTGCTTTGGAAAACGGGGATTGACGCGATCGACGAAGAACTTTATCAGGCGGCGGCACTGGATGGTGCGGGGGTTTTCCGGCAGTTTAGGTATATCACGCTGCCGCAGTTAAAGGATATGGGATTTGTCATTGTGGTAATCTCGGTGATCAATTCGTTTAAAGTATTCCGGGAAGCGTACCTGATCGGCGGGGATTATCCGAACCAGAGCATCTATATGCTGCAGCATCTGTTCAATAACTGGTTTGTGCGGCTTGAGCTCGGGAAGCTGACGGCGGCGGCGGTGATGTTAGCGCTCGTGGTGTTTTTGTTTATCGCGGCGGTGGAAAGAATGTTAGTGCCAAAAGAAATCTGAATCAGAACGGATGACGGAGAAGACGAAGGAAGCGGATACACCGTTTACCGTGGACGCAAGTATATGGGAGACCATCGAGAACGAGGCGGTGGGATATCTAAGAGGTGAAAAAGGGATTGAGGAAAGCGTGGATGCAATTGTAAGCCGGATTTGGCTGTATTTGTACGAGCAATAAATTTGTAGGGTGATGGAGGAAATTGAATATGAAAATCAGGAGTAAGAAATTAAAACCATGTTTTTCAAGATTTTTGTGTATCGTGTTATGTGCGGTTATGTTGTTTGGCTGTGGGAAGGAAACGGGGAATCCGCCTTATGATGGAAATGTTTCTGGCGGGGATGCCGATGGGCGGGTACCTTCGGGCGGAAATGATGCCAATGCGCCGGATAGTGGTTCGGAAGGCAGCGGGGATTTTAAAGCGGATAATGAGAAAAATCCCGGATTTGACCTTCTGGAAAATTATAAAGAAAAAAATATCCCTTCCGTATACGAGTATGGGGAGGAGGAAGAGGGTTATTGCAACGTCCAGATAAACCGGGAAAACAAAATTGAATTTTATACCTGCAGCCGGGAAGGTGTCCGCCACTTCTTTAGGTACACCCTGGTGGAAGACGAGACGGGCAGCACCTGGGAGCGGGAAGTACTTTCCTGGTGTGACAGCTTTTCCGGGGATATCGGGGAAGGGGACGACTGGGTCAAGGTATTTTCCGGGGAGGATGGCAATGATTATGCATGGTATCTCGGGACGGACGGAAATGCCCATCTGGTAAAAAGGGTGGAGGATTACAGTGTTGAGATCATGGGGCTTGACTGGGAGTATACCAATTTTATTGAGCCCGCCGTGCTGGAAAATGGCCAGATTATTTCTGCCGATTTAGGGCGGAAGTGCTCTATATATGACCCGGGGGACGGCAGCCTGGCCAGGCGTTTCCCGTGCGGGTTTTACCAGAGCATCTGTGTGCGGGGAAACCAGATTTACATTGGGGACAGGACGGGTACTTATGTCCAGCATTATGACGCGGAAAGCGGTGAATTTGCGGCGGAACTCACAGCGGGGTTTGACACGACGATCCGGACTGCCGTTTCGGGGGATGATGTGTATGTCTGCAACATGCATGGCATCTACCGCGCGAAAGCTTCCGGCGGCCCGTTCCAGAAGGTGCTTGATGCGGGAACGTACCATTTTGCAAATGAAAGCGCTGTTTTGGTGAAGTTTTTTGTGGTTGGGGATGCGTTCTATGTCGCTTATGGGGAGGGCGGCTGTTCAATCAAAAAATATTGTCCGGCAGGGCCGGATGAGGCGGCGGATAAATTTTTGAAGGTATATTCCCTGAAGACCAATGATGTGATCCTTGATATGATCTCGGAATATCAGGAGATGTACCCGGACACGGAGATTATCTATGAGACCGGGGAGGGGGCGGATGGGAGTGTCACGGCTGCCGACCGCATCCGCGCTTTAAATGCAAGAATTTTTGCGGGGGATGGACCGGATGTCCTTTTGATGGACGGGCTGTCGGCGGATTCTTATGTGGGCAAGGGGGTTCTTGCCGATCTAAGCCCGGTGCTGGGGAATTTGAAGGGGGAACTGACGGAAAATATTCTCTCGGTTTATACAGTAGATGGAAAAATCCATATGCTTCCTGCGCGTTTTCGTGTGCCAATGATGTTATCCTGTGGACGGGATGAGCAGCAGTATGAAACCCTGAGGGCACTGGTGGAATATTCCGAGGAAAAAGGCGGTGTGATGCGTTCTGGTTACACATATGCAAATATGTTTGAAATGCTGTATTATAATTATCCTCCAAAACTTATTTCCGAGGACAAAACGGTGAACCGGGATGAAGTTTCGGAATTTTTGGAGCTATTCAAACGTCTCTGTGCATCCGAGAAAGCTGTGGAATACGCAAAATGGCCTTGTACGTATCTTGAGGGGCTTAACCCTGCTCATAGTTTTGCCAAAGGGGAAGTTGATTTTGAATTTATTAGCCTGACAGGTGGATATGCGCTTGGCGAATATCCGGAAGCAATAAAAATGCGGGGCGGTCAAATGCTTGCTTGTGGGAGGAGATTTTTCCCGAATACCTTGGTCGCTATCAATGCCCTTTCAAAGAACCAGGATTTGGCGGGGGATTTTGTGCGGTTTGTTTTTTCGGATGAGACCCAGGGGCGGAATGTAGGGCTTAGTGGTTATCCGGTTCATAAAAAAGTGCTGGATGAGTGGGCGGCACTGGATATGTCAAAATATATTGTGGGCGGCGATGATTTTTGGCTGAGGTATTCGAAACCGGAAGATAATGCAAAGATGATCGCGTATGTGCGGAAGGTGGATAAGCCGTTTACGGTCGAGCAGAATCTCTGGGATATTATGATGGAGGAAGCAATGGGGTATCTGAATGGGAGGCAAAGCCTTGAAGCGAGTGTGGAAGCGGTTGCGGGCAAGATTCAGTTATATCTATATGAACAGTGATTTCAGGAAATGAGGTTTCTTATGAAAAAATTAGTCCATCTTGGCATGGCAGTCTTAGTGCTGATTATTCTGGCACCGATTTACATCACGCTTGTGCATTCTTTTATGGGAATGCGCGAAATCGAACTGGATATCGGGAGTATCCTCGGCGGGGGCAATAAAATGGCAGCGATCCCGTTGCTGCCCTCGTACCCGACATTGAAAAATTTCAAGGATCTTTTACTCTACGCCGAAAGTTTTTACCGGATGTTCTGGAATTCTTTTTTGCAGGCGGTTCCGACGGTCGCGGGGCAGATTTTGGTCGCTGCCCCGGCGGCGTTTGTGATGGCGAAATACCGTTTCCGCGGGAAGAGGCTGCTGTTTTGGATCTATCTGGCAGTGATGCTGATGCCGTTTCAGGTGCTGATGGTTTCGGAATATCTGGTGTTAAAAAATCTTTCCATCGTCAATACCCATCTTGCGATCATCCTCCCGGGGATTTTCGGGACATTCCCGGTTTTCATCCTGATGAAGGTATTTATGAATATCGAGGATGAGGTGATGGAGGCGGCACGGCTTGACGGTGCGGGGCCGATGGTGCTTTTGGTAAAGATTGGGATGCCGATCGGCAAGGGAGGCATTGTGTCGGTGGCAGTGCTTGATTTTTTGGAATGCATCAACAGCATCGAAGCGCCGCTCGTGTTTCTGCGGGATAAGGAGCGCTGGCCGCTCTCCCTGTTTTTCCCTGCGATATCAGTGTACAATGCGGGCGAGGTCTTCGCGGCATCTGTGATGATCATGATTCCGGCGGTGCTGGTGTTTTTCCTGGGGGATGAATATTTGGAGACGGGGCTTCGGGCGTTTCAGGTGAAAGGGTGAAAACGAACGGGTCGGGAGTCTTTCCTTGGGTTGAATCGTGAGTGGGATACTATGGCTGCTTTGCGCGGTGATTTGTTGTTCTGATTCGATTTTTTTAATATAGTAAATTTTGGGGAGGTGCAAGTATGAAGGAAAAAAAGAAAAATGTCATTTATATGTTGTTGGTTTTGTTTTTGGCGGGAATGGCGGTGATGACGGTGGTGTCGAGGGGGGTGAACGCATCCCGTATCCCGGAGGTGGAAACAACCTCGCCCGCGTCGGGATATTTGAAAGTTTCTGCGCTTGGGCGCGGTGTGGTGGAGTCCGGAAAACTTCTTGATCCCAGGCTGGATTCTTCCGTATTTACGGAGGATACCGTGTATGTGAGGGGGTATTTTTATGACAAAGAGTACACGCAAAACATCGCGGCGGGGGATGAGGTGTTCTTTTCGGTCGGGGATGGGGACACCGTGAAAGGGATTCTTGCGGCAAAGATGTACGATTACCGGGAAGATATTGTGGAGGTGGTGATCTTCCCGGAGGAAAATTTTCAGGAGGAAGGGAGATATGCGGTGGGCACGGAAGTAGATTTTGTGCGCGAGGAGGCGCGGGTGCGCTGTGCCTGCCATATCCCAAATGAAGTGATCTATGAGGACGCGAACGGGGACAGCTATGTTTACATTTTAGAAACAAGGGAGGGGATTGCGGGCAATGTGACGGTTGCAGTGAAGACAAAGATCCATATCGTGCTGCAGAACCAGGTGCGCACGGCGATCGCGGAGGAATTGGAAGCCGACGTGAAGATCATCAAGAAAAAAGATGTGCTTCGGGACGGGCTTCGGGTGAGGGAGAGGGAGTGGTGAGATAAGATAATTTAAAATCTTATAAAATAAGCTATTGCATTTTGCCATCCGGACTGCTATAGTATGGGGCTGTGGGCGGAAAAATCCCACACAGCCTTATATATTTTTGCAGGAAGGATGGCATTTTTTATGGCAGCAGGACAGAGGGGAAAGGACATGACGGTGGGCAGTCCGACCAGGCTTATTTTATTTTTTTCCATCCCGCTTTTGATCGGGAATATTTTTCAGCAGCTTTACAATATGGTGGATACAATTATCGTCGGCAGGTGTATCGACGAGAATGCGCTGGCGGCGGTGGGGCTGACCGGACCGATGTCGTTTTTGGTGATCGGATTTGTTATGGGGCTCTCCTCCGGGTTCGCGGTTTTGGTGGCGCAGCGTTTTGGCGCGAAGGATGAGGAAGGGATGCGGCACTGTGTCGGCATCCTGATCATTTTGGCGGTCACGGTCACGGCGGCAGTGACACTTCTGGCGGTAATCTTCACGCGGCCGCTGCTGCGTGCCATCAACACGCCGGAAGAGCTTTTTGGGCAGTCCTACCAGTATATTGTGACAATCTTTTCGGGGATTTTTACGACCGTGTTCTACAATGTGCTCGCGTGTATCCTGCGGGCGCTCGGCGACAGCAGGACACCGCTGTATTTTCTTATGGTTTCGTCCGTTCTGAACATTGGGCTTGATTTTTTGTTCATCGTCAATTTTGGGCTTGGCGTGATGGGGGCGGCACTTGCTACGGTGCTTTCCCAGGCAGTTTCCGGCGTGTGCTGCTTTTTGTACATTGCGAAGAAATACCCGGTTCTCCGGCTTTCCAAAAAGGATTTCCGGTGGGATTTTAAGCTTGCGGCTAAGCATATGGGGATCGGGCTTCCCATGGCGTTCCAGTTTTCCATCACGGCGATCGGTGTGATCGTGCTGCAGGGCGCGATCAATCTGTTTGGGGAAAGCAAGATTGCGGCGTACGCGGCGGCATCGAAAGTAGAGCAGTTAGTCAGCCAGCCGGCGGGGACGTTCGGTGTGACAATGGCCAATTTTTCGGGGCAGAACCTCGGTGCGGGACGGGTGGACCGCGTCCGCAAGGGGGTGCGGCAGGCGAGTGTGCTTACGCTTTGCTTTGCGGTGTTCGGGATGATTATCCTTTTGACCTGCGGGGAGGCTCTGACCCGACTGTTCATCAAGGAGGATGCCGGGATGGTGGATGAGATCATTCAGGCATCCATGCATTATCTGCGCATCTGCGCGGCATTTTTCCCGTTTCTGTTCATGATTTTTATTTACCGAAATGCCATGCAGGGCATCGGACATAGTTTTATGCCGCTGATGGGCGGGGTGGTGGAGCTTGTGGTCCGCTGTGTGGCGGCGCTGACACTGCCGGGGCTCTTGGGCTATACCGGTGTGTGCCTTGCGGGACCGTTCGCGTGGCTGTCGGCGGCGGTGCTTTTATGTATATCGTATTTTGCGGTCATTCGGCAGGTGGAAAAACAGTATGGGAGGAAGCAGGAAGAGGAAATTTCTGGAACAGCCATTTTATGATATTTTAATGATTCTTCCCGTTTGTTTAATTGACTTTCCCGCCCGGAAAAATTAAGATATTTCTGTAGTCTTTTTGTAGGATGGCAAGCAGAAATGGGGCATATTATGAGAGGAAAGTTACAGCAGTTCATGGCGGGAAGATATGGGGTGGATCAGCTTGCACGCTCGTTAAACTTTTTCGTCATCATACTTTTGGTAGTTTCGATGCTTACGAGGCAGGGGGTTTTGTACCTGTTTGCCTTAGGGCTTATGGCCTACAGTTATTTCCGCATTTTTTCGCGCAACCGTGCGAGACGCTATGCGGAAAATGCAAGGTATCTGCAAAGGACGGCAAAGTTTTGGGGGTTTTTCGCGGCGCTTAGGCGGGATATGAGAACGCGCAGGACTCACCATATCTACCGTTGCCCGGACTGCAGACAGAAGATCCGTATCCCGCGCGGCAAGGGCAGGATCGCAGTGCGCTGCCCGAAGTGCAGTGCGGAATTTATCAAGAAAAGCTGACGGGAGTGGGGGCTTGCGATGTTTGGTTATGTGACGATCAATAAAGAGGAACTCCCGGCAGAGGAATATGAGCGTTTCCACAGTTATTACTGTGGGCTTTGCCGTGTGCTTCGGGACAAATATAAAAGACGCGGGCAGCTTTTGTTGAATTATGACATGACATTTCTGGCAATCCTCCTGACCTCATTATATGAATGTGGGGCGCGCAAGGAGATGATCCGCTGCATCCCAAACGGTGCGAAGCGGCATGCGGTGCGCATCAATGAGATGACGGAGTACGCCGCGGACATGAATATCGCGCTGACGTACCATAAATGCAGGGATAACTGGAATGATGACCATTCCCACAGCCAGTATATGCTGGCGAGGATGCTCGGGCGGGGGTACGGCGCGCTGGGGGAAAAATATCCGCGCCAGATCCAGGCGATGGAGAGGGAACTTTCCCTGCTTTCCGAACTTGAGCGCAGGCAGGGGAAGAATTTGTGGGCGGATGAGTTAAATAAATGTGAAGACTGCTGGAAGAAGCGGGCAAAGGATCATCTGCTGACAGCGCCGAAGGAGGGGGACGCGGACATTGACAGTGCCGCGAACTGTTTCGGGCGGCTGACGGCGGAGGTTTTTGTCTACCGGGAGGATGAGTGGCGGGATACGCTCTGGGAGATGGGCTTTTACTTGGGAAAATTTATTTATCTGATGGATGCGTATGACGATCTGGAAAAAGATAAGAAGAAAGGCAATTATAACCCTCTTCTGCCGATTTCCGGGCGCGGGGATTTTGAGGCGTTCTGCAGGCAGGTACTGGTCATGACGATGGCGGACTGTTCAAGGAAATTTGAGATGCTTCCGCTGATCGAGGACATAGCCATCCTGCGCAATATCATTTATTCGGGTGTCTGGACAAAGTATGAGGTTCTTCGGGCAAAGCGGGAGGATGGGCATGCGGGTGGGCATTGATGCAGGAGGCATCCGGTGTGCCCGGTGGAAAGGCATGCAGAAAAACGAGGTAGATCAATATGTATTTTGACCCGTATCAGGTGCTCGGGGTATCGCGCGGCGCATCGGAGGATGAGATAAAAAAAGCATATCGGGCGCTAAGCCGCAAATATCATCCGGACGCAAACATCAACAACCCAAACCGGGAACAGGCGGAGGAGCGTTTCAAGCAGGTACAGCAGGCCTATGACCAGATCATGAAGGAACGCTCCGGTGATTATTCGGGGAGCGGCGGATTTGGAGGCGGCAGGGGCTACGGCAGTGCCCAGGGCGGCTATCAGGGTCAGAGAAGCTATGGCGGCAGCGGGTTCGGCGGCCAGGGCGGTTTTGGCGGATTTGGAGGTTTCGGGCAGGGTTACGGCGGTTTTCAAGTCAATGATGATTATGAGGAGTCCACGGTTCAGCTGCAGGCGGCGCGCAATTATATCAACGCCGGGCATTATGCGGAGGCGCTGCATGTACTTGCGGAGATGCGGGAGCGCACGGCGCGGTGGTATTATTTTTCGGCGGTGGCGAACGAGGGCGCGGGCAACAAGGCAAACGCGCTTAATTACGCGAAGCAGGCGGTGGATATGGAACCCGGCAACACGGAATATTGCAATTATCTGGACAGGCTGCAATACGGCGGCAACTGGTACCAGAGCTTCGGGCAGGGCTTTGGTTACGGGAGGCCGGTGGAGAGCGTCGGCGGCTTCTGTATCAAGCTCTGGCTGCTTCAGATCTTGTGTAACTGTTTCTGCCGCTGCGGTTTGTAACGAAAGATTGCAGAAGATGGGAAGAGCAGCGGCAGTGGCCGGTTGCGGTTTGTAACGAAAGACTGCAGCGGCCGGTTGCGGTTGGCCGCGCAGCGAAAACATAGCAACGAGGTGCAGGATTTTGACATTGTGGGATCCTGCATCTTTTTTTTGACTTTCCGCCGCTATCGTGTTATGATATATAGAAAAATAGAAAACAGACTGTCAGAACATAAAAGGATTAAATCATACCAAAAGCAAAGATGGCAGTTTTTTCCTGCGGGAAAGAGGGGGAATATGGCAGAGGTCAGACCATTTTACTGTGTCCGCCCGAGGGCGGAGGTGGCGCACCGTGTGGCGGCACTTCCGTATGATGTGTACAGCAGGGCGGAGGCAAGAAAGGCAGCGAAAAAGGATGAACTTTCTTTTTTGAATATTGACCGCCCGGAGACACAGTTTCCGGAAGAACAGGACATGTACGCGGCGGAAGTTTATCAAAAGGCCCGTGCGATGCTTGACGCACAGATTGCCGAAGGGATATTTTTAACGGAGGGCGAACGTTGCTATTATGTTTACGAACTGGTTATGGATGGCAGACATCAGACCGGGATCGTGGCGTGTGTTGCCATTGATGATTATTTGGGGAATGTGGTCAAAAGGCACGAAAATACCCGTGAGGAGAAGGAGCTTGACCGCATCCGCCATGTGGATGCCTGTGATGCTCAAACAGGGGCGATTTTCCTTGCCTATCGCGGGCGCGAGGATATCAACGCCCTGGTGCGCCAGGTGAAACAGGAGGAGATGATCTATGGTTTTACAGCCGAGGACGGGGTGACGCATAATGTCTGGCGCATTGCGGATTCGGCGAGATGTAAGGTAATACAGGATGGTTTCGCGGCGGTTCGGGATATTTACATCGCAGACGGACACCACAGGGCAGCATCGGCGGTAAAGGTCGGTTTAAAGCGCAGGAAGGCACATCCGGATTACGACGGCTCGGAGGAATTTAATTATTTTTTGTCGGTGCTTTTTCCGGAGGAAGAATTGATGATTCTGCCGTACAACCGCATTGTGAAGGATCTGAACGGATTGACAAGGGAAGCTTTCCTGGCAGCGGTCGCAGAGAATTTTTCCGTGCAGGAATGTGGCGGGGAGGTTGCCGCACCGAGCCGGAAGGGAAGCTTTGGCATGTATCTGGAAGGATGCTGGTATCGGCTCACGGCCAGGGATGATGCCGCTTGGAGAACTGACCCGGTAAAGTCGCTTGATGTAGCGGTATTGCAGGAATACCTGCTGTCCCCGGTGCTTGGTATCGGAGATCCGCGCGTGGATTACCGCATTGATTTCATTGGTGGCATCCGTGGTCTTTCGGAGCTTGTGCGCAGGGTCGACCAGGGTATGGCAGTGGCATTTTCCATGTATCCGACCTCGATCGCGGAACTTTTCGCCGTGTCGGACGCGGGCATGTTGATGCCGCCAAAATCAACCTGGTTTGAACCGAAGCTGCGAAGCGGGCTGTTTATTCACCGGCTTTCAAGTCAGGGCCAGGGCGGGGATTGAACCGGGACGCGCGCGGACAGAAAATCCCCTGGATAGTAAGGGTACTGACTGGGAGGGGACATGCGGGACTTAAAACAGGAGGAGGGCTATTATGTCAAAAATGGAGACTGGATATGCGTCGGCGGAGCCGAAAAAGGGGAAACTGCTCCGAAGGCTGATGAAGATTGTGTTTGTTTATATGATGGTGGACAGTGTAGTCAGCAAATATGCGGAATACAGAAAAAAACGTAATGAGAAACTGGAAGGGGAAAACAAGGACAGTGCGTACAAAAGTTATGATCTGTTTATGAACAGCAAGGAGATCCGGATTGGGGACGAGCGTTTTTCCGGGGCAAATATCAAAAATTGTCTGGGTGGAGTCAACTTGGATCTGCAGGAACTGAAAATGTATTCCGATGTTTTTTTGAACCTTTCGAATGTGTTCGGCGGTATCAGCGTTAAAGTTCCTTACGGCGTGAATGTGAAATGTGACAGCAAATGTATGTTTGGAGGGGTTTCATGTACCGTGCCGGAGTATGAGGGCGATGAGGTACATACCATTTACATTGAGGCGAAGATTACTTTTGGCGGTCTTGCGGTCAACGCCGCTAAGTGCTCGGATGAAACCGTGGAGGACATGTTTGAAGAAGGTGTGCTTGAGAGCATTTCAAAGGAAATCAATGTCGTGAAGGAATCGGGCGGGAGCCGGGAGACGGGCAGTGCCGTGGCGCTTGATGGACAGGATGCTGCAGGAATAAAATAATGGCATGTGCGCAAGGGCATATGCAGAACGGAAAATAGGAGGACTTTATGGTAGTAGAACCGAAAGTTAAGGGGTTTATCTGCATTACCGCGCACCCGGAAGGATGCCGGGAACATGTGCGCAGGCAGATTGAATATGTGAGATCCAAAAAGCGGGATGCGGCGGGGATGCCGAAGAAGGTGCTTGTGATCGGTGCGTCGACGGGCTATGGGCTCGCATCAAGGATCAGTGCGGCATTTGGTTTCGGTGCGGCAACACTCGGCATCAGTTTTGAGAAGGAAGCGAGCGGGAAGCGCACCGCGACACCGGGCTATTACAATACGAAAGCGTTTGAGCAGTACGCGAAAGAGGCAGGGCTGTACGCTGCTTCCATCAACGGGGACGCGTTTTCGGATGGGATCAAGGCGGAGGCAATTAAGAAAATCCGGGAGGATCTCAAAGAGGTGGATATGGTGGTTTACAGCCTTGCCGCGCCGCGGCGCACCGACCATGACGGAACGGTTTATACATCGGTGATCAAGACGACGGGGAGTGATTATACGAATAAGACCCTGGATCTGCAGAAAAATGAAATTATGCAGGTGACCGTCCCGGCGGCGACGGAGCCGGAAGAGCTTGCGACCGTCAAGGTCATGGGAGGTGAGGATTGGGCGGAATGGATCCGGCAGCTTGCCGCGGCAGGGGTATTGGCGGATCATGCTGTCACGGTAGCATATTCGTACATCGGACCGGAAATCACGCACCCGATCTATTTTAACGGGACGATCGGGGCGGCGAAAAAAGATGTGGAAAAGACTGCGAAGCAATTGTGTGAGGAATTTGCGGAAAGGAATCTAAAAGCGTATGTGTCGGTCAACAAAGGGTTGGTGACGCAGGCAAGCTCTGCTATTCCGATTGTACCGCTCTATATGTGCCTGCTCTACAAAGTCATGAAGGAGAAAGGGCTGCACGAAGGCTGCATCGAACAGATGGAGCGTTTGTTTTCGGAGCGTCTGGCACTTGATGAGGTTCCGGTGGATGAGGAAGGGCGCATACGCATGGACGATTATGAAATGCGCCCGGATGTGCAGGATGCGGTGAGGGCGGCATGGGATGCCGTCACAACGGAAAATCTTGCGCAGTATGCGGATGTGGACGGATATTTCGAGGATTTTTACCACATGTTCGGTTTTCATTACGATAATGTGGATTACGCACAGGATGTTGAAATCTGAGCCGGTTTTTTGTGAGATTTTGCGGGATTATAAAATCAGCCGGAATTGTGCGGGAAGAATTTTAGGGACAGTGAAGGGAAATGCCTTTTAACGGAAAAATGCATCGCAGTTTTTTACGAAACCATAAAACCGGCAAGAATAAGGAACTGGCGGGACGAACATTCCTAAGCAGCGCGGTGAATGGATTTTGCGGTAAAGTGCGGGGCGTTCTCGTGTAACAATAAATTTAGGAGGACTTATTATTTTGAAAAAGATCATAGAACAGTTGGCGGAGCAGTTAAAGACCGCGTTTGCGGAGTGCGGGTACGAGGAAAAATACGGTATGGTCTCGGTCTCAAACCGCCCGGACTTGTGCCAGTACCAGTGTAACGGCGCAATGGCGGCAGCGAAACAGTACGGGCTGGCACCGATTGAGATCGCAAGGGAGGTTGTGGCAAACTGTTGGGACAACCCGATGTTTTCGAAATGTGAGGCGGTGATGCCGGGATTTATCAATATCACCCTGTCGAACCGTTTCCTTTCCGGAACGCTTGCGGCGATGGCGGGAGAAGAAAAGCTTGGGGTAACGTGTGATGTGCCAAAGAAGATTGTGATTGATTACGGCGGGCCGAATGTGGCAAAGCCGCTGCATGTCGGGCATCTGCGCTCCGCGATCATCGGGGAATCCGTCAAGCGGATGAAGCGTTATCTGGGGGATGAGGTGACCGGGGATATCCATCTTGGCGACTGGGGACTGCAGATGGGCTTGATCATCGAGGAACTGCGGGACAGACAGCCGGGGTTAGTCTACTTTAAAGAAGGGTATACCGGGGAGTATCCGAAGGAAGCGCCGTTTACGTTAAGTGAGCTGGAGGAGATTTACCCGGCGGCATCGGCGAAGTCCAAGGAGGATGAGGAGTTTAAGGAGCGCGCGCATCAGGCTGTTTTGCGGATACAGAATTCCGAGCCGGCGTATTCTGCGCTCTGGCAGCATATCATGGCCGTTTCCCTGCCGGACCTTAAGAAAAATTATGATAACCTGAACGTGCATTTTGACGTGTGGAAGGGCGAGAGTGACGTAAAACCGTATATCGCGGATATGGTGGATGACCTTGTGGCGCGCGGCATCGCGCATGAGAGCCAGGGGGCGCTCGTCGTGGAGGTTGCCGAGGAGAAGGATACAAAGGAACTGCCGCCGTGTATCGTGCGCAAATCGGATGGCGCGGCAATTTACGCGACCTCGGATCTTGCGACCATCCTTGACAGGGAGAAGCTCTACCATCCGGATCATTATATTTATCTGGCGGACAAGCGGCAGGAACTGCATTTTACGCAGGTGTTCCGCACCGCGCGCAAGGCGGGCTATGTAGAGCCGGATACGAGGATGGATTACATTGGTTTCGGCACAATGAACGGGAAGGATGGCAAGCCGTTTAAAACCCGCCAGGGTGGTGTGATGCGTCTGGAATACCTTTTAAAAGAGGTGGAGGATGCGGTTTATGCCAAAATACAGGAAAACCGCACGATGGACGAGACGCAGGCGCGCGCCACCGCAAAGGTTGTAGGGCTGGCGGCGGTCAAGTACGGTGATCTGTCGAACCAAGCATCCAAGGACTATATTTTTGATGTGGAGCGTTTTGCCTCGTTTGAGGGCAACACCGGACCTTACATCCTCTACACGATGGTGCGCATCAAGTCCATTCTGGCAAAATATAAGGAGCAGGGCGGGAGCGAGCCGGATACGGGCGCACTTGCGGGGGGAACCGAAAGAGAGTACAGCGCGGCGGAGACCGACCTGATGCTTTCCGCTTCGCGCTTTGCCGATATGGTGGAGAAGGCAGCGGAGGAGCTTGCACCGCACCGGGTTTGCCAATATATTTATGAATTGTCCAACGCGTTCAACAGTTTCTATCACGAAAACAGGATCCTGGTGGAGGAAGATAGTGGGAAACAGGTGCAGTGGATTGCGCTGATTGCCCTTGTGCTGCGGATATTGGGCGTGTGCACGGATTTGCTGGGGTTTGAGGTGCCGGATCGTATGTGATGAATGTGAAAGGGGCGGCAGGATTGTAAGAGTTTTTGGAGGTGACCCCTTTCACATGGAAGAATCCGGAAGGAACCCGTATGGTGGTTCCTTCCGGATTCTTTCGGTCGTCTGCGATGGCAGTGGGCTCCGGACGTTTTTTTGGTTTGGCTTTTCGGTGTGGGGTCATGCGGTTATGAGGAGTGGCTTCCCAATATACGGGAGTGGTTCCTTCCGGATTCTGCCGGTCGCCTGCGATGGCAGTGGGCTCCGGACGTTTTTTTGGTTTGGCTTTTCGGTGTGGGGTCATGCGGTTTCGGGGAGCGGTTTCCGGCACATGGAAAAAGTGAGGTGTGAGGATATGTACAAGAAGGTTAAAAGGCTTGTGGTTTATCATAATGTCGGCGGGCAGAAGGATAATATTTTGTTTCAGCTTGCACTTGCGATCGACCAGTTCAAAAACGGGGAATCCGGGGTGGACCAGACAGAGGAGACGATTTACCGGAATATTCACCGCCTGCTTGATCTGGCGACAGAGTACGGGTTTGACGGGAATTTGTGGCAGAATTACCTGGCTTGGCTGATTGTAAGTGTGGAAACGCCGTTTGGCATGGTTTGTGAGAAAGCGGGGGCGAAGGAAGGAAGCGTCAATGTTTTTGCGAAGGCGGATTTCGCAATTTTTAAGGAATTGTTTGACTATGATTTTGCGCCGTTGGAAAAGGAATTGGGCATTGACTGTTTTTCGGTTGTGACAAACTACCATGCCATAGTGAAAAATGAGCGCAGTTATAACTATAATGTAAGTGAGAAGGTGCGCGCGCTGAGCAAAAAGATTGCGGCGGCGAAGGACGCGGATGAGGTTTTTGATATCGTCACCGGGTTTTACGCGGATTACGGTGTCGGGATATTGGGGCTGAATAAGGCATTCCGCGTACAGCATTTCCACGCGGGAGGGATGGAACTGATCCCAATCACGAACACGGATGACGTGCGGCTTACCGACCTTGTGGGCTACGAGCGCCAGAAGGAGCGGCTGGTTGAAAATACGGCGGCGTTTGTTGCCGGGAAGGCAGCGAACAATGTGCTGCTTTATGGGGATGCTGGAACAGGGAAATCGACGAGCATCAAGGCGATCTTAAATGAGTTTTACGACAAGGGTCTGCGCATGATAGAGATTTACAAACATCAGTTCGGGGATCTTTCTGCAGTAATCTCGCAGATCAAGAACCGAAATTACCGTTTTATCATTTATATGGATGATCTTTCGTTTGAGGAATTTGAGATTGAGTATAAATATTTAAAGGCAGTGATCGAGGGCGGGCTTGAGACAAAGCCGGATAATGTGCTGGTTTACGCGACTTCAAACCGCAGGCATCTGATCCGGGAAACTTGGGGCGACCGCTCGGATATGACGCAAGATGAGCTGCACCATTCCGACACGATGCAGGAAAAGCTCTCCTTGGTGGCACGGTTTGGTGTCAGCATCAATTATGGAGCACCGACACAGAAGGAATATTTTGACATTGTAGAGCATCTCGCCGTGCCATACGGGAATTTTGGACTGGAAAGGGAAGAATTATTGAGGCAGGCAAATGCTTGGGAAATGCGTAACGGCGGGCTTTCCGGGCGGACAGCACAGCAATTCATTACATATATGGCAGACAAAAGTCGATAAAATCCTTTGACAGATTGCATGGACACTGGTAAAATAGAAGGAGAGCAATCTGTGGGGATGTGGCAGATTACCAAAAGATATGCATGGAAGGCAGTTTCCTGCCCGGCCGGAATATATTCGGCGGATGCGCGCGGAATATGTGCGGGAGGCAGGCGGTTTGTCCGTGCGGGTCACAGCTTTACGAGAGAAATGATTTAGAACGGGGGAAGACATGGGCAATCATAAAAATAAAAGCTTTGGGGTTTACCGCATGCTGCGGGCGGGCTTATGTGCCGGCATTGCGGCGTTTGTTCTGCGTGCGGCGGCGGCTGCCATACCGCTGGTGCCGGTCTGTGCCGAAGTGGTGGATTATACAGATGTTTATTATGAAGGCGTGGCGGAAGGAAAGGTTAATGTCCGCGTGGCAGCCGGGGAGGACAACGAGCAGGTAACGCAGAACGGGGAAAAAGTCCAGCTGAAAGCGGGTGACCGTGTGACGATCATCGGCGAGGACATGGTCGGAAAAAAGATATGGTATCACATTTTGTTTGAGCGCAACGGCGAGGAGATTACGGGTTTTTGTACGAGCAGTTATGTGGAAAAGACCTCCACGCAGATTCTGATCACGCCGACCCCGACACCGGAACCGACCCCGACCACAGAGCCGACCCCGACACCGGACGCAACCCCGACATCACAGGCGACCCCGACGGCTGCGCCGACGGCGGAGCCGGAGAAGGAACCGGAAAAAGGGATGAACAGCGGTATCATTGTAGCGCTTGTTGTCGTGGTGTTAGCCGGGGGCGGGCTTATTTTCCTTAAGTCGAAGAAGGCACAGGAAGCCGGAAAGGCGGCGAGCCGCAAGATGGCGCAGCTCAAAAAGATGAAGATCCAGGAAGGCGGGGAGGAAGCGGAGGATAACCGCGGCAGGAGAAAGCCGGAAGTGAAGTCCAAGGTGAATTACCGTGAGACCCAGGCGGAACAGGTATATCAGGATGTCTACGTAAAGAAGCAGGCGGATGGGGAAACCGGGGAGGAACGCAGGGATTACGCGTACCTTGACCAGGGGGACACCGAGGCGATCAAAGCGAATGCCGCGAGGGAGAACGAGGAGCGCAAGGCTCTGCGCGCGGAGATCGAAGACCTGAGGGAGCATGACCTTGTGATCCATAAATATTTCGGCAAGGGTGAGGTTTACGACAATTCGGATGTGCGCCTGATCGAAGTCCGGTTCGGCAGTGATGTGCGTTTTATGAACAAGGACGCACTCGCGGCGAAGAAGCTGATGAAGCGCTGCAGCGAGGAGACGATGCGTTACCACCGCAGGGCGGGCGAGAGGCAGGGCAGGGATGATTTTTACGAGTGATGGACGACACGGTTCTTTGGTGTCAGGGGCAGAATGCAGATAGAAAACCGTTTATCGAAAGACCTGCTATCAGTATAGAAGTATTTTGAACTTTTTAGAAAAGTTGCATATCCATAAGGATAAAGCGCAAAAAGCCTATCGTATCATACGATAGGCTTTCGTGCGTTTAATGTAGAAAGCGTTTTGACAATGTAGCCTCAGGGTTTATTTGGGCTTTCCCTTAAGTAACGCCATAGTATTTATAAGTATCTTTACAACCTCATCAATCATATTTCCGCATTCACGGATTCTTGCGGCAATCTTTTCTCGTCTCTTGGGTGTTTGCAGCGCTTCAAGCGTTATATTGAAGCCGCCTCCGAGAGCTTCGGGATCATTTGAGCCGTCGTTGTGCCAAATATTGGCGGTACGTTTGTATAAAAGGCTAATGTCATAAAGGTATGTCATATCTGGGTTTAATTCATTTGCACGCTGCAAAAAATTAGGGCAGCAGCAGCCGTTTGTGGCAAGTGTGAAAACGAAATTAGCGTACATTGAACGTGAGTCGAACTTCTCAGGCTTTATCTGTTCAAAATATCCGCTTTCGATTTCATTGGCCCACTTGCGGAAAGCAGGCGCACCAAAGCAATATCTATCGTTGTCGGTTGTCAGAAGTTCCGGCAGCATAAAAATTGCTTCACGGTAAATTTTTGCAATACTTTTTTGCTTTTTTCTCACCGATAAATATCCAGCCGCTTTTATCGGTGTCGTATCCCATCGCTTTATCACAGGAAACACGCTGCAGCTCGCTGTTATCTCCCGAAATATATAAGTGTTTTTCCATGTAATAACGCAGTGCTCTTGACGATAGCCCGAGTTCCGTGCTGAGGTTGGCTATTTTGGTCAAATTCATATGTGCCTTTCTTTTCTGTAAACAGTATACTACTTAATGTTAGCCAGAAAACGACTTCTGTTTGGTCTTCTGCATTCCTACTGCCACCGATTGTCCCGTAAAAATAAACAATTCGGTTAGAAATTTTCCCTCATCGAGTTTCGTTGTTTCCCTCTGCACTATAGTGCTTAAAAGCAGACCGGTCAATTTTTCAACCGTAGCTTTTCGTTTGCTTGTACGATAGCATTACGGAGTTTTCAGGTGTGACATTTGACAGACCGGACATGATTTCATTCTCCAAAGCGTTGTGTGGGGGATCGCTCAGCATTGCGTATATTGCTTGAGTAAGTCAAAATAAGTTTGCCTGCAAGCTACATTTTTTCATGTTGGCTCTCTTAAATTTTGCTTAGGATGCTTTCATGCGTGACCGTTACATCGCTATCAACAGTATATCACTTGACGTAACGTCAAAGTCAAGCGCTTGTTTATACATTTTTATTTCGAAACCTTTCTATTCCAAACTATTCGTAAACTTACAACTTTTCATATAATGGATCTCATTTAACCCGCTTTTCGGTTTAATCCGGTTTTGATAAACTAAAACGGCTATGGAATGATCCATAGCCGTTTCATATAATTGGTTGTATTTTTCTTTATAACGGTATTTTGTAAAACTTCTACACCACCTTAAAGATGGCCGTTTTTTATTTCACCACGATTCCATAAATTTTCTTCCCTCTCGTCCCGACCACAATCGTATTTCCAAACGCCGCCGGGGAGGCTTCAATGTTATCGCCCCCGAGATTGGTCGTGTCGTAAAGTTCCCCGGTCAGGCCGTTGATCATATACATATTGCCCGTAGAATCACAGATGATGACATAGCCGTTGCCGTCCGCGTCGTAGAGTGCGATCGGGCTTGACCAGGTGTAGTCGGACATTTCACAGCTCCAGACCTCACCGCCCGTGCGTGTGCTCAGGGCAACAATCTTGCCCTTCTTCTCGCCGCCCGTGCGCGCGATCGTAAAGTACACAAGCCCGGAAAGCTTATTTTCCCCTAAAAGGGCAGTGGACTGGACACCGCCGGAGACACCGGAGACGGTATAACAAGGATAGGTGCGCTGCCAGATAATCTCTCCGGTTGCGGCGTTGAATTTATAGATTGGGATATCGCCGCGCGCGGTGTCATCCTGTGTCCAGTGCAGGGAGGTGGACAGGTAGATATAGGCCGTCCCGGTTTCCGGATCTTCTTCAAGGACAGGGGAGCAGTTTGTGTCGTCCAGCGTGTTTGCCACCCAGATCACTTCCATTGTATTTAAGTCAAGACAGATCAGGTCGCCGCAGTTGTCCGCCACATACAGGTAACCTTTGTAGGCGACGGCAGAAGATTCCATGCCGAGCCAGTAGGTGTCCTCTTCCACGCGGGAGCGGTCCGTCGTGTAGCGCCATTTGACCACCTCGTCCGGGTTGATGGTTACGGTCTTGCCGTCATACTTGGTATTTAAGTGTGTGATATACAAAATCCCGTTTTCCCCCGGCTGGATGAGCGTGTCCGTCTCCACGTCGATCAGCGGGGAAGAGTCAAATGCAGTAAAATTGTCGTTGTCCGTGCGCTCGGAGAAGACATCGTTGTAGCCGTACTCGTAGATGACTTGTCCGGTCAGAAGGTTGATGACAAAGGTTCTCGCGCAATCCTCGCCCATCGAATCGCCCGCCCCGACGAAATACAGCGGGATTCCGTTCGGGTAAATGCTGCCCGTTCCCTTGATCGGGAAACCGAGCGAGATCGTGTCGCGCGTCTTTGTTCCATCCTCCAGGTCGAGGAAATAAATGCGCCCGTCCGCGGTCGCGTAAATGACCTCTGTCAAATCTGCCTTGGTTTTTTTCTTCGTATAAATGTTCATCGCCTGCTTGGTCGCCTCATCCCAGCGCACGATCAGCGGCTGGCCCGTCCAGCAGCTTCCGGTCCAGTAGCCTTTCTTCACCGTCTTTTTCAGTTTTCCTGTCTTTACCGACCATGATTTTTTGGAATCGAATTTCTTATCAAAAATACTGGCGGTGCCGTAGGATGCACTGGAACGGTAATTGTTTCCGCGGAAGGTGACGATGCCGGAAAGTGTGGTGTAGGAAGCACCGTTTTCAAAGGTGATCGGCACTTCCCTTGAAAAGCTGCCCTCCTGTACCATGTCGTTGACCATAAGGGCAGTGCGGAATCCGAACGCCTTTGCCTCGGTTGCGGAAACGCTGGTTGGGATGCCGGTTGTAAGAAGTTTCTGGTAGTCATTTAACAGCATCTGGTTGAATACGGGTGCTGCGTCGTCACCCGCAACCGGTTTGGAGAGGGAACCCCTGCCCCCGCACCCTGCGAGGAGGGAAAGGGTTAAAAGCCCTGCGGTAAGGAAGGCATGCATTTTTTTATTTGTTTTACTTTTTTTCAATATAAGCCTCTTTTCTGCGCAGAAACTGCGCGGGTATAAATATTTGGAAAAATTACGAATCCAGTATACCATAGGAGGAAAATTCGCGCAACGGTAGAAATTCTTAAGATTTCCTGCCAGAATGCACTTCCCGCGCGGGGTATTTGTTTGGCTTTTTTGTTCAAAAATCTTTTTGTGATAGGGTTTTCCGGAAACGGCGGAGAATTTGTCAAAAAATAATAGGATAAATCAATGATAAGTCAGAATAATCCATTGCGTGGAAAAAGGGAAACGGATATACTGAAACTACATGCGGGAAAATATCGCAAAGGGTGTCTGCCTGGGAAGATGTGATGGTCAGCAGGTAAGTTCCCGGCAGAAAAAATGAGAAAATGAGAAAATGAGAAAAGGGGGAAGTGCATGAGAGAAAGCAGATGTTATAAACTCGATAAGGAGAACCGGGCGCTGTTTCACAATAATGTTGGTTTTTGTATCGGGACAGGCAGAATGGGGCTCGCGCTGCAAAAGGAATATTTTGAGCAGCTAAAGCTGGTGCAGGAGGAGATTGGGTTTTCCCATATCCGCGGGCACGGGTTGTTTTCGGATGATATGGCAATCTATCATGAATTTGAGGACGCGCAGGGAGAGAAGCATGTGGAGTACAATTTTACTTATCTCGACCTTGTGATGGACAGTTATCGAAAGCTTCATCTGCGCCCGTTCCTTGAGCTTGGCTTTATGCCGGATAAAATGGCATCGGGCAGCCAGACGATCTTTTATTGGAAGGGAAATACGACACCGCCGGGGGACTATGGTGCATGGTGCGATATGGTGACTGCCACCCTGCGCCATCTGATGGGGCGTTATGGGGAAGAGGAAGTGGTGACCTGGCCGATTGAAGTGTGGAATGAGCCAAACCTTCCGGGCTTTTGGAAAGATGCCGACATGGGCGAGTATTTTAAGCTTTTCTTATTGACGTTAAAAGCCATCAAGCGGCTGGATACCAGATTTTTGGTGGGCGGTCCCGCGATCTGCGGTGTGCAGGATGAACTCTGGATCCGGGAATTCCTTAATTTTTGCAGGAAGGAAGGGGTGCGCCCGGATTTTATCACGCGCCATCACTATACTACGGAAGTGCCGGAGCGGTCGGGGCATTATGGGTATGCTGCCCTGTCGGACGCGGAATCGGGTTTTGCCAATCTGAAAACAACGCGGGATATTATCGACAGTTTTCCGGAGTTTAGGGATTTAAAGATCCATATTACGGAGTTCAATACATCCTATATCCCGAACTGCCCGCTGCATGATACCAACCAGAACGCGGCGTACATTGCGGGGCAGCTCTCGCGCCTTGGGGATGTGAACGAATCGTATTCCTACTGGACATTCGGGGATATTTTTGAGGAGCAGGGCGTGCCGTTTACGCCGTTCCACGGCGGCTTCGGGCTGGTGGCAAACGGGTGCATCCCGAAACCGACATTCTGGGTTTTCCGGTTTTATAAACAGCTGTGCGGCGAATGCATCCTCAAGACGGAGGATTTGGTTGTGCTGCGCACAAAGGACGGCGGCTATCAGGGGATCGCCTGGAACAGCGCGCGGACAAGGGCGGGCAGGGAGCTTGAATTTGTACTTGATTTCCCGGCGGATGCAGAAAAGGAATATTTCTTTCTCATGAAAACAGTGGATGAGGATACCTGCAACCCGCTTCGTCTCTGGCACGATATGGGAGAGCCGAAAAGCCTTAGCGCAGAGCAGACAAAATTGCTGCAAGACTGCGCCCGTCCGCTGGTCACAAGCGCCAGATATAAAGAGGCGGAGGGGAAGGTTTCCGTTTCTTTTACGGTCAGCGAGTACGGCGTGGTGTATTTTGAGTTAAAGCCCGCAGCGATGGAGGGTGACAGAGGGTATGATTATACCAGGGTAACGGAAAAGGGACAATTGTGATTGAAATGCACATTGCAAATGGATTTTGCGCGTGATAATGCCGGCAGGCAAAAGAAGTTAGGTGTTTTATGCTGCATACATAAAACCCCCGGAGTGGCAGCTCCGGGGTTTTTGTTAGCTGGCTGCCGTGCCTTTACCGTCCGGGCATTGCAGGGATAGTGGGAAAGGATACATTTGGGTTTTACGCCCTGCTTTGGATGTCATACACGGTTTCTTGGATCCGCGGATGTAAGGCGGCGGGTTGACAATATGGAAATATACGGATAAAATATAGAGGATATGGCAATCATGGATTTGCATGGAACGATAAAATGTATGGCGGCACAAATTCCGCAAACAACCGGGAATCCGGCTGTTTTACAACCGGGAATCCGGCTGTTTTGCGGGCAGGAGCTGGCCTCAAGCAGCAAAGAATGGAGGAGATACCATATGAGCGACAAACAGCGAAATTACATTGCAATCCCGGCATTCCTCAGGGTAGAAGACGGCGCACTTGCGGGGATCGGGGGTTATCTTAAAAACCACCAGTTAAACAAGGTGGTGATCTATTTCGGGAACGGGCTGATCGACATGTTCGGCAGTACGGTGATGGAATCCATGCACGACGCGGGAGTTGAGGTGCTTGAGTATCGGGAGATCGATACGGTGCGGCTTGAGGATATCACGGACCTGGCGTTTCATTTGCCGAGCAAGACGCAGGCCGTGGTAGGGCTTGGCGGCGGGAAGGTGATTGACGCGGCAAAATATGTGGGTTTTCTGCAAAAACTTCCGTTCATCAGCGTGCCGACTTCTTCATCGAGCGACGGCTTTTCCAGCGCGAGCGCGTCCCTGCTTGTGAACGGGAGGCGGCATTCCGTCCCGGCGCGGATCGCCTACGGGATCATTGTGGATTCGCAGGTTATCAAAAGTGCGCCGGAGCGTTTCCTGTATTCGGGGATCGGGGATATGATCTCCAAGATCACCGCACTTTACGACTGGCTGTTCGAGGAGGCGCACGGTGCGGCGAAGGTGGATGATTTCGCGATGATGATCGCGAAAAAAGCGGTCAACAGCTTTGTGCGCACGCCGTTTTCTGATATCAAGGAAAACCTGTTTTTAAAGGAACTGATGGATTCCCTCGCCATGAGCGGCATTGCCAATGAAATTGCGGGCAGCAGCGCGCCGACGAGCGGCAGTGAGCATTTGATCTCCCACGCGCTGGATAAGATGCTGGAAAATCCGCAGCTGCACGGCGTGCAGGTCGGGATTGCGACTTATCTGATGAGCGTGGTACAGGATCACCGCTATAAGCGGGTGCATACCGTGCTCTTGGATACGGGATTTTTTGATTATGTGGAGACGCTGAACCTTGATGTGCAGGACTACATCCGGGCAATCGACATGGCACCGTCCATCAAACCGTTCCGGTATACGTACCTGCATGAAGAAGGATACCGGCAGAGAGCGAAAGAAGTGATACAAACGGATGGTACGCTCCGGAGGATTTTTCATATTTAAGGGGCGGGACAATTTAAGGCATAATGTTGAAAGGCATGATACCAGCGCCGGTTCGCCGTCCGTGGCAGATACAAACCTTTACGAAACGGACAAGGAAGTGCAAAATCTGATAGATTGGGTATGTTTGTCGGAACAGATAAAGGAAAACAACAATACAATCCGCAATCTGACCGGGGAATATAAAAAGATTGAGCCGGATTGCCGGGAGGGAGTGAGGGCGCAGTTGGAGCGCATGAAAGAACTTTGCAAAGAGCGCAATAATCTGTATGAGAAGCAAAACGATTTGAAAGGGCAGAAGTGGAAAATAGAGAAATCGTTAGAACGATAATAAATGTGGGGCGCGGTGGTTGCTGCACCCTATATTTTGGTGGTAAATGAGGAACGGAAGTGATATAATGAAATGGACAAATTTGAATTTGATTGACAGATAACATAGCAGAAAATGAAGGAGCATACATCATGAAAAATTCTTTTCTATCACAATTTGATAAAGTGTCGGAAATTTCAAAAGGAATGTCTGGCGATAAAAAGTATCGTGTAGAAAAGGGGGGGCAGGCATACCTTCTACGAAGTGCCGATATTACTGAATATAAACGAAAAAAGGATGAATACGATTATCTGAACCATTTGAACCAAGCATCTCTTACTGTACCGAGGTGTATTGCCTTTGAAAAATGCGATGAAGACGCAAAGGTTTATACTCTGCTTTCCTGGGTAGTGGGAAAGGAAGCGGAAAAAGTTCTCCCTAACGCACCCTACTGTGAACAGTATGCTTATGGTGTACAGGCGGGTAGTATTCTCCGAAAGATACATGAAAACTCTCCCAAGGTTGATACTGCAAAAAATTGGTATGAACGATATTTTGAAGTCATTAAACCGAGATTGGAAGCATTCCTTCAGGAAGGAATTTCATTTGTAGGAGATGAAAGAATTCTGCGGTTTATCGAAGAGAATAAATATCTTCTGAAATCTCGTCCGCTGTGCTATCATCATGGTGATTATCACATGGGAAACCTAATTATCAACGCGGGAAAACTGTGGGTCATTGACTGGCACACGGTAGACTTTGATAATATCGGAGACCCTTGGTATGAGTTCAATCGAATCGGCATTGAATATCCCATGTTTGCAAAAGGGCAGATTGACGGATATTTTGAGAATCAAGTACCAGAAGAATTCTGGAAGTTATTTGCACTGTATTTTGCCACAAGTGCTATCACTTCTATTGTTTGGGCTAAGTATTGGGCGCCAAATGAGCTTAATTCAGTTATGGCTCTTAACAAAAGCGTGCTGGACATGTTTGACAACATGGAGAATACCATACCACGGTGGTATCGCGAGTAACTGTTTGGAATTAAATGAGACGGGATAAAACATATTGTAACAGTTAGGTAAATTCCAATTTGTTGATTAGAGTGGCGGAGGACAACGAATTGATATTTTCCTTGTTAATGTTATTTATACATGGTGCTAGCACCATGTATAAGGATGGATAAGGAGAAAATCGGTATTTTGCTGCTGGCTCTATTTTGGCTCTAAAATTTTTCAGAACAGTAAAAATGTAGTGTCAAATCAGATAATATGATGAATAATAAGTAGCAAAAACAAGGAAAAACATTTAGATTTCATTTCCGAGAGCTCGACGAAGGAGGACAATTTCCTGTTGGGATCGTGGGATCATCGGGGTATGGCAAACGGAAAAGGGGGTTTTTCTATGGCAATGTGGGAATACGGACTGAAAACAGGGGATTTAGCGGAGGAAGAGATGGTCAAACGCTTTGAAAAGGCTCTGACCCGGGCTGCAAAAGCGACCAGTGACCCCCATATAGCGAAAAGCCGCAAGAAACTACGAAAAAATAACGGACCCTTTGGGAGGTCGACTCCGGATTCCGAACCTCCGGACTATGACCACATCTACTTCTTCAACAGCGGCCACCGCGGCTGTCACCTCTTTTTGAAGCTGTACCCCAATATGGAGCGCAACGGCCGGATAAAATTTCCCCGGGAGGGAGTTACCTGGTGCATGTACTTGGACTTTTCCTATGGCCGTGACCTGCCCCCGGAGATTTTGGCCGACCTGGAGGTGGAAAAACCGGAGGAGTACGGCGAGAACTTTATGCGGGAATTGTCCCAATTCTTCCCCCATGAGATTGTGTTGCTCAAGGAGTATGAGTATTTCCGGTGGGAGAATGGACAGGATGTCCGCGTTGTTCCCCGTGAGGCGGCCGAAAGCGGGGGGCAGGATTGAAAAACCTTGTTCCCTGTTTTTTTCGGCGAAATCGCAGCGGGCGGATATGATACCAGCGCCGGTTCGCGTCCGGCGAAGGAGGACATCTTCCCTGGCGAACAAAATGTATGTCCCGCAGGGAAGCATGCCGGGCGGCATACTATAATGTCACGAAGTGAAAAGTGCTCTGTGTTTGGATTCTTTCCGGCACAGGGCATTTTTTGTGAAGAAATTGGCATATTCCTTAAACGACATAGAAATTTATTGCTTTATATTATATGATATAAAAAAATACAGAAAAAATTTAATTATGTTAATAATAGAATAATAAAAGGAGATAATTATT
>CAMRSM010000049.1 GCA_947053345.1 uncultured Lachnospiraceae bacterium
TCCTCAACGATTAGTAAAGTTGCCATTGGCGCACCTCCTTCGGCATAGTGTAACACAGCAATGTGGAGAGAGTATGGAATTTTCTATCTTTTTGTATTCCAGATACCCGGTGAAGCAGTCCGGCAGCGCATCCCGCATGATACCCGGTGAAGCGCACACCTCCTCGCCTGCCCAGGTGTTGGCGCTGGAATCCCATTCCGGCACTGTGTAGCCGTGGGAGGTCATAACGATCTCGTATCGGGTGTCCCCGGTGAGATAGTCCTTAAAAACCTCCATCACCTTCTCAAAGATCAGCACCGCCCCCCTCAAATATAAATCAGATCGGCCAGGATGATCTCATCGGCCCGCGCCCTAAGTTATTGACCAGCCCTACCCACGCCATCCGGTCACAGACTTTCAATTCCCCGGTCACGCCAGCGGCTTTCATCAACTGTGGCAGGAGCGTGTCCGTGCGCTGCTCCGCCATCCGCCCGACACCCTTCAGATGGTCGTCCAGCTTACTGCTGTTCACCAGCACCATCCACAGCTTGGGTTTATGTTCCTGGAGGTAGTCGCGCCGAAGATCACCGTACCTGCCATAGAATACATCCTGCTCCGCTTCCTCGTCAAGTATCAAACTGGGGATATCGTAGTCGCCGCTTTCTTTGATATATACCTTTATATCTTTCTTGGTGCATACTTCACCGTGAGTACCTCCCATCTCAATGATTCCCCAAAGAATTTAAGAGAAAACATCCGATTGACACCAAGTAACCTACAATAACAGAATTGCTGAATACGGCTGCATCCTGTTCCCCGTTTTCGGCGGCGAAATGCGGGCGGCAAAAATTCAGACGGTCAAGGGGTTCCGCGTGGAGATTTTTCCGCGCCCTGTGCGAAAAAATACCACTCGGTTCTTGACGGTCTGGATAGGCGGAACGAACATAGAGTGGGGATTGTTTTCAGTGGGAAAATGTGCTATACTTGGGTCAGCCATCTAACTTAATAAATCAGAAATAGTCAAATTTTTCAGTTGCATTTTGAAAGGGAATTTTTATGAAGAAGCCGTTGAGCTATAGCACGAAGTATATTGATAACGAAATAAAGAAATATCGTGAAAGTGCAAAGCATGGAATTGACACCAATACTGATTTTAAGGAGATGTTCTATCAAAGATTAGACCAGCGCATTGCAGAAAAAACATATGATTGGATTATCAACAGTCTTTGTGACCTGTTTTTTTGGTATACTGGAGACGGAAATATCCGCATGCAACTGGATACTGATAAAACAGCAGCAAAGAAAAGCTATTATACAGCTACGTTGATTGGTGTATTATGTTATGAAATGATCGAAAAAGGGTTTTCACATCATGTTTTCGATAGCGGCTATCCATATGATTTCAAAAAAAATAACTTTAATTTCTCTAAAGCAGCTATTCTTGCAAATGAATACGAATTGGCATTGAAAATAACTGGAACCGATACAGTTGAGGGTGCATTGGTTTCTCACAATTATCCGCTGGCCTGTGCGCTCCTTCCGAAAAGTCCGGAAGATGATTCTATTGGCACAGATGAGATTCGACAATGTATGTGGGCTATCGCACATGAAGATGAAAAACTGTTCAACAACTACATGGAAAAAAGAATAAAGATGCTGCGGCGCTATGCAAGGTTGAACCCAACGACCTTTGACAGTTGGGGGCTGGCAGCAATCAAGCTGGCACATCAAAGAGGTATCCAGTGTAATTTAAATGTCATAGAATTGCCGTATCAGTTCCTTGACGATCACAGGATTGATACAAGCGGGCTGACTTTTCCGAAAGCAGAGCAAATCCGTTCTATCATAGGTGAAAAAGAATGGCAAATGAAAGGATAATATTGCGTAACATTTGGTTCCTTGGAAAAGGTCGGGGCGCAGGGCAGAGCCACCACAAAACCTACCGACAGCCGCCGAAGTAGCGCAGACGGTTTTGCCGTTAGAATGAAGCGGATGAAAGCGGGGTCAGGATTGTAAAATCCTGTTCCCCGTTTTCGTCGGCGAAATGCGGGCGGCAAAAATCCAGACGGTCAAGGGGTTAAGAGTGGAGATTTTTTCGCGCCCTTTGCGAAAAAATACTACTCGTCCCTTGACGGTCCGGATAGGCGGAACAGACGCAGAACTGGGATTGTTTTTCGTAATTGGCTATGGTATAACTTTTCCAGTAACAAGCCGATACATCGCGACTTAAACAGGAGGTAACAAAAATGGATTATATTAAAATGCTGCGCGAGGACAGTGACTTGTCAGATTTGCTTTGTGATGTCTGCGATATAGAGGTTCTTCCAGAATTCAAGACACCGGAGGACGAATTTGGTCACTTGACTTATAATATCTCTGGGAAAACATTTGCCAAAGCAGGCAGTGGAAGTGAATATATCTTATTGAAAGACGGCTCAATAGGTTTTTGGGGAAGTGAAGGTGAATGTGGCAGAATAGCGGATAATCTAAAAGAGTTTTTTGAATTCATGGTAAATTGCCCCGATTGGTTGGATTATTTAAATGAAGATGAATATCAAGACAGGGATGGTCTTAGTGAGTTTGCAAAAGAAGTTTTTGAGGAACACATGGAAAACGCCGAAGATATTGACTTTGATTTGCCCGAAGCTCAGCAGGAATTAGCAGTTCGTTTAGGAATAGAGAAGAAAGCGGATGCTGTAGATATATTGATACGGTTTTATCATTGCACAAAGCGTGAACCTCGCTTTATTTCGACATATACAGAAAATGATGGCAGTACGCATAGTGGTACGGGTTCATTGTTTGACCGCTAAATAGTATCTTTCGTAAGAATAGAAACGTAAATGTAACTTCCGGCTTATCGGTCTAATAAAAGTCCAGAATATGCGGAAAATCAGCTTCTGGCCGCAGCCTACCATGAAACCGGACAGCGGAAATCACGGCTTCCCGCATTTTTCCCCATTTTCTCCTTATCCGGCGGCATCTCTTCCCCCGCACGGCGAACCTGCAAAGATAACATATCCTCCCCGAAAAATAAATATTTTCTACGGACTGCTTGATTTCAAAGCCTTTCAGTGGTATGATTAAAGCATTCGCATTTTTTAGACTGTTTTTTACAGACAGAGGGAAGGCAGGGTATCATTATGACAAATAACGAACGTGCGTTACAGCTCCATGAGGAATGGAACGGAAAACTTTCAACCACTGCGAAGTGCGAGGTGAAAACCCGCGAGGATCTCGCGCTCGCTTACACGCCCGGCGTTGCGGAACCATGCAAAGTGATCGCTAAGGATCCGGACGCTGCTTACAGATACACGATCAAGGCAAACACCGTCGCTGTCGTGTCGGACGGCTCCGCGGTACTTGGGCTTGGCAACATTGGCGCGAAAGCCGCAATGCCGGTAATGGAGGGTAAATGTGTACTCTTCAAGGAGTTCGGCGATATCAACGCCTTCCCGATCTGCCTTGACACACAGGACACGGAAGAAATCATCAAGGCGGTCACCTACATCGCCCCGGCATTCGGCGGCATCAACCTTGAAGATATCTCCGCACCGCGCTGCTTTGAGATCGAGGCGCGGCTGAAAGAAATCCTGGATATCCCCGTCTTCCACGATGACCAGCACGGTACGGCAATCGTGGTGCTTGCAGGTATCATCAACGCACTAAAGGTGACGGGGAAAAAGATGGAGGACTGCCGCATTGTCATAAACGGCGCGGGGTCGGCTGGCATAGCCATCGCAAAGCTTTTGCTCACTTACGGCTTTTTGCACCTCACTCTCTGCGACCGCATCGGTATCCTCGCAAAAGACACACCGGATCTAAACTGGATGCAGAAGCAGATGATGGAGACGACCAATCGGGAAGGTGCCCACGGATCCCTCGCCGACGCTTTGGCAGGTGCGGACATCTTTGTCGGTGTGTCCGCCCCAAACATCGTGACAAAGGAGATGGTTGCCTCGATGAACCGCGACGCGATTCTCTTTGCGATGGCAAACCCGGTTCCGGAAATCATGCCGGATCTCGCAAAGGAAGCAGGCGCTCGCGTAGTCGGCACCGGGCGTTCGGACTTCCCGAACCAAGTCAACAACGTAATTGCTTTCCCCGGCATTTTTAAAGGGGCGCTTTCCGGGCGCGCGCCACAGATCACGGAGGAGATGAAACTCGCCGCCGCCACTGCGATTGCAGGTCTCGTGCCGGAGGAGGAATTAAACGAAAACAATATCCTTCCGGCTCCGTTTGACCCGCGCGTATGCGAAGCCGTCAGCGCTGCCGTCCGGTCCCATATCCGTTAAAGTGATGTGGAACGGCAAACGCTACCACAGCTTTGATTACGACTGCCGGGAACGCTTCGGCACAAAGCTGTACAAGCTTTCCCTCAATGCCGGCTTTTCCTGCCCAAACCGCGACGGCACTTTGGATACCCGAGGCTGCATTTTCTGCAGTGCTGGCGGCTCCGGGGAATTTGCCGCCGATAAAAAACTTAGCATAACCCAGCAGATTGAACAGGCAAAACAGCTGGTTGCCTCCAAAAATACTTCCGGCCGCTACATCGCATATTTTCAGGCATATACCAACACCTACGCCCCACTTCCCGCGCTGGAGCAAGTATTTTTTGAAGCTGCAGGACATCCCGACATCGCGGCTCTTTCCATCGCCACCCGTCCGGACTGTCTTGGCAGTGAGGTTCTGTCCCTCCTCGTCCGCTTAAACAAATTCAGGCCGGTCACCGTCGAGCTCGGCCTGCAGACGATCCACGCGGCCAGCGCCGCGTTTATCCGGCGCGGCTATCCGCTGTCCGTTTACACGGATGCCGTCCGCGCACTGAACGCGCTTGGCATTGGTATTGTGACCCATCTGATCCTCGGGCTTCCCGGTGAAACCAGGCAGGATATGCTCGCCTCCGTGCGCCATGTCTGCTCCCTGCCCCTTACCGGCATCAAGCTCTCGCTGCTCCATGTTTTAAAGGGTACGGATCTCGCCGCGCACTATGCGGCTTATCCCGCCGCCTACCCGCTGATGGAATTTTCCTCCTACCTTGAGACGCTGCTCTCCTGTCTGGCTGCCATACCGGAGGATATCGTAATCCACCGGCTCACGGGCGACGGACCAAAGAAATTGCTGATCGCCCCACTTTGGAGCGCAAATAAAAAATTTGTTTTAAACTCAATTGAAAAAGAGATGAAACGCCGGGATTTCCGGCAGGGTATTTCCTGTACGCAAAATCCCGGACAAAAAACAACGCTCGACAAGAAACACCTGATTTTCCCACGGAAAGGAGTACCTCATGCAACCCGAGGCATTGATGCTTTACAAGCTAATGATACTTTATATTCTGGACAAAGTAGAATTTCCGCTGACACAGACGCAGCTGACCAATTTCCTTTTGGAGAAGGAATATACGAATTATTTTAATATCCAGCAGGTACTGTCGGAACTTTTAGAGGATAAATTTATTTCCTGCAATATCATCCGCAACAGCACCTACTATGAGATCACCACGTTGGGCGGGGAATCACTCTCCTTTTTTTACAACAAGATCTCGGATCCCATCCGTGCGGATATCGACAACTTTCTCAAGGAGAATAAATACAGCATGCGCGAGGAAAACTCCATCCGCGCTGATTATTATGAAACAAAGAAAAATGAATTTATCGTCTCGCTCAAGATCATGGAGCGCGGTAACCCGATCATCGACATTGGCCTGTCCGTCCCTTCGGAGGCGGAGGCAGAGATTATCTGCAACAATTGGTCAAAAAAAAGTTCAGAAATTTACACCCATATCTTTTCCTCCCTGATCGGTGATACCGACTAACACCCCATATCCCCGGCACTGGCCGCAGACTCCTCCTTCTTGTCGTCTTCTTTCTGGCCAGTGTTTCCCAGACCATCAATATATTCCCATATCTCATCCCGCCCCTGCTTATTGAGTGCGGAAAACGCGATCAGCCGCGTACCCGGACGGATTTTAAGACCCTTGCGGATGAGTGCAAGCTGTCTCTCCTTCTGGCTGCGGTTGATCTTATCAAGCTTTGTGGCGATGATGACCGGCTCAAAGCCCTGATACACGATCCACTCGTACATATCCCTGTCATTTTCTGACGGCTCATGCCGGATATCCACAAGCAGGAAGATTTTTTTGAGCTGTTTTGAGCCCCGCAGGTAGCGCTCGATCATTTTCCCCCATTTCGCCTTTAGCTCCTGCGAGACCTTCGCATAGCCATACCCCGGCAGATCGACAAAATAAAGCTCCCGCTCAATGTTATAAAAATTGATCGTCTGGGTTTTTCCTGGCTGCGACGAGGTTCTGGCATAGGATTTGCGGAACATCAGTGCATTGATGAGCGAGGATTTCCCGACATTGGATTTACCGGCGAACGCAAATTCCGGCAGTTCATTTTGCGGCAATGTACTCGTAATGCCGCATACCGTTTCCAATTCCACATAATTAACATTCTGCCTTATCTTCTTTTCTTCTTCCATGCATACCTCCATTTTTTAATGATTCTTTTACGTGCAAAGCATCGCTATCAACAATGCGGTAGAAAAAAAGAACTGTCATCCTTAACAGTTCTCTAACTCCCCGGCCAAAAACTATAACACGGTTCCTCCATCAAGCCGGCCGGCACGGCTGCAGAGGGTTCCGGGAATACCCCTTCCGGTTCATTCCCGGAACCCTTGCAGGACTCCGCTTTCTTACCGTTTTATCGGTTCCGAGCACGTTTATGCGAGAAGTGCTTCCCGCACAACCTCCTCCATCGTCTCGACAAGGACGATGCGGATGCCGTCCGTAATCTCCTCCTCCAGTTCCTTTACATCGCTCTCATTTTTCTTCGGAACAAGCACAAGTGTGATGCCCGCCATCTTTGCCGCCAAAAGCTTTTCCTTCACGCCGCCGATTGGCAGCACCCTGCCGCGCAGCGTCACTTCCCCGGTCATCGCCAGGTCCGCCCGGATCTTTTTTCCCGTCACGGCGGAAAGCACCGCGGTGGACAGCGCGATCCCCGCGGACGGTCCGTCTTTTGGCACCGCCCCCTCCGGGATATGCAGATGCAGGTCATGCTTCTCAAAATAATCGTCCGCTACCTTGTAATCCGATGCCACCGAACGCACATAGCTGATCGCCGTGCGCGCCGACTCTTTCATCACATCGCCAAGCTGCCCGGTCAGTTCGATGTTTCCTTTTCCCGGCATCGTGTTGATTTCGATGGAGAGCGTATCCCCCCCGGCGGAAGTCACCGCAAGCCCGCGGACGATCCCGACCGCATCGCGCTGGTTTTTCTTTTCCTTCTGCCGTTTCACGGGTCCTAAAAATTCTGCCAGATTCTTCTCCGTGATGCGCACCTTCGTAACATCTTCATCTTTTGCCATCAAAAGCACGGTCTTGCGCATACACTCGCCAATCTTACGCTCCAGGGAACGCACGCCGGCCTCACTTGTATATCCGGAAATGATCGTATCGATCGCCTTGTCCGTAATCGCAAATTTCTTCGTGTTCAGCCCGTTTTTAAGCAGCTGTTTTTTTACAAGATGGCGTTTTGCGATATGGCGTTTTTCCGTGGCGGTATAAGAGTTCACCTCGATGACCTCCATCCGGTCAAGAAGCGGCGCGGGAATGCTCTGCGTCGTGTTCGCCGTCGCGATGAAAAGCACTTTCGACAAATCAACCGGAAGTTCCACATAGTGGTCGACAAATTTTGAATTTTGCTCCCCGTCAAGCACCTCCAGCATCGCGGCGGCAGGGTCGCCCTTGTAATCGCTCGCCATCTTGTCGATCTCATCCAACAGCATCAGCGGATTTTTTACCCCCGCCGATTTTAATCCGCTGATGATGCGTCCCGGCAATGCACCGACATAAGTTCTGCGGTGCCCGCGGATCTCCGCCTCATCCCGCACACCGCCGAGACAAATCCTGACATATTTCTTGCCGAGAGCCCGCGCGACCGAACGCGCGACCGAAGTCTTTCCGGTTCCGGGCGGTCCCACCAGGCAAATGATCGGAGCGTCCGCCTGATGCGTCGCCGCACGCACCGCAAGAAACTCAAGCACGCGCTCTTTCACCTTCTTTAATCCGTAATGATCCTCCTCCAGCACCTGCTCTGCATGGCGAATGTCTTCGTTATCCTCACTCTGCTTATCCCACGGCAGCGCGAGCAATGTCTCCAGATACCCCCTTGAGACCGCACTCTCCGAAACCGAACCGTTGACCGCACGGAAGCGCCGGATCTCCTGCCTTATGCTCTCCTTGATGTCCTCGCCCGCCTCAAGCTCGTCGCATTTTTTCTCAAATTTGTCCGCATCGCCGAGCTGGTTTGCGTCACCGAGTTCCTCCTGGATGACCCGGAGCTGTTCCCGAAGCATATAATCACGCTGATTCTTGTCTATATGTGCCTTGACCATCTCCTGTATCCCTTTCTGGATACGGATGACATTGACTTCGTTGGCCAGCACGACCGCCTCTGCCTTAAACTGCCCGATCAGCCCGTAGCCTGCCAGGATCATTTCCTTCTCCGGGATGGATAAGGGCAGCTGCACCGGAAGCTGCTCCATAAGTTTTTCCAGCTTCCGCGTCTCAAGCAGATTCTTTAATACCTCCCGGCTGAGCCTCGGATTTTCATTCCCATAATTTTGCAAAAGCTCCTGAAGGCTGCGCAGCATCGCCTCCCGCTCACTGTTCGTCGGCTCTTCCCCCTGCGGTACCTGCGTTGTCTCCGAGATGAAATATTCCCCTCCGTCCCCCATTGAGACAAGCTGCGCCCGGTACTCACCGACCGCAAGCACACGGATCACATTCTCCGGCAGTTTGATGAGCTGCTTGATCATGGTCACCGTCCCGTAAGAGTACAGATCCTTTAAGGTTGGTTCCTCAACGCCTGCATCCTGCTGGGTCACCACAAAAACGCGCTGCTCCTGCCGCATCGCCATCTCCACGGCAGCGACACTCTTCTTTCTCCTGATATCAAAATGAATCATCATTCCGGGCATCACAACAATGTTGCGCAGTACCACAAGCGGCATTGTCACAATCTCATTCTTTCCCGTCTCATCCATAACCGAATACCTTTCTGACTAAGCGATCTCGTTGGTATTGTGCTTTTCAAGCCGCTTTGCCCTCTGCTTTTTCGTCTGGATCCCTTCCACACGGACAATTTCCGGCGGCTCTTTTCCCTCTGCCGCCTCCTTTGTGACCACACATTTGACCACATCGGTATCCGTCGGGATCGTGAACATAGAATCCATCATAACGGACTCCATGATGGCGCGCAGTCCCCTCGCCCCGGTTTTTCTCTCAAACGAGCGCCTCGCGATCTCACCGAGCGCCTCCGGCGTAAACTCAAGCTCTACGCCGTCCAATTCAAATAATTTTTTATACTGTTTTGCCAGTGCGTTCTTCGGCTCCGAAAGAATGCGTACAAGAGACTTCTCATCCAGAAGATCCATCGCCGTCACCACCGGGACGCGGCCGACAAATTCCGGGATCATCCCGAATTTGATCAGATCCTGCGGCAGCACCTGACGCAAAAGCTCCCCGATATCCTTCTTCTGGCCGACTGTGACATCGCCGTTAAAACCGATGGTCTTCTGGCCGACCCTCGACTCGATAATCTTTTCCAAACCGTCGAACGCCCCGCCGCAGATAAAGAGGATGTTCGTCGTATCAATCTGCAGAAACTCCTGATGCGGATGCTTCCGCCCGCCCTGCGGCGGCACCGAGGCAACCGTCCCCTCGAGGATCTTTAAGAGTGCCTGCTGAACCCCCTCGCCCGAAACATCGCGGGTGATTGAGGTATTTTCCGACTTTCTCGTGATCTTGTCAATCTCGTCGATATAAATAATGCCGCATTGGGCGCGCTCGATATCGTATTCCGCCGCCTGGATGATCTTAAGCAGGATGTTTTCCACGTCCTCACCGACATATCCAGCCTCCGTAAGCGCGGTCGCATCGGCGATCGCAAACGGCACATTCAAAATCTTTGCAAGTGTCTGGGCCAAGTATGTTTTTCCGGAACCGGTCGGCCCAATCAGCAGGATATTGCTCTTTTGCAGCTCAACATCCAAGTCGCGCTCCGCTAAGATGCGCTTGTAATGGTTGTAGACCGAAACCGCAAGCGCGCGCTTCGCGTCATCCTGACCAATCACATACTGATCCAGATATTCCTTGATCTCCTTCGGTTTTAGGAGATTGACCACACTATCGTCATACTCAAGCGCGGCATTTTCATTCTCCTCCTCAATGATCTCGGTGCAAAGCCCAATGCACTCATCACAGATATGGACATCCTTCGGCCCTATGATCAGACGCTTGACCTGGTTCTGGCTCCTTCCACAGAAAGAACAATACAGCATCTGATTTTCATCATTCTTTGTCGCCATTTTCAGCCTCCATTTTTAACCCCATTCCGATTCTTTGTTTGACGCACAAAAGATTTCTTTACTGGCGTTTCGTCACGATCGTATCAATAATGCCATAGTCAAGTGCCTCCTCGGCAGACATATAATAATCGCGTTCCGTATCCGCCGCGATCACATCGTACGGCTTCCCGGTGTTCTCGGCAAGCATCTGGTTTAATTTCTTCTTTGTCTTTAAAATGTTTTCCGCCACGATCTGGATTTCGGTTGCCTGGCCCCTTGCCCCGCCGGACGGCTGATGGATCATGATCTCGGCATTCGGCAGCGCCATGCGTTTGCCCTTCGTCCCGCCCGCGAGCAAAAATGCCCCCATGCTTGCCGCCATGCCGATACAGATGGTTGAGACATCGCTCTTGATAAACTGCATCGTGTCATAGATGGCCATGCCCGCCGTCACCGAACCTCCCGGACTGTTGATGTAGAGGTTGATATCCTTTCCCGGATCCTCCGCCTCAAGGAAGAGAAGCTGCGCCACGACAACGCTCGCGCTGACATCCGTTACCTCCTCACCCAAAAAAATAATCCGGTCCTTCAGCAACCTGGAATATATATCGTAGGAACGCTCCCCCCTGCTTGTCTGTTCAATCACATAAGGTACTAAGCTCATTTGCCTTATCCTCCATCTTCCATAATATGATGCGGGATTTTTTGTAAATTGCCGGGTTCCGCCGCCAAATCCGCATGTTCCGCCACGGCTAAAAATGCGGGAATGATTTCCGGAAAAATCGTTCCCGCATCTTATCTGCCATTTGCTGATTAAATCTCTACTGCCTGCTCCGTTACAAAATCAATTGCCTTTTGTACCTGAAGGTCTGTCGTCAGGAGTTTTTTCTCCTCCTCACCAAGCATCTCCCTAACCCTGTCAAGCTCCATGTTATAATTCTCCGCCATGCGCTTCATCTCGTTTTCAAGTTCCTCGTCCGATACCACAAGGTTCTCCGCCTTTGCGACCTCCTCAAGGACGAGCCGGCTCTGGATGCGCTTTAACGCCTGCGGCTCTAACGTCTCCAAAAAGCGCTCCGGTGTCATGCCGGTAAACTGCATATACTGCTCAAGATTTAAGCCCTGCATCTGCAGCCTCTGCGCAAACTCATCCGCCATCTGGCGCTTCTGTGTCTCAATCATCGGCTGCGGGATATCCATCTGGGCATTTTCCACGATCTGTCCGACTACGGAATCTTCCTTCGCGGACTTTGCCTCCCTCGCCTTCTTTTCTGCGATTTCCTTCTTTACACTCTCCTTGTACTCCTCAAGTGTCTCGTACTCCGAAACGTCCTGTGCAAAATCATCGTCAAGCTGCGGGAGTTCCTTCACCTTGATCCCCTTGACGGTAACTTTGAACATCGCAGGCTTGCCCGCAAGCTCTGCGGCGTGGTACTCCTGCGGGAAGGTAACATTGACCTCGCACTCCTCCCCGATATTTTTCCCGACCAGCTGATCCTCGAACGTATCAATAAACGAATGGGAACCGATCTCCAGCGCGTGGTCCGTACCCTTGCCGCCCTCAAACGCAACACCGTCCACAAATCCCTCAAAATCAATGGTCGCGATATCACCCTGCTGTACCGCGCGGTCCTCCACGGTCACGGTTCTGGAATTCTGCTCGCGCGCCTTGTCAAGCTGTGCGCCAAGCTCCTCCTCACTCACCTCAAGGTCGGCTTTCTTTACCTCAACACCCTTGTACTGGCCGAGGGTGACTGCCGGCTTGACCGCGACTTCCGCCGTGAAGATAAAGCTCTTTCCCTTCTCCACCTGCGTCACGTCGATGGAAGGCCTTGAAACAATCTCAAGCCCGCACTCCTTCGCCGCCGCGTCATAAGCCTCCGGGATCACCTCGTTGGCCGCGTCCTCATAGAAAATCCCCGCGCCGTACATCTTCTCAATGATCGCGCGCGGAGCCTTGCCCTTGCGGAAGCCCTGCACATTGATCCTGCCCTTATTCTTATGATAAGCTTTCTCAAGCGCTTTCTCGAAATCCTCCGCGGTTGCTTCTATTGTAAGCTTAACCATATTTTTTCCCAAATCTTCAACCTGAAAACTCATCTGTTCCTTCCTCCTTCAGCTGTGTCTTTCTCTTCAATCCGCCGTATTCCCCTGCTGTCCGGAAGCTTTTTCCCGCCTGACGGCACACAGACACATGATATCATTTTCCGATTATACCATGCTTTTTTGAAAAATGCTACTGTTTTTTTCAAAAATCTTCAAATTTGCGTCAATCCTCATTCAACGCCTCTAAAACCTTCACGACACGCTCTGCTTTCTCCCGGCAAATATCGTCGGAAGCCGCCTCCACCATCACGCGCACGACCGGCTCCGTGCCGCTGCCGCGCACTAAGATCCTGCCGTTTTCCCCAAGTTCCTCCCGCACGCGCCCGACTTCGGCGAGCACCGCCGCGTTGTTCATCGCTGCTTCCTTATCCGGCACGCGGACATTGATGAGAAGCTGCGGGTAGATCACAAGCTCCTTCGCGAGCTCCGAGAGTTTCTGTTTTTTCTCCAGCATGACTTCCATCACTTTGAGCGAAGTCAAAATCCCGTCCCCCGTCACCGCATGTTTGCTGAAAATGATATGCCCGGAATCCTCCCCGCCAAGGCAATGCCCGTTCTTTACCATATTCTCGGATACATATTTATCTCCGACCGCCGTTTTCTCATAATGGATACCCTTAACGTCGAATGCCTTGTAGAGACCAAAGTTGGACATGACCGTCGTCACCACCGTATCGTTGTGCAGTTCCCCTCGCTCGTGCATGTAGCATCCGCACAGATACATGACCGCGTCGCCTGAGAGCACCTTCCCGTTCTCGTCCACGCACATGCAGCGGTCCGCGTCGCCGTCGTACGCAAACCCGGCATGAAGCCCGTTCTCCACCACAAACTTCTGGAGCTTTTCGATATGGGTCGAACCGCACTCCGTATTGATGTTCGTCCCGTCCGGTTCATTGCTTATCACATAGGTCTTCGCGCCGAGCGTGTCAAAAACCCCCTTCGCCACCGTCGTCGCCGAGCCGTTTGCGAGGTCAAGCCCAATCTTCATATCGCCGAATGAGCGTGTGGCCAAAGAAATCAGATAACCGATATAGCGGTGCCTGCCGATGGAATAATCCACCGTGCGCCCGATGTTTTCCCGCACGGCATATGGAATCTCCCCCATCTTCCCATCAAGATAGGCCTCGATCTCCTCCTCAACCGATGCTTCAAGCTTGTATCCCTTGCCATTGATCACCTTGATCCCGTTATCATAAAAAGGATTGTGGCTTGCGGAGATCATGATGCCGCAGTCAAAATCCTCGCTGCGCACCACATACGAAACACTCGGTGTCGGGGTCACATGCAGCAGATACACATCCGCACCGCTCGCCGTAAGCCCCGCCGAAAGCGCATCCTCGAACATGTAGCTTGAGCGGCGCGTATCCTTGCCGATCACAACCTTCGCTTTGTGCCCCTTCCCGTAATACCATCCCAAAAACCTGCCGACCGCAAACGCGTGCTCGACCTTAAGCCCTACATTCGCCTCGCCCCGAAAACCGTCTGTCCCAAAATATTTTCCCATCTCTTTCACCACGCCGCCCGGCGCACTCCTTTCTGAAATTCCAAACAACAACATCCCCACAAGGCCACCACATCACAAACGGACGTTCCGGAAAGGAACCCCACACGGTTCATCCCGAAACGTCCGGGTGAAAGGGACACTTCCAAAAACTCCCCTGCCCTCCTGCCGCTTCCACACTCATTCTTTTGCGCGGTCAATCTCGTTCCTTACTTCCTGCATCTGGTAGTCAAGAACTTCGATCGAGTCCGCGCAGGCCTTTAACTTCTTTACGATCTCCTCCGCGTTTTGCACATCCTTCTTATATTTCAGCTTATGCTCAAGGCTTGCCCAAAAATCCATGGCGATTGTGCGGAACTGTACCTCCACCTTGCGGTAAATTTTCTCGTTTGAGAGAAAGACCGGTATCTCTATGATGATATGCAGGCTCCGGTAACCGTTCGACTTCGGGTTTTTGATGTAATCTTTCCTCTTCAAAAGAATGATATCGTCCTGCCTTATAAAAAGATCGGCAAGGCGGTAGATATCATCCGGAAAAGAACAGATGACGCGCACCCCCGCGACATCCGCCAGCTTCTCCTTGATATTTTCCACGGAAGCGGGAAGCCCCTTTCGCATCAGCTTATCATAAATGCTCTCCGGGGACTTCAGCCTGCTCTTGATCGACTCAAAGGGATTGCGGTTATACTTTAGCGAAAACTCCGCGTTAAGGATCCGCAGCTTAGTCTCCACTTCCATGATGGCGCTCTGGTACTGCATCATCAGGTCGTGGAACGGCTTTGCCTCCTTTAATTTCTCAGCCTGCATCTGAATGATCTGATACTGCCGCCGCAGGCGTTCCGTCTGACGCTCCACCCGCTGCTCCAGCTGGTTCTTATAAGTAAACAATTCCACCGCATTTTTAATGCGGTTTTTGACGATCGACATCTCAAAGGGCTTGTGGATAAAATCCGAAACCCCCATCTCAAAACACTGGTTCTCCACCTCCGCCGCCTGCTCCCCGCTTATGACTAACACGGGGATCCTGTTGAGCCACCCGCAGCGCTCCATCTCCCGGATCACCGCGAAACCTCCCATCCTTGGCATCTGCAGGTCCAGAAGGAGCGCGGCGATTTCATACTGGTACTCCTGAAGTTTTCGCACTGCCCCCTCCCCGTCCTCCGCAAGCTCCACGGCATAATCCCCCTGAAGCATCTCGAGCAGCAATTCTCGGTTTACCTCCGCGTCGTCCACTACCAATATCCTTTGCATATCAACCTCCATGCCGCTTTTTGTACAAAAAACGACAAAGTATACGATAAAATTTCTACGTATCTTATCATATCACGTTTTCCTTTGCATTTCTACTACTATTTTTATATATTAACCGCCTTGGTTTTTCTGACTGAAGCACACCCCTCCCCGGATTCCGCCATATATGCGGTCTTTTTTCCAAAACCGGAAATTGTTATTTCCCAAACTTTTATAAAAGCAAGCCCTTTATGCCAGCGCACAAAATCAATCCTGCTGCCTGCACATCCGACCCGGCTTATAAATACAATCTCCCTTTTCGGCAAAGTGCCCTCCGTACATAAATAATCAATTAGCGATTGCAGTATTTTGCAAAAAAACCGTGGCATACCCATTTTTCTATACAAACAATAATCTCGTTTTTTGATATGGTTGTCATTTGCTCCAAAGGACAATCCCAGTTATAATCTTTGACAAGTAACAACAAATATTTTCCGTTAATGTCATGATTGGGATACCAGCCTAAATCAATAATCAGATTTGCTTTTTCATTGTGAAGCCGTAATAAATCTTCATTTAGCTCAAATAAATCGTTTGGGCCATGTATGCCAATATCATATTCTGTAAAATTGTTATATTCTATTTTCCATCCTGCCTGGATTCGCAGCGGCTGCAATTCATAGTACATTTATCTTTCTCCTGCAATTCTGAAAAGGGAAAAAACGATTTCACCCTCCCACCTCAGTATCATTGACGGTCAGGAGCCCGTGACGGCAGACGTTCCGGTGTTGATTCCTCCCTGCGTTTTTTAATTCCTCCAGTGCCATACGATCTTCTTTTCCCGGAGTCTGTCCGAAAACTGTTTTCGGTCAACGGCGCATCGCGATTTGCGGGAAATTCGTTCCAGAAGAAGGAGGCACAGCGGGCTGCGGTGACAGAATGTAGTGCGAAGATCACCCAAATCAGGGCTGTGCAGGCGGCGGGAATGCGTTTTCCGCCACACCTTAGCCAGGCCGTAAACTTCAAAGTGCACATGAAATCCATACGTTATCTGCCTGAAAAATTTTTCGCAGCCATAGCGCTGCCATGTCTATGTTATAACAAATCCCCATAATTAACAACCTGTTTTTTATAATAAACAGATTTTATTGCATAACGCCAGCCAATGGCACAAAACATCCTCTCTCCATTCTGCAAATTCGTCTGCCGCGCAAATATGCAATTTGCGCAAAATCCTAAAAACACTTTTCCATGGACAGATAGCAAAAATCAATTTCCGGACACACCCTGGCAACATAATAAAAGATCCGTAAAAAGAATTCCCTGCGTTTCTATTTCTCCTGCCGCAAACAAATCAAAAAACCAAGAAAATATATTGAAATCGACCACTTTCTATAATAAAATAAATTTAAGGGAACAAAGTTCTCCCGCAGATAACAAGCCGCCATTTTATGCTGATGACTTCTGCAAAAACATGCAGAAATTTTCAGCTTTTTTCATTTCCGCAAAAGCAGGAAAAAATATCTATGTTGGCATGTATTGCAGCGGATACTTGTTAGCCCTGCCTGTTATTAGCACATTGGGAATCCGGATCGCCGGGATGGCAACACCTGGCAAAAACAAACGATTGCCCGTATAAAAGATTCCGGAAAGCCGAGAATAAATATTTTTAATGGTTGGATTTTTCCGTATTTTCTGTCTTATCTTACAGGAGGATAATTTGATGCAAAGCAGCATCCGTCCTCCAATCAGCCAAAGGAAGGAGCAAGCCCATATGGACGACCCTGAAATCATTACCTTGTATTTTTCCCGCGATGAAACTGCCATCCCGCAGACTGCGGCAAAATACGGCACTTACTGCTATACCATTGCCTACAATATCCTCGCAAGCCGGGAGGATTGCGAGGAATGTGTCAATGATACCTGGTGGAATGCCTGGAATGCCATACCGCCAAATCAGCCGGCTCACCTAAAGCTCTTTCTTGCACGCATCACGCGCAACCTTGCTTTCAACCGCTTCCATGCCATGAGGGCACAAAAACGAGGCAGCGGTGAAATGATGCTTGCCCTTGACGAGCTCGCGGAAACGATCCCGGACGGATGCCTGGTGCAGGACACACTGGAAGCAAAGGAACTCACCCATTGCATAAACCGTTTTTTGCGCACCCTGCCGGAGCGTGACTGCGGTATTTTCCTAAAACGGTATTTTCATGTTATGCCCGTGCATGAGATTGCCGCGCAGCACCGGCTCTCCGAAAAACATACCAGCACGATCCTCTCCCGCACCCGCAGGAAGCTGGCGGCTTATCTCAAAAATGAAGGATATTTCATCTGACAATGGGCAGAACAAAAAAGGAGGTTCTTTATATGGAACATGAGATTATGAATAATATTTTATTTGAAGCGATCGGAAATGTTGAAGATGAACTGCTCGCCCGTTCTCTCGCATCCGGGGCAGCACAAGGATGCAAAACAAAAATCAATCCGAAAAAAAGAAATTCTTTGCCGCACAGATTCCGGTATGCCTGCGCACTCTGTACCGCATGCCTGCTCGTTGCAGCCGCCCTTTCTGTCCCGCGGCTGTTTTCCACAAAACCCGCAGCGCCGGAAACATTTCCTCTCTCCGCCTCCTCCCACGGCGTTACCGTGTCCCTGCTTGAAAAAGCACCGGAAATTATGGTTAGCACCTCTTTGGACCTGGCCTGGCTGACAGAGGAAGAATTATTTACAAAATATCATACGGATATTTTTGAAGGGACAATAGAAAAAATCCAGAACATCATCCTTGATTATAACGGTGACAAAGATTATCGGGCGATTGCTTCTATCCGGGTCGAAAAGGTGTTCCGCGGAAGCTGTGAGGCAGGGGATACAGTAAAAATCCTGCTGCCCTGTCCGGTCGGACTTGCAGGGTTCTCGGTATCGGATACGGATGTGGTTGCCGAAATGCGCACCGGGACGCACGGAATTTTCATGCCGGCAGTCTACGACGCAAATAGTTACCGAGAAGAAAACGGTGCAAAGTTATTGCTCACCGACCTTGCCCCGTATGGCCTGATGGACGGGCAGCGGTACTGTTTCCTTGAGACCGCACAAGGCCTCGTCTTCGCGCGCTTTGCCTACAAAAGCATCGGGGATGCTTCCTCGCTCTCCGAGATTGCGGCATACATCGAAGAAATGCTTGGAAACATATCCGGAAAATGACCTAATTCCTCCCCCTCCTGCAAAGCCACAGTTCCCACCCCGCCAGCAATGCACATCCTGCCGCATAGCACACGATATCCTTCCAGTCAAAGACCGACCCGAGAAGGATCCTCAAAAAACGGTTGTCCGCAAGCCCCAGCCGGTCTACTAGCCGAAAATACTGCAAAACTTCCACACCCGCCGCAAACAAAAACACACAGAGCGGCAGAAGCCGGACGCGCTCCGGCAAAAAAACACGCACGAAACAATACACGACAATGACCGCCAACACATCGCCCAGATAAGGCCGGACAAACGAATCGTGCACATATAGGGCGATCAGGACTTCCATACAAAAAAGCAGCAAGAATGCCGCGGCATAGCAAAATCTGCTGCGCCGCGGCATTCCCTTCCTTCTTTCCTTCTCCGTAGTTTCCGTATTATTCTGGCTGTTCCTTTTCTGTCCCATGATCTTTTGTCCCCCGCCAAACCATTTCACACAGTATTATTCTTCCTTACTGCCTTCCTCTGCCGCATCCGCATCAAGCCCCGCCGCGAACGCGAGGATGGAAAAATTCTTGTCCTCCGACCCCTCCGACATCTTGATCTCGACCACATGCTCCGCTTCCTCGCGCCCTTTGATAAGCTGCACCGGAACCGGGTTGTTCCACCCACCGTCGGAATAACCGTCCACCTTGGTCACGAATTCGCCGTCCACATACACGTCCACGCTTCCGAACTTCTTATCGCCGCTCTGCTTGTACGCCATCAGAAGGCTCTTGCAGGAAAGCTTCATCCGGAATGCCTCATCCCCGCTTTCCGCCTGGTGCATCCAGTTGTCCGGGAAGGTCTTCGGCCTTTCCCCGTAGCGGTAATTCCCCAGCGCGTTGTCCTTCCCGGAAAAACCGCCCGCCGAAAGCTGTGTCACCGCTTCCTGCCGGGTCGAGTCAATCATTGCAACATGCTCGTAACTTCCGCCGTTCCAGCTCTGCTGCGGCAGGGCATACGGCTCATCCACCTCCGCTGCGTCCAGCTGCTCAAACATATAGGTAATACAGTCCGCCATGATCCTATGCCCGTACTGTGTCGGGTGGTAAATATCCGAGAAAAACAGATCCTCACTCAACGTGTGCTCCTCGTCAAGCGCCGGGACAACCGCATCGAGGATACTGATCATCGGAAGGTTGTAGATCTTTCCGAGCGGTATGTAATCCGACTGCATGTTCCAGCGCGATTTAAATACCGCAAACACAAGGACGACCGCAGGCTCATTTTCCGCCCCGTAAATGCGGCGGATCAGAGATTCAAAGGCTTCCCCTTTCGTCGGCTCCTGCCAGTCATTCACTGAAAACTCGATAAAGACAATATCCGGTTTTCTCCCCGCAAGTTCCACGATATCCCGGTCATAGCGCATGATACCGAGCGCGGAGGATGTCCCGCCGAGTCCTGCATTGATAAAACTTACATTCCCCTTTTCCCCCGCTCCCGCAAGCTCCACAAAGCCGTCGTAGGATTTTGTCACATAGCAGGTCTCATCCGTGGCGTTCGCGCCCTCGGTGATCGAGCCGCCGATGTAAGCGAGCAGCACATCCTCCCCGTTCCTTGCTTTTTCCAATACCTTTTTGATCCGGTAATTATTGCCCGGAGACAAAAAAGAGCGAGCAATCATATCATCGTAAATCTCCTCCGCCGTCCTGGTGTCCTCTTCTGCCGCAGGAGTGGGCGAAACAGCCGCCGTCGGCTCTGTGGTCAGGGTCGGAACCGGAGGAATCCCCACCTGTGTCGGCTCCGGCGTGACATCCCCTTCCCCCTCCTGCCCTTCATTGAAACCGGTTCCATCCCCGTCGTTTTCCTTATCGGACGAATCCGCCCCCGGATCATCCGCCTGTACCGTGACGGTCACATCCTTCTTATCCGCATCGGCATCCGCACCGTTGCCGCATCCCGCGGCGTATAAGAGCATCATCCCTACAAGCATCCCCCTCGCAATCGTTCTCTTTCTCATAATTTCCCCCTTAATCCAAATTCCGTATGTATCTCCCGTCTCTTCGTTATTTTAACCCTTTGGCCAATAGAACGCAAGTATTTTTCCTCTTGTCCCATTGAACTATCCTGCCGACTTATTTTGGGGATAAAATATATTCCGGAACGGTTTGTTTTTATGGTATAATATCGACAGATATGATACCAGCGCCGGTTCGCCGTCCGATAAAGGAGGACATCTACCATGGCGAACCGTGTGCATCCGCCGGGGACAGCATACCTGCGCGCTGTCAGGTAAAACTCAATAACAGCGCAGAAAAGAGGGTTTTATGAAATATACCAATCCGGTCGTAAAGGGCTTTTACCCTGACCCAAGCGTCTGTACGGCAAACGGGAAATACTATATGGTCTGCAGTTCATTCCAGTATTTTCCCGGCGTGCCGCTGTTTGAGAGCGAAGACCTTGTGAACTGGACACAGATCGGCCATGTGCTGACCCGCAAAAGCCAGATAATGCTTGAGGGCATTGCCAGTTCCGGCGGCGTTTTCGCACCGACCATCCGCTGTGACAACGGGCGGTTTTATATGGTCACCACCAACGACACCACACACGAAAATTTCTACGTATATACGGACGATATCCACGGCGAATGGTCTGACCCGGTCTTTGTGGACCAGGGCGGCATTGACCCGTCCCTCTATTTTGAAAACGGCCATACCTATTTTATCAGCAACGGCAGCGACGCGGACGGGGTGTCCGGCGTTTCCCAGTGCGAAATTGATATTGCAACGGGAAAGAAACTCACAAAAAGCCGTATGATCTGGCAGGGTTTTGGCGGGCGCTTCTTAGAAAGCCCGCACATGTACCGGATCAACGGTATGTATTATCTGATGGCGGCGGAGGGCGGCACCGAATATGGGCACATGGTGACCTGTGCGCGTGCCTCCTCGGTCTGGGGGCCTTTCGAATCAAACCCAAACAATCCGGTACTCACCAACCGCAACAAAGCGCCTTACATCATTCAGGGAATCGGGCATGGCGACCTGATCCAGGATGTCTATGGTAACTGGCACATTCTAAGCCTTGGATTCCGCCAGCAGCATTTGTGGATGGCATACCATAACCTCGGACGGGAAGTTTTCCTGACCCCGGTCTCCTTTTTAGAAAACGGTTGGTTTTGTGCCGGAAAGGATGGTACAACGGATACCGAATACGAGACTAGGGGAGATTTCATCCAACAAACCAAAACAGAATATACCTTCGCAAATACAGACCCGTCCATAGACTGGTGCTATCTGCGCCATCCGGAACCTGCCAATTATGAATTTTTACCGGATGCATACATCCTGCACGGCTGCGGCATCACACTGGATGAAACCGCCTCGCCGACCTTCATCGGCCTGCGGCAGCGCGACTTTACAATGGAATTCCGCGCATCCGTGGAAATTGACTGCGGGGAAGCCGGACTGACCGCCTACATGTGCGAAAATGAGCATTATGATATCGCACTGCGCGTGGGAAATGACGGATATGAAGCTGTATTAAAGTTAAATATCGGCGGGATCAAACACGTCCAGGCCGTTCTCCCGCTTGATGCACCGCGCGCGCAGCTGGTGATCCGCTCCGACCATTTTCATTACAATTTTTTTGTCCTGACGCAGGACGGGGAACACCGCCTTGGCAGCGGACAGGCAAAATATCTGACCAGCGAGGTGTCAGGAGGCTTTACCGGGGTGGTGATGGCGCTCTATTCCGTCGGGGAAAATGCGGCACGGTTCACAAAGTTTTGTTGTAAATATGCAGAAGAATAAGAATCTGTAAGCGCCGTAACAACTCTTAATATCCGGTAAAATCTTTTTTAAGGATATTTTCCGTCCGAAACGCAAAAGGAGGGACAACGCCGTACCGGCTTTGCCCCTCCTTTCTGCAATCTTTGGTTTCGTATCTAAAGCTTATAATCTTCCTCCTGCAAAATACTGCGCAGGACTTCCAACAGCGCAAGCCTTGTGACCGGTTTCGCCAGATAATCCCGGATTCCCATTGCTGCCGCTTTCTTGATGGTCTCAAAATTCTTGTCAGCAAGCATAAAAACGACCGGAAGAGCGGATATCTTTCGTATTTCTTCACAGACCTGAAAACCGTCCATATCCGGCATCCGGATGTCAAGGAGCACCAGATCCACCCGCCCCCCGTTTAAGACACGCAACGCCTCCTCCCCGGATGCTGCCCCTGATACACTGTATTCCGGTTCACCTTGCAGGATATGTTCCACCGTATCCAAGACCGCCGGCTCATCATCCACAACCAAGATCCTTTTTTCCGTCACACCCTTTTGCTTCATCCGGTATCCGGTGTCCTCGTCGATCATGCGCAGCATAATGTCCGCGATCTCCGGGTCAAACTGCACGCCTTTTCCGTTTTCAATCTCTGCCCGCACTTTTTCCTGCGGCATAATCTTGCGGTAACTGCGGTTGGAAGTCATGGCATCATACGCATCCGCAACTCCGATAATGCGTGCCACCTCCGGAATGTTTTTCCCCGCAAGCCCGTTCGGATAACCGTTTCCGTCATATCTCTCGTGATGCCATTTGGAGCCTTGCGCGATCAGACCCATTTCGTCAAGATCCCTCAAGATATAATAACCTGATATCGGATGCAGCTTAATATGGGAAAACTCCTCGTCGTCCAGGCGGGTAGGCTTATGGATAATCGCGTCCGGGATATGTATTTTTCCGACATCATGCAGCAGCGCCGCGTAGTAGATCTCCTTTTGCTCCGCCCCCGTCTTACCCATCCGCCTTGCCAGCTCCAGCGCATACTTTGCAACCCGCTGCGAATGGCCGTTGGTATACCGGTCCCTCGCGTCAATGGTCTTCGCGACCGTGGCAACCATTTTTTCATTCATTTTCTCCAGTTCCCGCTGGCCTTCTTCCACCTTCCTCATATGTAAGCCGATCTTGCGGAACGCGGCGGTACAAAACGACGCAATCAGGGCAAAGACAAGGACGCATATGATAATATTGTGCATTAAAATATTCCGGATGTCCTGATACAACTTGGTATTGCTGATGATCATAGTAACATACCAGTCATCCATGACCGTATCGACAAAAACGGTGCAGTCCTCCCCATACAGTTTCGTCTGGAAGTTTTTAGAACCATGCTCTTGATAGACCTTGTCCAAAAGCTTTTTCATTTCCGCGTCATCTTCGTAATTTTTTCCTTTTTCTGCTTCATCGGAATGGGCGACGACCAGCCCTTCCCGGTCGATGATAAAGCCGTAGCCCATCCCGTCCATGTGGATGTCCTGTGTAATGATCTGGATCTGGTTCAAAACAATATCAAGAGAAATCACGCTGTCGTTATCATAGAGCAACTGGCTGACAGAAATCATAATTGTGCCCGTTTGTGCGTCAAGGTACGGGGAAACGATCGTCGGTCTTCCCTGTGCCGCCTTTGCGGCCATGTACCATTCCCTTTCCCGCGGAAGGTAATCATCATCCGGCACCCAGCCTATGCCGTCGATATAATCCCCGTTAAACAAACCATATATCCCTGTAAAATTGGCATCAATGTCCTCCATATAGCGCTTGGATTCCTCCGCCAGAAAGGCTTCGATCTCTTCGGAGGATGCCCCGTTCTGCATCATGTATTCAATTGTGATGGCAGTGACCTGCATAACATCCAGGCCTTTCGTCAGGTATCCTTCCAGATACTCCCTTTCCTTCGCCAAACTGCTCGCCCCCATTTCATCCATATTGGAGACTGCGTTTGAGTAAAAAGAAGAAAAATTATGAACGACCATAAAAGTCAGGGCAGTCAGGGTGAAAAGCAACGTTATGATATAGGATAGATGTTCTTTTTTGCGCATTGGTTTTGTTTCCTCTCAAAGTTTTCATGAGTTAAATCATTAAAGTGAGTGTCCGGCAATACCATTTTTCTCATACTACAATTATCCTTTCTTTATGGACTTACGTCAACCCTTTTTTCTGATTACGCAAGATAATTCAGCCGATTTTTATGGGTGGATCCAAAGCAAAAAAGCAGATGCCCTGCCCATTGGTGAAAACAATTTCCCGGAATCCGTTCGGAAAAAATCGGTCAGGCGTAGCACCAAAAGGAACTTCCTCTATTGGATGAACACGGACAATGCTAAAAAGGAAGAGCTGCCCTCACCACAGCCCTTCCTTTTTCAAACCTTTCCAAACTATGACACGATGCCCTGCATCCGCCGTCTAAAGCCGGATCCGGATACGGTACGCGTCCAGCCAGTAATTTACCTGCAGCAAATATGCATATAGCTGCGGTCCCGCCATTAACTGCCCATACCAAGGCTTCGCGTAATCCGAAGGCATCGCCATGAATTTTCTCGCCTTTTTCTCATCGAGCAGCGCGTGAACCGGCTGGCTCTTATCGTCGAGCATCTGCGTAAAACGCTCTTTTAAGATCCGCTCGTAGCCCGGATTGTAGGTCTTTGGGTACGGGCTCTTTTTGCGGTACAATACTTCATCCGGCAGATAAGCCTCCCCTGCCTTGCGCAAAAGCCCTTTTACCATCCCGTCCGGACATTTCATCTCCCACGGCACGTTATAGACATATTCCACGATCCGGTGGTCCGCAAACGGAACCCGCGCCTCCAAGCCGCTTGCCATGCTGGTGCGGTCCATCCGGTCAAGGAGCGTCACCATAAACCAGTTCAGATTCAGCCAGCCAATCCTCTGCCTGCCCTGCTCTAACTCCGAAAGCTCCTCATTCACCGGAGCCGCCTTCATCGTCGCCTCGTAAGCGGCCGCCTCATATTCCTGCAAATGCAATTTTGAAAGCACCTCATCCTTTAGCATTGCGGTGCGCATGGAAAACTCATTTGACCACGGAAATCCATGTTTTTTTAACAAGTCTTCCCGGTGAAACCACGGGTAGCCGCCGAAGATTTCGTCCGCGCACTCTCCGGTCAGGGCTACCTTGTCATACTGCACGACCTGCCTGCAAAAATAGAGCATGGATGCCTCAACGTCCGCCATGCACGGCAAGTCGCGCGCCCGCACTGCCGGGTATAGATAATCCGCAAGCAGCGCATTGTCACATTCAAGAAAATGGTGGTTCGTGCCACACTGCTTTACCATCATCTCCGCGAACGGGCGGTCCTGCGACGGCTGGTATGCACTGGAGCGAAAATACTGGTCATTCCCCGTGAAATCAAAGGAGAAGGTGTCGAGAACCTTACCCTCCTTTTTCAGTTCCGCCGCACAGATGGCAGTGACAAGACTGGAATCCACACCGCCGGAAAGGAACGTGCTGATCGGAATATCCGAGAGCATCTGCATGCGCACGGCATCCGTGACCAGCCAAGCCGTGTGTTCCACGGTCTGCGCAAAATCCTCCGTATGTTCCTTTGCGGCAAGCTTCCAGTAATATTCCTCCTGCATACTTTTTTCTACGTCCAAGGCAGCATCGGCATGTAAGGTGAGGATACTCCCCGCGCGCACCTCCTTCACACCGTAAAAAACGCCTTTTCCCGGTGTTTTGGCCGGTCCTAACGCAAATACTTCACACAGGCCTTCCCGGTCAACCTCGGCGGAAAAACCCGGTGCCGCAAGGATGCCTTTGATCTCGGAGGAAAAATACAGCATATTCTCATGAAATGCGTAGAACAGAGGTTTTACGCCAAGGCGGTCACGGACAAGCAGCAGTTCCTGCTGCCCTTCATCCCAGACCGCAAAAGCAAAAATGCCGTTCAGCCTCTTAAAAAATTCCTTTCCATAGCGGCAATAGCCGTTTAGGATAACCTCCGTATCGCTTGTTGTCCGGAATTCTTCCCCTTCTTTTTCCAGTTCCATCCGCAGTGCGGGCGTGTTATATATCTCACCGTTGTAGACAATGACCGCGTCCTCCCCGCCCCTTTTGCGTGCCATCGGCTGTTTCCCGTGTGCCAGGTCAAGGATGGAGAGGCGCACATGTGCCAACCCACAGTGCTTAGACATATATACACCCTCCTCGTCCGGTCCGCGGTGCTTTTGCACCCGGTTCATCGTATCCAGTACATTCCTGCGATACCCTTCTTCCGCTGTCAAATCACGCCCCGGCGCGCAGAAACCGGCAATTCCACACATATTCTGCATCCTCCTATTTTAAGTCCCGCAAATGCCCTCCCGGCACCACCCCACCGCAGGAGCATTTCTGT
>CAMRSM010000050.1 GCA_947053345.1 uncultured Lachnospiraceae bacterium
TTTTATTCTTGTTGTCGCTAGAACGATAAGAAATTTGAGAAATAGTGCTTGCTATGCAAATTAAGCTATGTTATAATCTCTTCGTGGCAATAGAAAATATGCAATTTAAGTATAATATGTTGCATATTTTAAATATATTATAGAAAGGAATGATTAGAATGAAGAAATCAGGATATAACCAGTATAAATTGAACAGGAGGGCGACTATATTTTAACCCTCCTGCACTATAATTGGAGGTAAAATGTATAACGAAAAGGATATAATAGGCCAATGGAATGCTGACATGTATGACTTGAATGAAACTTATACGGATGATGTTGAACTTGCTCTCATGCTAATGGGTACAACGCCAAAAAAAGTTTTGGAAATTGCCTGTGGCAGCGGGCGTTTCGCGGTTCCCGTGGCAAGAGCAGGACACGATGTAACCGGACTTGATTCTGATGAGTATATGTTGGAAAGGATCGCACACAAAATCACGAATGAAAAAATCAAATGGCATAAGGCTGATGTGGTTTATGATGATTGGGGTACGGGATTTGATGTCGTAACTTTAGGCGCTAATTTCTTATTCAATATTATATCTGATATGAATTATGAACAAGCCCAAAAATTGATGATTCAGAAGTCTGCGGATGCGTTAGTTGTTGGTGGTCACATTTTTGTGGATTATGCATACTCACAATATCCGGAGAAATGGTTTTATAATCCCAATCCGATTATTGTATGGGAAGGTACAGACAGTCATGGAAACTTTGGAAAAATGGCGCTGCTTGACAATGTTTATGACACGGAGAGCAGAATGTTCAGATTTATCCGTAGGTTTGACATGAGAATTGTGGATGGAAGTACTTTAGTGCAGGAAATTCCATCTGAGAAACACTTTGCATCACTTGAGCAGATACATAAGTGGTTGGATGAAGCAGGATTTGTTGTGGAGCAAGAGTGCGGCGATTATCAGGGACATCCGATAAGTGAAATGACGAACAGGGTTATTATTTGGGCAAGAAAAGTTAGATAGCAAAAATAAATATTTGTGTGTAGTGTGGCAGGTAATCATGGAGGATTAACCTGCCATTTGCAGATAAGGTACAGAAAAATTAGCAGAGAGCTAATTGCTGGTCTATAAGGTTAAATAATCCAGTAATTCTGCAATAGAGTCATGGCACTTTTCCAAATGATTATTTGGACATGGTGCTAGCGCTATGTAATATGAGCGGATAAGGAGAAAATTGGTGTTTTGTTATCATAAGTATTTGTTAACGATCATAAGTTTCCGCAAACAATGTTACGTTTTAGCTCTTTTGGAAATATTATTCTGCAAGGTGTTGGGAGATAATAGAAAAATAAACGGCATATTAAATATATATCCTTCAAAACGCTATTTTACTGCGTGACATTTCAATAATGGGTTGCCAATTTGTCGGGATTTGCTATAATAAATGCGTGGCAATATTTTGGTAGCAGAAAATCAGCAAGCCATTTTAAATGATGTAATTGATGTAAAATTGAGCGTGTATTTGAATAAACATTAAACAAAAATAGTTAAGTAACAAAGAACGCGCCGGGTTAGGATTGATTTGGTTTATACGAAATATTTGAAAGCTTTGATTTATTATGACGGGATTCAGAGGATTGGGCAGTTTGTGTTTCCGCAGGAAGCATTCCGTAAGATATTGCTGAATGCGGTGGTTTACAAGGATTATAGTGCCAGCAACCCTATCCAGATTGGCGTATATGAGGATAACACATATTCGGAATGATGGAGAGATGCCATCTAAACTGGATTCAACGGAGAAACTGTTTGTTATGATGGTACACCTGCGGATATTTTCTATTTTGAGAATTAGGGAATTTGTTGATGAATTCTCCTGTGCAGTATAATCCCAGACTGGCAGGTGTTTATTAAGGCTGGAATGAGTGAAGGGAGGAAAAGAAAATGTCGGCTGTAAGTATGAAAGAAATCGAAACAGAACAGGAACTAAAGGAAGTTTTAGAATTGTGCTATGATATCTTGGGCGCGGATGATTCGGAATTATATGGCTATAATGCATGGCATAAAAGATTCGTAGAAGGTTCGCATCCCTTAGTATATGCCATGAAAGGCGGGGAAATAATTTCGGCAATTTTGGGTCGGGCAGAGGATAAGGATAGTCTTGTCATTGGTTTTGCGGCATGCCGTGAAAACTACAGAAGACAAGGGATTACAAAGGGACTTCTGGGTTATTTTGAAGATTTAGCAAGAATGAAAGGATTTAAATATATTACATTAGGTTCCAGGGAAGATGCATTTTATGAAAAATGCGGGTACCGGGTAATCTTTCAAATACATGACCAAAATATTTTTCAAAAGATATTGTAAGCTTAATTGCTAAACAATTCGAAAGAGTGACTATATTTTAGCGATCGGGATCCGCAAGCCATAATAAATGATGTAATTGAAATAAGACAGGCATATACTTGCCCAACGCAAAAATCTACAAAAATCGGGATAATATATCAAATATTCCTGCATAAAACATATTGTTTGTGCCTGATGAATCATATTTTTTGTATAAAATATAACTTTTTTTGAAAAAAATACTAGGAAAACCGCGGCTTATATGGTATAATCAAATCCGATTCTCAATGGGATCTTATGCATGAATGCTAAATATGATTTGGAGAATGGAGGACGTGGAATATGAAGTTGGCATACGGCAGCAGTAAGAATGGTGATGTGTTAGAAGCATTAAAAAATATAACAGAGCCGGCGGCGCTGTTTTTTTCTGTTGCAAGTGAAGACATGCTTGAGCACGCCGCCAATGAGATTGAAAGGGTCTTTCCCGGTGTTGCATCGATCGGAGGGGTCGGACAGGCATATATCGGCAGACAGTTTTTTGATGCGGGTATTACGGTCATTGCAATGAAAGAAAACATTAAGGTTGTGGCGGATGTTCTGGAACAGGCATCTGTCATGCCGATCAAATACATCAGAAGGCTTGAGACTGCGATCATCGCAGTGGGCGGTGAACGGGGAAGGACGGCGTGTTTTGATATCTGTTCTGCCGGTGCAGATGTCCGCGCGGTCACAACATTGTCTAATTTTCTCTGCCGTCTCGGATATGACCTTGCAGGCGGCACGAGCAATTCAACGGCAGTTGCCTGCAACGGAAAGGTTTATAAGGATGCATGTGCGTTTCTCCTTTTTAAAAACCTCAAAGGAAAAATAAAGTCATATAAGGAAAATATTTACATACAGCCACAGGGAAACGAAAAACAATTTATGGTAACAAAAGCCGAACCGAGGGACTACAGGATCCGCACTTTGGAGAACCTGTCTGCGGAGAAAGTATATACTTCCGAGCTGGGGATCGACAGGGATAAGATTACAACGCAGACGTTTAAGAATCCATTTGGGCATGTCTGCGGCTCGGATACCTATATTGTCTCTATAAAAGGTGTGGAAGCGGATGGGAGCATCACGACATTCCGCCCTGCAAACAGGATGGACTTTCTTACGATACTGAGCATGGGGGATTACCGGGAAGTGGTAAAAGATACGATCGCAAGGATCAAGAAGGATCTTGGCAGCGTGTCGGCAGTATTTTCTGTCAACTGCCTGTTCCGGTACATCATGTTTAACGATGACCATTACTGGGATCATTATCTTGCGGAGATGTGCAGCAGCTTTTCGCATGCAGGTATGGTTGGTGTCGGTGAACATTACAATACACAGTTTGTTAATCAGACAATGTGCTGTCTGGCATTTGAGTGAGAAAGGACGTGTTTAAATTGTTTGGGAACGCTGGAAATAAAAATAAGGTAAAGGATTCTGTATCCAGGCCGGCGGGAAAACGTCAGGATTTTGACAAATATCCTTTGGATTATGCGTTGACAAGTGCGTATAAAGTGGTTAATGAACTGGCAGAGGATGTTTTTTTGACGACACGGCAGATACGGTATGCAACGGAGCGCCTCTCACAACTGAGGGACGATATGGTCGGGCCTCAGGGTGAAGTAAGTGCACTGGAGGAAGGGTTCCGGGATATTGCGACAGCAGCAGGGCATTTTAACGAAGTGGAGGCAGAGATTGATGTGTCCATCTCAGAGGCAGAGCAGCAGATGCATCAGTTGAAACAGGATTCCAATTCCCTGCAGGAAAATTTTAAGAATATGTCCCATACATTTGACATGCTACAGGGGGCATTGGACAGGATCAGGGATAGTCTGGCGAGCATCAAGGCGGTTGCTGACCGGACGAACCTTCTTGCCTTAAATGCGGGGATTGAGGCGGCGAGAGCCGGTGAGCAGGGCAAAGGCTTTGCGGTTGTTGCGGAGGAAGTAGGCAAGCTCGCGAAAACGAGCCGGGACATGGTTGAGGGCATTCACGCGAACATTGTAGAGGTAGAGTGCCAGAGCAATGAATTAAACAAGTTTATCCAGGCATCCGACGAAGCGATGCTTGGCAATATCAAGAACATTGAACAGACAGGCAGATATTTTGACGACCTGAAGAAAAGTGTGTCAGGTACGATTGAGGTTCGGGAAGCAATCGAGAATGCAGTGGAGAAGAACCGTAAGTATGTGAAGACGGTTCAGGATTCCCTTGCCGGGACTGCTGGTGTCTACGGTGACATCATTGACAGGATGGACATTGATGACAGCAAAAAAGGGGTACTCATTGAGATATTTCAAAATATTATTGAGCAGGCGATCGCAATGGTGGAGGAACTGCCTTGATTGACTTTCGGGGTGGCGCTATGTATCGCAGGAAAGAGGGGCATCTTTATTTATCAAAATGAGGATGTCCCCCCGTTTATATAAGGGATGAAGAATCCGAAAAAAGGAAAGTCCGGGAGTGTGAATTTATGGAAAATAATATAGATATAATAGACTTAAACCACATGGATACTGCTTTGGATGACCGCTTCGAATTCCGCGGCATTTTGCCGGAAGAAGACGGACAGGCAGCGGCAATCGAAAAAATCTGTTTCCCACCCAACGAAGCATGTTCGGAAACAATAATGAAACAGCGCATTGCTGCTGCACCGGATCTTTTTCTGGTCGCCGTTGACCGCGGAACCGGAAAGATTGCAGGTTTCTTAAACGGCTTATCCACAAACGAATGCATCTTCCGTGATGAATTTTTTGTGGATGTTGGTCTTTACGACCCGCAGGGGGAAAACATCATGCTGTTAGGTCTTGATGTGCTTCCGCAATACCGTGGGCAGGGGTTGGCGGCCGCGATCGTATCCCGCTATATCCGCAGACAAGCAAAGCGGGGCAGGAAACAGTTGTTATTGACATGTCTGGAATCCAAAATAAAGATGTATGAAAAAATGGGCTTTTCCAATCAGGGGATCGCCGGCTCCTCTTGGGGAGGGGAACAGTGGTACGAGATGCGTTGTCAGTTAAACTGTGGGGAATAATTTTCTACATAACGTCAAGTACATGCAACAGGGATAGGAGGCAAAAATGAGAATGGATTTTTTTACGCTGTCCCCAGAGGAAAAACCCCTGGATAATATCAAGCCAACCTGTGGTTTTGCCGGGATTTTTAAAGAAGTCGGGGTAATAGGGGATTCCCTCTCCTCCGGCGAATTTGAATCCCGCGGCCGGGACGGGAATATTCTTTACCATGATATGTATGAGTATTCATGGCCTGCGGTCTTGGAGCGGCTGACGGGGACGGTATACCGCAACTACTCGCGGGGCGGCATGACGGCGAAGGAATACTATGAAAGCTGGGCGGGAGAGAACGGTTTTTGGCAGTGGAACCAAGCTTATATCATCGCGCTGGGGAACAATGATGTATTTGTTGTAAACCACCCGACCGGCAGTGCGGCGGACATCCATCCGGAAAACCCGGAAGCCAACCCCGACACTTTTTTCGGAAATATGGGGCGGATTGTTTCGAGGCTGAAAAAAATCGAGAAGGATGCCCGGATATTTTTGGTATCCATGCAGAGAAGGGGCGAGATACAGGGCGATCCGGTGATCTGTGCGGTAACGGAAGAAATGAAAAAGATGTGCCGCTTATTTTCCTTCACTTATTTAATTGATATGACCAGGTATGGACCCGTGTACGATGAGGAGATGCGCAAAACCTTTGCCCTGGGTTTCCACCCGAATGCTGTGGGTTACTACAGCTATGCGCTCATGGTCGGAAATTATATCGACTATATCATCCGGCAAAACCCGGAAGATTTTTTCGAGGTGCCGTTTATCGGCAAGAACCTAAAATATCGGGAATAGAAAGGGGGAGGGAGTGTGGGGAGAAATGAAAATGTAGCGGTATTTGAAGATACCGCGAACCGCTGCAAAACAGATCCAAAACTGAATGCGTCGCTGAAAAAATCAATTCAAAACCAAAAGCTTTATCCGGAGGATGCCCTCCTGCCGGACATCAGCCTTGCCCGCTATGATATCCCCGCTGCCATCCGGGTCTCGGGCAGGCGCACGTTCGAGGCGGCTGCCGCTTACCGGGGAAGAAGGACGGCAGTCCACAATTTTGCTTCCGCCTCCAATCCGGGCGGTGGGGTGGAGCGCGGCGCAAACGCGCAGGAAGAATGCCTGTGCCGCTGCTCCGGGCTGTATTTTTGCCTGAATACCAAAGCGATGCTGGATGGGTTTTACACCCCGCACAGGAATGCGCACGACCCGCTCCACAACGACGATATCATTTACACGCCGGAGGTTACGGTTTTTAAAACCGATACCGCGGATCCGGAAATTATGCCGGAGGCCGATTGGTATAACGTGGATGTGATCACCTGCGCTGCGCCGAACTTAAGGGTAGTCCCAGGCAACCGGTATAATTCCGGGGACGGGAAAACGGCGGCTGCCATAAGCGGCACCGCTTTGCGGCAGCTGCATGAAAAACGCCTGCGCAGAATCCTTGATGTGGCGGTGCTGAACGGAAATAAGGCCGTAATTCTCGGCGCGTTTGGATGCGGGGTATTTTTGAACGATCCGGAGGCGGTCGCACAGGCGGCAAAAAATGTGCTGCCGGATTATCGGCATGCCTTTGAGGTGATCGAGTACGCGGTTTATTGCAGTCCGAGGGATGAGAGGAATTTCAAGGTTTTTGAAAGCACATTGAAGCCGCTGTTTCATTGAAAAAATGCCCGACAAGAAAGGGATCCGGAAATGAATTTACATTACAAAAAAGCAACCCTGCAGGATATTGAGATTTTGACCGAGACCAGGGCGGAGGTCTTAAAAGCCGCAAACGAGTTGCCGTGGGATACGGATATGTCCGAGATCAAGCGCCGTTCCCGTGATTATTACCGCACGGCGCTCGCGGATGGGACACACACCGCGTATCTGGTTTTTGACGATGATATTTTTGCCGCCGCCGGGGGCATCAGCTATTACCGTGTTATGCCGACATGGCACAATCCGCGCGGCAGCAGGGCCTATATCATGAATATGTATACGAGCTCTAACTACCGGAGAAAGCGGATTGCGTACCATGTCCTGGAATTGCTGGTACAGGACGCGAAGGAGAGAGGGATCACTTCCGTCTCGCTGGAGGCAACAAAGACGGGAAGATTCCTGTACGAGAGGTTCGGGTTTGTCCCGATGTCCCACGAAATGGAATTGCCGGAGGATTTTGCAGGCTTTCTCGGATCGGAGCAAACGCAGGGCGTTATTCTTCCCCCATCATAACCTCCCGGATCGACATCCTTTTTATTTTTTCCGTATAAACGTGCAAAATGATCTTGTACAAAGCCGTAAAGGAAATCAGCGTAAGGATCAGCGCCGGCACATCAAAACGATATTCCGGTACATGTTCAACCTCCGCAAAAACGAACATGACCGCAACCTTTAGGAGCGCGTACTGGTAGACGGTGCCGAGTGCAAATCCAATGCAGGCGGGCAGGCGGTAACCGCCAAGGATGCTGTTGCTGCATGCCTTATCCGGGTAGCCGAATGCCCGCATCAGGGCGAGGGTCTTCCAGTTTGCTTTCACGGCGGAGGTGGTGGCGAGGAAGAGCGTGACAGAGGATAAAACAACACCGATCAGGAAAATCATCAGTGCCATCATCCAGCTTGCAAGTTCGTCCATGCCGAAAGACATCTGCATCATGGAGGCGTAGCAAAAGGACGCAAAACCAACGAAAAATACGAGGGATTTTTGCTGACGGCGGGTGGATGTTTTCAGCTCCTGTAAAAATGGCAGGCTGGATTTTTTGGCGTTTTCCCGGTCTTTTGCTTCTTTGGGAATTTTTGTGGAAACTTTGCCTTTTAGCAAATCTAAGACCGGGGTTTTTAGGCGGAAATACCCATATAACACGGACAGCAGGCAAAAGACGATTGTCGGCACGATTACAAGGGCAGCAAACAGGGCAGGGTGGAAACGGATGCGGATTTCCGGAAGCAGCCCGTCCGTGTTCTGCATCCGGTAAAATTGCGGCATGGTGACATGTGCCAGGGCGTAGCCAGCCCCGCTGCCGATCAGGATGCTTAGCCCAAAGCCTGAAAACCCTGCGGCAATCCGCAGATTCGGATATCCCATCGCTTTTAAAATCCCGAGCATTTTCCCGTGGGTGTCCACGTAATGCCGGATGTAAAAGCAAAGCATGACGGCCGAGGTGAGAAGCAGGCAGCCCCCGGAAAGGATGCTGACCATTTTCCCGGTCATGACCAGGGCGTTGTAAAGGTTCTGCACATCGCTTTGTAAGGTCTGTGCGCCGATGCTTTTTAAGTCGGTATTATAATTGAGGAAAAGTGTGCATACAAAGACTGCGCAGAATGAAATGATGATTATGCCAAAGGATCTGGTGATATCCCCGATGCTTAAGATCATGCCTGCGGCCGTTTGGCCGTTTTCTTTTTTATTTTCATGTGTTGGCTGCTGTGGAAGCGTAAATCCTTTTATTTTTGTGATTCCGGATGTTTTCCTCCGGTTTTTTGCTGATTGTGCCGCTTTGTGTTTTGCTGCCATATTCTTTTACCATCCAATCTCATACGCTGTTTTTTGGGTTTCATTCTGCCAGATATCAACCACTTTCCCGCTGTTCATGCGGATGACGGTCTTTGCCATATCTGCGATATTTGTGTTGTGGGTTACCATGATGACCGTAAAGTTTAATTCTTTTTGCAGTCTGGAAATGTAATCGAGCACCTGCCGCCCGGTTGTTTCATCCAGTGCCCCGGTGGGTTCATCAAGGAAGAGCACATCCGGCTTTTTTGCGAGCGCCCTTGCCACGGCAACGCGCTGTTGTTCCCCGCCGGAAAGTTCGTGCGGGTATTTGCGGCGCTTTTCGGATAATCCGACTGCTGCAATGGCCGCTATGTAGTCGTGGTTTTTGGCAAGGTCAGCGCCCATTTTTACGTTTTTCTCGACATTTAGGTGGGGCAGAAGATAATACTGCTGGAAGATAAAGGCGGTCTTTTCCCTGCGGAATTTGGTTCGTTCGTTGTCGGAAAGTGCGGCGATGTTGGTTCCGTCATAGAGGATTTTTCCGCTGTCCGGATATTCCAGCCCGGAGACTACATTTAACAGCGTGGATTTGCCGGAGCCGGACGCGCCGAGGACAACGATGCAGTCCCCGTCCCCGACGGTGAGGGAAATCCCCTTCAGCACCTCGGTGCGGTTGTCCTGTGAACCGTAGGATTTGTGGATGTCTTCTATTTTAATCATTATACTGCCTCCTTTGATTGTTCGGCTTATTGTTCCGCCATATCTGCCCGGCAGAAGAAACATTTTTGGGGCGTGCCGATATTATTGATTTCATGGCGCGGCCTGGTCTGCGCGTTGTGCGTCCATATTGTTCCGTAAGGATATGAATATTTCCTTCATCCGTTCCTGTATTTCCTCGTCGGTAAAGGTGCAGACTTTGGTCGCGCACAGCGTGGCGATGCCGTGGGTGTATACCCAGAGATGCTGGTAGAGTCTGTCTGCCTCCTTTGTTGTCAGTCGGTAGGGATCTTTTACCGAGCGAAGGATTTCGGCATAGTTTTCGTCGATGACGGAAAGGATATGTCCGATATCAGTGGGATTTTCCGGTTCTGTCATAAATAGCAACCGGAAGAATTTCGGCTCGTTCCGGGCAAATTTAATGTAGGCGGTACCAACCCCTTGGAATGCGAGCTTTTGTGCCAGCCCTTCCCGGATATATTCCCGGTAGAGCGAGCGGATGGCGGCGAGCAGGGCGGTGTTGACCTCGTCCATATTCCGGAAGACTGTGAAGATGGGGCAGGCAGAACTTTGAAGCCGCCTTCCGATTTCCCTTGAGGTCAAGGCTTCCATCCCCTCTTCGCGGACGATCTGCATGGCAGCTTCAATGATTTCTTCCCTTGTAAATTTTGCTTTCGGCGGCATAGTGGGTTCCTTTCTTTTTATTCTATATCATACGTTCTAAATCACTTGCTCTATTATAGCCGGAAGAAAATCTTTTGTCAATGCTGTTTTAATTGTTATGAGATCGAAACATTGCATTCTTTGGCGGCGGTCGTTAAAATAGTACGTACAGGGTATTCTATCAAGAAATCTTTTAGATGGAGCCGGGGGAAACGGTTCGGTTTTTGCAAAATGAGTGGTGGGCGTGAGGGCGGTGGCAAGCGACGTGGGACAGACAGACAAAAAGCCCGCATCGAAACCAAAACGAAACCATCCTCTGTTATTCTGTTTTGGGAGGTGTTTTTATGCCGGGGAAAATATTGCTTTTCGAGGATGAAGTATCCATCCGTTCCGTTTTGTACGAGCTTCTGACGGATGCAGGCTATGAGGTGGCTGCGGCGGGCGACGGTGTCACGGGGCTTGCGCAGTACCGCAGGGAATCTTTTGACCTTGTACTGCTTGATATTATGATGCCGCGCATGGACGGGTATGCTGTGTGCCGGGCGATCCGGGAGAATTCGGATACGCCTGTAATCATGTTGACCGCACTTGACGAGGAGGAGGCACAGGTGAAAGCATTTGAACTGAAGGTGGATGATTATATTACAAAACCGTTTTCGCTAAAATTGCTGCTTTTGCGCGTGGAAGCGGTGCTGCGCAGGAACGGGCAGAAAAAAGAACAGGGGCAGGTTTTCCGTTTTGGGGAACTGGTGCTTGAGGTGGAGGAGATGCGTGTGTTCCGGGGTGGGGAGGAGATTTCCCTGACAAAGATTGAATTTGAGCTTTTGAGACTTTTTATGGAAAATCCGGGGCGGGTGTTTACGCGGGACAATCTTTTGAACCAGGTTTGGGGCTATGATTTTTGCGGGGAGGAAAAGGCGGTCAATATCCATATCATGAATCTGCGCAGAAAGCTTCATATGGATTGCATTGAAACAATCCGGGGAGTGGGGTATCGGTTTGCGAAAAATTAGGGGACGTTTTTCCGGTTGCGGAGTTTTTTGGTTTTTCTCAAAAATCAGGGGCAGTCTTTCGCTCAAGGTATTTCTTTGGGTCATGACGGCGCTTACCGTGTGCAGCCTGCTGATTTACGGAATTGTCATGTTCATCATTCCAAGACAGTATACCACGCTTTCCAACAACCGCGTAAACAGCGAGATTGACCGTTTGTCAGAGGAAATGGAAGGTGTGGGTCTGGCGGCAGCAAAGGAAAAAATCACTGATTTTTGCAGGCGGAACCATGTGGCGGCGTTGCTCGCATTCGGGGAGGAATCGGTAAGTTTTGGAATGGGTTTTGGCGAGATGGATCATGTTGTAGGGCAGGAGGGAAATTATACTGTTTCGATGGCGCTTAGCCTGTCGGATGCGGAAGGCGGTCTTTTGACAATTCTTATGTCGTCGGGGGCGGCAGGGGAATTAAACCGCGCCTTTTTGCAGATCGCCCCCCTGATATTTGCCGTGATCCTGCTTATTTCTGCCGTCAGTGCCTGGCTGTGCAGCCGGGCGATCGTGCGTCCGGTCTTAAAGCTGTCCGGGGTATCAAAGCGCATGGCAGGCCTTGATATGACCTGGCGCTGTGAGGAGGGGCGCTCGGATGAGCTGGGGGTTTTGGGTAAGAGTTTAAATACGCTCTCTTCCCGGCTGGTCAAAGCACTCGCGGAGCTGGAGGGGAGCAATGAAAAATTGCGGCGGGAGATTGCGACAGTGAACGCGATGGAAAGCCAGCGCCGCGACTTTTTTGCGGCGGCATCCCACGAGCTGAAAACACCGGTTACGATATTGAAAGGGCAGATTGAGAGCATGATTCTCGGGATTGGGAAATATAAGGATGTGGAAAGCATCCTGCCGCAGACACTCCATGAGGTGGAGCGGATGGAAGTGCTCGTGCGGGAACTTCTTGGCATTGTGAAGCTTGAGATGGGGGCGGGAGGAAAGGAGCCGGCGACGGTCGCCGTCCATGAGGAGTTAAGGGAAGTGCTTGCTGTGCTTTCTGCCTTGGCGCAGGAGAAGGGGATTGTGGTCTCCTGCAGGATAGAGGAGGCATTTTTGCCCGGCAACCCCGCATTGTTCCGGAAAGCGCTGCACAATATCGTGGGCAACGCGATGCGGCATTCCCCGGAGAAAAGCCAAGTTTCCATCTGTCTTACCGGGGAATGCCTGACGGTGACAAATACGGGCGCTTCGCTGCCTAAGGAGGAGCTCGGCGAACTGTTCACCCCGTTTTACCGCGTGGAGAAATCGCGCAATTCCTCGACCGGGGGCAGCGGGCTTGGGCTGTATCTGGTAAAAAAAATTTTGGAACTGCACGGGCTTGGCTTCTCCCTTGGCAACGGGGCAAAGGGCGTTGTTTTTACGGTCTGGTTTGGCGGAGGAAGCCCAAAATGAAACGCAGTCGTTGCTTTTGCGGTCAGGGTTTGAAATCAAAGAGCTTCTTCACCATCTCCCCATAAACAAATTGCTCAAACTCCTCTGTCCGAAGCGTCCCGTTCATGTGGAAATCCCGCTGGTACCGGGAATAATAAGTTCTGTCATTCGCTTCTGGTTTGTTTCGCGTTCCGGTTGGGCGAATACAACGCAGGTGTTCAACATAGCCTGTCCCATAGGGGTGTGTCAAATTTTTCCGTCGAGGACACAAACTGCACGTTGTGCCCCTGGAACAGTTCCATCATGGTAGCAAAGTCCGGGACAGAGCGGCTGAATCCTGTCGGGCTTGTATTTCCGCAGATCGGGCAATGTAACCACTCAAATTTTGATTTTTCCATTTAAGTGTCGGCTCTCGCTTTTTGAATGATCGTCTTTGCTTCGTCCTTTCCAAGTACCTTGCCATAGGACACCACTTTCCCGTCCACAACCAAAGCGGGGGTAGTCATTACACCGTAGGCGGCAATTTGTGCGAAGTCCGTTACATGGTCGATAGTGGTGTCCATCCCCAATTCTGCCAGTGCCTCACGGGTGGCCTTCTCCAAAGCGTTGCATTTAGCGCACCCGGAACCAAGCACTTTGACCCCAGGGGCAGCTTTTGCCGCTTCTGCCTGTTTCATCGCTTCCGGGGTGCAGCTGCCGCCACAGCAACAGGATTTTGTTTCATTCTTTTTCTTGCTGAACAGTCCCATAAATAATTCCTCCTAACATTTATATCAGTAAAAATTGGAACACATTAAACAGGTAACCGACGATGACAATGCCGATGGTGCAAATGCCAATAAACAGGGCAAGCAGTTTCGGTCTGACTGCCTTGCGGAGCATAATCATAGAGGGCAGACTTAATGTGGTGACTGCCATCATAAAAGAGAGGATTGTGCCAAGTTGTGCCCCCTTATAGAGCAGAGCCTCCGCCACAGGGATAGTGCCAAAAATATCAGCATACATGGGAACACCCACCAGCGTAGCAAGAATAACCCCAAATGGATTGTTACCGCCTAGCACAGCCCCGATCCGGTTTTCGGGGATCCAGTTGTGGATGACTGCGCCAATGCCAACGCCTATCAGGATATACGGGAATACTTTTTTGAATGTAGAAAAGACTTGTTCTTTGGCAAACTGAACCCGTTCCCGTTTCGTCAGCGTGGGGGACTCGATATCCGCGCCGCCAGCGTTGCGGATGAACTCCTCCACATATGGCTCCATATGCAGTTTCTCAATCAGAGTACCGCCTGCTACGGCGATCACCAGCCCCACCACCACATAGACGATAGCTACCTTTGCACCGAAAATGCTCATTAAGAGGATAAGGCTGCCCAAGTCTACCATTGGGGAAGAAATCAAGAAAGAGAATGTTACTCCCAAAGGTAGCCCGGCGCTTGTAAAGCCGATAAACAGGGGGATAGATGAGCAGGAGCAGAAAGGTGTCACGGTACCCAGCAGGGCGGATATGATATTTGCGCCGACACCGTGAAAACGGCCTAATATCCGCTTGCTCCGTTCCGGCGGGAAGTAACTTTGAATGTATGAAATGACGAAAACCAAGAAGCAGAGCAGCACCGTGATTTTCAACACGTCATAGAGGAAAAACTGGATGCTCCCCCCTACCCGCTCTCCCACATCCAATCCCAGCATGGAAAGGCCTTTTCCAATCAGTTCATTCAGCCATTTTATACCTAATACTTGGTCTTGGATAAACTGCCATACACCCATAGGAAAACCTCACTTTCAAATTGTTGGAAAACATATCAAAAATTTTTGATGTTTTGTGTTTAAGATAAACACCACCTTACTATGATGGCGTTCATCTATCACATGCAAAACATTCGCCCTCCCGGTCTGCGTCTGGTGTAGTAATGGCCAGTAGCAGCTTAACGGCTTCATCCCTGCCAGCCACACTTAAACGGTAATGCGTCCATTTGCCCTCCTGACGGCTCACAACAAGTCCGGAATCACATAAGATTTTCATGTGATAGGACATGCCGGATTGCGTCAAGTCCATTGGTTCCTGCAGAACACAGGCACATTTTTCACCACTCCGCAGCTGTTCCAGAATGGCAAGGCGCTTGGGGTCACATAGAGCCTTAAAGACTTTAGCATTCTCTTGGTAAGTACCCATGCCATTCCCTCACATCAATTTTTTTTAATATATCGTAGTATATGCGATAATAACTTGTTTGTCAATAGTGTTTTGCAAAGTTTCCTGGGGATATTTGGAAAACACATAAACGGCAAGCAAGTGTATCACACTTGCGATTTTCGCTTTGCGAAAATGCTTGCTGGGATGCCCTCAAACCCGCCGATACTCCTGAGCCGTATGCGTTTACAGCGTCACTATCTCCGGAAGTCTATCCGGCAGTTTGGTGAGCGGTTTCCGCAAATCTGCATAATCTTTTTTCAGATTCTTGATTTATTCTATAAAATGCAACCCGTTTGGTGATTTCCCTATTGGACCCCAATCGTAGGGCGTGGAAATAGTTGGGCTTTCGGAAAGAACAAAGGGCGGGCGGCAGTGTTCGCACTTTTTTTTCCGTGATAAATCCCTGGGCATTTGGTATTCTATACCTGCAAGGACACGTAAAGCAAGTGATTGGCAGCATGGGAACCCGGGCGTTCTGCAGTTTGGAACCGGGAAATTTCAGGTTCTGGCAGTTGCAGCGCCGGTGGATTATGGAAAAAGGGGGATTCGAGATGGGATTTTCAGAGTTTAGGCAGGCATTACAGAAGCATTTTGCGAAAATGATTAAGGACACACCGCATCTGTTTGAAGTGGCGGTGGATAAGGATGAATTGTGGAACCTTTATCTTAACAGCTTCCCAGAGGGGACGAACGAGATCTATCGGAAATGCAGGAAGCACGATTGCAGCTGCTGCAGGCATTTTATCAAAAAAATCGGGAATTGCGTCGCGATAAAGGACAACAAAATACATACCATATGGGATCTTTCGGTCGGCGATACGACATTCCAGCCGGTAGCGGATGCGTTGTCCGCTTATCTGAAAAAGCATGCCGTGGGGGACGTTTTTGTGAGCCGGGAAAAAACGGCAGGCACCGAAAAGAACTTCGCGCAGCGCGCGGACGGGCGGGTGGAGACCTACGAGCATTTTTATCTGCAGCTGCCGGACCGGTTCGTCTCGGACAAAAGGCGCACGCCGGCGGATATCAAAGGGGAGTTCCGGGATACGAAAAATGTATTTGCGCGGTCACTGGCCGACATTACACAGGAAAGCGTTATGACGGTTCTGGAGCTGATCGCACAGAACTCCCTTTACCGCGGGGAGGAATGGAAGGCTGTCCTGATGCAATTTGTAAGATACCAGAGAGCCTATGAAGCGATCACGGACGAAAAGGAGAGGGAGAATTTCCTGTGGGAGAAATCCGCTGCGGCGGGGGCGGCGGTCGGGAGGATCCGCAACCACAGCATGGGCACCCTGCTCATCAATCTGAGCGGGGGCATGGATTTGGATGAGGCAGTGAAAAAATATGAGCAGATTGTTGCACCTGCCAATTACAAGCGCCCGAAGGCGGTCTTCACCCAAAAGATGCTTTCGGATGCAAAGAAAAAAGTTGAGGAACTGGGCTACATGCCGTCACTGGCGCGCCGTTTTGCCACGCTTGACGATATTTCCATCAACAATATCCTTTTTTCCAACCGGGACGCGAGAGCGCGGATTCCGGGCGCGCTCGATGTGTTTGCTGCGATGGGGAAGGAGCTTGCGGTCGATGTAAAGAAATTTTCCAGAGTGGAAGAGATCGGTGCGGAGAATTTTGTGAAAAATGTGCTGCCGACGGTGCGGGAAATGGAGCTTTTTGTTGAGAACAGGCACCATGCCAATCTGGTGTCGCTGATCGCCCCGGTAAATACGGATGCGCCGTCGATGTTTAAATGGAAAAATGGTTTCTCATGGGCGTATTCTGGGAATATCGCAGACAGCGATATCAAACAGAATGTAAAATCCGCGGGCGGCGCGGTGGACGGTGTCCTGCGTTTTTCCATCCAGTGGAACGATATGGGGGACTGGGACCGTAACGACCTTGACGCGCACTGCAAGGAGCCGGGCGGCGAGGAGATCATGTTTAACCACAAGGTAAGCCTTAACACGGGGGGCGAGCTTGACGTGGATATCATCAACCCGGCGCAAAACCACCCGGCGGTGGAAAATATCACTTGGGCTGGCAAGGGACGGATGGAAAAAGGAAAATACTTGTTTTTCGTCCACCAGTATGCCAACCGCGGCGGGAAGAACGGGTTCCGCGCGGAGGTGGAATTTGACGGGAAAATCTATCAGTTTGACTATGCGAAGGAATTGCGGCAGAACGAGAACGTGATGGTCGCGGAGGTGACGTTTGACGGGGAGAATTTCACGATGAAAGAGCTGCTGCCGTCGAATGCTTCCGTGCGGGAATTATGGGGGGTAAAAACGAACCAGTTCGTGCCGGTGACGGTTGTGATGTATTCCCCGAATTACTGGGATGAACAAATGGGGATCGGGAACCGGCATTATTTCTTTATGCTGAAGGATTGTGTGAATGATGAGATGCCGAACGGGATGTTCAACGAGTATTTGACCGAGGAATTGATGGAGCATAAGCGGGTTTTTGAGGCACTTGGCTCCCGGATGCATGTGGAGGATGCACCGGATCAGCTCTCCGGGCTCGGATTTTCGGCGACGCGGCACAATGATGTGCTCGTGAAGGTGAAGGGGGCGAGCGAGCGGGTGATGCGGGTGAAATTTTGATCAGAGAAAAAATTTGATGGAGGTTGCAAAATGGAGAATGAGGAAATGTTTATCAAGGCAAGCCGTGGGAAGATGAGATTCCCGTACAAGGGTTCAGCGACGGTTGAGGATTTGTGGGATTTGCCGGTTACAGAACTCGACAAGATTTATAAGCTGTTAAATGCAGAGGCGAAGCGGGCGCATGAGGACAGCCTTTTGGAGACGAAGTCGGAGGAAGATGAAAAACTGGCAGTAAGAATCGGGATCATAAAATACATTGTTTCCGTGAAATTGGAGGAGAAAAAAGCGGTGGAGCTGATGAAGGAGCGCAAGGAGCAGAAGCAGAAAATTATGGAGATCCTTGCGAACAAGCAGAATGAGGCGCTCAAGGAGAAGTCGGTGGAGGAGTTGGAGAGGATGCTCAAGGAGCTCGAATAAAGAACAAAAAAGAGGAAGGTAGATGGGGCATGGCATCTATCTTCCTCTTTTTCTGCACAGGGATGCGTATAGAGATTCGTTGCATTAAAATTTTTTTGAGAACCCAAATTGCATAACTAATTGTACGCCTTAAATCCAATGGATTGATACAATCTTGCTACCGCTGTATTGACTGCGCGGATTGTAAGGATGGATGCGCCATCGGAAAAAGCGTCATATACGGCTTTTTCGCATACTGCTTTTGCCAATCCCCTTTTGCGCATTTCGGGGATCGTGCCGACAAATTCGAGCGATGCAACGCCGTTGTGGTTCATGATGGCAGCGACTGAAACCGGGATGTTATCATGGTATAAGATATAACATTTTACTCCTCTTTTTTCACACCAGATAAAATGGTTGACCGGGTGGATGTCCGGATACCCGTCGGAAAAAATATTATTTACGGTTTGTGCCCACAATGCAAATTCCCCGGCTGAATTTACCCGGATGATTTTATGGTTATTTCCCCGGTATTCCTTTTGCTCTTCCGGAAGCATTGCCATATAAATTTCGTCATTCTCATCATGCTCTGTTTGGACATGGGTTGGTTCTTTCCCGGAAAACAGGAAAGCAACTTCATTGGATACGAGCAAACTAAGCCAAATCGGCATATGCATCGATTTCATTTCCTCAATCAGCATTTTGATCTGCTCTGTGGGAAGACCATCCATGTGGACATTATAAATGAAAGAGATTCCTTTTTCCCCTGCTTTTGGTTTTATATAAGTATAAAATTCTTTCTCAACTTTTTCCATGTGTATGGCATCTCCGAATAAACTGATGTAATAATTCGCCCCATCGTCTATATATTGCATAATTTCTCTATCCGTCATATTATCCTCCTTTATTCTCCGGCCGTGTGGTTCCTTTGAAAGATGTTTTTCATTTTTTTGCCGGGGTTTATCTGGTACAGCAAGAGATGGTTGCCTTTCATACGGTATTTAATAATTTTGCAATACCGGAAAAGTGAATATAAGAATCCTCATAAATCACCGCGTTTACGGAATCGGAAAACGAAATCAGTTGTGGATATCGTCAATGGTATAATGTTTTATGTGTGGGTTGTTATTTCAACCTTAGCATGGATTTGGAAAAAAAGCAAGATAAGATTCTGTTTTTTGTAATGAGGGAAATTTGGTTTTGGCCGAAACCAAAATTAAATCAAACGGAAACCGAAAAGAAACGGAAGGGGATTATATTGGTAGACAGCAAATGCCCGGGGCGCGGCGGGGGAGAATGGGAACGGAAATCCTGCATGAGGCGGCGGATGGGCATATGCAATTTCACATTATGGAGGTTTTTTAGCATGTCACTATTTCAGAGAGCCTTTTTGTACGTCACGCGCAAGCGGGCAAAAACCGCGGTCCTGTTCCTGCTGCTCACCGTTATCGCGACGCTTGTACTTTCCGGTATCGCCATAAAAAGCGCGGTGCGGACCGCACAGTTAAATGTTCGGCAGGCGCTCGGCGGGATCTTTACCATGCGGCAGAACACAAGCGATTCCAGCAAGTGGAAGTCACAGAAAGTCGGGGATTTCGGCTATCAGTCGTTTTACACGGGTGAACAGCTCTCCGTGAAACTGGCGGAAATGATTATGGACAAGGTGGATGGCATACGTGGCTACAATGCCGGGGCGACATCCTATGTCGTTGCAACAAATGCAGAAGGGAAGGTGCTGGCGCTTCTGGAATCGGAAACGGATGACGGGGGGCTTGGCGGGCTGCTTGGCAGTTACGGTGATTTTGCCTCCACTGTTACGGCTTTTGCTGATACGAACACAGAATTTGACAGTTATTTTACGGGTGGATATCTGGAACTTGTGGAAGGAAGGCATATTACCTATCAGGACACGGACAAAGTGATGCTCTCCAAGGAATTGGCAGAGCTCAACGGCTTAAAGCTTGGGGATAAGCTGATACTGCGCATGTCGGAATTTAAGGCTTCCATGACCGGGAAGGATGTGGGGAAAACACGGGTGGAAGTCGAGGTTGTCGGTCTGTTCCATGCGACGGCCAAAAGCTCCACGATGCTTTCCAACTGGTCGATGGACAACGCGCTTTATACGACGATGGATGTCGTGGGGCGGGTGCGCCCGGAAGTTCTGCAGGAAGGCTATGAAAAGATCAACTTTTATGTAAATGACCCAGCAAAACTGCCTGAAATCGTGAATAAGGTGAATTCCCTGCCGGATATCGACCCGACGGATTTTGTCGTGGACGCGGATACAGGTGATGCGGACGCGGTCATGAAGCCGCTTGCGAATGTTGACCGTCTGGTCTCCATCCTTGTGCTTCTTGTTATTGTGGTCGGAGCGGCGGTTTTGTATCTGGTGCTCGCGGGACGCGTAAGGGAGCGTGCGAACGAGAGCGGCATCCTGCTCTCCCTCGGCATGAGCCGGAAAAATATTGTCTGCCAGTATTTGGCGGAAGCCGTTTTTATCGCAGTGTTCGCATTTGCATTTTCTGTCTTTACAAGCGGGATCGTGGCGCGGACGGCGGGAGCGAGGCTCCTTGACTATACGGCGGCAAAAGAAGCGCAGGAAGGGGGTGCGGAAGGACTTGGGACTTCGGTGGACGGTTCTACGATTGTGGATTCCGGTGATTTTGCACCGGTTTTTGAACGGAAAGAGACGTTGACGGAGATTGAGGTGGATATACCGGTGTCCGGGATCTGGTTGCTCTACGGGGCGGGGATTGGGATCATTTTCCTGTCCGTGCTGGCGGCAGGGCTTCCGGTACTGCGGATGAAGCCGAGGGAAATATTTGCGCGGATGAATTGAGGGTGTTTGCAGGATTTAATACAGCATATGCCCCGATCAAAACTCCATTCAAGGCCGCAGGTGCCGGAAGGGGATATGCAGAACATAAAATAAGGAGATGGACATACATGGCAGTAATGGAATTAAGAGATGTGCGGTATTCTTACGACGGGAAGAGGAATATACTGAAAAACGCGGACGCGGAGTTTGAGGAAGGGAAGATGTATGCGGTCGTGGGACCTTCCGGGTGTGGGAAAACAACCCTGCTCTCATTGCTCGGGGGACTTGACTTTCCTGTGGAAGGGCGGATTTTATATGGCGGGAAGGAACTAAACTGCGATGGCCTTGCCGAACACCGCAGGGAGCATGTGGCATTCGTTTTCCAGAATTTTAACCTGATCGACTACCTTACACCAAAGGAAAATGTTTCCCTGACTTCGAAGCTGCCGCCACTTCCGGTTTTAGAGCGTGTCGGCCTGACTGGGGAGGAGTGCGGCAGGTGCGTGCAGAAGCTTTCCGGAGGGCAGCAGCAGCGCGTCGCGATCGCCCGCGCGTTAGCGTCGGACGCGAGGGTGATTCTCGCCGATGAACCGACAGGGAGCCTTGACGAGGAAACGGCAGGGGAAATTACGATGATCCTGAAAGAGTGCGCACATAAGATGAATAAATGTGTCGTTGTCGTCACGCATTCCGGGGAGCTTGCAAAGCAGGCAGATGTGGTGTTGCGGTTGAAAAAAGGAGAGATTTGGAAGGACTGATATTATTTTGGAAGAAGCACACCGATTTGATAAAAATTTGTGTGCTTCTTTTTTGCCGGTAAAATATCATATACGATCACGGGTGACAAAACAGCTTGGCCATGCTCTAATAAAACCATTGCAGACGGGCAGATTTTGAGCTATACTATTGGGTAAGACAACATCGGAAAAAAAGCTGCAACATGGAGGTGGAGGCATGGGTACAGAACAAAAAAATGCTGCACAGCAGGAAATGGCCAAATGGCTTTCAGGCTCGCAGGAGCTTGGCAGGGCTCCGGCACAAATCGAATATGTATGTACATTTGATTTGCAGGGGCTGCGCTATTACATTTTCCGGTATAAGAAGCAGATTTCCGGAAAATGGACTTTGGGTGTCTGCGGCGGATATGAGGGTGAGAAGCTCGAGCACTGTGGACATATATTCAGCGAGGAGGAAGAGTACGCGGAGGCGGATGTGTCAAAGCGTGCCGCACAGCTTGTAAAACGCGTACAAAAATATTGGGCGGAGCAGGCGCATGTCGAGGAGGAAAACAAAAAGAAGCCCGGCAATTTTACGAATCTTGTCCTTCTTGAACAGGCAGACTGGGATCCGGTTGCGCTGAAAAAAGAATTAAAGGAAAAATGGAAGCTTGTGGGCCAGCCGGGCGGGCAAGATGCCGGGAAGGATTCGCCAGCCGGGCAAAGCAGCCGGGCAGAGGCCGGGGATAAAAATTCCTTTATCCTGCGTTGGCAGGGGGCAGTGGTCACCGTGGAACTGGTGCCGAAACCGGTTGCCGGGGACGAAGTGGATTACAGTGCGAGGAAAAACCATACTTGGCGGAATGCTGCCCACATTGCCAAACGCCACCGCGCTTATTTGTCGGTGACGGTGATGCACGGGAAGCTTTCGGCGCAGGAAGCCGGGATGCTGCTTGTCAAGACTGTGGCGGCATGCTGCAGCCAGAGAGGCGTGCTTGGGATTTACGCGAACGGGACGGTATACCAGACGGAACAGTACAGGCATTTTGCCGGGATGGCAAGAGCCGGGGCATTCCCTGTCCGGAATCTGATATGGCTGGGGCGCTATAACGGAAAGAAGGGGCTCTGCAGTTATACTTTTGGGTTGAGCCAGTTCGGCTACGATGAGATTGAGGTGCTCAACAGCACCGCGGGTGAGCAGGAGCTCGACGACTTTATGTTTGCGATCACGAACCATATCATCTATCATAATATTGTATTAAAGCATGGCGAGATCATCGGTTTTCAGGCGTGGCAGAAGCTGCCTGTTACGAGGAGCCGGGGGGTGGCGGTACCGGGGGAATCCATCAAGATTGAGTTTCCGGCGGTAAAGACAACGCCGAAGGCAACTGCTCCCAGATATGCGGGGGAAATTTGATTTTTAAAATGGCAAAGGGCAGATTTTATGGACAAGAAATATTTAGGGCTTCTGGCAAAGGAATATCCGAACATCGAAAGCGCGGCGGGCGAGATGGTCAATCTCTCGGCAATCCGCAGCCTGCCGAAGGGGACGGAATATTTTTTCAGTGACCTTCACGGGGAGTACGAGGCATTCCTCTATATGATTAAAAGTGCTTCGGGCATCATCCGCAGGAAGATCGACCTGACGCTTGGCAAGACGGTCGCGAGCGCGGAGCGCGAGGCACTTGCAAACCTGATCTATTACCCGGAGAAGGAACTCAAGCGCCTGCGGCAGAACGGGGAGATCACCGACGAATGGAAGCGGCTGACGATTTACCGGCTGATCCTTGTCTGTGAGGTGATTTCCGCAAAGTACACGCGCTCACGGGTGCGCAAGAAGATACCGAAGGGGCTGGTCTATATTGTAGATGAGCTGTTGAATGTCACGGACGATGTGAACAAAGACTATTACTTTGAAAAGATCATCCACACGATCATCGAGACGGATATCGTGGACAGTTTCGTGATTTCCCTCTGCCATTTGATCCATTCCCTCGCGATCGACAAGCTGCATATCATCGGTGACATTTTTGACCGGGGGCCGCGTCCGGATATCATCATGGATGAATTACTTTCCATGCATGATGTGGATATCCAGTGGGGAAACCACGATATCTCGTGGATCGGGGCAGCATCGGGGAATGCTGCCTTGGTGGCGAACGTGATCCGCATTTCCGTGAAATACAATAATTTTGATCTGTTGGAGGACGGGTACGGCCTAAACCTTAGGGCGCTGGCGGTCTTTGCGAACGAGGTCTACAAGGAGGACGACTGCCGCCTGTATGACCCGCAGACCTACGACGATAATATTTATGACCCGATCGACGCGAAGCTGGCGGCAAAAATCCACAAGGCGATTGCGGTGATCCAGCTAAAGCTGGAATCGCAGCTGATCGGCCGCCATCCGGAATGGAACATGCAGGCGCGGGATTTGTTTGGAAGGGTGAATTTTGCTTCCGGCACAGTGACGGAAAACGGCAGGACCTACACGCTTCGGGATGCTTATTTCCCGACAGTGGATCCGGAGAACCCCGCGGAGCTTTCCGGCGAGGAAAAGGAGCTGATGAAGATCCTGATCAATTCCTTTGAGCACAGCGGGAAGCTGAAAAAGCACATCCGGTTCCTGCTCTCCAAGGGCTCCACCTACAAGGTTTGCAACGGGAATCTGCTCTTCCACGGCTGTATCCCGATGGATGCTTCGGGAGAATTTACGGGTGTTGTGATCGGCGGGCAAAGTTTTTGCGGAAGGGAACTTTTGGATGAGATTAACCGGATGGTGAACCGGGCTTATTTCGCGAGGGAGGACAGCGCGGACTACGAGCGTGACTTTATGTGGTATCTCTGGTGCGGCGCAGGTTCCCCTCTTTACGGCAAGGATAAACTGGCTTTTTTCGAGCAGTATTTTATCGGGGATGAGGAATGCGGCAGGGAGCAATATAACGATTACTACAAGTTTTCGGAGGATGCCCGCATGTGCAAAAAGATTCTCCGTCATTTTGGGATCGACGAGGAAAAGGGGCACATCATCAACGGGCATGTCCCGGTCAAGATCAAGGACGGGGAGAGCCCGGTCAAGGCGGACGGAAAACTGTTTGTCATTGACGGGGGGATATCGAAGGCATACCAGAAAACGACGGGGATCGCAGGCTATACGCTGATCTATGATTCGCACAGCCTAAGTCTTGCGGAGCACAAGCCTTTTGTTTCCGGGATGAGCGGACAGACCCCGGCCATCCATGTGGTAGAGAAACTAAAGAGCCGCGCGAATATTTCGGATACGGATAAGGGGGCGGAACTTCTCGAACGCATCGGGGATCTGCATGAACTGCTCTGTGCGTACCGCGGCGGCGATATAAAAGAGAATAATTGACGTTCATTTTTTAAGCCATTGCCGCGACCGGGTATTTCTGTGCCGCGGCAATGGTTTCATATGAAGATGTGAATTAAAATTTCCGTGCAAAAAATAAGGGGATTACCGCGTGGCAGGGCATGAAGCGTTTTGTCAAGTGTTTTTTTGAGTTATTGACGCAAGCCCTTGTTAGTGCGGCGGGAAACGGGGCAAGAAAGGGGCGCAAAACTCGCCTGTGGACGTTTAGAAGCCGTTTTCGTGGGTAGGTAGTATAAAACCCTTACCCTATGGATTTTCGCGTCTGCAACGCCTTAAAAATCAAGCCTTTTCAAGCCCTATTGCG
>CAMRSM010000051.1 GCA_947053345.1 uncultured Lachnospiraceae bacterium
CAGAGATGGGGTTTGAGGAGATGACACCGATTCAGGCGCAGGCTATCCCGGTCGTGCTCTCCGGGCAGGATATTATCGGACAGGCACAGACCGGGACAGGCAAGACCGCGGCGTTTGGGCTGCCGATCTTACAGAGCATAGACCCGAAAAACAAGGCATTACAGGCGGTGATCCTCTGCCCGACCAGGGAACTTGCCATCCAAGTGTCCGAGGAGATGCACAAATTCGCGAAGTTTCTGCACGGCGTTAAGATCGTACCGATCTACGGCGGGCAGGAAATCGTGCGCCAGATCAAGGCGCTCAAAGCCGGGACGCAGATTGTGATTGGCACACCGGGGCGTGTGATGGATCACATGAGGAGGAAGACCGTAAAGTTTGACCATGTAAAACTTGTGGCACTTGACGAGGCGGACGAGATGTTGAATATGGGTTTTCGGGAGGATATCGAGACAATTCTGCGCGATGTTCCGGAGGAGCGCCAGACCCTGTTATTTTCGGCGACCATGCCACAGCCGATCATGGAAATTGCAAGGACTTACCAGCAGAATGCCGTACAGATCCGCGTCGTGAAGAAGGAGCTGACCGTCCCGAAGATTGAGCAGTATTATTATGAAGTGCGCCCGAAAGCGAAGCTTGATACGCTCACAAGACTTCTGGATATGTACGCGCCGAAGCTGTCGCTGATCTTCTGCAACACGAAACGGCAGGTGGACGAGCTTGTGGCGGCGCTGCAGGCGCGCGGATATTTCGCGGAGGGGCTGCACGGGGATCTCAAGCAGCAGCAGCGCGACCGCGTGATGAATTCGTTCCGCAATGGCAAGACGGACATTCTTGTGGCGACCGATGTGGCGGCGCGTGGGATTGACGTGGACGATGTAGAGGCGGTCTTTAACTACGATGTGCCGCAGGATGACGAGTATTATGTACACCGCATCGGACGTACCGGGCGGGCAGGGCGCACGGGCAGGGCGTTCACGCTGGTGGTCGGTCGTGAGGTATACAAGCTGCGAGATATCATGCGTTACTGCAAGACGAAAATCAAGCTCCAGCCGGTTCCGTCGCTTGGGGATGTCATGTCAGTGAAAGCGGAGAAGATACTCGACCATGTGGAACAAGTGATCGAGAGCGAGGACTTGTCGCGGATGAAGGAATTGATCGAGAGCCGTGCGAATGAGGCGGAGTACACGACGTTTGAGATGGCGGCGGCGTTCTTGAAGCTTGCGATGGGCGAGGGTGTGGATGCCGACGAACTGAAACGCGACTATGAGGAGTTCGGCGATACCGGTGCAGAGGAAGGCATGGTGCGCCTGTTCATCAATCTGGGGAAAAAGAACAATATCCGTCCGGGTGACATCCTTGGTGCGATCGCAGGGGAGACCGGCATGCCGGGCAAACTGATCGGAAGCATCGACATGTTTGACAAATATACTTTCGTTGAAGTGCCGAGGGAGTATGCCGCCGAGGTACTGGAAGGGATGAAGAATGTGAAAATCCGCGGCAAAGCGGTGAACATCGAACCGGCAAACCGGAGATAAGAGGGAGGGGCTGCCTCAAAATATGTGTTCCTGTAGCGAATGCCTGGAAATCCGGCGGGTTTCCGCCATATTTGACAGGGACCATATTTTGCCGCAGCCCTTTTACTTTTTTGTGTTTTCTGGTGTTTTTCAGGCAGATTCCGCTCACTCAAACACAACATTATAATCCATCAGTTCAATTTTTACGACGATGAACGGATGTGTGGCATTTTGCGTGACAAGCTCATCTTTGCCAGGGCCGATCAATGTATTTTTTATGTAGATTGCGTTGGAACCGAGGAAAAGTTCATCAACCGCGATGCTGTAGCCGCTTGTCATCTGCGTGCCGAAACCCTGGCAGATGTAGTAGGCATCCTCGCTCTTGTAGGTCAGGCAGAATGTGTTCTGCTTCTTTTTGTTGATCAGGGTGAGGAGCTGTTCCGGCACGTCAGCCTCCTCGACAACCGTGTAGTCCAAATCTTTCACTTTTGTAATCTCGCCGCTTTGTTCGCCGCAGCCCATGATGGCCGGCAGGCAGAAAAGGCAGCAAAGGCATAAAGCAATCCGTCGGAATATGTCCCGCATGGTTCCTCTTTCCTGCGCACGCGCATTGTAAGCATTCAATAATGTATATGCCCGCGGGAATGCCGATATGCAGGGATTTTTACTTGGGGACTGATTCATTTTAAGTTTGGCCGCCTGGGCGGTGTGGCCTGTTGCCCTGGCTAAAGTTTGGCACGGTGGACTTCATGGCTGGGATGGGAAGGGGCGGAAGGGTGATTGGTTCGCGGGAAAAGTCAGATATTTATTATCATTACAACGAAAAGAGCGCGGCAGGAATGGCCGCGCTCTTCCGGGTAATCAAATTACCGAAGTATAATAGGGTGGGAGTAGAAAGTGTTATTCACACAATCCAGTTTGATTATAATTTGAAAATGTGTCTAAATTGCGTCAAAATTATAAATTTTAAATTTATTTTTTATAGGGGAAAAGAAACTGTAATATATATGAAAAATAATTATCCTATAAATTAAATGTATAATTGCAGCAAGGATGCGCATATAAATATTTCCGGGCACGAAAAAAGCGCGGTAGGAATGACCGCGCTTTTCTCGGGTAATCAAATTACCGAAGTATAATAGGGTGGGAGTAGAAAGTGTTTATTCACTATCTGATACTGATTATATTCTGCAGATATGTCTGAAATATGTACAAATTATTAAAAAATTATTAAGTATTGAAAGAAAAACTTCAGAAAAAAGAAAGAATTACACCTCCTAACAAAAAAATGGAATTTTTGGGATGGGCAGGGTTAACATATCGGCACAGGAAGCCGATATAGAAGATATAGCAAAGTCCTGTTTTGTTGGGATAGATGCCACGGAGGGCGTTCCCGGGGATGAAAAACGGATTTTTCAATTTTTACCCGTCTATGGGTAAAGGAAAGGGATATGGTGATTAAGATGAGTGTGGGCGCAGTAAATGATGTGAACAGCTACAACCAGACGAGTGCGGTGACGAAGCCTGCGGCGACTGAGCCGGTAAAAAATGACAGTGTAAAGAATGATGCGGTGAACAGTGAGGTCAAAGAATCGGATGCCGCCGTATATGAGAAGGGTGATGATACCGAGAAGAAGACCTATAAGCCGAATACCGCGCTGGTTGAGAAGCTGAAGGCAGATGCGGAGGCGAGGACGGCTCAGATGAAGTCCCTTGTCGAGAAGATGATGATGAAACAGGGGCAGACCATTACCGGCTCAATGGATTATCTGATGGCGCTGAAAAACGGCACCCTAAAAGTAGATGCGGCGACCAGAAAGCAGGCACAGGATGATATTTCGGAGGATGGTTACTGGGGCGTAAAGCAGACTTCGGACCGTCTGGTATCGTTTGCGAAAGCACTGACCGGCGGGGATCCGTCGAAAGCGGATGAGATGATGAAGGCGGTTGAGAAGGGCTTTAAGCAGGCGACGAAAGCATGGGGCGGGGAACTCCCGGAGATCTGCCAGAAGACGCTTGAGGCAACCCGTGAGAAGATGAACGAGTGGAAGAAGAGCACATCGACCGATGCAGCCGAGACGATAACCGAGTAAAAGTACATAAGGCAGGCGGCAGTGTATGCAAGTGACATACACTGCCGTTTTTTATGCGCAGGACACCGATGTGGGTAAATGTGCACATGGAAGATACTGTTGCCGCAACATAAATCCCCCGTGTAAGCAGGGGGCTGTGGACACGTACACCTGATCGACAGCTTTACCGAGAAATCCCCCGCATGAGCGGGGGATATGTGCTGCAGTGTATCGCTGTCGCTTCCGGATTTCCGTAAGCGACGCTATCGCAAACAGGCAGGGGAAACCCCTGCCGTGCGCTTTTTTTGAGGAAATTCTGTTTCAGATCAACACCTCTTTCAACAAAAGAAGATGGGTTCCTGCCGTCAGGTTTTCGTCCGTCAGGTCATTTAAGGCGAGAATGGACTCGGATGTGGTATGGTGCGATTTGGCGATTGACCAGAGGTCATCGTTTTCCTTGACAATATATCCGGTCATACCCGGAAGGTCAAGCAGTTCCTCGTAATTGAGCGGTTCTTCGTTCACCTCGGTGATGAACTGCGCGGTGATACGGTCAAACACAAGGCTGTTAAGAAGGATGGAGGCTTTGATTTCCAGTTCATCCGAATCGTTGGAAAGCACGGTGAGCTGTTCTAGTTCCGGCGTGACCGTGTAGACCGTATCCGGGCCAAGATCGTGCACCTCGATCAGCTGCTGGAACGGGACGGAAGCTTTCATGGCATACATCGGCCGGTTATCCTCCGGCGTGATATAGAAAATATCCGCCTCAATGCTGCCCTCCGCCATCAGCCCGTCCTCGGAAGGATAGGTATTGTCGATATGTATCGTGCCGCTCCCGTGGCAGATCTGCATGATCTTCGGAGCCGTGTCACTGATTTTTACGCGGTCGTTGATGCGCACTTTGTTGGCATTGTGCATGAGCAGATTTTCATAGACGACCGGGCGGTAGACCGGGGTCAATGTCGCGAACGGGGAATATACATCCTCGATCACATGGAACGTACTGTCCTCATAAATTTTTATCTGGATTTCCATGAGAAGGTCGAGGCTGACGATCCTAGGTTCCCCGTCGCTGTCCTGCCGGATCTCGAAAGTTTTGTCGGTGATCACAAGGTTGATGTCCGGTGTCATGGCCTCGCTGCAGCCGTTGCAGTCAATTGTGGCATGGAACGGGAGCTCACTCTCATAATATTCCGCGGCGGCTTCCCCGTCCTCGGCAGAATACAGCAGGAAAACAACGGCATCACCCTTGATCGTGAACTGGTCGGTCAGCAGGCGGATGTCGATGTTTTTCAGGGAAATATTGCGGTACAGTATTTCATGCATGCTGCTTTTGGCGGACGGCAGTGTGATCTCGTCGCGCAGGCGGTACGAGTCCTTCTTACAGGCGGCAAGGCTTGTGAGCTGCAGCGGCACGGTGCGGGTGCAGACCGGGATATTATTCTCGATCGCCACGCAGGCAGGTTCATCGTAGATTTCTTCCGCCGTGACGGCCAGGGAGAGCAGTGACTTGATGCTGACTTTGCGGGAATTGATGAAATTGGCGCTCAGGTCTTCCAGGACAGTGCGCAGGGTGGTGTTCTCCGTGCTGCAATCCGCCTCAAGGTGGATTGTCTCCTCAATCGGGAGTTTTCCGAAGATTGAGTGGATGCGGTGGTCGTCCTCGGCACTTAAGTACAGCAGGCAGAACGAAAGGGAGCCTTTCAGGTAAAGTTTGCCGGAAAGGATCTTCTGTTCTTCCCAGGCGGTCTCGCCGGAGATTTTCATGATTGTGGCAATGTCAGGCTTGGTATCCGGCACGTTGATGTCGTCGTTTAAGTTCAGCTGCAGGCTGCTTTTGCATTTTAGTTTATTCATATGAATGTTCTTTTTTATAAGCTCCAAGAAAAATCCCTCCTCAGTTTCCCGAAAATATAGTTTCACGGTAATATATATGAGGAGGGTGTGGATTTTATTCATAGGATTCGGGGAAATATCCGTGAAAGCTTTCTTTATGCGGGGCTGTGCCAAAAAACACGGATATTTTTTGCAATTTTCTGCGGTTCACCGCGAACCTATAAGGTTATGGTGGTTGGGCCTCGCACTTCCCTAGCGGTTCCAAAAGCCGGTCAGGTAAGTCTGCCGCCCATACTCGCTGATTTTGAAGTGGTAAAAGGCATGCTCCGCGGTCTGGCGGTCGGAAAAAAGGGCGAATACGGTCGGGCCGCTGCCGCTCATCAGCGCGCCGAGTGCGCCGAGATCAACGAGCTGTTGCTTGATTTTTGCAATCTCCGGGTGCAGCGGGATTGTCACGGATTCCAGCGTATTGCCGAGAGCCGCGGCGAGTGCGGGCAGGCTGCCTGCGGCAAGTGCGGAAAGCAGCGCGTCAATGTCCGGGTGCGGTGCGGTATCAAGCGCGAGGTGCTCATACACATAGCGCGTTGAAACGGAAATGGGTGGTTTGACGATTAGACAGTAGGCGGATGGCGGTGCAGGCAGGGGGGTGAGGAGCTCGCCGATGCCCTCGGAGAGCGCAGCACCCTGCAGCAGGCAGTACGGGACATCCGCGCCGAGGCGTACACCGAATTCCTGGAGTTCGGCAAGGGAAAAGCCGGTATGGTAGAGTTCGTTCAATGCCGTGAGCGTCGCCGCGGCATCGCTGCTTCCGCCGGCAAGGCCTGCGGCAACCGGGATATGTTTGTCAAGTGTGACATGGATGCCGGGTTTTTCGTTGGTTGCCTTAAAAAAGAGTGAGGCGGCGCGGTAGATCAGGTTGTTTTCGTCGCAGGGAAGGTAGGAAAGATTCGTTTTGATCGCGATTCCCGGAGTGTGTGTCATCTTTATTGTTAACTTGTCGAAAAGGCGGATCGTCTGCATGACCATGCGCACTTCGTGGTAGCCGTCCGGGCGTTTGTGCAAAACGTCGAGACCAAGATTTATTTTTGCATAGGCTTTCACCTGTATGGATTCCATCGTGATATCTCCTCGTCCTGTTTTCCGGGAATGCTTTAAAAATCTGCCCCGCAAGAATGGGCATGACCGGCAATTCCCTCTAATTTTGACTTTATTATATGGAATATTTGCATAGAATGCAAGAAAAGTCTTTATCAATTTCATAAAAGATGGTATAATGTCGCTAGACATTATACCTGCGCCAGTCCGCGTCCGACGAAGGAGGACATCTGCCTAAGCGGACTGTGAGCCACCCCCGGAGGGAACCTGTCCGGAGGACATGGTATAATGTCGCTAGACATTATACCTGCGCCAGTCCGCGTCCGACGAAGGAGGACATCTACCTAAGCGGACTGTGGGCCACCCCCGGAGGGAACCTGTCCGGAGGACATGGTATAATGTCGTATAATGCAGACACGGTGGGACGGAAGGGAAAGAGGTGGAAACTTTGGAAAAATCATTAAAAATGATGCGTACAGTGAATGCCTATATGCGGTGGTCGTTATACCTTTTTTTCCTGATGATTGCGATGGATGTCTGTATCTACGCGGCGGAACCCAAAGTGCTCTACATCGGGCTGATATTTACGGCGGTCGATCTGGTGATACTGCTGGCGCTTTTTTTCCACAAAAACCGCAAGATCATGAAACAGCTGACGGAGTTCGGCTTCCAGTTCAACCAGGTGCAGCGCAAGATGCTGCTTGACCTGCAGGTTCCCTACGCGATGCTTGACCGGGACGGTTTTGTGCTCTGGGCGAACGACAAATTCCGGGAGACGACCGGCATGAAGTTCCGGACACACTGCCAGATTGAGGAATTTTTTCCGTGGGTGACACGTCAGGTACTGGAGGGCTGCGGTGACGAGATGGAGATGACCGTGGACGACAACGACCGACACCGCCGCTACCAGCTGCTGCTGCAGAGCGTTGCCCTGGAAGAACAGGAGGAGGGCGGTGCGGAGGGAAAGGGCGAGATCATTTCGCTGGTCGTGTACGATGAGACGGAAAAGAACCGCCTGCGCGTGCAGAACGAGGAGCGCTGCCTTGCAATCGGCCTGATCTATATTGATAATTACGAGGAAGCCCTGGAGGGCATCAACGAGGTGAACGGATCCCTGCTCCCGGCACTTGTGGAGCGCAAGATCAACCAGTATATGAAGAATTACGATGCGGTCGTGAAGAAGACCGAAAAGGACAAATTTTTGATCCTTTTCCAGAAAAAATACCTCACGGATATGAAGAAAGACAAATTTGGTATCGTGGAGGAGGTACGCTCCCTGCATATCGGGAACACGGTCGACATCACGATCAGCATCGGTATTGCGCTGTGCGATAATGATGATAGCGGAGAGAATAAATATTCCTTCCTCGCGGCGTTTGAGATGGCGAAGGAAGCGATCAACCGGGCATTGGAGCGCGGCGGCGACCAGGTGGTCGTCCACGGTGAAAACAAAGACCGGGGCGGCTTTTCCTTCTACGGCGGCAACAGTGAGTCGGCGGAAAAGAACAACAAGGTGCGTTCCCGCGTAAAGACGGAAGCCATCTGCGACCAGATCAGGACGGCGGAAAATGTACTGATCATGGGGCATTCGAGAGGGGATGCGGATTCCTTCGGTGCGACGATCGGCATGTACAAAATCGCGCGTTTCTATACCGACAAAGTGAATATTGTACTCAATGAGGCGATGAAGACCGTGGCGATGATCCTGGAGCAGTACAAGGCGGGCAGAAGCTATGAGGAAGGGATGTTCATCAACGGCAGTGAGGCAGACCGGCGCATCAACGGCGGCACGTTGCTGATTGTGGTGGACGTGAACAACGAAGACCGCACCGAATGGCCGTCCCTTGTGCAAAAAGCGGGCAATATCGTCGTGATCGACCATCACCGCGAGACGAACCCGATCAATGCGCGCGTAACGTACTCGGAGTCCTACGCGTCGTCAACCTGCGAGCTGATCACAGAGATGCTCCAGCACCTGGAGGAGACCGGGAAGCGGCAGCAGGCGGAGCGTATCTTACAGATCAACGGTGACGATGCTGACGCTTTATATGCCGGGATCCTGCTTGACACAAACAGCTTTATCACGAAAACCGGCGTTCGCACGTTTGGCGCGGCGGCATATCTAAAGCGCCGGGGTGCTGATATGACCCGCGTGAGGAAATGTTTCCGCAAGGATAAGAGCAGTCTTTACGAGAAGGCGCGCATCATCAACTCGGCGGAGACATACAAGGGAATTTATAGTTTTGCGGTCAATGATTTTAACTTCAAGGATCCGGACGAGAGCCCAACGGAGGTTGGCGCGCAGGTGGCAAACGACCTGCTTGACCTTGAGGGGGTGAAGGCATCCTTCGTGTTTACGCCGTGCGAGGGCTTTATCCATGTCAGTGCGCGGTCGATGGGCGAAGTCAATGTCGAGATCATCATGAACCGGTGCGGCGGCGGCGGGCATTACAATATGGCGGGTGGGCAGTTTAAGGATTGCACGCTGGAAGAAGCCATCAAACGCGTCAAGGGCGTGATTGCGGAATTACAGCAGGGCAATAAGGAAATGTAAGTGCAGGGCAAATTTCGTGCGCGGAGATTTGGTATAGAGAGGTCTTTCGCTCACAGAGCTATTGCACAGAGAATTAAATATCAAAGGAGAATTATCATGGATGTTATTTTATTGGAAGATGTGAAATCCCTCGGGAAAAAAGGCGATCTTGTAAAGGTGAGCGACGGTTATGCGAGAAATTTTATCCTGCCGAAGAAACTCGGGCTTGAGGCGACACCGAAGAACCTGAACGATCTGAAATTACAGAAAGCAGCAGAAGCAAAGCGCGCACAGGAGGTGCTCGAGGAGGCGCAGGCACTTGCGGCTTCCATCGCGCAAAAGAGCATCACGCTCAAAATCAAGACGGGGGAGGGCGGCAGGACATTCGGTTCCGTTTCGACCAAGGAGATTGCGCAGGCGTTGAAGGATCAGCTTGCCCTTGATATTGACAAGAAGAAACTCGTGCTCGCGGAGCCGCTGCGGAATCTAGGCACATTCACGGTTCCCCTCAAGCTGCACCCGAAGGTGACGGCGGAGTTAAAGGTGCGTATCGAAGAGATGTAGGGAATTTGGATGCAGGCCGCATGGTGCGGAGGAATGGCGGGGAGATATTATGGATGAAGCGCTGATCAAGAAGGTGATGCCGCACAGCGAGGAGGCAGAACAGTCGGTCATTGGTTCGATGATCATGGACAAAGAGGCGATCGTGACGGCGATGGAGATCGTAACGGCGGAGGATTTTTACGGGAAACAGTACGGCATCCTGTTCGAGGCGGTCACGGAGCTTTTTTCGGATGCAAAGCCGGTTGATCTGGTGACATTGCGCGACAAGCTCAAGGAAAAAGAGGTTCCGCAGGAGCTTTACAGCATCGAATTTCTGGCGAACCTGATCCGGGTTGTGCCGACCTCGGCCAATGTGCGCTATTACGCGCAGATCGTCCGGGATAAGGCAGTGCTGCGCAACTTGATCCGGGTGACGGAGGGCATCAGCAACGAATGCTATCTGGACAAGGAAAAACTGGACGACATCCTTTCCGGCGCGGAAAAAAAAGTGTTCGACATTGTGCAGCGGCGCGGATCCTCGGAGTTTGTGAGCATCCGCGACATTGTCATACAATCCCTTGACAATATTGAGGCGGCATCGCGCAACAAAGGCAGTGTCACGGGGATCGCAACGGGTTTTTATGACCTGGATTACAAGACGGCGGGCCTGCAGTCCTCCGATCTGGTTTTGCTTGCGGCGCGCCCTTCCATGGGGAAGACCGCGTTTGTGTTAAACCTTGCGGACCATATTGCGGTAAGAAATAAGATCACGACCGCGATCTTCAGCCTTGAGATGTCAAAGACGCAGCTGGTCAACCGCTTATTGTCAATGAATTCGCGGGTGGATGCGCAGGTATTGCGAACGGGGAATCTGGAGGATTCGGACTGGGCCAACCTGATGGAGGGCGCGCGTGTCATCGGGGAGTCAGGGCTGATCATCGACGACACGCCGGGCATTTCGATAACAGAATTGCGCTCTAAATGCAGGAAATTTAAACTGGAACATAATCTGGGTCTTGTCATCATCGACTACCTGCAGTTAATGTCGGCATCGGGACGCTCCGAGTCGAGGCAGCAGGAGATTTCGGAGATATCAAGATCATTAAAGGCGTTGGCGCGCGAGATCAACTGCCCGGTCATCGCGCTTTCACAGCTGAGCCGTGCGGTGGAAAAGCGTGACGACAAACGCCCGATGCTCTCCGATCTCCGCGAGTCCGGCGCGATTGAGCAGGATGCGGACGTGGTGATGTTTATTTACCGCGACGAATACTATAATAAGGAGTCACCGGAGGCGGGGATCACGGAGATCATCATCGCCAAGCAGAGGAACGGCCCGACGGGGACGGTGAAGCTTGGGTGGCAGGCGGAGTACACGAAGTTTGTGAATTTGGAGAGAGTGTGAGAGGGCTTTTGCGGAAAGGCGGAAAAAAGGGATCTGTTCCGGGAAGGGAATCGGCTGTAGTTACTGACAGGAAGGGTATCAAATATTAAAATAGAAGAGCTTTAAGCAGTTTTTGGAAAAGAAACGACATTACCAAAGTCTTCTGCCAACATTTGAAAAATAATGGAAAGGAGTTTATCCCAATGAAATACTTAAACGAAATGCCGGACGACATGCTTCTTGACACTCCGTACCGCGGCGAGGTAAGGCGCTTTGAGTACGACACAAGAACCTACGATGAGGGGGATGACCACCCGCTGCACAAGGGCGCGTGGGTGTACCTGCCGTATGGCTACGATGCAGAGAGACAGTATAATGTGCTCTATTTGATGCACGGGGCTTTCGTCAACGAAGACTGGTGGTTCAAGACTTTCCCGGAAACCGCCACGATCCTTGACAATATGATTGCGAAAAAGATATGCGAGCCGTGCATCATTGTCGCCCCGACCTACTACCGCGGCGAGGAGAAGGATAAGGAGGCAGAATACATGGCGGAGCATTTTTGCCATGAACTGCGCCGCGATTTGATCCCGGCAGTTGAGAAAACATTTTCCACTTTTGCCGGTGGGGATGTATCAGAGGAAAACCTGGTGAAGACGCGGGAACACCGCGCGTTTGCGGGGCTTTCGCTGGGTTCTATGACAACGTACCGGGCAGCGATTTACCACAATTTTGATCTGTTTTCGTGGTATGGGCCGTTCTCCGGCTGCTGCGGGCCAAACGGCAGCCGCGATGAGGAGGTCGTACGTTTACAGGGGGCTTTGGCGGACGCGGAAAAACGAGGGCTCCCGCTTGATTATCTTTTCTGCTGCAATGGGGACAAGGACATTGCCTATGCGGAGCATAAGGAAGTGATGGAGCGGGTGGAAAAGCTCTGCCCGCAGCTCGTGCGCGGGGAGAATTATGATTTCTTCACGATACTGGGCGGGGTACATGATATGAAAGCATGGCAGTTGGACTTGTACCATGCATTGCAGATCTTTTTTGTAAAAAAAGCTTGAAACCGGATGATGCGGGTTGTCGGATAGTTTTCCGATAAGCGTCCTGCCGGATACAAATGAGGGGCTGTTGCAAATCGCAGATATTCCGCAGCAAAATCCATCCGGTTTGTTAAAATACCGTATTTTGTGCGGAAATCTGATTTTTGCGGCAGCCCCCTATTGTTTTTAAAGAGGAGGCTGTTTGTTTTGCGGGCAGAACGGCAGGAGGAGAAACCGATTTTGAAAAAGTAAATGTTAAGTGGGTCTTCTTTGATGGTTATACGCTTATTGACGAAGGGCGGGTCAGGGAGCGGCGTTTTGCCGAGCAGGCGCAGACTGCACGTGCGCGGGAGCTTGGTCTGGCGGCAGGGATATTGTAATATTGATTTTGGACGGGACTGTAATATCGCAGTCCTGTTTTTTTGGTGCCGTTTTCCTGATCTGTTCCTCGAATTATGGCATCCGGACTAGAATTAAGTCAACCAAAACTTAAGTAAATTGGCATACCGCGCTTGAAAAAATGGACATGCATGATAAAATGGTGATAAATGGTAAATATTTACATATCAAGGACGGCAACAGGGGAGGTTTTGAATGAAGGAAATACGCTATATGATTTCGGATGCGGCGAAAAAGATCAATGTCGAGCCGCATGTGCTGCGCTATTGGGAGGAAGAGCTGGGGACAGAGATACCGAGAAATGAGATGGGGCACCGCTATTATCGGGAGGAAGACATCCAGATGATGCGCGGCGTAAAATATTTAAAAGAAAAAGGGTTTCAATTAAAGTCAATCAAAATCTTGCTGCCCGAGGTGGACAAGACCATGCAGCTGCCGCAACGGCGGCTCCTGGAATTGCGTGACCGGTTGGAACTGGCGGTCAGCCGCGAGGAGCTGCGCTTACAGCGTGAGGCGGAGTTGAAAAACTATTCCGGGCAGGGGCAGGAGGATGCCGACGGGGCATCCGGGAGTGCACAACTGACAGCCGGTGCCGATGAGGGTGCATGGAAAGCCGCGGGCAGGGTAAACGGACAGAAGGCAGACAGGGCAGGAGATGCGGAGGAGGTATCCGCCCGGGAAACGCGTGTAGCCGCGGGAAACGCGGAACCGCCGGCTGGCCGTGGGACACAGGCGGATGCGGGGAACGCAGGCGGGCAGTCCCCGCAGGAACCGCGCACGGCGGTGGAAAATACCGTCCGTCCGGATGGCAAGGAAAAAGTTCCCGTGGGAGGGGCAAACGGGTCAGCCGGACAGTACAAGCATATGACGGTACAGGAAACGGAATCGCCGGCTGGCCGTGGGACACAGACGGCCGCAGGGGAAGCCGATGCGGCAAGGCAGCAGGCAGCGGCGCAGGAGCCAGGCAGGTCAGGCGGGTGGAATGTGGCCGCACAGGAAACCGGCAAACCGGACAGACCGGCGGCAGTGTGGAAAGCAGAAAGTGCGGCACAGAAAAAAGAGAAAGTGGGAAGGGCAGCGAATGCGGGTACGGCAGACCGCCGGCTGACGCAGCTTGGCAGCGGTACACAGGCGGACAAGCTGGTGAGCAACATGCTGGCCGAAAATGCAAAAGAAGCGCGCAAACCAGAGGACACGGCGCAGGTTTCCGGGCGGCAGGATAGGCCGGCGAATGCCGTAGTATCCACAAAAAGCGAGCTTCGGGAAAGTAAGGCAGAAACAACACCGGTCACAGTTTCGGACAATGCCGAGAGGATGCGGCAGTTTAGGAGGATTATGAATGAGATAATTATGGATGTAATGCGTGAAAATAACAAGGAATTGACGGAAACCATAACGTCTTCGGTTTCCAGGGAAGTGGAATACCATATGCGCAGGCGGGAGATGCTGCAGGAGGAACACTTCAAACAGCTTGACCGGACACTGCGTGAGTACCAGCTTGGGCAGAAACAGGCAGCAGTCGCAAAAGAATGCGGCGGACGCAGGGAAAGTAAATTCTTTAAGAAAAACGGGAAGGTGCGGATATAAGTCATGGCTTCGGACAAGCCCAAAACAAAAAGAACCACAAATGAGATCGCGGCGGATTTCATTTGTGGTTCTTTTTTCCCTGTGTCGATGTGCAAGGGGATTGTATTTACGCCTCCTCGATAGAGCCGGTCGGGCAAACACCTGCGCATGCGCCACAGTCAAGGCATGCATCAGCGTCAATCTCGTAGTGGGTCTCGCCCTCCTTGATCGCACCTGCAGGGCACTGGCCTGCGCATGCGCCACAGCTTACACAGCCGTCATTGATCTTATATGCCATCGCTATATACCTCCTTTATGGTTTTCTTCATTTTACTCCAAAACGCTCAATAATACAAGAAGAAAATTATAAAGCTTTTATGTATAATTGAGAAAGCTGCAATTTCGGACGTTTGGCCCGAATATGAAAATAGGGTGGGTATAGCTTGACGAAATTCACGGGATAATCTATACTGTAGAAAGAAAGTCTGAAACAATGTGTTTCGGCTTCTCGAAAATGCGGTGCCGCATTTCTCTGCGGTATGCGCAGGCAGGATTGAAGACCAAACAAAGAACGGAGGTATATTATGAAAATAACCAAGGACATGACGATTGCCCAGATCATCCAGATCGACCAAAATATTATCCCGATCCTGATGGACGCGGGGATGCATTGCATCGGCTGCCCGTCCGCCCAGGGGGAGACGCTTGTGGAGGCAGCGTTCGTGCACGGCATTGATGCGGATCGGTTGGTAAACGATATCAATCAGTTCCTGAGTGCGGAATAGGGAAAAAGAAATCGCTATGCGGGTAATTCCAAACACCGCATAGCGATTTGCATTTAACTTAATTTTTCAAGCATCTGAACAGCCTGATCCCGGACAATGCATTCCATATGCTCGTCAAAATACGAGGCGGTCGCTGCGCCGAAGCGCTCCTGCGTGCCGTATTCGGAAGTGATGTTGCAGATTTTGTTAAATTCGTCCGGACGGTGCTCCGACATATGGAGCACGAGATGGTAGGACGCGTCGGACTGGTTTTTGTACAGTGTATTTTCACCGCGGTAGAACGGTGCAATCACTCCTGCCAGGGCGGTTACTTCGCCGAGGGAGCTAAAACGGAACGAGTAGATCACCTTTTTTGCCGACTCGCCCTCATTCTCCGGATTCCGGTCGGTTTCCGCGGTATTATTTTTCTTTTTCATCAAGAAATCCGGGAGTTTTAATGGCTCATCCGCCGCCGCTTTGCGGGAGAGCAGTTCATTCAGCTGTTCAAAACACTGCAGAATCTGGTCAGCCGTCGCGCGCTCTTCCTGAGTCATGAAATCGTCCGCCTCTTCCTCCTCCTCGTCCTCATCCAACGTGAAGTTGGAGAAGCGGGTGTCAAGTTCGTCCGGGTCTTCCACCTTTGTGATAACAAGGATAAGGCAGTCGGGTGATACCGGGATGGCCTCGATCATCAGCGGGATATTATCCGCGTCAAAGCCGAATTCCGTGGATGCCTGCTGCATCATATCGCGAAACAGCGCTTTTGCTTTCTCACTTCCGTAGGCAAGCTCGCTGATGCGGAGATGCCGGTCGGCAAGGTCGTTTTTATTTAATGTGCAGCGGATTTGCGTCTCGCTGATCTTTTCTATCTTCATGAAATCACACCTCCCTATTGAAAGTTCCGCATGTGCCCTGCCAGCCCCTCGTGCAGGGAAGTAGTTCCTGTCTGCACCGCTGCCAGCAACTCCTTCCGGGGCTGTGCGGGCGCATGCTGTATCAAGTTCCGCATGTGTAGGTATCCTATTTGTATTCAAAGTATAATGGAAAAGTGCCTATAAGTCAATAGAATATTTGTGAATTTTGTGTCAGTAAAAGACTGGGAAAACGGGAATGTACGACATATTTGCGTGGGAATAATGACCGAATTTTGGGGGGCAGATTCTACATGCGGGATAAGTGTTTTTTCTTGCATCTTTGCACATGGGCTTTTATAATGATTATGTCAGCGGAAAGGGGGGATGGGGATTGGACTAACAAATACCGTCTGGTGCGTACTTTAAAACAGCGCGGCGGCACCGCCGTGTATCTGGCGGAGCATGTCAGGCTGGGAAGGCTTTGTGTCATCAAGACGATCCGCGGGAGCGTTCAGGGGAGAAATGCCATACTTGGGGAGGCAGAGTCGCTAAAGCAGCTACAGCATTCCGGGATTCCGAAGATATACGATATCGAGGAGGAGGAAGAGGGCTTTAGCATTGTCGAGGAATATATTCAGGGAGAATCTTTAACTTCTTATTATCTGTCGGGAAATTCCAAAAAAGAAGAAATCATAAGCCTAATGATACAATTATGTGATCTGCTTACTTATCTGCATGGCAGGACACCACCACTTTTGCATCTTGATTTGAAACCGGATAATCTGCTGGTTCATGACGGGAAATTGTGCCTGATTGATTTCGGGAGCGCACTGTGCAAAGGTGCGGGAGACGGAGGGACGGCATTGACGGGGACACCGGGCTATGCCGCGCCGGAATGTTACCGTGGGGACGCGGATGTGCGGAGTGATATTTACAGTGCGGGGAAACTGCTGGCATTTATGATTTCTGCAAGCGGGGAAGGGGAGTTGAAAAGACGGGGACGCAAAATGCTGGACGCGGTAGCCAGAAAGGCATGCCGCGAGAAACCCGTGGATCGTTACCGGACGGCGGATGCCATGAAAAAGGCACTGGAGGGAATCGCAAAACATGCCGGCATACACAGGATAAACTGTGTTGTCGGTCTGGCAGGGAGCGGGAGGCGCATGGGTGTGAGCCATTTTGCACTTCTGTATGCCGCTTTTGCCAAAAGGCATGGGGAGCGGGTACTGTATCTGGAATGCAATGAGACGGCTATGGCAGAACAGATTTATGGCAAAGCAAAAAAGAGGAGGGGGGATGGCTGTTTTTTGTACCACGGGATTCCGGTTGCAGAGTGCCGCGGCGGAATCGGGCGCGGCGCGGCGGGCGGTTATTCGGTGGAGAACGAAACCCAGTATTACAAAGAGTGTGGATATTCCTTAATCCTTGCGGATTTTGGCGTGCTGACCGCGGAAAATCTGGAGGGATTTGCACACGCGGATGTCTGCCTGTTTTTTGCGGGCGACAAGGAGTGGGAACTTGAAAATACATGGCGGGGGCTGGCAAGGCTGTCCGGACGGGAGAAGAGGCTGTTGCTGCTGGTTTCCGGCAGTTCCCCAAAGCGTTTCCGCGCGTTCTCGCGCCGTTTATCCGGGATTTCCTGCCGCCGTGTGCCTTTTATCAACGGGTTGGAGAGTGATTCAGAAAAGGAGGTGATGCAGGCGTTGATGGCGGAGATCATGGAATGGTGTGCACTGTGACGGGTGTGCCAATGCGCCAAGAATATGAGAAAAGTTAAAAAGACCATAAGAATTGGTGTATGCGGCATCCATACGGGAGCGGGGGCAACGCATGTGAGCCATATGCTCGCACTGTACCTGGCTGGATGCAGACGGAAGAAAACGGTTGTTTTGGAAGGGGATGGAAAAGCTTCTTTCCGGCAGCTTGAGAAGTATCTGTTCGGGCGTTGCGGGGAAGAAAGTTTCCGCATGAGACGCTGTATCTATCGGTGCGATGCTGCAGAAGAGGGGACGGACGCGGCGGATTACATTGTGTACGATGCCGGAAGCGGGAGTTGCTGCAGGTATGACCTGTTGTTTTCCTGCGATCAGTATATCGCGGTCGGCAGCGGAGGGGTATTTTACCGCGGGGAGTGGGCGGATTTTTTGGGGGCAAAGGAGGTGAGGGAGCGCATTTGCCTGCGGGGGATGCAGGATTGGCGTTTTTTGAAAAATCATGCGTGGTCTGGCAGGGAAGAAATACTTACCCTGCGGGTGAATGGAAAAAAGCAAAACATCAAGGTATACGGGCTTGGGGCGGAGGAAAATCTGCTTCATCTGTCCAAGGAAGCGCAAAGGCTTATTGAAAAAATGGATATCTAATAATATAACGGCGGGCAGAGCAGCGGTAAGATGCCGGGTTTATGGCGGGATGGTTAAGAAAAAACGATCCGGGGGAAATGTCTCACAGCAAAATCTCCTTATCAAAAAGTAACTGTTAACAGTGCTGCACCGATCATGCATCAAACCGCAAAGGATTGTGCTTTCGCGTGCGTACCCTCAATACAACCGCATAGCGTAGTCCGCCCGCCGTTTTATAATAAATTTTGTTGGAATTCACGGCATTATGTGTTATACTAGGGGGCAGCGGAAAAAAACTGCTATTTTGGAGAAAAAGAGGTGCCGTACATGGAAAAGCATGCAAAACAGGCAGTCATAGGGACTGTCCTTGTCATAATATTGATTCTTGTTATTGGGGGGATCGCTTTGGTGAGATATCTTTCACCGGGGAAAGAAACGATGAGCCTTGCGGACTACTATAAAGTTCCGGCGGGCGAAGTGCTGGTCATACTGGACGATAAAATTTATGAGAGAAATGCGCTCTTATCGGACGGCCAGATTTATGTGGACTTTGATACGGTAGTTAATCGTTTTAATAAAAGATTCTACTGGGACAGCGGGGAGCAGGTTTTGATCTATACGACTCCGACGCAGGTGATCAAGGCTTGGGTCGGCGATGCCAGTCTTGAGATCAACGGGGAAAAGCAGGTTACGTCGTATCCGGTTGTGCTCGAACAGGCCGACGGGATTTTTCTTCTGCTTGATTTTGTGGATCAGTATTCGGATATCCGCTATCAGGCGTACCGGGCGGACGCGGCAAGCGGTGAGGTACAGCGTGTCATGATCACAAGTGTATACGGGGATTATCTCTTTGCCGATGTGAAGAAGAAGACACAACTGCGCACGGATGCAAACCGGAAGAGCCCGATTTTAAGGGAAGTGGCGGAAGGGGAAAAGCTTATGCTCTTAGACGGGGGCGGTTCGCAGAAAAACGGATACCTGACTGTGATGACGCAGGATGGTGTGAGGGGATATGTTCTTAACAAATGTGTTAGTGAGGGGTATTACGAGAAGGTTGAGAGCGACTTCGATGCGCCCGTATATACAAGTGCAGCGGATGGAAAGGAAGTCCTTCTGACATGGCATGTTGTGACAAACCTTACGGCAAATGGCAATCTTGCCGGACTGCTCGCTAAAACGAAGGGAGTCACCGTGGTTTCCCCGACCTGGTTTTCCATCGCGAGCAACGAGGGGGCGATCTCATCACTTGCCGATTCCGGTTATGTAAATACAGCGCATGACCTCGGGGTGCAGGTCTGGGGGCTGGTGGACAATTTTGGTGAGAATATCGACAGCTTTCAGGTGCTTTCTTCCACAACGTCGCGCGAGCGCTTGGAAAAAGAATTGGTTTCCGTCGCGCTCTCGTGCGGGCTGGACGGTATTAATATAGATTTTGAGAGCCTTCCGGTGGAGGCCGGGCCGCATTTCATCCAGTTTTTGCGTGAGCTTTCGGTCAGCTGCCGCAGGAATAATCTCGTGCTCTCGGTTGATAATTATGTCCCGGCAGGTTATAACCGCTACTACGACTACGCAGAGCAGGGAGTGCTGGCGGATTACGTTATCATTATGGCGTATGATGAGCATTACGCCGGTTCGGCCGAGGCGGGGAGTGTTTCCTCCATATCCTATGTCGAGAATGCGATCAAGGATACGAAGGAGATGGTTCCGGCAGAGAAGATTGTTGTGGCACTCCCGTTTTATACGAGGCTCTGGAAGGAGACTACGGTGGATGGCGTGACGATACTTGGTCTGGAGCGCACGCCGGGCATGAAGGACGCTGCCGCGATCTTGGAGGAGAATGACGCGGCAGCGGAATGGGATGAGGAGACTTGCCAATATTACGCGGAATACGATAAGGATGGGGCGCATTACCGGATATGGCTGGAGGAATCGCGCTCGCTGTCCGAAAAAGCCCGGCGGGTATGGCAGGCGGAACTCGCGGGAATTGCGACTTGGCGGTTAGGGCTTGAGACGGAAGATGTCTGGGATGTTTTTGTGGGCGGTGGCGAGTAGGCTTTTTGCGTATTTTCTTTTCTGTGCCGTCATAGAATGATAGGGATGGACGAAAAAGGAGAAGGCCGTTCCCGGCCTGCGAAAGATGTCAAAGCAATTTAAAGTCGGACTGTATCTATTGATCCTTTGTGCTGCCTGCCTGTTTGCGGGAAAATGCTTAAGGATGTTTACAAAAGAAGATGTGGATGCCGGAGGGACGAAGGAGGGAAGCAAGGAGATTGTGACAGGGCAGGACGAGAAGGGAGCGGGAGAGCAAGAGGCTTCCGTCCTTACACCGGAGCAGAAAGAAGCCCTGGGAGATTTTAACGGGGACGGGCGGGTGCTTGTCCTGGATGCCGGCCACGGGGCGTTTGATCCGGGAAAAGTTGGTGTCAACGGGGCGAAGGAGAAGGACATCAATCTTTCCATCGCACAGAAACTGCGTGGATATCTGGAGGCGGCAGGTTTTACGGTACATATGACGAGGGAGTCGGATGATGCCCTTTATAAGGAGGGGGATTCCAATAAAAAATCTGCGGATATGAAAAGCCGCATCCGCACAATGGAGGAAAAGCAGCCGGAGTTTGCCGTAAGCATCCACCAAAACAGCTTTACACAGGAGTCAAGCTTTGGTGCGCAGGTATTCTATTTTGGGAATTCTGCGGAGGGAAAGCTGCTTGCCCAGTACCTGCAGACAACGATCAAAACGGTGATCGCGGATGAAAACCACAGGGAGCCAAAGGCAAATGAGAGCTACTATCTGCTCAAAAAATCCCCTTGTCCGATGGTCATCGTGGAATGTGGGTTTTTGAGCAACGCGAGGGAAGCGGAGCTTTTGGTGACGGAGGAATATCAGGATAAGATGGCATGGGCAATCTGTCTTGGTATTGTCGAATACTGTAAAAATCCTGCGTAAGGAAGTTTGACATACGGCGGCCGGTATTGGAAAATATATATCATAGAAAGCATTTTGAAGAAGGTGATTTTACTTAACAATAATGAGTCACCATGATATAGAAATGAGGAACCGGATGGAGACGATAGTAAAAAAAATAGAGAGAAAAGCACTGAAAAAAGAGGATTTTACGGAGGCGGTAAAGATTTTGCGATCCGGCGGTCTGGTGGCGTTTCCGACCGAGACGGTATACGGGCTTGGCGGAGATGCACTGGATGCGTCGGCAGCAGAAAAAATTTATGCGGCAAAGGGAAGGCCTTCGGATAATCCGCTGATTGTCCACATTTCCTCAAAGGAAGCGCTGTCCGTGCTGGCAAAGGATATCCCGGCGGCGGCATGGGAACTGGCAGACCGGTTTTGGCCGGGACCTCTGACGATGATCTTGAAGAAAAGCAGCATCGTGCCGGATCAAACGACGGGGGGATTGCCGACGGTCGCCATCCGTATGCCGTCGGATCCCGTCGCGCGTATGTTGATTGAAGAATCTGGCCTGTATCTGGCAGCACCAAGTGCGAATGCTTCCGGAAGACCGAGCACAACGAGGGCGGAGCATGTTTATGAAGATCTGGCGGGGAGGATCGGGCTGATATTGGACGGCGGGGAGGCTACGATCGGACTGGAATCGACAATCGTTGATTTGTCCGGGGAAAAGCCTTTGATCCTGCGGCCGGGGTTTTTATCAAAAGAGGATTTTTTGGGCATTTTGCCGGAGATGGAATATGATCCGGCGGTGGTCGCGAGAACCGCACAAAAGGAGATCGCAGCGAAAGCACCGGGGATGAAATACCGGCATTACGCCCCGAAAGGAAAACTCGTGATATATGAGGGGGAGCGGGAAGCTGTGGCCGCGGCGGTCAACCGTGCCGTGGAAGAAAAGACGGCGGGAGGGTTTTCATGTGCCGTGCTTGCGGCACAGGAATCGGGTGCAGCGTACACTTGCCCGAATGTGAAGATCGTCGGGATGCGGGAGAGAGAGGAAACAATCGCGGCGCATTTATTTGATGTACTCCGGAGCTTTGATGAGGAGGGGGTCGAGTTTATTTTTTCCGAGAGTTTTTCGGACGGGCATCTGGGCGAAGCTATCATGAACCGGCTGCGAAAGGCAGCAGGGTATCAGGTCGTGAAGGTTTAAAGGCATGGAAGTGTTCTTCCGGGGAGGGGACGAAAAAAGAAAGGCTTTGCAGGAGGGAACCGCCACGCGGATCCGTTCCGGCAAAGCCTTTCTTTTTTGCTGTAGTTTAATCCTCCATCTGCGAGATTCTCCGGATATGACGTTCGTCATTGGAGAATGGAGTATCGAGGAATGTGTCCACGATTTTTAACGCCAGTCCCGCTCCTACGATACGCCCGCCCATCGCGAGGATGTTCGCGTTGTTGTGAAGCCTTGTGGCTTCCGCGGAAAAGCAGTCATGGCATAGTGCACAGCGGATGCCTTTGATCTTGTTTGCAGTGATCGAGATGCCGATGCCCGTGCCGCAGATCAAAATACCTGTCTCGCATTCGCCGGAAACAACCGCGTTTGCGACTGCCTTGGCAAAGACCGGGTAATCGCAGGAAGCGGTGGAGTCTGTTCCAAAATCCTTGTATTCCAGACCTCTCCCCTCAAGGTGCTTTAAAATTTCCTTTTTTAATTCATAACCGCCATGGTCACAGCCAATTGCTATCATCTTTTTTTTCCTCCTTGATATATTATATTGTTATTCTTCGTCCTGTTTAATGACATCCGGAAGCCTGCCGTAAAGGAGACGGTATATCGCGTTCTGTATCAATTCCTGCAGTTTGTTGTAACATGTTTCATATTCCGCGATCTCCCTCCCATACGGATCATCCACGTCGCCGTGAATCCCCGAAAATTCGGGAAGGGTATACACATTGTCGTTGATAAAAAAATCAGTCGCGAGGCGGCGTTTCTGCACTGTATTCATCGTCAGGATCAGCGTCTCAGCGTCAACCTCATCCGCCTTAAACTGGCGAGCGGTGTGGCTGGCAATGATCAGCCCGTGTGTGGCGAGGATGGTCTCCGCCTTTGGGTTGACCGGTTCCGGGAAGAGTACGACAAGGCCGCGCGAGGAAACCTCCACGTCAAGGTCGTGGTTTTCATTGCGGAAAATTGTTTCAGCCATAGGCCCCATACAAGTATTATCCGTACATACGAAGATCAGTTTTGTAATCATAGACCCTCACATATTATAGATTTGTGCAAAGCTCCAATACCAGCTTTACCGTGTGGTCAATTGCCGCTGCCTCGAATGCCGGGTAATCCATATGGGCGCTGCCGTCGGCTTTGTCGGAAATGGCGCGGATGATCAGGTAAGGGATCTGGTTGAGGTAAGCCGCCTGGGCGATCGCCGCCCCCTCCATCTCCGTGCACATCGGATGGAACTGTCCAAGAAGATACTGTTTTTTTCCGTCATCGGCAATAAACTGGTCGCCGCTGACAACACGCCCGGTAAATACATGGATTTCGGGGTTTACCTTTTCACATGCAGTTTTGGCGAGGGCGGTGAGGCGTTCATCCGCCGGGAAGACGGACGTTTCCATGCGCGGGATGACACCCGGTTCGTAGCCAAAGGCCGTGGCATCCATATCGTGCTGCAGGGAATCCGAGGAAAGGACGATATCCCCAATGTCGATTTGGGCATCCAGGGAACCTGCAATCCCAGTGTTGATGACCAAGTCAACATGGAAAAGGTCAGCAAGGATCTGTGTACAGATGGCTGCGTTAACTTTTCCGATGCCGGAGCGCACGATAACAGCATCTTTGCCGTTGAGCTTTCCCGCGTGGAAATGCATGGAGGCTCGTGTCGTCACTTTGACCCCTTCCATCCGTGCGGTCAACATCGCGACCTCCTCCTCCATTGCGCCGATGATTCCAATCATAACATGTACCTTCCTTTCTTGGAATATACTTCTGGTTTGTTTTATTTTTTGAGAAAATCATTGAATTCTTTTAATTCTTTTTTCTTGTCTTCCGTCAGGTTATTCAATTATGCCTTTTTCGCGCCCATCTCGGTCAGTTTATTGGGGGTGTCGATGCCGACGGCGGTCAGTTTTTTTGAGATTTCCTTCCCGATGTTTTTCATGGATGTCAGTTCCTGCATGTAACCTCACAATCTGCTACGACAAGCGTCCCTGGCGGAGCATGGTATTCCCGTATCTGGTTTCAGCGATGTTTTTAGGTGCAAAAGCCATGTACGCAGCTTGATGTACATCGTTCGCCGAGGAGATGGTTCTCCTTGTGGTCGGACAGCAAATCAGCGCTGGTATCATGTCTGTCGACATTATACCATGTCGTTCCGACATGGTGCCCCCGGCGGATGCACACGGTTCGCTTTGGAAGATGTCCTCCTTCGTCGGACGGCGAACCGGTGCCGGTATCATATCCTGCGGATATTATACCATGTTCTCCGAACATGTTCCCCTGCAGGGCATGCACATGATTTGCCGATGAAACTGTCCTCCCTCTGGTCGGACGGCAAATCAGCGCTGGCATCATGTCTGTCGACATTATACCATATATTCCCGTGGATTACAATGCAATATCTGCCGTGGATTTTTGGGTGGGTTTTGTTTTTGCGGCAGTGGCGGGCGCTTTGGCAGCCGGGGCTTACCCAAAAACGCCAAATTCCGAAAAAATCATTTGCATATTTGCGAAAAATGATATAAAATAGTGGTCACATTGGCAGTGCTGGAATAAATATATGTAGGAACTGCCGACCTCATTGTGTTGGTGCATAAATAGTGTAAATAATTAAGGGAGGAAATGCATATGATGACTTATAAAA
>CAMRSM010000052.1 GCA_947053345.1 uncultured Lachnospiraceae bacterium
ATAAGGTCAACGGCTTACGGGCCGGAGGGGACGACTACATTACGAAGCCATTCAGCTTGCAGGAATTGACCGCCCGCATTGAGGCACATCTGCGCCGGGACGAGCGGAACATGCGCCCGCCGGAAGTCGTGACCTCCCAGGGGCTGATTATTAACCTCTCAAACAGAAAAGTGTTTTGGAATGAACAGGAGCTTACCTTTTCAAAGAGGGAATTTGACATCATTGAATTTCTGTCCTCTAACCCGAATCAGGTTTTTGACAAAGAGCGTATCTATGAGGCGGTATGGGGCTATGACGCGGAGGGCGAGAACAACGTGATTAAAGAGCACATCCGAAAAATCCGCGCAAAGCTCATGCAGGCCAGCGGGAGCGAGTACATCGAAACAGTTTGGGGGATGGGCTACCGATGGAAAAAGTAAAAAAGCAGTCACTGAAACGCTCCTTCATGGAAGCTGTTGCGATGACAATGCTGATCGTGTCCCTGTGCAGCGTCCTTACGGTTTTTTGCTGTTACCGATTCCAAAAACATGTTCTCCCTGATTCCAATGAGGTCTGGCTGACGCAGCAGACCACCGCCCCGGATGGTACGGTCACAGAGGCAAAGCTTAGATATGTCCTTGATAGCCCGCCAAGACCATTTGGTCAACTGGTAGCGGATGTTCAGGAACACAACGAGAATCAGGGGCAGACGAGCTACATGATAGAGCGCATTGAATCCAGCTACTCCATGCTTTCCTCAAAAGCAAAAACAGCCTACCGCGCTTCGCAGATTTGTATGGTGCTGCTGCCGCTCTTGTTTGCCGTGATTGGAATTACTTTGTGCGCATGGTGGTTTTATCACAAGGTACTGGAGCCGCCGGTTACTGCACTGATGGACGCAACCGCACACATTCAAGGTCTGGATTTGAACTTCCGGATCAACTTTGATGGGCAGGATGAATTAAGCCAGCTCTGTACCGCGTTTGAGAAGATGCGGCAGACCCTATATGAGAATAACCGTCAGATGTGGAGTATGTTGGAGGAACGCCGCGCATTACAGGCATCCGTAGCCCATGATCTGCGTAACCCCATCGCTATCATGTCCGGCTATGTGGAATATTTGCAGGAGAATAACCGGAGCCAAACCCTGACAGAGGAAAAATTGGAAAAGGCTCTTTCCAATCTCGGCATTACCGCAGAGCGCATGAGCCGCTATACCGATACCATGCGTGATTTGGGCGCGATTGAAGAAACAGAAGTCCATCGCAGAGAGGTTAACCTTCCTGATTTTTTACAGCACATGGCGGATTCTTTATCTATCCTGTTGCAGAATACCAAAGTGCGTTTTTCCTGTGACTTGGATGTGCCGAAGGGCAGAGCCGTCTTTGACGGGGAGCTATTATACCGTGTTCTGGAAAATCTGATCTCCAATGCGCTCCGTTTTGCGGAACATCAAATTGAGCTTGCCTTTTACCTGGAACACGGAACCCTGTCGGCCACCGTGACCGATGACGGGCCGGGGTTCTCGGACAAGCTGCTGAAAAAGAAAACCGCCCTGTTTTATACCGAGGATACCTCCGGCAAACACTTAGGCCTGGGGCTTGCGGTAAGCCGGGTGCTGTGCCAGAAGCATGGGGGAAGCATAGAACTTTCAAACCATCCGCCTCACGGAGCCTGCGTAAAAGCCACCATCGCCATCAAGCGATATCCGTTCTAAGAATCATCCCCGGATGCCGCCCCATAAATTGGGGCGGCGTTTTGATATCTTGACCGAATTTTGACCTTTGCCCGTTATGCTTATTCCATCAAAGCAAAGGAGGTTATTTATGCGAAAACAATGGATCGTTGTTTCCCTTATGTGCGGTGCTCTTTTATCCCTCGCCGCCTGCAGGGACTATGCCATTCCAGACAGTACACCCACGCCGTCACAGGCTGTCACCGCAAATCCATTTGAGGCTGCAGAGGAGGATGCCGGATTTCTGGGGATGCTTACCCATGGAGCTGCTTCGCCGGATTTCTCCGAGAGCGGGGAGCGTCTGCCATTTTCCTATGAAGGCGGCGAATTTCAGTTGGAGTACCAATTTTCCCTTACCGGCAAGATGGATACCGTTGGATTTCTCCTGTTTTTAGACGGCACACCGCAGCCCTACAAGGTGAATGATACCACGGCAAAGTACGAGTATTGCCACAGCTTTCCTGCGGGGGAGGGTCAGAGTTTTTCTTTCCTCTTTGAGCCTGTGGCCGGAAACACCGGCGATACACTGACCCTGACCGTGGTGAGCATCACAAACCCGGATTTCCAGCCGGATATGGAATCCACCTCCAGCTATGGCTGGTATCATAAAACGCTGGATTCCAGTATCAAATTGCAGTTCCAGGCGGACGCGCCCGCCGCCCATTCAACCCTTCCGCTTATCCGGGAAATTTTCACGCAGAGTGACGTGCGGGAGGAAAAGGTCACAGCGCAGTATGTGGAAAATGAGCTGCCAAAACACGGCTGGGACGGTGTGAGCATGGAGACGCTGGAGAAAGGAATTTATTATACTTTCTCCTATGACGGCGGCATTACCTATGACAACCTGTGTGTTTCCGCTCCCGTTACCCTGCAGTTTACCATGTGCGGCACAGCCGGAACAAGGTACAGCCTCGCTTTTTTCCTGGATCATCAGCCGGTGAAACTTGACGAAAGCACCACCCGCTCCGTTACATTGAGCAAGGGTGGCATCATGGAGCTTGAGGCCGTGATCGACCCGGACAAGCTGGGACAATTTAACACCTTTTATTGTGTGGCCGTCCCCCAGGACGCAGCCTCCGCCCCATTCTTTAAGACCAATTCTATTTTATTATATAAGGAGAACGGAACATGAGAAAGACATTCTGCATCCCATTGGCGCTGCTTTTTACCTTGGCATTATCCGCCTGCGGCAAAACGGATTCCCCTGACCCTGCGGTTTCGGGAAGCACCCCATCCGACGCACCCGTGGTTTCTGCTCCAGTCTCTGGCAGGAAGAAAGGACAGTCCCCTTCTTCCTGCACCTTCGACACCTCGCTGTTTGGCGGAAAGCTTTTGAGCTGCGCCTATGCCGGGAACGGAACACTTTTTGTGCTGGCGGACAAACTGTACCTCTATGATACCAGCGCTGCCTCGGTGCTGGCCACCGCAGAAGCGCCCCTGCGCGACTTTGAAGCCCAGGCTATTGACGGGGGTTACCTCCTGTCCGGCATAGGCGATAACGGCATGATGGCGTACCTCTACGACAGTTCGCTCTCTCTGAACAGGGAAATCGCAGTGAATGAGCTTTTGCAGGGAGATTTTGTTGTCAGTGAAACCGGGGGCGTAGCGGCCTCCACAGACGGAAAGAAGCTGGCGTTCGCCGCCATGGGCGGGCTGTATCTGTATGACCTGGAAAGCGGGAGCCTGACAACTCTTTTTGATGTGACCCAAAATGCCGGGACGGGCAGCATTGGAATTTCTATGCTGAACGGTGCCGCGTTTGCCCAGGACAACAGCCAGATCATATTCTATGGCAATGGCAATACAATTCCCGCAGTAGACGGCGAGAACGGTTTTTCCATCTACGGGAGCATCGCCTTAGATGGCAGTGGTTTAAAACTCACGAAACCGTCTGCCTATGAAATAGAAGAAATGCAGAGCAGCGCCAGCCGGTTATTTTTCCCACAAACCTTTACCCAGGCCGACGGAACACTGCTTTGGATCGACCGGGCAACCGGCAGCACCGGTACGCTTTCCTTCTCTTTGGGCAGCGAGGGTAAAAACGACGTATACTGCTCGGAGCAGGGCAACTATGTTGCGACCGCCGTTTTAGATGGCAATCTGACCGTTCGCGTCTATGACGTGGCTTCCGGCGAACGGATTGCCACCGAAGTGATCGAGAACTCCGACCCCACATATTTCAACCGCATTCCCAGGATTTATCTTCTGGATGAAGCCAAAACCGCTATAGTCGTTCTTGGAGGCAGCATCAACGACCTTGATACGCTGGTATCTACATTTGAATTTGGAGCATAGTATGGAAATCACATTTGAAAGTGTATCAAAACAATACAAGAGCAAGTATGCGCTAAAAAACTTTACCGCCACGCTGGGGGAAGGCGTGTACGGTCTGCTGGGTGAAAACGGAGCCGGGAAAACAACGCTTATCAATATCTTTGTGGGCATTTTGCGCGGCGACAGCGGCACGATCCGTGTGGACGGCCAGGACGTAAGAGCGCTTGGCAAAGCGTTGTTGTCCCAAATCGGTTATATGCCGCAGTACCCTATTTTTTACCGGGATTTTACCGTCAAAGATTTTCTGCTCTATATGTGCGTTTTGAAAGACATTTCTGCCAATCAAGCCTTGGACCGGGTTTTGGGGCTGCTTGCCACAGTGAATCTGACGGATGCGCAGGACAAGAAAATCGGCGCGCTCTCCGGCGGTATGCGCCAGCGTGTCGGTATTGTGCAGGCCATGCTGTCCGACCCGAAAATCCTGATTCTGGACGAACCTACTGCCGGCCTTGACCCCAGCGAGAGGATAAGGTTTCGGAACCTGATCTCCCAGTTTGCCCAGGGTCGGACGATCCTGCTGGCGACCCACATCGTTTCGGATATTGAGTGCATCGCGCAGGAAATCCTGCTGCTGAAACGGGGGACGCTTCTGATGCAGGGAACGCCCACCTCGCTGGAGCAAAACATTGAGGGCAAGGTATGGAATGTAACCGCTACAGCCGAGGACACCGCTCTGCTGACCGACATGTACTGCGTCAGCAACATGAAGCAGGATGGCGGACATTTTACACTCCGCATTGTCACGGATGGATGCCCAAACAGGAACGCACAGCCTGTTCCGCCTAACCTGGAAGATGTGTTCCTGTACTATTGCGGAGGAGAGAAGCATGATACGTCTAATACGGTATGAATTGATCAAGCAGTTCTGCAAACGCTCCATCCTTGCGCTCTTTGCGGTGTTCAGCCTCGCCAACCTGTGCAAAATCTATGGCGAATACAGATCCTACTCCTATCTGGCAGATGGGGACGGGGCGCGGAGCTGGCACACGGTTTATTGGCAGCTCTATGAGGAATATCGGGGCGGGATCACCCCGGAGAAAATCGAACGTCTGCTTGCGGTCTATCAGCCTTTGGCGCAGGCCACATCGGATATGACTGCAAGCACAGCCACCGATGACCCCAACACCATGACCGGGAATCTATACAGCGACCGGAATCTGCTTTATAAGTATTTTGTGACACCTATGCAGTATTTCTATGAATACAGCGGGATGGCAGAACAAGCGGCAACTAGGGCGCGGCAAAATGCCGCGCTCTATGGGAAACAGGGAGCCGTCTACCGGCAGAGGGAGAGCGCCGCCATCTACAACATTTACGCCGGACGCTCCATACCCGCCTTTGCCTACCAGGAAATGTGCAATTACTATCTGAACTATGATTTTTCCACCGTTCTGGCTCTCATGCTCTGCCTTTATGGGATTATCGGCACCTTTGTGAGCGAGAAGGAAACGCAGATGGATATGCTGCTACTGGTAAGTCCTTGTGGCGGCAGAAAAACCGCCCTGGCAAAAATCCTTGCGGCCACTTTGTTTCTACTTTTTACATCGCTGTGGTTTTCCCTGCTTGACCTGATTGGCTTTGCGGCTTCATTCCAGACCTTTGAAGGGCTGACCCTGCCAATATTTGCAATTCCAAACTTTGCTAAAGCGTCGGTCAATATCAGCATTTTCCAGTATGTCCTCTTGTCTGCGGCGCTCAAGTGCGCTGGCACATGGGAGATTGGGATGCTCTGGCTGCTGGTTTCGATGTTCTGGAAAAATGCCCTGCTCCCGTTTGTCATCAACTTTGCCCTCTGTATGGCGCTGATCGTCAGCGGAGCCGCCTGCGCCTACTCCAATTTCTTCTGGACAAAGGTGCTGAACCCTTATTCTCTACTGACAAACCGTGTTCTTTTGGGCAATACGGAGTTTGTAAACCTGGGCGGATTCCCCGTCCTGACTTGGCAGGCCGCAGTTTGGATTTCTTTGACAGCGGGTCTTGTGTTTGCCGCCATGATCTATTTTCTGTCAGCGGAAAACTGTCACCGCTGCGTTCGGAGGAAAAAATGATTTTCTTTTATGAATGGAAAAAATTGATGATTTTACAGCGGAGCCTGTTTTATATCCTGGCCGCGCTCCTGGTCAGTGCAGTTTGGCTGGCTGCAACCGACAGGCCGCAGAACAGTGCATTGGAAGAATACCGCGAGGAATACGAGTGGTATCTCAAACGGCTGGACGGGGTATACACAGAGGAAAAGGCTGCCTGGCTGGAACAGGAAGCCAAGAACATCACAGAGGCCCGCAGTACCCGCGCCCGGTTGCAGGAATGCTATTACAGTGGCCAGATCACAGCAGAACAGTATGGGCGGCAGATTGCAGAAATCAACGCCTTGTTGGCTCATGAGCATGGTTTTGAAGCTGTGTATCAGCAATATTTATATGTCTGCGAAAACAAAGACAATCGTTACTTTCTGGACACAAACGGCTGGGCGGGGCTGTTTGCCGCGAGAACGCTGGACTTCCCTCTGTTCCTTGTCATTCTGATTTTGGCAACCACCGTTTTTTGTTCGGAATATAGCTGTCATATGGATGCACTTTTGCGGACTGCACCGCAGAGCCGAAAGAGTGCCGGATGCAAAGTCGTGATGACCCTCTGCGCCGCATTTGTCCTCTGTGGGGGGCTGTCCCTGATCCGCTTTCTATTCTTTGCGGTAAAATACGGCCTGCCTCACGGGGAGTACCCTTTTCAGAGCATCGCGTGCTTTGGGAGCAGTACTAAGCATATCCCCCTGTTTGCCGCGTATGTGACCATGACTCTCCTGCGCTGCTTCGGCTCGGCGTACCTTGCTGCCCTGCTTCTCTTTGCCTCTGTTTTGGTAAAAAAATATGCTTTGACGGCGGCGATTGGAGCAGTCTCCACCATGATTCCGTATATCGGCCTGTCCAGACAGATATGTTATCATTTGCCATTGCCGCTGCCATTTCTGCTGCCCGCTGGTTTTCTGGAGGGAACTTCTTCCGCCCAAGATTCGTTAACGGGAGAAGCCATCGTTACATTTTCAGAGCGTTCCATCCAAGAACTGTTGGTTCTGCTCGGCCTGTCCGCTGTATGCTGTGCTTTTATGGTATGGTGGGTGCTGCGGCAAAACACAAATTGCTGGCAGTCCAAAAGAAAATCTGTCAGACGGCGTGAAGCCGCTGCACTCAGCCTGCTGCTCCTGGCCTCATTATCCGGCTGCTCTTCCAGAACTTCCGCAAACGGGATATTTAATTCATCTTCGCAAAGTGTATCAGAAACTTACAACGTGATCTTCGACCACCGGACGCGGACATACTCTCTGGAAAACCGGGCAACCGGCACTTTGACGGATTTGCCTCTCTCTCCGCTGTTTGGAGCCTTTTCGGACAGGGAATCCGTCCAAGCCGTCTATATGGATGCCACCTACATTTACTATATGACCTCGCGCACCGAACAGCATGTTGACCGGGTCGGCAGTTACAACAGCACATTTACCCAGGTGTCCATCGTACAGCTCCATACGGAAACCTTCGAGGAACAAGTCGTTTTTGAGAAGATAACTGACAGTGGACGGTCTGTGCTTGGAATTGATTATACTGTGGGAGATACCTGGATGTTTCTGCAATACTGCCATGGCTTTTTTCTGAACGATGACAGTCTCTTTTTTATCACGAATGATGGGATCATGGAAGTGGGCAGAACACTACAGCGCACGAAAATGCTGGACATCCCCACCAATGGGAACATTGCTTTTGACGGGCAAACGATCTATTACATTAACAGGGATTCTTTGCTGACAGCGTATGATACCACAACCCACAAGGCAAGGCCGCTTCGGAATATGGTTGCCCATGACTTCTGCCTGACCGATAAAGGGCTGTATTTCATCAATCGCATGGATTCCGACTGTGTTTATCTGTGTGGCAAGGATGGCGTTGGCAGTCTGAAGATTTCAAATGATGCGGCTCTGTCTGTCGATTATGACGGTGAGAAAATTACTATGATTCTAAAATCAGACGGGAAGGAGGTGGTTTTTAAGCCGTGACAGTGCGGGAGCGTCAGGCATCCGTCAGGGCAAGGCGAAGGAAACGCGGCAGGAGGCTGTAATCTTTGCCTTCCCCCTCCCACAGCACATGCCGCAAAGCAGTGAATCCTCCTGCCTGCCCTGTGAAACTGGGATGAGGATGTGTTCTCCCTTTCCTTTTGTCCCTTACCGTTCCAAGCCCTCCCCGCTGTATGCCATATCCCTCATTACATCAGATTTCGTACTGTCAAAAAATACCGTATGCCTTGCGGATAATGCTGCTTCCTCCAGCATCCTTACCCTGCCCTTTAACGCTTTGCACAGGGCACTGCAAAAATATATCGTGCCAAATCTTATCTCCCTACCACTCAGTACCATTACTTCGCAAAAAACCGTCTGGTAACATCCCACCCAGGATGTTCCATAGCTTTAGCTCCCCTATCCTACTTTCCTGCATCCAATATATCAAGCATCTGCCGTGCAGTTACAATAAAAGGTTCTGTGGGAAAATGTTTCAGATTACCTGTCACAAGATATGCATCTTCGTTGCGTTTTTCCATAACGACTTCATAAAATGGAATATCTTTCATGTCTGGTAATATTATTCCCGCCCTTGTTGGCTCTACTATAATTCCATAATTTTCTACAGCTTGTAAAATATAATTTACTGTTTCTAAATCAAAGTTAAATTTCTTTCTTTTAAGTACTTCACGATATTCGCACATGATTTCCTTACTATATACAGGAACCATTTCACCCAAAAACAGACGCTCCAAAAGCTGCACTGTTGCAGCATTTGCGTGATTAGAAAGCAACGCAGAAACAAGGACATTTGTATCAATCACAGCATAGCATCTCATTCCCCATCCTCCACGCCATACCTCGTTTTGCGAATTTCTTCATTGATTTCCTCCAAGCTCATTCCTTGTGGAAAATTTTCTCTTGCCTGTTCCCTGAGCATATAAAAAGCCCGTAATGCCCCCTCGCGTGTGATTTCCTGCACTGCTGTTGGCTCTGGGGATGCAATTTCAAATGGAATCCTGCGCTCACGGACAACTGTCTTCGCAAACACGTTAATTGCTGTCGCTGCTGTCATCCCAAAATCAGAGCATAAGGTATCAAACTGCTTTTTCAACGTTTCATCCATCTGAACACTAAAAGTTGCCTGTGCCATAAACACTACCTCCTTTAATCTAATTATACCCTATCAAGTACAAAAAGACAACAAGAATTTGGTATCCCGCATACCCCATCCGAATTTCCGCAACGATTTTCATGATCCCAAACGCATCTGCGATATCAATCCCGGATGCGTGATTTCATTTCTTGCTTTATTATACTATGTTTTTTTAAATTAACTTTATATCGGCAAACTATCCCTCACGCAAAGCGTCAGCACACATATATCAAACCCATTTCGCATAATTATTCATCCTAAAATCACACAAAACCGCATAAATTCACAGGGATAATGGAATGCTAATGTCAAGCAAATCGGACTTATGATAAGTTAATGCCGATTTCCCCAAACTTCCATTCAGTTTCCACACACTTCCCCCGGTACACGGTCACCTGCTCAATAAAATCATCTTAGCTGCCCAGACAATAAAGCCATTCTTATGGATTCCTTTATCGTTCTAATTCCTTTCCACTGTATGGGAAATCCTTCATTACATCGGATCGTGTACTGTCAAAAAAGATAGTATGCCTTGCGGATAACGCTGCTTCCTCCAGCATCCTTACCCTGCCCTTTAACGCTTTGCACAGGGCACTGCACCGGGTCTCGTCCACAAACAGAGAACCTTTTACAATCTCCCGCAGTTCCTCGTCAATCCCGGTTAGTGCGGAAAAATCAAGCCATGCGAAATCCGTGACCAACTTAATCTGTTCCTCATGGCTGCCCTTAAACGGCTTGCACGCCGCCTTTACCCCCGCGTGAATCATCCTGGCCGGCTTATCAAACCAGAGGGAAGTCCCACTGTCATAAATTGGCGCTGCGCTGACATACTCCAACGTGTCCGCCCTCCGGATAACACCAAAATTGTTCTGGTGCCTGTCCTCATTGACGATAAGGTAATCCAACACAATCATCTGGTCAACCGCCTCCCTTATACCGGGAACCCCCAGTTTCCCACAGCAGTCTAAATAATGGCGGTGCACCGATACATGGTTCGGCTTCTTTTCCGTCCGCATGATATACCATGCGGTAATCAGCTCCGTATCCGGCGTAATAAAGTCCTCGCACATACTGTACGGATAACCACCCATTTCCTCAGTGTCCGGATTCGTCATCAAGGTGTAGGTAACATGTGGAATACCAAGCCGCCCGCAGATGCGTCCAGCCAATACCTCATTGTACGGCTCCTGGCAGGTCGCGCCGCTCCCTCCTTTCAGCAGGAAACGTTTCCCATCAAGAACCAACCACTTTTTTTTCAGCCATCCGTCCGATGTGTTGTCCGGGGACATCAGGTTGATGTTACCGCCGTCTGCGCCTCTTCCAAACAGGATATCGCCCACGTCTTTGGAAAACGGGTTCTCAAAAAAGTTGGCCTGTTCCCAGAAAAGCCCGGAACCCGCCGGGCATATCCAATATTGGTCGGACAGACTGAATCCCCGGCATTTTTCCATCAATAACTGCGTGCTTGGTATGCACAATTCCGTCAGGGCATCTTGTATCCCAAAACGGCTTGCCGGGATAGACCGCCCCTTCCACCACTCATTCAGCGCGCCGCGGTCAATAGTCTGCTTCCTGACCGGGATACCAACTGGCACATGGGCGCTTTCCCATACTGCGCCAATGGAAACGATGGCTCCGGACGCGGTATCCAGTGTCAGTTCTGCAACCGGGATGTTCTTATGCATCAGTATATAGGGTATAAAGGGTTCTGGCATCGTTTCATTTCCTCCTTCCAAAACCAATTTTCTGATCCTTGTACATTTTATTCCCGCTCTTATTTCCACAGCCACCACTGCGGACAACAATTACACTTCCATTATAGCAAATAAACCCCATCCATTCAATCATTTGTTACCGCCCTGACACATCCCTCAACTATCCAACCCTTCAAAAGAACCCCCGTCTTTATATTTCAAATTTGTCAGCATTTTTGCTCCTGAAATTTTATTCTAAAAACACCTATCTTTCCCCCACAGCAACCCTAGCAACCATTGTATCAAATTCAGTACTCCCCATCTCTTAAAAAGTAATGGCTAGGAGCATAATCTCCTTGTACTCTATCATATGCATATCTTTTAATATCTGATCCTTATACTAGCTGCTTGCCCGGATCGCCCACTACCACTCATTCAGCGCACCGCAGTCAATGCTCTGCTTCCTGATCAGGATGCTGACTGGTGCATGGGCACTTTCCTACACTGCGCCAATGGAAAGGATGGTTCCAGATTCATCATCAGGTTACCGTCAAAGTCCACCGCCATGTTATCCGAAACAGTATGTATAAGATCTCCGTCCTCATAGTCAAAAATCAGCATTAGCTTGCACTCTCTCCAAAATCCGGTGTTATATCGTGAATTGCACGATACAAATCATTCAGTTCCGAAATTCGGCGGTTTATCATAGTATCTTCCGACTCCGCATTCACCCAAATAATATTGGATTCCCACCTTTTCCTTGTTCCTGAAAGCAGTGTGAAGTAATTGACCAAACGTCCGTTGCCATAAAAACGGAGGTCTCCTAAAATCTTCTGTGTTAAATATTTTTTTGTCGTTCCATTCGTAATATCATAGTTCACATCTTTATAATATTGAACTGCGTCGGTCAGAACGGCTTTCAGCTGGTCATAAACATATTGATTATGCCGAATAGTATTCCTTAACATATATTTACACAATTATTTTTATTTTGAAGAAGCCGCTCAATCAATTCGCCCATAAAGGGGAAGAGAAATCTGTTTGGAGAACCAAACCTATCAGAAACAGGTCGTTCTGCCACTATTACAGAACGACCTGTCATTTTCATATTCAATTTTATAAATTTAACGCTTATTCTGTTTAGTCCATATCGCACATGGAGGATTTTATTTCGGATGGGCTCTTTAGCATAGTCGGTGATACTGTTCGTGACTCTGCTCTACTCCCCTGTGACAGACGCTTCCCCCCATTCACACCTTCCTTCTCCGTCGTCTGACAAACGAAGATCCGATAGCATTCTCTCACCTTTTTGTCAGGGTCGGCAAGATAGGCTGTAGCTTGTCCATCTATTATAATTTTTTAATCATTAGCCCCCGGTAAATCAACATCAAACCCACCCCGCAAAATAAACTCCCGCAACAACTTATCTATTTTCACAGGTATCTTCGGCGGAATAATACTCCCACCTTCCACTGCTTCAAAATACTCCTTCGCCTTTTTCTTATCCGCAGTGGCCTTCAACGCATCAAACCTACCAAACTCATTGATATTCGCATCCGTTATCCGAACCTCCATCATTGCACGAAGTTTCCCTTCATCAAGCCCCAAAAGAACCGCCAACCTGTGAATCTGATTATCCTTTGCCGTTGACATATACTCTGTGATATAATCCCGGAATGTCTTCCCAGCCTCCGGCTCCACATCATAGCTCTGAATATCATGCAGAAAAATATTTGCGAACTTCTGCTCCTCCTGTGTCAATGAGGCAAACGTTTTATGCAACTCAACTTCCGCCTGCTTAATAACTTCTGCATTTGCCCCCTGTTGGTGGAGTAATTTCAGGTACTTCTCAAACCGGGAATTCATATAGTCCACATCTATTTTCTCGGTATCTATGGCAATCAAGTAACCGTCAATGTCATAAGGAATATCCCCACTGCCTCCTGCCCCATCACCAGGCGCAAATAATTCCTTATACCGTTGGACGAGAACCTTATACGTAACTTCACTCAAAACAACCTGAACTTGAAATTTCTCTCCTGAATTGGCATCTTCAAACTCATAGGTCAACTTCTTCCAGACAAACCCCTGTACCCTTGCCGCCTCCAAATATTCATTGAATGTCTTAAATAAATCGGCAAATTTCTTTCGTACAATGACCTCCGACGGCAGGCGGGTAAAGTTCGCAATCCCTTCCTGCTCAAACAAATCCTTAATCTGTGCAAAGACGAAATTCATCCCCTCAAGATTTTTATCAAGCCGCTCCACAAACAGTCCAAGCGGTTTATCGCCGGAGTAAAGCTTCACTGCCTCCCCAACCAACCGTTCCATCGTGTGCGAGCGGCGATAATACCGGATCGTCCCGAACGGCTTCTCCGGGCCAAAAAGCCGGTTTGTCCTGGAAAATGCCTGAATAATGTTCTCATACTGCAAAACCTTGTCCATATAAAGCGTATTGATCCACTTGGAATCAAATCCTGTCAGCATCTGATCCACCACAATCAGCAAATCAATCTGCAAATCAGGGGTCTGCTCGATCCGCTCATAAGGTTTTTTATGGGCAAGACGGGCAGAAATATCCTTTTTCATCTTGGCAAAGGTAGGAATGGTAAAGTCCTGCCCGTACCGCCCGTTATAGTCTCCTATAATTTCCTCCAGACCATCCTTCTTGATGATGCCATTCCCATTATTATCAAGGCTCGGATCAAACAGAACCGTTACTTTTAATTCCGGGATTGCTGCCTTGACAAGCCCGTAATACTGGATTGCCTCCGGGATACTTGTTGTCGCAAAGATCGCATGGAATTTACCATTGTGGCTTAACGTCACCCAGTTATCCTTAATATCCTGAACTACCATATTCTGGTGCTGCTCCCGCTCATACTGGCTGTTCGGGATATAATCCTCGATCCCCTTTACATACTCCCCGGCACTGGTATAGCTCCCGGCCATCGGCTTGGACATATATTCATAATACACCTTACTTTTCTTCGGGTCGGCGATCGCTTCCTGCACCGTACCCGCCTTTGCTTTTTCAAGTGCAACGCTCTGGCGCAGATCGGCATCCTTGTAGGTCAGAACCTTGTACGGGTCAAATCCAAGCACATTTTTATCCCTGATACCGTCCGCAATGCTGTACCGATGAAGCTCATCCCCGAAAATCGTCGCGGTTATGCTGCCCTTTTTCTGGTTTTCATCCTGAATTGGTGTCCCTGAAAAACCAAAGAAGATCGCCCTTGGGAAAGTTTGCTTGATCCGCGGCATCATGTTCTCACCAAAAACCGAACGATGGCACTCATCCACAATAAACACAATACGTTTCGATTGCATAACCGCAAGGTCAGCAGCATTCAGTTCTCCCTCTGAATCCTCCCGGATATTGCTCATTTTCTGGATCGATGTCACAATTAAAGTGTTAGCAGGATCTGGACTTGTCAGCTTTGCCACGAGAATATGTGTGTTTTCTGTCGCCTGGATTTCTTCATTTTGCTCAGCAAAGCCCCGATATTCCTTCAGGCTCTGCGTCCCCAATTCGATGCGGTCAATCAGAAAAACCACCTTGTCGGCATCTTTGGACGCAGCAATCAACTGGGCAGATTTAAATGAGGTCATTGTTTTGCCAGAGCCAGTCGTATGCCAGATAAAGCCACCCCTCTGTCCGCCCATTTCCCACTTGGTCTTTGCAACATTGTCCGAAATCCGGTTCGCCGCAAAAACCTGATAACTCCGCATGACCTTCAAAATCCCGTCCGTATCGTCTGCAACCGTGTAAAACCCGATCAGCTGATGTGCCATAGGAATGGAAAGCAGCGTGGAAGCAATTACCTTCCAATCATGGATCGGTTCGTTGTCGAAATCGGCCCAATGGAAATAGAAATTTGGATTAAATTCCCCCTCCAAACCTGGGTTTGCAAAGTAAACCGTTTCCTCCGGGTTCATGGCAACAAAAATCTGTACCAGTGAAAAAAGCCCCGTGAAAATACCCTCCGCAGAATATTTTTTAATCTGGTTACAAGCCTGACTGACCGGAACACCGCTCTTTTTCAGCTCAATATGAATGACGGGCATCCCGTTAATCAGGAGCATCAAATCGCCACGGCGGTCATTCAGCAATTTGGACTTGCTGGAAAATCTTGGTTGCCGGACGATCTGATAGCGGCTTTGACCAGCCGCTATCTCCCGGCGGTCATAGATTTTCAAAGAAATCTCCTTGCCAAAGTGTCTTGTGTCCTCTGGATTATCCCTTGTGATGGAAACACTTTTCCCATTGATAAAGCCATTCAGCTTCAGCGGTGTCCGTAAAGCAGCGATCTGTTCCAGAATCTGCTGCATCTCTCCTTCAGTCAGCGGATAGGAATCCAAACGATCAATGCCCCGGTTGTTTTGATAAAGGATGTCCGCCCAGTTCTGGATTAACTGCTGTTCCGTATAGTTATGTAAAATTTCCTTTTCCCAACCGTGTTCAGAGAGGATTTTGATAAGCGCAGTTTCAAAATCAACTTCTTTTGCGAATGACATAAAGTCCTCCTTTCAGCTTACACGAACATTTTTTCGAGGCAAGCCTTTTTTATATTTTGCAGGCGTTCTAACTCGCGCTGGTGAAGGGTGATGAGGTGGTCGAGGTTGCGGAAGTAATCACCAATTTGTTGCTGTTCTTCACTACTTGTCGGAAAATGTACCTCAATATTAGCCAAATCATTTGCATTGATTGCTGGATAACTTGTTCCAGTACAGTTGTCCAAAACAACCTTTACAAAACACTCACTTTGAACAAGGCTCAACAAAAAATATCCATCTATCAATGGGCGCAATTGAGCGTATCCAGTAGAAAAAACATAGTGTTTATCGAGTTTTTCAAAAAGATAATTGTTCTTTTGATATGGTCTGACCATTTGATAAAATAAGTCACCTGTACGTGCCAACCGCTGTGCTCTTGATGGCGCTGACTGCTTTGTTTCTGTTCTATGAGATAACATTTCCGTACCAACCACCGATTCAAGGTCAACATATTCAAACTCGTCTGGCAGTTCTTCTTTTGGATTAAAAAGTGCTATCTCATTTAGCTTACGCTGTTCCCAATCATCAGTAAACCCAGTGAAACGAATCTCTGGTACAGTCGCGCCCTCTCTAGGAAACATTCTTTCGAGCATGGATTTTTTAATTTTGCATAACCGTGAATACTTACGCTGGTGAAGGGTGATAAGGTAGTCGAGGTAGGTCAGATATTCCCCAATTTTTCTCTGTTCCTCAATCTGCGGCATTGGTATAGGCATTTGAAAAAAAACTTCATCCTTAATCGAAAACCTATCAGACCTTGCACCAGTGTCGCCATTGAAATTCATAAAGGAATGCCAATAGCCGCATTTGAAAAAGTGTTCAAGGTAAGTAGTATCAATATCATGTGGACGAAATACAGTATAAAGCGGCGACATTACACCAGTTCTGCTCAGTTTGTTGCGATTTATTGGACCTACGGGTGCGGAAGTCGATATGCGGGGATTATATACGAAGTCCTCGGCTCGCACGATATAATACCCGCCCAAGCTGTCCAGTTTTGCGATGTCGTGGTCAAAAAAATCTCTTTGGCTTATTATTCCAAATTCAGCGGAGTTCGTGAATGTTTCGACAAATTGTAGTCCCACATTCTTCTCCGTGACTTTATCAGCAATCTCTGATAGCCCACGCCGTTCCCAATCATCCGTAAATCCAGCAAACCTGATAGCTGGAACACTGTCTTTTTCCTGCACATTATTCACCTCCCCCCAACAGTTTTTTAAACTCCGCAAGCCCCATCATATCAAATTCGCTGCCCGTCAAATCGTCCAAAAGCGAAACCAAAGAACGTTCTGTAGCCACAATTTCCTCCTCAACCTCAGCAAAAGTCGTTTCATACTTCTTGCAAATGCCCTCCAACTTGCCAATCAAATCCGCAATAACCGCATCGGGCAGAGAATGTAGGCTGCCCACAAGAGGAAGAATCCATTTTTTTCGCAAAAGTTCCAACACAGCATCATCGGACAGACTTTCAATGGTTGCTTTCGTTGCAAGATGAAGCGCAGTGCTTTCTTCTTTGATTTTCTTTTTCAGAACCTTTTCCTCTTCATTCAAAGCATCCGCTTTTTTCAAAATCTCTAATGTTTGTGGTTCTGCATCCTTTGATTTCAGTGTCTTCTTGACCTCAGCCGCAACAAACGCATCCTTACCCTCATTTACAAAATCCTGCTCTTTTTCTTCTTCCCCAAGTTCTTCAAGGAGCGCTTCATATTCACCCGGAATTTCGGTCAGACGGTTTTCCAATCCCTTCAGCACGCCCAACGCATCCGGCAATAAAGCCTCCTGCACCAACGCAAACGGAAGGACATGACCAACCCATCCCTCCTGAACTTCCTGATCTTTTCCGTCTTTCTTTTTGGAAACCATATTCGGGTCAACCTGTTTTGTAGCCGCAAAGCCTTCGGTCTGAATAATTTCAAAATCAACTGCAATCCGTTTCCACTCATCATCCAGAAGCTGATAAGCACCGTAACGGTCAATCAACGGAATTCCATCAAGCCGCGAGAAAATTGCATCACTCAACACAGACTCTTCCTGTGCAGTATTGAGTGTCTGCATTCCATCAAGAAGTTCTTCCCGCAGCATATCCTCAAAATCGTGAAACGCCGCTTCATAATGAGAGATAAAAGATATTACTGCCGGATGTGACCGGACAGCAGATTTTAAATCTGTTACATTCAAACTATAATACGAACCGTTATCCGATGTAAAAAGCATTTCCTTCAAACCAGGAAAAGCATCCCAATAAGGGTGAAGTTCCTGAAGCTCACTGTCCGGGATACCACCAAACATAGATGCATAAATATCCCAACTTTCCGATTTTTCTGCGGAATCCACATACCGCGGAATATTCAGGTTGTAATCATTGGCACGGATGAGGTCACGGCTGACGACTCTGGAAAACTTCTCTACCGTGCTGCGTGTCGTTACAACATCTACGATACGCTTGATGTCGCAGGCACGCAGGACATTATTTTTCCCAATCTTGGCAAATCCTTTGGAAGCATCTACAATCAGTACATCCGTATTTTCCCGCTTCTGTTTCAAAATCATGATGATGGTTGGAATGCCTGTACCAAAAAAAATATTTGCAGGAAGACCGATGACTGTATCAATGTGGTTCAGCTCGATCAGATTTTTTCGGATTGTTCCCTCCTCGCCACCACGAAATAAAACTCCGTGCGGCAGAACGATGGTCATAATTCCATCCGGTTTCAGATGGAACAGATCATGAAGCAGAAACGCATAGTCCGCTTTCCCTTTCGGCGCAATGCCAAACCGCGCGTACCTGGGATCGGTTTCCTTATCAGCAGGATTCCATGCCTGAGAATATGGCGGATTGGAAACCACAGCATCTACATATAAAGTATTGTAAGTATGTACAGGATCGTTTTCATTGAAATACGGCCAGTCCTCCTCCAATGTATCGCCATTTCTGGTTACAATATTATCTGGCAGGATTCCCCGCATGACGAGGTTCATTCTTGTCAGGTTATAGGTATTTTCCTTTAGTTCCTGTGCATAGTACATGATATGGTCACCATTGCCCATATACCGGGCAGCGCAGTTGCCGATATTGATAAGCAGGGAACCGGAACCGCTGGTAGGGTCGTAGATTTCGATTTCTGTTCGTCCTCTCAGGTGGTGCGCAACAATTTCGGACATCAGCAGAGAAACCTCATGCGGTGTATAAAACTCACCCGCCTTTTTCCCAGCGTTTGCAGCGAAGTTGCTGATTAGATATTCATAGATAAATCCAAGAACATCGTAATCCTGCTTCCCGTCCATCGGAATATCTTTGATAAGATAGAGTAAGTCGCGGATTGCCTTGGTTCGCGCGCCGGAAGTTTCCCCCAACTTGGACAACCCGGTTTGAAGCGTAGCAAAAATGTTATCGAACACCTTTTTGTGGGAAGGGTTGATCAGACGGCTAAATGCGGAAAGCGCATCCGTAACATTCTCCGCAGAAAAATCAATCCCCTCGGCAATCCAACTGGAAAACAGGTTTTCATAAGCGATAAAATATCCAAGGTTTTTCTGAATGCTTTCCACAGTTTCCGTATCTTCCTCGGTAAGTTCCGGGAGATATTCATCCGTCCAGTCATTTTCTTTCAGGTATTTGACCTCCTTGTCCGAGAGAAACTTGTAGAAAATAAAGCCAAGGATATAATCCTTATATTCGTTCGCTTCAATTTTTGAGCGCATCTTGTTGGCGGATTCCCAAATTTTAGATGCGAGTTGTTGTTTGTTCATGTGGCTGAGCCTCCTAAATAATTATTCTATTTCTACATACTATTTTTACCCAGTATTCCTTTGTTTTCATAAAATATCTATCATTTAATTTTCTACTTATAAAGAACTAATTTTACGGATTCAGGTACTACAAAATCCACTCCTCAGTACCTAAACCTATAAAATCTGATAATTATATAGTTGAGTGAAATTCGTCACCATATTCTCCTTCTCTTGTTTGTTTATCTAGAACCTATTCACATAAAAACAGCATCAAAAATCATGGCAAGCATAACTACAGAAAGGAAAATGGAACTGCGCTTATCATAACGGGTAAAAACTTTCCGGAAACGTTTTAACCTTAATAATTCCGCAAATAGCAATGCAATAATATTAAATGCTGCCTCAACTAACCCTGCCGCCGCAGAGATACCGAAGTTACTTCAAGACAGAAGCATTATTCTATATATGTATGTTTCCAGAACATCAGCACTACTATATACAGTCGAGTTGTACAAATTATAAATCTGTCCAAATCCTGCTGTAAAAATATTACCAATCTGTATCAGAAACATTGCTATTATAATTTTCTTTAATCCAGGCAGAGTGACATGCTTAATACACTTTATAGAATTCGCCCCATCCAATTTTGCCGCTTCGTATAATGATTTATCAATTCCACATATTGCAGCAAAATAAATTATAGAATTCCAACCACTTTCTTTCCAAATGTAAGATAATATAAGTATCCACCTAAATAAACTTGGCGAAGAAAAAAAAGAAATTTTGGAATCAAAAAAACTATTTATAATGTTATTTAATATCCCATAGTTTCCAAATATATTAAAAAACAAGGAGGCTACAAGAACCCAACTTAAAAAATGGGGAAATGTTGATATTGTCTGTATCATCCTTTGTATTTTTTTATTTTTAATTTCCGAAAAAAATATTGCAATTAATATTGCAACAGGAAAAGAAAAAATCAAATGCATTAATCCCAATGTAATTGTATTTTCTAGTGCCTGCCAAAATTCACCTTTCGAAAATAATGTAATAAAATTTTTGAACCCAACTAACTCACTTCTTGTTATGCCCTCTCTGAAATTAAAATCTTTAAAGGCAATTTGAAGTCCATATACGGAATAATTTTAAATACTAATACATATATAGTGCTCGGTAGGGCTAAAACATAAATATACTTGTACTTCTTAATATTGGTTATAATATTCTTCATACTTACATCGTCCTATTTATTAAACTGAACCATATATATACCCGCCTTTTTTCCATTAACAAGTGTATCTATATGTTTAATTATATATCCTTTTTCATTCTTTACAGCCGCAACAATTTCATTTTTCCTTGCAGATAATACTACTACCCTGCCTTCAGCTTTTAATATTCGCTTAAAAGACCTAAACATACTATTATAAAATTCCTCAATATTCGGGATATTTTCATAATATCCCCAAGGCGGGTCTGTTATAATTAGACTTATTTCATTATCTTTAACAGATTCTAATTGCATAGCATCCTCACATTTTATACTAACTTTGCATACACAATGTTTAAATGTATCAATGTTATTTAGCCTGTCAACAAGATTCTTGTCATTATCACAAACATACATTTTCGCTATTTTATACGACTGTATAACTTGAATTGGTATTGCTCCATAACCTGCAAAAGGATCACATAATATTTCATTATGTTTAATTCCTGCAAAAACACACATAAGCAAAGCTAATTCAGGTCTTAATTCACCCTTGTGTAATGTTTTTTCTGTTATCTTCCTCTTTCGCAATAATTTTCCAAAAAAACCAATATTTTCGCTCCGAATGATAAACCAATATTCATTTTGAGGGTTAACCCTGTCAACCTTCATATTGATCTTATTCGAAATTATTTTCTCTGCGCCAAAAGCCGTTTGTTTTCCCACCTTAACAAATTGATTTTCTTTAGAAAATCTAACTCTAAATGTTTCTAGTCTTTTTCCCCTATCTACAGGAATAGATGCCTGAGATACCATTTTGTCAAAAGACAAAGAACTTCCTTTATACGTTTTATATACCAAAAAAGAATTATTAAAAAAAGATAGGTGATTTATATTATGTACGTTACCACCATATGAATAATATACCAATCCATCATATACATTTAATATTTTAACTCCTGGAAGTGACCGAGTCATGGCAACACCAATGACTGAGTCAAATCCAGTAATAAAACTTGAAATATATTCAGCCAAAATGCACCTCCTCAATCAAACAATATCATTCAAATATAAAACTTATTTCCCTAAACAAAAAAATCATCATTACGTTTGCAATCCCATTGCAACAAATCACCAACATCACAGTCAAACAAACGACACAATTTATCAAGCGTATCGAAATCAACTCTTGTTGCTTTGTCATTATACAGGTTTGAAATAGTATTTCGCGCTAATCCTGTTTTTTCGTGTACATATTTAATTGTAAATCTGTTTTTTCCCATTAATGTGGATAAGTTACTTTGAATTGCCATTTGACTGCTCCTTTCGATACATCGGAACAACTCTGATGTAATATTATGCCACATTTCTTTCAGAAAATCAATGAAATTTCTGCTTTTTGCGTATAAAGTTATTCTTTTTGTTCAACATATTAAGCAAAGTTAAGACCATCTTAAACTTTAACTTAATCTCTAGTACTCTATCCAGTCTGAAATTGAATTTGTGTACTACCTGTTTCGTACCATTGCGTCGTTAAAATTTCCAGACGATGCCACCGCATCGCCGTCGAAATTTTGCCTGGCACTGGCACGAACCATGCAGCCCACAAGTCCGACTCCTGACCGGATGGAACACTAGTCTGAACTCCAAGTAAAACCTATCACCTATAATTAACAACATCTATGTCCGTATATATCACTGATAATGAAACAATAAACAGCCAAAAAGCAAGGACTCTCATCGAATCCCTGCCCTCATGGTTGTCATTTACAGATACATAATACAATACTTTATTATTTTACAGTTCCCCAACAAAATTATATACAATCCGCACTTCCTGTGTCTTCACCCCGTCAACTTTCTTAGGTTCGCCTATCAATATGCGGTTAATCAAACGGTTTAGCACCGTTTCGTTAAGTTCCGTAATGGCAGCATACCGCCTGATTTCCCCCATGAACATCTGCACATCACCCTCTGAATGTTCCTCCTCACTGATAAGTGCTGCTATTTCCTGCATACGGTTCTGGTTGCTTTCCTGTTCTTTCTCCATTGCGTCCGTCAGCTTCAGGAAACGCTTTTCCGTAAGTATTCCTTTTGCCTTGTCTGCATATAAACTGATAAAAGTATCATCTATCTCCTGATTGCGCTGTGCAAGGTTCTCATATTCCTTTTTCAGACTGTTCGTATCCGCAAGGTACTGTTTTTCCATTCTGCGGCTCAGTCTGCCATAAAACGCTTCTTTGTCCTTTAATGCCATAGCCGCAACTTCCTGTATATCCGAAAGCACAAGGTTATATAAATCCCTCGCTTCGATTTTGTGGCTTGTGCAGGCATCTTTCCCCAATCGGTTATAAGTCTGGCAGATATAGTATGCCTTGTCTATCGGCTCACGCTCTTTTCCGGTCCGGCGGTCTTTGTCCGTCCTCCCGACTTTTTCATAGCGCACCTGCATGGACTTCCCACAGGTGGCACAGTAGACAATACCATGAAAAATATTGTAATATGGGCAGTTATTCCCCTTCATGATTGGCGGTCTGCGGTCTATGAGCTGCTGTACCTTTTCCCACTCCGCTTTAGGGATAATGGCTTCGTGGCAGTCCTCTATGACTTCCCGCTGTTCCCTCGGAATGATGTTGTAGGTATTGGAGCGTATGCCCTTCTGGTGTGTCTTGCAGACAACATGTGCGCCTTTGTAAAAGGGATTGCGTAAGATAGTGGATATGCGTGAGCCGCTCCATGCATAATAATTCACGTCACACTCCGTTGTCTGCTTTGTCCTCGTAATTGGTATCTTTTCGTCCATCAGCGTCTTGCAGATTTTCATGTTTCCCATCCCATCAAGTGCAAGGTCAAATATCCTTCTGATAGTAGGTGCTGTTTCCGGATCAATAATAAGGTGTCCGTTGTCATCAGGGTCACGCATCAGCCCCAAAGGCGGCTGTCCTCCGCAGAATTTTCCCTGCCTTGAGCGTGTCATGCGCCCTGCAAGCACCTTTTTAGAAATATCCCGGCTGTACATATCATTCAGGATATTTTTAA
>CAMRSM010000053.1 GCA_947053345.1 uncultured Lachnospiraceae bacterium
GCAGGAGCAGCCTCGCCTATGAGTGGCACTGGGAGGGCGGATGCGGGACTTTTAATAAGAAGGGAGGAAACCGTGGAACTGGAGCGGGCGTTATGTTTTGAGTTCAAAAAAATGCACCATATCATTATCCGGGCGATCCATGAAAGACTGGCCGCCTGCGGATTTGATGAAGTAACCGTGCTGCACGGGCATATCCTTGGCTATCTCTACCACAACAGCGACAGGGATATCTACCCGAGGGATCTTGTCAAGGAATATGAGATTGGCAAGTCGAGCGTGACAAATGTCTTGCAGTTGATGGAAGAAAAAGGATACCTGACGCGCATGCCCGATGAGAGGGACGGAAGGCTGAAAAAAATCCGCCTTACCAAAAAGGGCGAGGAAACCCACCTTCAGACCATCGCAGCCATCAACCAGCTACATAAGGATATGGAATATGGGATTACGAAGGAGGAACGGGAAGTTTTCTTTGGCATATTGGATAAAATGAGGAAAAACGCGGCGAAACAGCGCCATCCGGGCAGTGAGTGAAAGAAACGGTGAGTAGTATAAAAAAGCCGGCCGGCAAAGCAGAACAGCCGGCAGTACCGCCATAACCTGCCCTAAAGGGGCATATGCGAAAACCAGAATAAAAAAGGAGGAGTGAGAGCGTGTTAAAAACTTTAGCGGCTCATATTAAGGAATATAAAAAGCCGTCCATCGCGACACCGATTTTTATGATTCTTGAAGTAATGATGGAAATGATGATCCCGTATTTGTTTGCATCGCTGATTGATGACGGCGTGCAAAAGGGAAATATGAAACATATCCTTACCATCGGCGGAATCATGGTCGTGATCGCGGGAGTTGGGCTTTTTGCGGGCGTGATGGGGGGAATTTACGGGGCGAAGGCTTCAACGGGCTTTGCCAAAAATTTAAGGAAGGGCATGTTTGACAATATACAGACCTTTGCCTTTTCCAATATTGACAAATTCAGCACAGCGGGGCTTGTGACCCGTCTGACCACGGATGTGACAAACGTGCAGAACTCGTACCAGATGATCCTGCGCATGTGTATGCGCGCGCCGGTAAGTCTGGTGCTAGCGATGGTTATGTCTTTTGTAATCAGCGCGAAGATGGCATCCATTTATCTGGTTGCCATGATCCTGCTTTCCTGTGTCCTGGCATTTATTATCGCCCATGCGATGAAATATTTCAGCGCAGCGTTCCCGAAATATGACGAATTAAACGCGAGCGTGCAGGAGAATGTGTCTGCCATCCGCGTGGTCAAAGCGTATGTGCGCGAAAACCATGAGAAGGATAAATTCCAGGCGGCGAGCAACGGTATTTACAATATGTTTGTAAAAGCGGAGAAAACGGTAGCGTACAACAGCCCCGTCATGCAGATTACGGTATACACCTGTATCCTTTTGATCAGTTGGTTTGGCGCGAAGCTGATTGTCGGATCGAACAATACGGAACTTACAACAGGTGAGCTTACAAGCCTTTTGTCCTACTGTATGACGATCCTGATGAACCTGATGATGGTTTCGATGATTTTCGTTATGATGTCGATGAGTGTTGCGAGCGCGGAGCGTATTGCCGAGGTACTCGATGAGAAAGCTGACCTGGTCAACCCCAAAAATCCGTGTTATGAGGTGGCGGACGGCAGCATTGTCTTTAACCATGTGGATTTCGGCTACCATGCGGGGGATGAGAAACGGGTTCTGACCGATATCAATTTAGAGATCCGTCCGGGTGAAACCATCGGTATTATCGGAGGTACGGGCAGTTCAAAATCAAGCCTTGTCAACCTGATAAGCCGCCTCTATGATGTGACGGGCGGAAGCGTGCTGGTCGGGGGGAAGGATGTGCGCGACTATGATATTGAAACACTGCGCAACGAGGTCAGTGTGGTGCTCCAGAAAAATGTGCTTTTTTCAGGTACCATTCTGGAAAATCTGCGCTGGGGCGATAAAGACGCTACCGAGGAGGAATGTGTCCGCGCCTGCAAGCTTGCCTGTGCGGATGAGTTCATCGGGAAGCTGCCGGACGGCTACAATACTTATATCGAGCAGGGCGGAAGCAATGTTTCCGGCGGTCAGAAGCAGAGGCTTTGTATTGCGAGGGCACTGCTGAAAAAGCCGAAGATCCTGATTCTTGACGATAGCACGAGCGCGGTTGATACCGCGACGGACGCGAAAATCCGCCATGCGTTTGCAACGGAGATTCCAAAAACAACGAAATTGATTATTGCGCAGCGTATTTCAAGCATTCAGCATGCCGACCGCATCCTGGTGCTTGACGACGGGAAGATTGACGGAATCGGGACGCATGAGGAGCTGCTTGGCGGAAATGAGATCTACCGCGATGTATACGAGTCGCAGACCGGCGGCAGCGGTGATTTTGACGAGAATGGAGGTGAGGCTTAATGCCGGGACCAGGAAGACCAGTGCCGCGGGGCATGAAGCCCACGGTGGAAAATCCGGGAAAGATTTTTAAACGGATTATCGGGTTTGTGACAAAAAATTATCTCCCGCACTGTATTATTGTGCTGATCTGTATTGTGGTGAGTGTGCTCGCGAATGTGCAGGGAACATGGTTTACGAAAAACCTGATTGATGAGTATATTGAGCCGCTGCTTGCCGCATCGAATCTTGGCATAGCACCGGATTACAGCGGACTGCTTGCCGCGATTGGCAGGGTGGCGTGCTTTTACGGCATCGGTATTGTTGCCGCGTACTTAAATACAAGGATGATGGTGTATGTGACGCAGGGTAGTCTGCGGAGTCTGCGCGACGAGATGTTTCTCCATATGGAAACGCTGCCGATCAAGTATTTCGACACGCACGCGCACGGCGATATTATGTCCATGTACACAAACGATGTTGACACACTGCGCCAGATGATCAGCCAGAGCATCCCGCAGCTAATCAACAGTGTGATTACGATTGTAAGTGTTTTAGTTAGCATGATCTTACTTAATATCCCGCTTACGGTGCTTGCACTGTTTCTGATTGGCATCATGCTCTACGTCACAAAAAAGATGACATCGCAGAGCGGTAAATTTTTTATCCGCCAGCAGAAGAACCTCGGTGCGGTCAACGGTTTTATCGAGGAGATGATGGAAGGGCAGAAGGTGGTCAAAGTGTTCTGCCATGAGCAGGAGAGCACCGCGCGTTTTGTGCAGCTAAATGACGAGTTGTTTGACAGTGCCTACAACGCGAACAAATTTGCGAATGTGTTAGGACCGATCAACGCACAGATCGGAAATATCAGCTATGTTATTATTGCGATTGTCGGCGGTATTTTAGCGCTGAACGGCATTTTTGGATTTTCCCTGGGCGCGCTTGTAAGTTTCCTGACCTACAACCGCAACTTAAATATGCCGATCAATCAGGTCAGCCAGCAATTTAACAGTATTATTATGGCGCTTGCCGGCGGCGACCGGATTTTTAAACTTCTGGATGAGAAGCCGGAGGCGGACGAGGGTTATGTGACTTTGGTTAATGCGAAGCGTGAGGGCGGAAGGCTTGTGGAGAGCGAGAAGCGCACCGGGCTTTGGGCCTGGAAGCATTACCATAAAGATTCGGGTACGACGGATTACATCGAGCTCGAGGGAAGGGTCGTTTTTGACGATGTGGACTTTGGCTACAATGAGGAGAAGATTGTCCTGCACAATATCAAGATGTTCGCGGAGCCGGGGCAGAAGATTGCCTTTGTCGGCTCGACGGGTGCGGGCAAGACGACCATCACCAACCTGATTAACCGCTTTTATGATATCCAGGATGGAAAAATCCGCTACGACGGCATCAATATCAATAAGATTTGCAAGGGCGACCTGCGCCGTTCGCTCGGCATTGTATTGCAGGATACCCATTTGTTTACCGGGACGGTTATGGAGAATATCCGTTACGGGAAATTGGATGCGACAGACGAGGAAGTTTATGCAGCGGCGAAGCTGGCGAACGCGGACGGTTTTATCCGCAGGCTTTCGGAAGGTTATAATACAATGCTGACCGGGGACGGGGCGAACCTCTCACAGGGGCAGCGACAGCTTCTTGCTATTGCGCGCGCTGCGATTGCTGACCCGCCGGTGCTGATCCTTGATGAGGCGACTTCCTCGATTGATACGAGAACCGAGCGGATTGTGCAGGACGGCATGGATAAGCTGATGAACGGCAGGACGACGTTTGTAATTGCGCATAGGCTTTCAACGGTCAAAAACAGTGATTGCATCATGGTATTGGAGCAGGGAAGAATTATTGAAAGAGGCACACACGACGAGCTAATTGAGGAGAAAGGGAGATATTACCAGCTATATACGGGGAATAGTATTGCTGGGTAAATGAGAAAACAAACTGCAATCAAACCTCCGAACCGGGACAGGAATTGGATGACCGGTTCGGGGGTTTTGCAGATTCTGCAAAAAAGTGGGGATGTAGTGAAAGTTAAAGGAAAGGTTAAAGTGAGAAATTTTTTACCCTAAAAGATAAAAAACATCTTGACCCTCCTCTAAGGTCAGGTGTTAGACTGTTATCAGATTCGAATCTATCATAGCAAAAAGAGGTAAAAAGGAATGCTGCAGATCGGGGAATTTTCGAAAGTGTGCCAGGTTAGCGTGAAGACGCTCCACCATTATGACAGGATTGGATTACTTGTCCCGGCACAGGTGGACCATGGTACGGGCTACCGCTATTACAGGACGGAGCAGATTGATACCATGAATTATATTAAGCGCCTGAAGCACTATGGATTTTCTTTAGAAGAAATTCAGCACCTGATTACTGTTTCTGACCGCAGAGAACTTGCAGGCGCGCTGCGAAGACAAAAGGAGAAGCTTTGGCAAAGGCAGCAGGAAATGGCTGTTATCCTGAACGAGCTTCAGACGCATATTTCGGTATTTGAAAGGACGGGTGATATTATGACATATCAGAAGAGTTACGTGGTTGAGATCAAAAATTCTCCGGCGATGAATGTTCTGGCAAACCGCGCCATGATGGGCGTGGAGGAGTTCGGCAAGCATTACGGGACGCTGTTTGAGCGCGCGGTGAAGGAACATGTTACGCCAACCAAGTTAAATGGCGCAAGGTATTATGACAAGGAGTTTAACCAGGAATCCTCGGATATTGAGGTTTTTGTCGGGATTAAGGAGAAAGAAAAGGCGGATGTAGTTATGGAACCGTGTGAGTGTGCGATGACCGTGCACCGCGGTGGATATTCAACGCTCTCGGAGGCGTATGGGGCGGTGGTTTCGTGGATTATCGAAAATGGCTATGAAATTGCGGGGGCACCGTTCGACCTCTACATCAAGACGCATTTTGATTCACTATTGCCAGAGGAGTGGGAGACGGAAGTTTATTTCCCGGTTCGGAAGAAGTAATCGCGCAAATGGGGCTTGTGACCAGTTGATGGAAAGCTCCCGGTTGCCTGCTTGACGGGGACAGCCGGGAGCTTTTATGTTTCGGGGGATAGGTTATAATTCTTTGGTTTATGGATTCGTATATTGGTTTTCTTGGTTTTTTAGTTTCCGCGCGCCGTGTCGGTTTCACACTTTTTTATAGTGGGGCGGTTTGCAAGCAGTTGTTATGGTGAGTGGTTAGTTTTTTTGGTACATTGATCGTTCTTCTTCGGGGATATCAAGGACATCCATCGCCTGTTCTAAGGAAAGCCCCATGTTTTTCATAAGAGCTGTAAGGGAATTTTGGGTACTCTTTATACATCCTTTTTTAAAGCCGGCTTCATGCCCGACCAAATATTCTTTCTCGCGGATTTCTTTTATTGCTTTACACATATCAACATATCCTCCTGACTTATGAAATTTCAGACCTGACTTCGTGTATTCATTTAACAGCATCGCTGCATTCCACTCCATCCTGGAAAAACGGCTGTTGTCTTTCAACAAAGCGGAAAGTTTTTCCCTGTCCGTTGGATATTGAATATACTGCATGACTTCACTTAAATCTGTCTGGAACTTTTGAAAATCTTTTGTGGAGAGTTCTGCCGGTACGATAAGATTCAGTTTATAATCGCTTACGTAGGATAGAATTTCTTTGTTTTGTATGGCGAGCATTTCATGCAGGCTTCTCGGAGCATCCCACTTTTCCGAGCCAAAGTAGATGACGAATGCAATGACCGGGATTAGTTTGTCAGATTTTCCAAATCCGGACATATTATTGTTTTGCCAGTGTATCTGTTTTGCCCAAACTCCCCCATCTGCCTTTTTGAAACTATTATACAAAAGAATCCGGATGTTCTCAAGCATGATTTTGCGGTATGTGGCAGCAGGTGATTTGGATGGGGAACTGGTTTAATTACAATTTATAAGTTGAATTATAAAGATTGTGCTTTTGCTGTGTAAGAATTGAATATGACAGAACGACATGGTATAATATCGACAGACGTTATACCAGCGCCGGTTCGCTGTCCGACGAAGGAGGATATCTACCCTGACAGGAGGAAAAGCAATCGGTGATAACATTTCAATATATGGACTGTTAATGCATATTACGAGAATGGAGCCGAATCGATATGAAAGAAATTATAGGAAACTATGCGAAAGCAAAAGTATTTACGGATGATGTGGAAGCATATGCGGAAACGCAGATTAAGATGATATGTGACAATCCCGTTTCACAGGGCAGCAAAATCCGGGTGATGCCGGATGTGCATCCGGGGCAGGTGGGAACCATAGGACTGACAATGACAGTTGGTGAAAGAATCCTTCCCAACCTGTTGGGGGTTGATATTGGCTGCGGTGTCACCTGTGCCCTTGTGAAGGGAAAACAGATGGAATTGCAGAAACTGGACAGTGTTATACGCAGTAATATCCCATCCGGTTTTCGCGTGCGCGATACGGTGCACCATATGGCGGAAGAATTTCCGCTGGAAAAACTTCGCTGCCCCGGGGATGTGAACTGGGAAAAGGCATTTTTAAGCCTTGGCACACTGGGCGGCGGAAATCATTTTATTGAGGTTGACAGGGATGGGAAGGGAAGATTTTATATTGTTATCCATTCGGGCAGCAGGCATCTGGGAAAAGAAGTGACGGAACGCTATCTGCGGGCGGGGGAAAAAATACTGAAGGAGAGAGGGTTAGAAGTGCCATATCCCATGACCTGGCTTGAAGGACAGATTATGGAAGATTATATTGCGGATGTCAAGATCGTCCAGGAGTATGCAAAGCTTAACAGGCAGATTATTTTGCGGCAGATTTTAAAAGAGATGAAATTAAAGTGCGAGGACGAGTTTTCCTGTGTGCACAATTATCTGGAGGATTCGGAGGGAGAAAGGATATTGCGCAAAGGCGCGATTTCTGCAAAGGAAGGGGAACGGGTTATTATTCCGATCAATATGCGGGACGGTGTTGTGCTCGGAAAAGGGAAGGGAAATTTGGATTGGAACCAGTCCGCACCCCATGGTTCCGGCCGCCGCATGCAGCGGAGCGAGGTGAAACAGCACTATACCGTGTCAGCCTTTAAAAATGAGATGAAGGGCATTTATTGCAGCTGCATCGGTGCGGATACTCTGGACGAAGCTCCCTTTGCCTACCGGAATATGGAAAAGCTGCTTGGGGATATTAAAGATGCGGTTGAAGTTACGGATATTATAAGACCGGTTTACAATTTTAAGGCGGGAGGGAAGGCTTAGAATAGGAGGACGGAAAAAAGCTATGTCCTGTTAAAACAGGAAAAAGAGGGGAAAACAATGGAACTAAGAAAATATCAAAAAGAAGATTCCGCGATCATATGCAGTTGGATTCGGGATGAAAAGAGTTTATTCAGATATAAATTTCGGTTTGTGGGATAATGGAGGAATCATGGATCTTGAATTATTGGAAGGGATATGTGGGCAGTGTGATTTAGGGACATTGGAGTCCGAGCCGCAAAAATTAAAGGGCGGCTTTTTACATAAAATGTATTCCCTGTTTACAACAAAAGGGCGGTATGCCGTGAAATTATTAAACCCCCATATTATGCAGAGGGAAACTGCAATGGGAAATTACCGGACTGCGGAAAGATTTGAATTTATGCTGGAGGAAAAGGGAATCCCGGTTATCCCTTCCCTGGTTTTTTGGGGTAAAAAAATGCAGAGTATCAAAGGACAGTTTTTTTATCTGTATGACTGGTATGATGGAAAGGCGTTAAAGAGGGAGGAAATCACGGAGCCGCACTGCCGGGAAATCGGAAAGCTGCTTGCCGGTATCCATGCGCTTGACCGCCATAAGGAGGCGCGAGCGCAGGAAGAAATCCATATTGACTGGGAGTTTTACATAAAGCAGTATTCGGAAAAGAACAAAGAACTTTACGGGCTGTTAAAGAAGAATCTCTCGCTGCTTTTGGAGAGCCAGAATAATGGGAATGCCGCAGTCAAAAAGCTTCCGTCCATTGTTTCGGTCTGCCATAATGATATGGATAGCAAAAATGTTTTGTGGAAGGGCATGGACTGCCGGATTATTGATCTGGAATGCCTTGGTTATTCCTCTCCATTTGTCGAACTGTACGAGCTGGCATTGTGCTGGTCGGGATATCAGGAATGCCGTATGGATTACAGGTTATTCCGCTGTTTTTTGGAGTCCTACGCCGGGGCGGGGGGAGAACTTCCGGAGGACTGGGAAACAATTTACTGGAGTAATTATGGCAGGCTGGAATGGCTGGAGTACAATATGAAGCGTTCGCTTTCGATGGAATGTGCAGAAGATGAGATTGGGATGGGTATTTCGGAAGTGAAAAATACGATGGAAAATATCATATATTACCGCAGCGCCAAGGAGGATATTCTAAGGAACTGTGTCTGGTGAAGGGGGAAGGAATCTGACGGGTGCTATCTGAATAAAGCATATGGAAGAAAATTATTATAGCTTGCAATAAAGTATTTGGCTGGGACTTATGGTATTCGTGAGATCTATACCGGGGTCGCGCTGGATAACGAGATTGCAAAGCATCTGTACGGGTCTGTCGGTTTTACGGAAACAGGGCTTATTGAGGGAAATATGCGTGAAATGAAATATACTTGCTTAAAATAGTACTTGGTATCAAAGATAAAACAAAGGCTATCGAAGATCGGTGTGCACTTTATTTGCGAAGGATTGGTTTTGGCAGGTTGGTTTCGTGGTTTTTTGCGATTTCAGGGGAGGAGACCGGATTGGATGAAAAACTATTCAGGATATTAAAAAAAGTATATTACAAGAAGAAATATATCAAGGATGAAAAAGGATACAAGGTTCAGGTCGAAACGGGTGACCGGTTTGACCTGGAAACATCCACCATGCATTATTCAACAGAGAATTTATCGCCATCCGAACGCACCTATTTGCAAAGCAGCGGCTATCCGGTCAACGAAACCATCCATGATACGCATGATGGGAATATAAAAAAATTGAAAGAAATCCTCACCCATCCAAACCTTTCCCTGCACAATCTGCTTTCCGCTTATATTGCGGGTTTCGGAAGTTTCCCGAGGGGAAGGCAGCCAATCATAAGCTATCTGTTTGCGCGCGCAGTACCGCTCCACAATTTCTGCAATTCGCAGGGAGGTGAAATTTGTGAGATCTGTGGGATGAAAAAGGAATTCTGGCTGGAAAAAGGAAATGAGATATTCCGGAATTACTGGGGGTATTCGTGGAATGAGGGCGTGGAGGATTTTTATCTTGATCTGGAGGAGTTTTCGCAACTTCTACCTCATCATGAAACGGATGAAGACTTACGGATTTTCTTTTCGGTCATTGATATGATCCGGAATGCCTTGGAGGAGGAAACGCCGGGAAAACTGGAGCAGAGGATAAAAAAATCAAAACGGATACCGGGGTGCGAAACATACCGGCTGAGGGGGCAGTTAATGGCACTGGCTGAGCTTGGGGTGATGTATAACCCGGTGATAAAACCGCTGTTTGACGGATTTACGAAACATGATATCCGTTGTGGTCTTGGACGAAAACTGCCGGGGAGCAGCCGCTTTGATATTGTTCTTCCGCTGGGCGGATGGCGCGGGAAATATGGGATCTGTGAGGAGCGGTTTTGTGAACTATTCGGGGAATTTTGCAGGTAGGAGCATTTTTTGGCTGCCTGTGTTTTCGGTATATTAAAAAATACTTGGGTTGGGTGATTCTTGGGGAAAAGGTGAAAATCCGTAGAATGGTAACTATGAAGAAATCCGAAACCACCTACAAACAGCGGAGGGCAATTATGGCGTATCAACCGGTTAAGTCATATGAAGAATACTTAAAAATACTTGATGGTTACAGGGGATATAAAAAGAATATGTATCAAACAATGTCGTTGGAAGAGAAAATTGATTTTTTTGATGGTATCCATACCGACCATGTTCCGATGTTTGACGAAAACGGGAATGACACACTGGGAACTCTGTGGGATTATGGGGAGATAACAAAAGAATTTATCGGGCATCCCGATATGTTTTCCCTAAAGGATATCTCAAAATTCCTTGAGATGTTAGATGACGACTGCTATCAACCTTCGTTTATGGACGATACCATCAAAGTGATCCGGAGCATCATCCGGTTTTTTGAAAAGGAGGGTGCGGTATTTTTCCTCACACATTTATCCGATGTTCCGGAGCGCGGAAAACAGTATGGATTCTGTGATAGTCTGGGATATCTGATCGCGGATGATGTGGTTTTTCCGTGTTTGAGGGAAGCAATCCTGGAAGTCGATCCTGCAACAAGGGAACAAATCCGTAAAATAATTAACGGAGAAATAGAGGGAGTTCCAAGTCTGAAGAAGTATGCAGAAGGGAGAGAACTGGAAAGAATCCGTGAGTTGGAATCGCTCGTATAAGAGATAGGGAGGGAGCTTAGCGGAACTAAAAACAGCAGCCTGCCGGAGCAGCACGGGAAGGATTTTACGGAGCAGGGCGGAAAAAAATCCTTCCCCGGATGAAAGTGGTGAGAAGGCGGGCTGCGGGACTTAAAATAGGAGAATCAGGATGGATAAAATTGAAAACAAAGACATTCTTTCCATTATCAACACGGTCGTAAAAAAGACCATGACAATGGACTTAACTTGGGAATGGCCGTGCGGCGTTGCATATTATGGGATCTGCCGTGCCTTTGAGCTGACAAAAAATCAAGAATATCTCGCTTTCCTTGAGGACTGGACGAAACGCTACATAGAGCTTGGCCTGCCCGCATGGAATGTCAATACCTGTGCGATGGGGCACACAATGCTTACACTCTACAAACAGACGGGAGAAGAATTATACCATGATATTATCAAATCCAAAGTAAAATATCTGCGCACGGATGCGCTGCGTTTTGGCGATAATGTTTTGCAGCACACCGTGTCTTCCGGAAATGACTTCCCGGAACAGTGCTGGGCGGATACACTGTTTATGGCGGCATTTTTCCTGCTTCGTGCAGGTGTAATGGAAAAGGATGAGGAGATTATAAAGGATGCGCTGAACCAGTATTACTGGCATATTGAATTTCTGCAAAACAAGGAAAACGGGCTTTGGTATCACGGATACAGCCATGTGGCAAAAAGCCATATGTCCGGTATCCACTGGGGGCGGGCAAATGCGTGGGCGGCGTACACGATGGCACAGGTAAAAAAACTGTTGTCCGACTGGTATCTTTACCCGCAGTGCATGGAAGTGGAATGCTCGTTGAGGGATCAGTTGGCGGCACTGAAATATTTGCAGTCGGAAAACGGGTTGTGGCGGACAATTCTTGATGACGAAAGTTCTTATGAGGAGGTTTCTGCCACCTGCGGTATCGCGGCGGCGATGATTGATAATGCCAACCCATTGCACCTTCCATATGTGGAGAAGGCGGCAGCGGGTGTGCTTTCTAATATAACGGAGGACGGCAGGGTTTTAAATGTGTCGGGCGGCACTGCGGTAATGAAAGATGCAGAAGGGTACAAGCAGGTTCCGAAACGGTGGATACAGGGATGGGGACAGGGGCTTGCACTCACGTTTCTTACAGCATATGCGGAATTTTGGAATGGGAGGGGCTAAGCCGGAAATAATCATTACCCGGCGGGCGGGAGGCGGGCATTTGCTTTGCCTGCCTGCATAATTTGGAGGGAAGATGGAAGAAATCGCTTATGAATATAGGAATTGCCCGATTCCGGGCGGAGGGTTTGTGACGGGGCTGCTATTTGAAAGAGATAGGGAGGTTCTGTATGCACGGACGGATATCGGCGGGCTTTACCGCAGGGATTTCAAGGAAGGGAGCTGGGTTCCGCTAAACGATGATGTGACTTCAGAAGAGTTGTCCCTTACATATCCGCTCTCGATTGCTGTGGATACAGGAAAGGTTGGCAGTCTGTATGCCGTCTGCGGGAGAAGGAGAGGAATGCATGGATATTTTGCGGTTTCCTGTGACGGAGGGGAGAATTTTACCTTAAAACCGCTGCCCTGTCCGGTGCATGGCAACATGCCGGGTCGTTCGACAGGGGAGAGGCTGGTATGTGAAAACGGTTCGGTTTATTTTGCTTCCCAGTCTGCGGGGCTGTGGTATTCGCCGGATGAGGGGGATACCTGGGAGCAGCTTTCAGTGAGGGATTTCGGAGAGGGGGAAGAAAAGGGAGGGGGCAGTAAGGGCTCTGCCGCAGAGCAAAACCTGACTTTTCTTTGGAAAAAGAACGATTTGCTTGTGGTGGGCTGCAATGGCGCGGCGAACCGGGTTTCGGAGAACATGCGCGGGACGGTGCTCTATCTTTCCTATGATGCGGGGGAACATTTCCGGAAAATGCCAGCACCGTGTTCTGCGGGCGGTTTTGAAGGGATTGCCGGATTTGTCCCGCAGCATTTCTGTTATGACGGGGAGTTTTTATACGTGACGTTTATGGAAACGGAAGGGCGGCATTACGCGGGTTTTGACAGTTACAGCTTTGATACCGGGAGCTGCCGCGACGGGAGGGTGTGGCGTTACCGATTTGCAGGACGGGAAGTTACCACGCAGGATGTAACGCCCTGCGGGAGGCGGCTGGTTACAGAAGGTTTTTCGGATGCAGCACGGGCGGAGCTTGGCGGTCTGGTGCCGCCGGAATATTTAAAGAATGATTTCGGTAAAGAGCCGGGCGGGATGAATATAAGGATGCTTTCCGGCGGTATCAGCGGGATTGACTTTTGCAGCGGACTGCTGCTGTGCTCGACCGGCAGCATCAAGGGGGCAGATGCGGTGTTTGCCAGCACGGATGCGGGGGAGCACTGGCTTCCCGTGCTATGTGGGCTTTCGGTCGGAAATTTCTGTCCCGATAAGGTTTCGTATATGAAGGCGGAGTACAACGGGGGGAATTCAATCCTGCACTGGCTTTCCGACATCAGGATTAACCCGCACCATCCCGATGAGGCATACGTCACGACCGGAACCGGGGTTTTCCGGCTTACGGGGCTTGACCGGGTGCGCGGGATGTTGTCTGCAGGTATTCATGCCCCGCATCAGGAAGGGGTGGATTCCGGAGGGGACAAAAGCCGGAAGAGCGGGGGAATCCTGCCCGACCGTCTTGTTACCTGTGTGCCGGACTGCGCGGGGATTGAGGAAACCGTGCATTTGAATGTGTATTCGCTTCCGCGGGGGGCGGTGCGCGTTGTGGATATTGTGGGTGATCTGGGAGGTTTTTGTTTTACCGATGTCAGCAAGCAGTGTGAGAATTCCTTTGCGGATGCGAAAAACGACCGCTATATTACCTGCCTGAACGCGGATTTCCCGGAGCAATACCCGAATATGCTGGTGACCGGGGCACGCGGCAACTGGTCGGGCAGGACGAAGGGCGGGGCGCTGCTTTCCTATGACCAAGGGCTGCATTTTATCCATCTTCCATATCCGGAGGGGATTTCGGAAAAACTGGATGCCTGTATTGCCAGGGTACGGTGTCCCAATATGAATGCGGGTTATGTGGCGATTACGGCGGACGGATCGCGTGTGCTGTGGGCGGTCGCTGGCCAAAGAGGGTTTGCTTCGGACTGCGTGGTATATATGGATATCGCGGCAGGGGCAGCATACAGTGAAGCGGTTGGTGAAAGGGATGTATTTGGAACGAAAGAATCCGTAAGGGAAGATGCCCGGCGGGAGGATGTGTGGGTTGGGCAGTGGCAAAGAGGCAGGGAACAGGAAGTGCAAAAAGCGCCTTTTTGTGGGTTATGGTATGCCAGCCGGTTTTATGACCGGGCGGGAAACCGGCTGTCCGAACCGGTTTATATCCATCCGTATGCTGACCGTGTAAATCCGCACCTGATGTACGCATTTGCGGATGGTGGGAGAATTTTTCTGAGCAGCGACCGGGGTGGGAGTTTTTATGAAACGGAACGTCCGGAGGGCTTCCCGGATTCCCTGTTTTCCCATTGGTCAATCCATTGTCAGGTCACTGTGGATTATGGGGAAGAGGGGGTTTTGTATCTTGCGGTGCAGGAGGCCGGCCTGTATCGGCTCCGACTGCAGGAAGGGGCTGTTGTGCGCTGGGAGCTTGCCCGCCTGACTGCAGCCGGGGATTATGCCCGCTGTGTCGGCCTTGGCTGTGCAGGGGAGGGAAAGATTATTTATATTGCCGGGCGAATTGAAAAAAACTATGGCTTTTACCGCTCCCTTGACGGCGGCAGGTCGTGGGAGCGCATCAACCGGAGGGATCAGATGTTCGGGGAGATCCGGGCTGTGTGCGGCGACCGGAGGGAGGCCGGCGTGTTTTATCTTGCCACCGGGAGCAGGGGATTACTGTGCGGGAAACCGAAAAAATAAATTTTTTTGATTTTAGGTGTAACTTTTTTAAATCTCCTGCGAATAATAGGTGTAAAGGAAAACAGCGGCAAGCTGAGCACAAAAAAGGAGAGTGGATTTATGAGAAAGAAATTTTTATGTATGGCATTGGTTGGAGTGATGGCATTTTCGCTTACGGCGTGCGGCGGCAAGGACAAGGAGAATGATCCGACCCCGACCCCTTCGGCAGCGCCGACACAGGAGGCGGGCGAGCCAACTGCAGAACCAACGCCGAGTGAGGCACCGGCACAATTTGAAGATTTTGATGTGGCGGAGATGGTGGACGGTATTTTGGAGCGCGTGCAAACTCCGGCGATGGGACAGGGCTCTGAGATGGAGCTTACAGAGGTTTACGGTATCCCGGCGGATAAGGTGGATGCTTATGCCATCCGTGTCCCGATGATGAATGTGTCCGCAACGGAGATTTCCGCATTCCGCGCGGCGACCGAGGAAGATGTACAGGCTGTCGTGGACGGGATTAACGGAAGGGTTCAGGCGCTGACCACGCAGTGGGAAAGCTATCTGCCAGCCCAGCTTGAGTTGGTTCAGAACCACAAGCTCTTGGTGCAGGGCAGGTATGTATTATTTATTGTCGGTGAGGAGGAGCTTTCCTCTTATGCGGAGAATGTATTTTTGCGCAAGTTCGACCCATCGATCGAAGAGATGGTGCTTGTGCGCAAATTCCACCGCTTCCAGGCTGTTATCAAGGAAATATCGGACGATAAGATTGTGCTTGAGTATACGGATGACAAGGTTTATACGTTTGAGTGCAAATACTCGGAATCTTTCTATGCAGAAGGAGGTCTTGAGAACTTTGCAGTCGGGGATACGGTGAGTGCTACACTTGAGGAGCCGGTTCCGGAGGCTGAGGGTGCAATGCAGGCTTCACTTAATTATATCACTAAGAACCTGGAGGAGTAAATGTGAAAGGGTGATTGTGAAAGGGTATGAAATATTTATAGGGGGAGTAGGGAGATCCCCCTTTCACATGAAATATGAAACTTTGGAAGACCTTCGAAAATGCCCCCATGCCGGGTTTGTTTTCGAAGGTTTTCCAAAATAATCTGCGAAAGAAATATCCGGAAATATTTCCTTTTTCATCCAAGGGACAGTTATGAAAATTTTGGTGGAATATTCTTCCATAGTGTGGTATCATGAGAAAAGCCGCCGACAGGGCGGCAGGATAACACGGGGAGGAAGTGATTCCGGATGGAGCAGGATGAACAGGATTATGATGCTTTTCTTGACGGTGACCAGTCCGGTTTTGAGCGGCTGGTTCTGCGCTATAAAGATGGGTTAATACAGTTTATCAACCGCTACGTGCGTGACCTCTACCAGTCGGAGGATTTGGCGCAGGATGTTTTTGTCGAGGTTTTGCTGCACCCGGAGCGTTTTCGGGAGGGCACATCGTTTAAAACTTATATTTATACGATCGGGCATCACAGGGCGGTGGATTATATCAGGAAAAATACGCGCCTTACATATGTCGGGACGTACGAGGAAACGCGGGAGGGCGGACAATCGGAGGTTTTGGTGCAGGAAGAGGCGCTGCTTGAGGAAAAAGTAATAGAAGAAGAGGAAAAGAAGATACTGTATCATGCCATCGCGAAGTTGAAGGCAGAATACGGAAACGCCCTGTACCTGATTGATATTGCGGGGCTTTCCTATGCGGACACGGCGAAGGTGCTGAAAAAATCGGAAGGTCAGGTAAAGATCCTGATTCACCGGGCAAGGAAGAAATTAAAGCAAAAGCTTGAGGAAGAAGGAAATGCCGCGGGATAATAGCGGCGGAGGCAGCAGTTGGATTGTGGGTTGATTTTGTTTATGTGGGATGTGAGGCTGCTATGAAAAGTGATGAGGAATTTATCTCCGGGATTTACCGGAAAGCGGAAGAAAGAAAAAAAGAAGAAATAAATATCAGCTGCGGCCGCCATATCCGTGCGTGGCAGACTTTGGCGGCAGCGGCGTGCCTGTGCCTGATTGTTTCGGGCGCGGTGTACGCGGGCAGCAGAAGGGAAGAGCCGCAGGAGGATAACGCTCCGGAAAAGGGCGCGGTGATGGCGCTTTCGGTTGATGGAACGGGAATACCGGCGGCGGACGGCGATACATCCGGGAGTGAGGCGATGCGCGCCCGGTTTTCCGATGAAGACGGAACGCAAGAAGGAAAAAGTCCGAGACCGGAGGGGATGGATACATACCAGACCGGTGTACAAGGGACGGATATGAACGGGCGGCAGCGGGGATTCGCGGCGCTGGATGTTTTTTGGGCAGGCCATAAGCTTGCATGCTCCGTAGGGGGGCAGGCTCAATCTTCAGGGGATGGTATGGAAATGCAGGATGCAGGAGGAAATTTGTAATGGTATTCAGCAATGCGATATTTTTAATCCGGTTTTTGCCGGCGGTGCTGCTCTTATATTTTGCTGCGCCGCGGATCTTAAAAAATGCCATCCTTTTTGTGGCGAGCTTGATTTTTTACGCGTGGGGTGAGCCGGTCTATGTAGTGTTGATGATTTTTTCAACGGTGGTTGATTACACGCACGGAATGCTGGTGGAGTCCAGTCTAAAAAAAGGAAACCGGGCGCGGGCGAAATATTTTGTTATCGAGTCAATGGTCATCAACCTTGCGCTGCTGGGATTTTTCAAATATGCGGATTTTTTGATTGGCAATGTGAATGCCCTGTTCGGCAGTGAAATCCCGCTGCTCCATCTGGCGCTTCCGATCGGGATTTCCTTTTACACATTCCAGACGATGTCCTACACGGTCGATGTTTACCGCGGGCAGGCGAAAGTGCAGCGCAATATTATTTCGTTCGGGGCGTATGTGGCGCTGTTCCCGCAGCTGATCGCAGGTCCGATCGTGCAGTACAAGACGGTTGCCGAGGAGCTGGATTCGAGGAAAGAAAACTGCGACCTGTTTGCGTCCGGTGTGATGAAGTTTATGTGCGGTTTCGGGAAAAAGGTGCTGCTCGCGAACAACATTGGTATGCTCTGGGACACGGTGAGCGCGATGGCACCGGGGGAAACCTCCGTACTTGCGGCGTGGCTTGGCATTACGGCATACTGTTTCCAGGTGTATTTTGATTTTTCCGGGTATTCGGATATGGCAATCGGTCTTGGGCGGATGTTTGGATTCCATTTTCTGGAAAATTTCAATTATCCGTTTATGTCAAAGAGTATCACGGAATTCTGGCGCAGGTGGCATATTTCGCTTGGAAGCTGGTTTCGGGAGTATGTGTATATCCCGCTCGGCGGCAACCGTGTAAGCCTTCCGAAGCAGGTGCGAAACATTGCGGTGGTCTGGCTGCTGACGGGTTTCTGGCACGGGGCAAACTGGAATTATGTCCTCTGGGGTGTGTATTTCGGGGTGTTCCTTGTGATTGAGAAATTCTTCCTGGCAAAATACTTAAAACGATTGCCGAAAGCGGTTTCCCATATTTATACTTTGTTGATTGTATGGGTCAGCTTTGTGTTTTTCGGGTTGGAGGATCTTTCCCGGGCAGGAGCGTTTATCCGTTCCATGTTCGTGCCGGGCGCGGCGGGATTTGTTGATACGCAGGCGCTGTATCTGCTGCGCAATTACGCCGTGATTCTGGTGATTCTGGCGGTTGGGGCGACAGACCTGCCAAAGCGTGTGGCAGACCTGCTGCTTGGAGCGGCTGCTTCGGTGAACCGTGGTGCCCGTAAGGAGCGGACGGTAGCTGGAAGCATTGCGGCGAAGGAAGCAGAGGGACAGCTGACAGGGAATGGGGCAGAAGTGAGCATACCTCTGTCCCGCGGCAGGCTTGTTTTTGCAACGGCAGCAAGGACAGCATATCTTCTGCTTGTGTTTCTTGTAGCAATGGCCTATGTGGTCGATGCGACGTACAATCCGTTTTTGTATTTCAGATTTTAGGGAACACGGTAATATCTCCCATGTGAAGACGGAAAGTAATTTTGGTTCATGGGAAAACAATAACAGAACGGGACATGGCGGGAGATAAAGCGGTGAAATGCTTTATTTTGCCCGGCTGTTATCAGGAAATATTGTATGAGATTTACAGAGAAGGAGTTGCCGGATGGAAGGACAGAATCAGAATTCGGGAAATAAAATAGCGAACAGGATTATTACCTGTGTATTCCTCCTGCTGGTTTTCGGGCTGACGATCGCCGGATTTTTTTCTCCGGTGCGCGCCCGCTCGGAGAGTGAGAACCGCAACCTTGCGCAGAAACCTGCGTTTTCTTTTGAAGCCCTCTTTGCCAAGGAGGAGGAAAAACGGTACACGGTTCAGTACGAAAAATATCTTTCCGACCAGTTTGTCGGAAGGGACGCGTGGATCGGGCTTAAAACAAGGACGGAACGGCTGCTTGGCAAGACCGATATCAACGGTGTATATTTTGCCGGGGACGGTTATCTGGTTACGAAAACCGAAGCCTCCAAGGTGGATCATGTGCAGGAGGAGAAAAATATCACAAGGCTGGTCGATTTTGTGAAAAAATATCAGGAAATCCTTGGGGAGGGGCATGTCCACGCGATGATCGTGCCGACGGCGGCATATGTCTTTGCGGATAAACTTCCGCCGTTTACTTCGGAATATGACCAGGGAGCCTTGTTTGACCGTCTGGGAAAGGATTTGCCGCAGGGCAGTTTTATCAATGCCGCAGAGGAGCTCTTGGCGCATGCGGATGAATATGTTTATTACCGCACCGACCATCACCAGACCGCGCTTGGGGCGTACTATGATTACCGCGCCTGGGCAGAGGCAACGGGGCATGTGGTGCGGGAACTTTCGGAGTACAGTATGAGCATCGGGAGTGAGGAATTTTATGGAACACTCTACTCCAAGATCAACCTGCCGATGCGCGCCGACACGGTCACAATCTACGACGACGGGAAATCTTACCGCGTGGAGTATGATATGAGCGGGAAGAAGAAAAACGGTCTGTTTGTGAAGGAGAGGCTTGCGGAAAAGGATAAATACATGGTTTATCTGGACGGAAACCATGCGATGGCGGATATTGTAAAAATGGGGGATGGCGGAAAGGAAAGTGCGCAGCAGGGGGAGGACAGTGCTGATTTGAAAGCACAGGGAAAGCGGACACTTCTTGTAATTAAAGACTCCTATGCGCATACCTTTGTACCGTTTTTAGCGCAGGATTACGACCGGGTTATAATGGTGGACTTCCGGTATTCCAAAATGCCAGTTTCCATGATGGTGGAGCAGTTTGGGGTGACGGATCTTCTTGTGATGTACAACGCGACGAATTTTATTTCGGATGAAAATTTATACCAGTTGGAGAGATAAAAATATAGCAGATTCTCTGTTCTTTAAAGCGGGGAATCTGCTATTGTGCGTCTGGCTGAAATTTGTGTAACCGAAATCAAGATATTTTTCTTTCATTCTGGCATGATGGTCACAGAGCAATCTGTGCGGATAAATACTACTCGCCCCTTGACAGTCTGGATAGTCGGAACGGGTATAGAATGGGGATTGTTTTTCATAATTGGGTATGGTATAATTTTTCCCAGTGCAAACCGTTAAATCGAAATTTGAAAGTGAGTTAAAATATTACTCTCTTTTCGGAATTGTGTACCTGTTGAAAACGAGACTATAAATGTTATAAAAGCAATTTTTTTTGTAAACTATTGAAGTCAAAATGTTCTGATGTTAATTAAGATTTAAACGAGGATAAGAAGATGGCAGATCGAAACAGACTGATATTATGGGGATGGTTCAGTTCAGAAATTGTTAAAAATAAACTAGAGCCTGTTCACATAAAAACAGCGTCAAAAATCATGGCAAGCATAACCACAGAAAGGAAAATGGAACTGAGCTTATCATCTTCATATGCCCTGTCCATCAAAAGGGGGTGGCTGTCCCCGGAACATGAATGAATTTATCAAAATCGCCTTCAGATAAATTACAATCGTCTATAATCACAAATCTTTGTGTCTTTTCCGACAATGTATGAATTATTTGAGAATAATCTTGTTGTTCAAACAAAAGAATACAATTAAATTTTAATACTCTCTTATATGCCGCATAATTCGATATTCGATTCTTCAAGCTCTCCTACCTTGAAATATTTTTATCTCACATCAATATTTATCTGCTTATTCCAGTATTCATAGAATCTTGATCTTAGATTTACTAATTCTTCTAAAGTACCATATTCTACAACTTTTCCCTTGTCCACAAATGCAATATAATCTGCATCTTTTACTGTTGCTAAACGATGTGCAATGACAATCTTTGTACAATTCTTTGACAATTTATTAAAGTTAACTTGGAAATTATTCTCTGTCTCAACATCTAGAGCAGATGTAGCTTCATCCAATATAATCAGTGAAGCATTCTTAATAAGTGCACGTGCTATCGCTATACGCTGACGTTGTCCTTGAGATAATTTAACTCCACGTTCCCCAACTTCAGTATCATACTGATCAGGTAATGACTCAATAAATGTTGCGATATCCGCCATTTTCGCACATTCCTTTATCTCATCTAATGTTGCATCTGATTTACCGATGCAAATATTATCTTTGATCGACATTGCGTATAAAAATAGATCCTGAGGTACAACTGCAATTTTCTGTCTTAACTTACCTAATGCATAAACATCAATCGGTTTGTCATTCACTAAAATTGATCCATCTAACGGTTTGTAAAATCTTTGTAGCAGTTTGGTAATTGTAGTTTTTCCACCTCCACTAGGTCCTACAATTGCAACAGTACTGCCTTTTGGTACTTGAAATGAAATATCATTCAGTATCTTATTCCCATTCGCGTACATAAAACTTACATTTTTAAATTCAATGGATGCTGGACCTTCTGTAAGCTCTTCCCCATCAAGAATGTCCTCTTCTTCCAATTCCATAATTTCTCTTAAGTCTTCTGTATTAGAAATTGCTTCGTATACTTTACTAATTACATTGACAATTTTATTAAAGGAATCGGAAACAGCAGTAAGTAATGAAGTAAATACTACAAACGCACCTAATTCAATCTTCCCTTGGAACATCAAAAAGAATACAATTGAAATACCAACAATATATGCTACATCTTGTGGCATATTTCTTACTAATTTTCTACTTGTTTCCACACGAACTTTTTTAACATCTAATTCAACACCTTTTTTACATAAGGTATCGAATTGAGTTAAAGTGTCTTCTTCCAGCATGTTTTCCTTGATCTCACGTATACCTTGTACGGTCTCTTCCATCATTAAGAAATAGCGATAATCAAAATTATTTAATTTTTTTACAATATCTTTAAATTCTTTTAATTTGTATCTATTACATAATATTTGGATTGGACCAATTGCTATTGCAATGATCGCTAATAACGGATTGATCATAAATAAGTAAACACCGATTCCTATGAAGTTTAAAGGAATGCATACTAAATCTGGAATATAACTAACTAATAAATCCTTTACTGATTCCAGATCTGTAAAAAATACTTTATATACTCTTGCTATATGATTTTCTTCGTAAAATGAATACTTTAAATATGTAGCCTTTCTTAAAACAGCCCATCTCATTCTGGTTACAACACGCTCATTGAGCAGCGATTCCAGCCAACTTCTAAAATAGTTTGTGATTACATTTAAGCACTTGATCAGTATAAATAGCCCTACAATAGTTATACATAACCTGGTAGACAATGAAGTTATTTCATTAAATAACCTGCGATTTAGTTCAGCCCATCCCAGGGAAAGTAAAACTTCAATAATACGAATTCCTATAATGATCACATACAACCATTTATCCTTTAAAGCTATGTGCAAAAACTCGACAAATCCCTTACTATGAAAGAATGTCCTTATACTTGTCTTCTGATTCATGAAATTTCCTCCAATATTGTGAACCTATTGTATGATTAAGTATTCGTGTATGAAATATTACATGCTACTAATCTGACAAGCACATATAAATTGTTCTAACTCTCTTAGATCTATTGTTGCTGTACCAAATTTACTCACACATAATCCGGCTGCATATGAAGCCACATAAACTCAGGTACAACCTGAAAGTTTCGTGTGTTCGGCAAATTGAGATTCGTTGTTCTCTATATAACAATTCTATTTTCTTTCTAATGTATA
>CAMRSM010000054.1 GCA_947053345.1 uncultured Lachnospiraceae bacterium
TCCGGCCTTCTGCTGTTTTTATAGTTCCGCAGAATTCCTACACAGCTCCCTTTCCAGTACCACCGGATGATATGGGGATCTGTACCCCTCTCCCACAAATACCCATCGGTACGGTACGGGCGCTTGAGGTTTTTACAGCTTCTTTACTGCAAATGTAACGTCCTTACCATTCAGGTTCCATTCCTTCACAAAGCCGTCGGTCTGTCCATAAACGATTTCCTCCGCCAGCACAACCCGCTTCAGCTCTGCCTCATTGCGTTTCATGACCGCTTCGATTTCGGTGTTGCCCGCGGTGTAAACACAGATATGATCCATTACCTCAAACCCGGCATCCTTGCGCATGGTCTGCAGCTTGCTGATGATCTCGCGCACATTGCCCTCCTCAATCAGTTCTTCGGTGAGGTTTGTATCAAGGACAATGGCATAGCCGCCGTTTTCTTCCGTCACATAACCACCCATCTGACTGGTCTCGATCAGCAGGTCTTCCTTCGCGATCTCTTCCTCCACACCGCCGACTGCAAGCTTTAATACCCCGGTGTCCGCAAGCTGTGCCATCGCAGCGGCACCGTCCAGATTCGCCAATGCCTCCTTCAGGTCATTTAAACGGCTGCCGAAACGCTTGCCGAGCGTTTTTAACTGCGGCTTGAAATTGTAGGAAATAAAGCTGTCAAGCTCATGGGTGAACGCAATTTCCTTTACGTTCAGCTCATCCGCGATGATCTCCGTGTAGAAACCGGACATGCCTTCACGCTCGCACCCGGAAGCATCCTTCCATGTCAAGTCCGCCTTGACATACATGCGGGCAAGCGGCTGTCTCTGCTTACAGTTTGCCGTATTGCGGCACGCGCGGCCGAGCACGACGATGCTCTGCACGGCCTCCATGTCCTTCTCCAGATCCCTGTCAATCCAAGCCTCATTCACCTCCGGAAAATCACAGAAATGCACGCTCTCCGGAGCCGTTTTATCAATGCTGCATACCAGATTGCGGTAGATGGCTTCCGTCATAAACGGAATCATCGGTGCCGCCGCCTTTGCCAAGGTTACAAGTGCAGTGTAGAGCGTCATGTAGGCATTGATCTTATCCTGCTCCATGCCCTTTGCCCAGAAGCGCTCGCGCCCGCGGCGCACATACCAGTTGCTCAGCTCATCCACAAAATCCTGCAGTGCCCTTGCCGTCTCCGGAATCCGGTAATCCGCCAGGTTCTCGTCCACCGCCTTCACAGTCGAGGAAAGTCTTGAAAGCAGCCATTTGTCCATCACGGAAAGCTTCTCAAAATCCAGCGTATATTTTGTTGCGTCAAAGTTATCAATATTCGCGTACAGCACATAGAATGCGTAGGTATTCCAGAGCGTGCCCATAAATTTGCGCTGCCCCTCGACCACAGCCTTATCGTGGAAACGGTTCGGCAGCCAAGGCGCGGAGTTGATATAGAAATACCAGCGGATCGCGTCCGCGCCGTATTTTGAAAGCGCATCGAACGGATCGACCGCGTTTCCCTTGCTTTTGGACATTTTCTGTCCGTTCTCATCCTGCACATGGCCTAAAACGATTACGTTCTCGTAAGGCGCTTTGTTAAACAGAAGCGTTGAAATCGCCATCAGCGAATGGAACCATCCGCGCGTCTGATCCACCGCCTCGGAAATAAATTTGGCAGGAAACTGCTGTTCAAACAGTTCTTTGTTCTCGAACGGGTAATGGTGCTGTGCGAACGGCATCGCGCCCGAATCGAACCAGCAGTCGATCACCTCCGGCACGCGCTTCATCACACCGCCGCACTCCGGACATTTTAACGTAATTGCATCAATATACGGGCGGTGGAATTCGACGGTCTTCGCCTCCTCCATACCGCTCATTTCGTAAAGTTCCTGCCTGCTGCCGACGCAGTGCTGATGACCGCAGGAGCACTCCCAGATATTGAGCGGCGTGCCCCAGTAGCGGTTTCGCGAGATCGCCCAGTCCTGGATATTTTCCAGCCAGTTGCCGAAACGCCCTTTGCCGATGGACTCCGGAATCCAGTTGACCGTGTCGTTGTTGCGCATAAGGTCGTCGCGCACCGCGGTCTCGCGGATATACCAGGATTCCCGCGCGTAATAGATCAGCGGCGTGTCGCAGCGCCAGCAATGCGGATAGCTGTGCTCAAACTTCGGCGCGTCAAAGAGCCTTCCGTCCTTTTCCATATCCTTTAAGATCAGCGGGTCGGCTTTTTTCACGAACATGCCCGCGTAATCCGTCTCCGCCGTCATCTCGCCCCTGCCGTTGACAAGCTGCACAAACGGAAGATCGTAATTCCTGCCGACCTTCGCGTCGTCCTCGCCGAATGCCGGCGCGATATGGACAACGCCCGTACCGTCCGTCAGCGTAACATAGCCGTCACAGGTGATATAATATGCCTTTTTCTTCTGCTGTCTGCAAAGTTCAACCGCGCAGTCAAAAAGCGGCTCATACTCCTTATATTCCAGTTCCTTTCCGGTGAAGCGGGCAAGAACCTCGTAGGCAGGTGCTGCGCCGTCTTCGCCTTCCTCCTTCTTTGCAAGCTTCCCGAGAACCGTATCCAGCAGTGCCTCGGCCATATAGTACGTGTACCCGTCCGCCGCCTTCACCTTTGCGTAGGTCTCGTCCGGGTTTACGCAGAGCGCAACGTTGCTCGGCAGCGTCCACGGCGTTGTCGTCCAGACAAGGATGTAAGCGTCCTCGTCCTTCATCTTAAAGCGCGCGACCGCAGAGCGCTCCTTCACATCCTTGTAACCCTGCGCCACCTCGGCGCTCGAGAGCGGCGTGCCGCAGCGCGGACAGTACGGGACGATCTTAAAACCCTTGTAAAGCAGCCCCCTGTCCCAGATCCGGCGCAGCGCCCACCACTCGGATTCGATATAATCGTCATGGTAGGTGACATACGGCTCATCCATATCTGCCCAGAAACCGACCGTCCCGGAAAAATCCTCCCACATGCCTTTATATTTCCAGACGCTTTCCTTGCATTTTTTAATAAACGGCTCCAGACCATAAGCCTCGATCTGATCCTTGCCGTCCAGGCCCAAAAGCTTTTCCACCTCGATCTCGACCGGAAGCCCGTGTGTGTCCCAGCCCGCCTTGCGCGGTACATAAGCCCCTTTCATCGTATGGTAGCGCGGGATCATATCCTTGATGACGCGCGTGAGCACATGGCCGATATGCGGCTTGCCGTTCGCGGTCGGCGGCCCGTCGTAGAAAGTGTAGGTTTCCCCTTCCTTCCTCGCCTCCATGCTCTTTTGAAAAATCTTGTTCTCGTTCCAGAATTTCAGGACTTCTTTTTCACGCTCCACAAAATTCATGTCGGTTGATACTTTTTCGTACATGCTTTACACCTCTTTCCTGCAATATCAAAGACATTCTGCCGTTGCACCCTGCCTTTTCACCCAGCCAGGGCACACCGCTTTTTAACTCTGCCTTCGTCCCCGCTTCCCGGGCTTCGCCAAATACCGGACACGGCGGATCTACGAACAACGCATGTTCGAAATATAGTCCGTCAGCCAGTCCAAATACCGATAGTAATGGAATGTCCCTTCCCGCGCCATCTCCTTTAACTCCGCGACCGTGACCCACTTTGCGTCGGAAACCTCCTCCTTCTGGAGTACCAGCTCCTCCGCCTTTACATCGGTATGTACGATCCACAGCGTGTTAAAACTGTCAATGCGCTTGAACACTGCCACCATCTCAGTATTTTCCTTTGTCGCACAAAGCCCGAGTTCCTCGTAAAGCTCCCTCTGGCACGCTGCCCACGCATCCTCCCCTGCAACTGCAGAGCCGCCGGTCGCCGCCCATATCCCCGGCAGCAATTTCAAATTAGGATTTCTTCTCTGGATGAGCACCTGCCCCTGCGAATTCACCGGATAAACCGCCACGACCAGATGGTATTCCCCGGACGGCAGCGGATTCCCGCGCTCGTGCAGCCTGCCCGTTTTCTGAAAACAATGGTCATATACATCCCACAGTTCCATCTGTTTTCTCCTTTCTGATTTCAAGTACTGATTCCAAGTGCCGTCCGCCCCAAAAGAAAAACCCTTATCCAAACAGGATAAGGGCACAGCTCGCTTCAACCACCTATTTTTCATGTACGCCGCAGGGCTTGTCCCTGCTTTTATACATTATCCGTGTAACGGCGGACACCGGTACGGCCTACTGCCATTTCAGCCGCACAGCTCGGAAGTGATTTTCAACGACGGTTACTTACTGCCGGCTCACACCCTCCCGGCTCGCTGCATGCTTTCCCCGGCACTTACTGTCTTCGTCAGCGCTCTTTGCTTTTATTTCAGTAACTTTATCATATTATAGAAAACGGTTTTTGTCAATCCGGTTTTTGGTTCCATGTTTCATATTTTGTCACCGCCCGCTTTTATGGTGCCGCCCTTCCCGCTATTCTCCGGCCTCCTCCCATCCCATAAGCTCCCGTATCTTTTCGGCAAGCTTTGCCGCCGCCCTCTCGTGGTTGGCCTCGGTCGGATGCCAGTCGGCCGCAATACCGAGAGAAGTATCCTGCACTTCAAGCCAGAACGAATGTACCTTCGCATCCCCGCTTTTCTCCGTATATGCTGCCACCGCACGGTCCATCGCTTCACACAGATCCTGCCCCATCAACCCCAGCGTGCACACAATCATCGCATCCGGATTATTCTGGCGCACCTGCTCCAAAAAAGCAATATATCCGTCCACATACTCCTGCCGCTTTGCCTCATCCCTGCCACAGTAACTTGCGTCGTTCGTCCCTAAGTTGATCACGATGACCTCCGGCACAAACCGAGTAAAATCCCACCCGATCTGCTGCGGGAATATGGAATTATTAAAACCGGCATATGAATTCCCAAGCTTGTCATAATATTTTCCCATCACCTGTTCCCCGGACTTTTTATCCGCATTGTCGGTATACCCCGAAATAATGCCGTAACCGCTGATGGAGACAAGGCTGTAATCCGCGCCAAGAAGCTGCGCCGTCTTGTAGGCATACGCTTTCGTTGCATCCTCGGTCTTGGTGGAAAAATGGTGGGATGCCACCTCATCGTCCACACCGTAGCCGCAGGTGATGGAATCCCCGACAAACTCGATCGTATGTGCCTTATCCGGTGTCGGGACTATGCTCTCATCCCCCTTAAGTTTGATCGGGCGGATGGCAAAAACGGACTGCGCCGTCTCCGAAAGCTTGACGATGCGCACGCGTGCGCTCACCGGCTCCTCCCCGTCCAAAAGCGTGACCTTATTTAATCTTTTCGTCAACATCATATCCTGCACACGGACATCATCAATATAGACCGCCACACGCGCGCAGTTCTCCTCATTGTCCTCACGCGCGGAACTGTCCCCGACAAGCTCCACCTCCAGATGCCTGCCCGTGAAATCGAATTCCACGCCGGAACCAGAATGCGCGCACAACAGGTTTTTATCAAGCAGCTTCTGGGTTCTGCCAAGTAGCTTTACCGTAGTCTCATCAAGGACGACCGTCTGCGTTTCGGACGGATCGGAATCCTTCCCGTCCCCCTGCGCGTTTTCGCTATCCTGCCCCGCCTGTGTCGGCTGCGCGACTTCCCCCTCATCCCCCGCCGTCGGTGTCGGCTGCAGATCTTTCCCGTCACCCTCCGCTGCCTGCGTCGGCTGCGTGTTGTCCTCTCCATCCCCCGTCACTTGCGTCGGCTGCGCACCGCCCTCGGTACTTCCTCCGCCGCATGCCGACGAAAGTATACAAAACCCAGCCATACATAATACCGTAAAAGCCCTGAAAATCTTTTTCATATCCATCCTCCATTCCGTCTTCCTGCAGGTATATCCACCGTGACAAACCCTAAAACATGTCCGGCAGAAATCCGCAGCATACCCCTATTATACCGTTCCCTGAAACATCCGGCAAGTGCGAATGGAATTTTTTGAAATATTTTTTGTCTTGTGGTATAATATCACAAGACATTATACCAGCGCTGATTTGCCGTCCGACGAAGGAGGACATCTTCTTTGGCGAACCGTGTGCACGCCCCAGGCATGCCGCAGCGGCATGGTATAATTATTATAAGCTGTTACAATTCCGTTTTCCCGGAAGGGAATTACGGTTTCTCGGCAAATCCACTCTGGGCAAAAACATTTTTGCCGCACCCTGATATAGAAAGGCAATATATGAAACGAAACGTAGATTTAAACGAGATCACGGACGGCAGGTTCTACACTGTGAACGACATGGTGCGGGCGGACTGCCAGGATTGCGTCGGTTGTTCCAAGTGCTGCCACGAGATGGTGGATACTATCATCCTTGACCCACTGGATATATTCCGTCTGACAAAAACCCTGAATACAAACTTTGATGCGCTCCTTGCCTCCGGAAAGACAGAACTGAATGTCGTGGACGGCATCGTGCTGCCAAACCTTAAATTGCAGGAGGACACAAAGCGCTGTGCATTTCTAAACGATGCCGGGCGCTGCACGGTTCACAGCGCCAGACCGGGTTTTTGCCGGATGTTCCCGCTCGGGCGCTATTATGCAGACCGCTCTTTCTCCTATATTCTCCAGACAAAAGAGTGCCCAAAGGCACGCACCAAGATCAAGGTCGCACGCTGGCTTGACACCGGACTGCTGCCGCAGAACCAGAAATTTGTCGGGGAGTGGCACTATTTTCTGGAGGATCTTGCCACGGCGCTGACGGATACCGATAACGAAACTGCCCACAGGGTACAACTTTACCTGCTGCATGCCTTTTACCGGACGGAATACCGTGTCCCGGATGAGGCAGGATTTTACAAGGAATTTGACACAAGGCTCGCAAAAGCAAAAACTTTGCTGCCCTCCGCGCCGTAAGCACTGCACGCACGGTGCAAACAACAAAAGAAACCGCCCATCGGCAGACAGGGTGGGATTCCCCGCAAAAGCAATTCCGGGCATGCCAAAACACTCTTGGGCAGCCGCAAACTATCAGGAAAGGAAAGATTGACCATGTACACTATAGAAAGCCGCGTCCGCTACAGTGAGGTCACAAAAAACCAAACCTTGGATCTGTACGCGATATTAAACTATTTTCAGGACTGCTCCAATTTCCAGTCCGCCGACCTCGGTGTCGGCGTACAGTACCTGACCGAGCGTTCCCGCGCATGGCTGTTGTCCGCCTGGCAGGTCGAACTCGTGGACGCACCCCGGCTGTTTGACCCGATCTCGGTTGGCACTTGGCCTTATGATTTCAAAGGCATGTACGGATACCGCAATTTCATTCTATACAATGAGTCCAAAAACCACGAGGTTGCCGCCTACGCGAATTCCATCTGGTTTTTGGTCGACACAAAAAGCGGCAGGCCGCTGCGCGTCACCAAAGAGGATGCCGCGCCGTACAAGCTTGAGCCAGCCTATCCGATGGACTACGCGCCGCGCAGGATCACGCTTCCAAAGCATCCCACAGACAGGACGGACGGTTTCCTGCCGCCGGATAACCAGGCACGCGGTACTGCTTTTGCCCCCGCATTCGCCTGCCCGCCTGTCCCGGTCACGAAAATGTTCCTCGATACAAACAATCATGTCAACAACGCACAATACGTCCACATTGCACAGTCCTGCCTGCCGGATGATTTCCGCGTCCGCGGCATGCGCGCAGAATACCGCCATGCCGCCGTACTGGGTGATACGATATGCCCGGTACGAATACCGGATACCGGACAAAACCGATATTATATCTGCTTAAACAGCAGGGATGGCGGCATCTACGCCGTTGTGGAATTTACCGCCGGCGACTGACGGACAAAAAACGAGCCGGGGCATTGCATGCCCCGGCTCGTTTCGTAACCAAATAGAAATCATACCAAAATCTTTGAAACCGCGCTAAATATCAATCATCTGCGCCGCCGCTGTTTTATTTCAGCGAAACACTCGCGCCCGCTTCCTCAAGCCTTGCTTTGATATTCGCCGCCTCGCTCTCGCTCACACCGTTCTTGATCACGGACGGAGCGGTCTCCACCAAGTCCTTTGCCTCAACAAGGCCAAGTCCGGTCACTTCACGCACAATCTTGATCACTTCGACCGTGCGGTCACCCGCATCCAAAAGCTCCACAACGGTGCTGCCGCCGGCAAGATCCGTCTCGCCGTAGCCTGCCGTCTGCGCGTAATCCCCATTTTTCCACGGATTGTACGCGATATTCAGGAAACCGTTAAAGTCCTTCTTATACTGCTTCTCGATCTCCGCCTTGTAGCCGATAACCATCTGCGGCTGCGTCTGCAAATATACGCCGAGCAGCTTCTCGCCATTTTCCTTTGAAATATTGATCGGCACTTTCTTCTTATCAATATCGAAGGTCAGCACCTGGCTGATGTTCTGCTTACCCGTCACACGGTAATAATATGCCCAGACAAGCTTCTTATTGTCAAGGATACGTATCTTTACGCCCTCGAGCCATACCGTAAACCGCTCCCCTGCCCAAACACAGTTCGCGATATTCGCACCGCCCCGCATATCGGAATCAATCTGCTCCTGCGTGACACCCGGATGGGACTGGATAAAGCTGTTTACCTGCTTTTCCGCACTGCCGGTCGCCAGGCGCACTGCCGACATCACGATCATGATCACGCCAAACAAACATACCGCATAGATTATCCAGATAAATACCGTCGGAATGCGGTTGACCGACTCACTGTCCACATAAAAACCGACCGCCGCCTCGGTGATACCCGGGATGTACTGCTCAAGGTTCTCAATGGACTCGTTATAATACTTGAGCTCCGTGCCGGAAAGCTTTTTCAGCGTCCCCTTCACTTTGATGGACTTAGTTCCCTCAATGCCGTACAGGGCATTCGCACCCTGCTTCATCAGGGTGTCCATCGTGGATTTCTCACTTACCGGAAGATAAGCTGCATAGCAGGAATCATCATCATAATTATAAATAACGTAACCGTAACCGGTCGTCCGCCTCGAACCGGTCTTAGTATTCTTTGAAATCTGCTCCATGTAATAGTCGAGTACATACTTCACTTCAAACTCTACATATTTGCCTTCGTACTTTCCGTAATCAAGGTTGGTCTTCCCCGTCAGATCCTTCGGCCCGATGATATACTGCAGCGGAGCCAGAAGCGGCGCGAACATCAACACAACAATCACGATGGCCCAGACGATGATCCGCTTCTTCGATGCCTTTTGGGCATTGTTTTTCATTGTCTCTAACATACTATCCTCCTAAAAAATATGTATTTTCTGTCCGGATGCGCACATATTGCGGCTCCAAACGGACAAAAGATAAAATAAAGAAACTCATCTTCTATTTTAGCAAAGCCCTCCTCTGTTTTCAAGCCCTTTTTCATTTTTATTTTAGATATATTTTAGAATATGATATATTTGTCACTTTAAGCAGAAACGCATATTGTTCTGCACTATTTATGCACCATCCGCTTTTACAAATTGACAAATCAACCCACATGGCATATGATAAAAGAAGCCGTATATTTCCAAAAATCCAAGGAGGTATTATTTATGGGAATCCAATATTTTGAGGACGAGAAAGTCTTCAAGCTCGACACCAAAAACACAAGTTACATCCTCGCACTCGTGGACGAGGAACCTTTCGTCGGACATGCCTATTACGGAAAAAGGCTCTCCGACCACCACGTGCGCCATCTGATGCGGCTTGAGGAGGGTCCGTTCATTCCAAGCAAAAACAACCGTGACCGCGGGGCGTTCGCGGACGCGTTCCCGTTTGAATATTCGACCCACGGCGTGGGGGATTACCGCGAAAGCTGCCTGAAGGTGCAGACAAAGGGCGGACATGAGGCATGCTCGCTCGCCTACCGCTCCCACCGGATCTATCCCGGCAAGCCGGCACTTCCCGGACTTCCGGCAACTTTTGGCACCGAATCGGAGTGCAGCACGCTCGAGCTGGTCTGCCTCGACCCGGTCTTAGACCTTGAAGTGGTACTTGTCTACTCTGTTTTTGAGGATGTGGACGCGGTCACCCGCAGTGCGCGCATCACAAACCGCGCGGCCGGGGACATCGTACTGAAAAAGGCACTCTCCGCCTGCTTACAGCTTGACGGCACGGACTATGAGTACATTACCCTGCACGGCAGCTGGGCGCGTGAGCGCCACATCGACCGCCGCCCGCTCACGCACGGCAGGCACTCCGTTTCGTCCCTGCGCGGCGAGTCAAGCCACCAGGATCACCCGTTCCTCGCCGTCATGACCACGGGAACCACGCAGGAAACCGGGGAAGTGTATGCGATGAACTTCGTATATTCCGGCAATTTCCTCGCGCAGGCCGAGGGCTGCCAGTTCGATACGGCGCGCATGGTCATGGGGATCAACCCGGAAAACTTCTCGTGGACGCTCACAAAGGACGAGACCTTTACCTGCCCGGAAGTGGTCATGGTTTACTCGGACGCGGGTCTCGGCAAAATGACGCGCATTTTCCATGACCTCTACCGCCGCCACCTGATCCGCGGTGAATACCGCGACAAAAAGCGCCCGATCCTGATCAATAACTGGGAGGCCACCTATTTTGATTTCAATACGGACAAGCTCCTCTCGATCGCAAAGGAAGCGGGCAAGCTCGGCATCGAGATGCTTGTGATGGACGACGGGTGGTTCGGCCACCGCGGGGACGACAACACCTCCCTCGGCGACTGGCAGGTGAACGAAGAAAAACTTCCGGGCGGCTTAAAGGCATTGGTGGACGGCGTGAATGCACTTGGCATGAAGTTCGGCATCTGGTTCGAGCCGGAGATGATCTCACCGGACTCCGACCTTTACCGGGCACATCCGGACTGGGCAATCCAGATTCCGGGGCGTACCCCTTGCCGCTGCCGCAACCAGTTCGTTCTGGATATTTCCCGCAGGGAGGTGCGCGACTATATTTATGACAGCATCAAGGCCGTGCTCTCCTCGGCAAATGTCGAGTACGTAAAATGGGATATGAACCGCCCGCTCACCGACCTCGGAAGCACGGCATACCCGCCGGAGCGCCAGGGCGAGCTTTCCCACCGTTATATGCTGGGCGTATATGAGATGCAGGAACGCCTGATCACCGACTTCCCGCATCTGCTGCTTGAGAACTGCTCCGGCGGCGGCGGGCGCTTTGACGCTGGTATGCTCTACTACAGCCCGCAGATCTGGTGCTCCGACGATGCCGACGCGATCGAGCGCCTCTCCATTCAGGAGGGCACTGCGATCGTCTACCCGCTCTGCTCGATGGGCGCGCATGTCAGCGACTGCCCGAACCACACAGTCGGACGCACAACGCCATTTACAACGCGCGGCGAGGTGGCGCTTGCCGGAACGTTTGGCTACGAGCTTGACGTGACCCGCATCCCGCAGGAAGACCGCGACAAGATTCCGTCACAGGTAGCGATGTACCATAAGTACAACGATCTTGTGCGCTCCGGGGACTATTACCGTCTGGCAAGCTACTCCGAAAATCATCAATACGACTGCTACGAGGTTGCGGCAAAGGACGGCTCCGAGGCGCTCGTCACCTATGTGGAAGTGCTGCGCCGCCCGAATTTCAAGACGCGCCGCATCCGTTTAAAAGGGCTTGATGAGAATGCGGTGTATGAAAATGAGGAGACAAAAGCCCGCTATACCGGTGATGTTCTGATGTACGCGGGTGTGCAGGCTCCGGAAACCTGGGGGGATTTTTCCAGCAGATTGATGCATTTTGTAAAAGTAGACAAATCGTGACAGGAAACCTTTCTTCCATAGCAAAAAAGACCGCCGCCGCATTTATGCGGCGGCGGCTTCTCATTTGCATCGCACTCATTTCAGGTATTCATCCATAGAAGCGAAACCGCATGGAAGGATTGGATTTCCCGTGCTGCTAACACGATACCAGTCAAAAATCCTCTTCTTCGTATTCTTCATCTTCCTCCGAAAAATCCTCTTCTTCGAAATCCTCCTCATCATCTTCTCCAAAATACCGCTCCCAAGTTTCCTCTTGCCCCTTCATCTTATTTCTGTGCCATTCCAAGTCATCCCATCCTTCTTCTGTGCATTTAAAACCTACAACCAATTCATCTGCATTTCCTAGATCAAAGCCGGCAGTTATCTTTTTCCGGGCGGCAAGCTTTTTTCCGTGCTTCCCGCATTCTATATACCAGTACAGCGCATCCTTAAAATCCCTGCTCATTTCCGCGCCGTTGCCGGCCTGCTGCCAGATTTTCCATACAAGCGGCTTCCTTGCCTGCACCGGATTTTCACAGACAGGGGCATCCGCCACCGCGCCGGCTTCTTCCTCTATCCGCTCCTGCCGAAGGGCATCCTGCAAGAAAACTTGCATTGCATACGCGCCATCCCCCACGGCAGAAAATTCAAAATACAGGTTCTCCGACTCCTCCACGATTCCGTCAAGCAGCCCATCCATCCACACGGCAAATTCTCCAAACATCTCCGCCTTGGTAAAGACCGTGAACAGATCCGCCGCCGTTTTTTCCTGCGTATATGCCGACTGCAGGAACGCTTCCCTGCCGTAGCAGTATTCCAGTTCGCCGCCAAAGCGCGAGATGCTCAATTCCCCTTCATAGCTTTCCACCGCAATGACCTTGGAAAAATCAAACATCCGGGCAAGCAGTCCCGCCAGGCTTTCCTGCCGCAGCAGGCGCACCACATCATAATAATAGTATGTCCCGCTCCCGCCGACCGCGATGATCTTCGGAACCGACTCCCCGTCCGGCCCGGTCAGGTCGCCCCAGCCGAAGTGCCCGACCGCCCAGTGTTTTTCCTTCACCTTCCGCTGCAGCTCCCCCTCACGGTGAGCGTAGCTTGACGGCCAATCCGGACAGCGCATTCCCAGCGCAAAATGGAACGGCTTCATGGAAGCGTAAAATACATGCTCCTTTTTGTCCTGCGTATCATCCTTCCCGAAGCGCAGCACGCAGTAGGCCTCCGGGAGAAAACCGCCGTGTTCGCGGTAAAAACGCCCAAGCGCATTTTCCGGCTCTTCTGCTCTTTTCTCCTCCGTAACCTCACTCTGGCCGGAAAGCCTTTCCGCCTCACCGGCTGCTTCCTCCCCGCCGTCCGTTTTCCCTCCATCCGGCTTTCTGTCCCGTCCGGTATCCGCATCCTCCCACGGGTACCCCGGCGCATACGGCAAAAGTCCGTTTCCATGCCCTCGGTACAGCGCATCCTGTTTTAATGCCTCAAGAATCCGCCCTGCCTTTTCCTCGTTCGTCATCCCTTCAAGGGAAATCGCTGCCCGCAGAACCGGCACAGGACGCTTCATCCCCTGCAAAAACTCACGCGCCGCGCGGCATTTCTCCTCCGGCGAAAGCATTCCGCCCCCATCCGCTGCAGGATACAAGGCTTCATGAACCTGCTCCCAGCCAAAATCCGTCTGGCGGGATATGGAAAACCCGTTCTCCCGAACCACCGCCCGGAAGCACAGTTCCTCCTCTTCCACATAATATCTGCCAAGAAAACGGTTTTCCCCATTTTCTTCCGCATCCTGATAAAAACCCATATCATGATCCACGTCATAATAACGGTCCGCATTCCCCGGTAATTTTGCCCGCATCCCTGACTCGATGCGGGAATAGATAAATCTCCCCAATACCCGCTTTCCCTCCAGTTCGGCTTCCCTCCCTTCCGCCAAAACCTGTGCGATCAGCGGTATACTCACCGGGGCAAGCGGCAGGCGGTAAAGCAGACGCTCAAGCATTTCCTTTGCCGCCTCACAGTCCTCCCGGTCAATCCTTGTGACCGCGAGCAGGATGACCTGCTCTTCCACGCGGTTCATGGACTTCACAAGCTCCGTATATTCCGGGAAACGATAAGCCGGACCGTACAATTCCTCCCCGTCCAGAAAATAGCGGACATAATGCAGATGAAATTCCGCCCGGAGGCACTTCCCGTCCGGAAGACGGAACTTAACCCCCGGCACGGCGGCTCCGTCATCATCCGTGAACAGGCGGCAAAATGCCGGCATTGGGATTTCCCCTGCGGCACGGCACTCTCCTTCCTCGCTGCCGCCCGCGATAGCCCCCTCCCGGTCTGGCTGGGCAAAACGTTTTCCCACATCCTGCCCTGCCCCGGTGAAAAGCTTCTGCCAACGCCCGGACGGCTGGTATAAATACTCGATATAAGCCGGAAGGTATACATTCCCGCCCGTGATGTATTTCCGGCGGTATTTGCCCCTCCCGGTGCTCCTTGCACTCCGGCAGCCAAACCCCCGCATCAGGAAATAATGCCAGAAATCCTGTTCCCTGAGAACCTCAGGATAACCCGAAAAGAAATCCGTACAGAAAATCTTCTGCTCCTTTGCGGAAGAATTCCCCTCTACATCCGTACGTGCATGGTCTTGCTCATTTCCCTGTGCTTTCGTCAGCCCTGCGTCCGCACCTGCATGGGATTCCCGTTCCCCTTGCTCATCCCCCTGTTCTTCCCGCAGCCCTGCGTCCGCACCTGCATGGATTTCTCCCGCTTTCCCCTTATGCACTTCCCGCAATTTCCCATCCATAAAATACGGTGTTGCATTCGGTACATTGCCGTGCATGTCCAGAACCATGCGCCCGAAATAGATCGAATGGATCATCTCCTCCACCATCACCTCGCCCTGCTCCCGCTCCCATGCCTTCTCGAGAACACCCGTTGGATCCGAATAAAATTCCATCAGATATTTTGCGGCGGTCGCAGGCATCACGGAACGGCCAAGCAGCTGCAGCTCCATTTTGTGGAACAGTTCCGGCAGATAGCGGATCTTCGGCCATTCCTCCCTCGCAAACAGGGCTTGCACACGGTTCTTCATCTCCTGTGTCTCCCCGCATATACGCTCGCCATCCGAAATGATCTGCATCAGGTCACGGTACCAGGCGCTGACCAGTTTTGCCTTGCCGTCCTCCCCGAACAGGGCTTCCTCAATTTCCGGGTACTGCACAAGAACCGCCTTTTTCAGCGGCTCGTACAGCTTGCGCGTGCTCGTGTGCTCCGAACCGCGCAGACCATAGGTCTTGTAAATATATTCGATGACACATTTTGGCACCGTTCCCTCCCCGATCCAGAACGCAAACAGATCGAGCAGGCAGACGCTCCTGCTTTCCGGATAAATCTCATGCCGCCCTTTGCCCTTCAGCTCATACAGGTAGTGGCATGTCCCGCCATGCACCAGACCTTTCCAGTCCTCCTGATTCTGCGGTGTCAGAAGCCCCCGGCTGTTATAGTTCTTTAGGCGGATGTAATCCGCAAAGGAACGCATCCGCACCTTATGCTCGGGTCTTGACAAAAGACCGACCGGCACCGTCTGCTGCATTTTCCAGATGGAAGCCGCCACCTCACGGGCATAAAATGTCTCTGCCCACTTCCCCGCCCTGTCCATATTCAGGGCATAAGCGATAGCAAGCTCCATCAAAAAGCCACTCGGCATCTGGGCAATATTATAATTATCCTCGGTATGGAAATTCTCCAATATCCGTAACATCCCGTCGGCAAAACTCTCCTGATACTGTTCCTTCAAAAAATTCTCCGACAGGAAAAATGCTTTCCACGCATCCGCCCTGCGGAATTTTTTCGGGTCGCTTAAGATGACAGAAAACTGCATGAGCGCACCGGATTGCATGCTCTTTGAAAGCTCCTCCTCCCGGATTTTGTCAAGACGGTCAAGGAGCGAAGGCGCTTTTTCTTCGTCTTTTTCTTCTTTCTGTCCGGATTCCTTTTCCCAAACTGTTTCCTCCCCTGCCGTCCGGGAAGTCAAAGTGCTTTCCGGGCAGGTATCTTCTGCTGTTCCCCGGTGTATTTTGGGGGAATGCCCGTTTTCCCCATCCTTGGTCATTTCTTTTTGCAGGATGGAAGGAGGCTGCACGCCGCCCTCTTCCTGCCCGTCCTCCCGGCGCAGGGAATCCGCGGCGTTCCCCTGCCGACCCGGATTTTTCGCCGCATATGCCATTGCGGCCTGATACGCCTCATGCAGCGCCTTAAATCCCTGCGGGTCTTCCTCCGGGTGGCACTGCTTTGCCAGCACCGCATATGCGGCGCGGATTTCCCTTTTATCGACAGTCGGCGTTATGCCGAGCACTTCCCATATTCCGTCCATTACTCTCCCTCCCTGTCCCTGGCAGGGCGGCCGTCCGGTCTGCCCTCCGCCATATTCCCATCACGTTCTGCCGTTTGTGCTGCATTTTCCCCGGCTGCGGTATCCTCCCGTGTAAGTTCCTGCGTTTCCGTACCATTTTCCGCATTCCCTAGTTCCGGCTCATCTTCCCTTTTCCCGGTTGGTTCATCCTCCGCGTTCCCCGGTTCCAGCCGGTGTTCCCTATTCCAAACATCCGGCTCTTCCCCCTTATTTTCCGCGTCGGATCCGCCCTGCGTATCCTCTTCCTCCCATTCTTCGTCCTCCTCCCATCCCTGTAACAACTGCTGCTTCAATTCCCCGTCAAACAACGCCTCCTCGCTTCTCTCCTCCTGCTCCTTCCACATCGCAAGCTGGTTCTTTGCCGTTTCCACCGCATGCGTCACGGCACGGAGCCTTTTGCTCTGCAGCCCTGTAACAAACCAGTTGATAAACCAGCCGATCTGCTCGCGCTGCACCCCGACGCTGTTCTCATAATATTCCCTAAGCCCTGCGAGAAGCTCCTGGTTCTCCTTGCGCATAATCGGGGGAAGCATCAGCTGCTTCATTTTCTTCTGGTACTGCGCAAGCTCCGCCCGGCTCAGTTCCTGGCCGGCGAGCAGGATATGCTCGTGCACATTCTGGGAATTGACCACTTCCACATACAAAATCCCGTTGATATCATATGTAAAATACACATCCACCCCTTCCTGCCCCGCGGGCTTTGGGCAGACCGGGATTATGATCTCACCGAGAAACAAGTTGTCCTTCGCATAATATTCCTCGCCCTGATAAATCCCGACCCGGATCTCGCTCTGGAAATCGTGCACCGTCACCAGATGTTGGCATGTGGACATGGGCAGGGTGGAATTGCGCTCGATCATCGGCAGCAGGGCATTCTGCGCATCACCCGTGCCCCGCCAGACTTCCACCCCAAGGGTGAACGGGCAGACATCGGTCAGGAGCATATCGCGGATATCTTCCTTGCGCGTGCGGATGCCTGCGTAAACGCCCGCACCCATCGCCACCACCTTGTCCGTCTCGCCGAGCACGACCGGCTCCTTGCCGAGCAATTCTGTCAGGAAACGCTTTACCACGCCAAGCCTTGAGGAGCCGCCGACCATCACCAGATCCGTCAGGTCAGACACATGTGCTCCGGCATCTTTCAATAAATGTAAAAATAATTTTTTGATCTTCGCGAACAGAGGCATACAGATTTCAAAAAGAAGATCGTCGGTCAGTTTCGCACGGTAACATATCCCGCCGACCTCCAACGCGATCTCTGTTTCCCTTTCCTGCTCCAACCGGCATTTTGCCGCCTCCGCGCACGAGATCAACGCCGCGTATTCCGCGGCGGTAAGACAGGTTTGCGGGCTATCTTCCGTCTTCTGTCCCCCTTCTGCTTCCCTCTCCCATCTTTTCGCGCCACTCTCCGGCATATCCGTGACCACCAGCCCGTTTTCCCTGCAAAAATACGCCGCGACCAGCTGGTCAATGTCATCCCCGCCCAGATAATTATCCCCGGCAACCGCCGCAATCTCGATAACATTGTCAAAGCATTCAACAAAGGACAGGTCAAGAGTCCCCCCGCCAAAGTCAAATACCAAAAGCGTCGCGTCCCCCCCGCCGCATTCCATGCGGTAAGCGAGCGCGGCCGCGGACGGCTCGTTGACCAGGCGCTCTACTTTAAGCCCTGCGATCTTTGCCGCTTTCTTCGTGTCATTGCGCTGCTTGTCGTTAAAATACGCAGGGACAGTGATCACCGCCTCCTCGATCCCCTCACCAAGAAAATATTCGGCATTTCTCCGGATGCGCTCCAATATCATTGCAGAGAGCTCTATCGGCGTGTAAGCTCTGTCCCCGAGCTGGTATGTTTTATCTGTCCCCATAAAGCGCTTGAAAGAACTCGCCGTTTCCCTGCGGTGTGTCAAAATCCGCCCCTTCGCTTCCGGACCTGCCACAAGCCCTGCTTCCCCGACAAAACTTACCACGCTAGGAAACAGCACCTGCCCGTGCCCGTCCTCCACAAAACGCACCTTTCCGTCCTCCCACACTGCCGCTAAACTGTTTGTTGTCCCAAGGTCAATCCCCAATACCGCCATTTTTCGTAACCTCCATCCTCTTGGCCGCTTTAAAAAATGCCTTTTTAATAATTTCTTTTATTTATCCAGTCTTTTTCCTGTTATGGTCACAGAACAAAAAGGCAAACGCGAAGATCAATAAAATAAATATCGTGAACACATCCCAAACATCAAGAACCGGTTCCCCGATCATTTTTGACAGCAGGATGTTGACGACAAACAAAAACGGGATAGCCAGCAAAAAAACAATCCCAAAAGCCGACAGTACCCTTGTTTTTCCCATGCGCCCAAAGACCGCGGCTGCCATCCACAAAAATATGATACCTGCCACCGCCATCCCCGCGCCGACCGAAAATACTTCTCTCACTTTCACGAGACTGCTCAGTAAAAGCAAATAGGGAAGGATAAAAACTGTCAAAGCTGTCAGCCCCGCCGCCAATCCTCTCTTCCCGGAAATAATGACCGGAAAAGATACGACCCACGCAAAAACGATGGAACTGACCGGAATGAGCGACCATGTCAGACTTTTTGATATCGCGAGGTCGCAGATCAGGCACACCATGATGCCGATAAAAAGGATTGCCGAGTAAAGGATGGAAATAACGGCATTCTTTGCCTTGCTGTCCTCATCTTTTCTTTTCAGGGCAATCAGGTTTTCATCTACTTTTTTTTCATAATCTTCGGTCTCAACTTTTTTGCCGCTTAACAGTTCGTTTACCGTGATTCCCAATATCCCGCAAAGCTCTAACATGACCGATGCGTCGGGCAGACTTTTCCCTGTTTCCCATTTGGATACCGCCCTGTCCGTAATCCCCAGTTTTTCCGCCATCTGCGCCTGCGTCAGCTGTTTCTCCTTCCGGCATTTCGCAATAAATTTTCCAATCTCTGTCTGATCCATCTTGATTATCCCCTTTCGCTTAGCATACTTTTCCCGTAAACAATACACCGAACCGCATGCTCTTTATACAAACCGCAAGTTGAGTGAAAGAGATTCAACCGCTGGTTGGAAAGTCCTATGCCGTCTCCCGCGCATATTTTAGGATATCACCGTATTTCCAGGATCCCATTTCCGGTATCACAATAAAAAGTTTACATCTTCTCCGACAGCCCCTGCATGATCTGCACCCCGGTCGGCGTGGCGGCAAGCCCGCCCTGCCCGGTTTCACGCACACACGGCGGCATCGCGGTTCCGATGCTGCGCATCGCGTCAATGACCTCATCCGGGGGGATCTTGCTTTTAATACCCGCCATCGCCATGTCCGCCGAAGTCAGTGCGTTCACGGCACCAATCACATTGCGCTTGACGCACGGCACTTCGACCAGCCCCGCGACCGGGTCGCACGCCAGCCCAAGCAGGTTTTTCATCGCCATAGCGGCAGCGTGGACGATCTCCTCTCCGCCCCCGCCCATCAGATACGCCGCACCGCCCGCAGCCATCGCCGACGCAGAGCCAATCTCTGCCTGGCAGCCGCCCGAAGCGCCCGCAATAAACGCGCGCCCCGCGATCACACCTCCGATACCGACCGACACATACAGCGCTTCCACCATCTTTTCTTCCGGGAATTTCCTCTCCGCCTCAAGTGCTAAAAAAACGGCGGGCAATACACCACATGCCCCCGCCGTCGGCGCGGCGACGATCCGCTTCATGCAGGCGTTGGATTCCCCCATCTTGACTGCCTTTTCCATCACTGTCCCGATCAAGCCGCCGCAGAGCATTCTTCCTTCCCGCACCGCCTTTTCCAGCTTTTGCCCATCCCCGCCGGAAAGACCGCTCGCAGAAAACAATCCTCCGTCGTAAGCCGCATCCGCCTCCTTCATCGCCCGGTACATCCCTGCGAGCGTCGCGAAGGATTCCCCGCGCGTGACGTTCCTCTCCTTGCAGTCGTCAAGCAACACGACTTCCCAGAACGGACAGCCCGCCGCCTTCCCTTGACGCAAAATTTGTTCCATTGATTTATACATAACATAATATCCTTTCGAAAATAACATCGCGGCTTCTTCCGCAGTAACCAAGGCAATCTCCATTACCGACTGACCGCATCCCCTTACAGCCATACTCTCCCGCAGGGTAATAGCGCCTCCAAATGGTCTGCCTTTTACTTCAAACTCAGATATGTCACCTTGTTGATCCCTTCCAGGTGCGCGAGCCACCGTATGGATTCCTCCGGCACTTCTTGGTCACATTCCAATACCATCACCGCATTGCCGCCCCGGCTGTCCCGGTAGAGCTGCATCGTCGCGATATTGATCGACTTATGCGCCAACATGGAAGTGACCTCCGTCAAATGCCCCGGCTGGTCTTGGTTGTGGACAATCAGGGTCGGATAATCACCGCCGAAATTTGCCGTCAGCCCGTCAATCTTGCAGATGCGCACCTGCCCGCCGCCGATGGATGCCGCCACGATCTCAAGCTCGCGGCCGGATTCCCCCGTCAGCTCCAGCCTGACGGAATTTGGGTGGGCATCCACCAGCTCGGCAGCCCCCACGGCAAATTCCATCCCCCGCTCCTTCGCGAGTTCAAAGCTTTGCGGAATCCGGATGTCGTCCACATGCAGCCCCAGCAATCCCGCCACCAGTGCCCGGTCCGTGCCATGTCCCTTCCCCGTTGCCAGAAACGAGCCGTACAAATAAATCTTAGCCTTTTTGATCTCCTCCCCCATCAGTTTCCTGGATATATAACCGATCTTCACCGCCCCCGCCGTGTGCGAGCTCGACGGCCCGACCATGACCGGGCCGATGATATCCAACATATTCATAATTTCCCTCCATGACCAACAAGCCTTTACGGTGTCTATTATAATGTATCCCCCCTTTTATTACAAGAAAATATATCAGTTTCCCTTCTGTGCTTTTGCCCTATATTCGATCATCTCGCGGATCAGTCCGACCGGGAGCGGCTGATCCAGCGGGAACTGTACCGTCCCCTTCGATGTTTTGTACCCTGCCAGTTTATCCTGAAACGCCTGAATGCCATCCGGATCCGGATAAAAGCCGATATGCTTTTTGAATGCCGCGAAATGAACCAGCCATTTCCCATTCCGATCATAGGTGGGAATCCCCATGCACATCCGCTCCTCCGCATCCGGAACCAGTTCCATGACTGCCCTGCGTATCGCATAAAGCCTTTCCTGTACTGGTTCGTCAAACCTGCTGATATATTCTTCAACCGCGTTCATTTGCCATAACCTCCTTATTTTGTAAGCCTGCTTTCATTTTATAGGATGGAGCGCAAAATAGCAAATCATTCGTCCTGCACCACATTTGCATTTTAGGAAATGGCATAGCCGTTTCGGGACAGAGTTATAAACTATTGTTCCCCGTTTCTGCGGCGAAATGACGACGGCAAAAATCCAGACGGTCAAGGGTTTAGCAGTGGAGATTTTTTCACGGCTTCTGCAAAAATGCTGCTCATTCCTTGACGGTCCGGATCGTCAGAACGGATATAGGACAAAGATTGTTTTCAGGGAGGAGATGTGCTATACTTGGGTCAGCAAACGAACCGGAAAATCGGGATATAAGGAGGAGATATAACATGATACAATTGGAATTTAAGACAAAAGCACAGGAATTGATTAAGTTAATGGTAAATACGATTGCAGACAAAGAATACGCAAAACTTGTATCCAGCATTCCACCGAAATATTCATGGGCCTCATTTATTGACGCAGAGCCAACAACCGAAAATGCATGCTTGGGGTTTGGGAAATGGTTGGTTGAGCAATTGGCTATGTGGGAAGAATATGAAGATAAAAAGTTTGTAGTAGACCATTTCCAAAAATCCTGTATGGAGGATATGGACGATGCGGACGAAACAAGGCTTCAAACTTATAATAGTGATATGGTGTGTTACCATCCAACGAGTTTTGGGGAACCGTTGGATTTTTGGTTTGAAATTGAATTTTTCATAGAAAACGGGCAAATAAAGGCGGTATTTGATGTAAATATATAGAAATCCAAAACATAATGGATCAGTTTGATGAAAGACTCGAGCGGTCAAAAAATCTGTTG
>CAMRSM010000055.1 GCA_947053345.1 uncultured Lachnospiraceae bacterium
TACATGCAAAACAAAAAATATGCCATATTCACAAGCACAAACAATAGCGGGACGTATTCCAAGGCAGCACACTCCACATCCAGATCAGCTTCCGCAAAAAATTTTTGCTGCGAGAACATAAAAAGAAAGGCTTCCCTCAAATTTTAGGGGAAGCCTTTGCTTATACAGATTTTTCAGGTAACAACGTGTGTCAGCGCACTGTCCGGATCAGCGTATCATAGCCCAGCTGCCGAAGCTCACGCTGCACCTTGCGCGCATCTTTTTCGTCCTCAAAATAACCGGTCACGACCGCATAAAACTTCTTGTAAAGCTGAATCATGGCAGGGAAACCATCCCTTTCCATCCTCCGCTTCTGACGCAGCGCGTTTTGGTAATTGCGGTACAGGCCGGTCTGGATCATGTAGCAAGGCCTGCAGTCATCATCATCGTCGTCATCGTCATCGTCGTCAACACAGACACAGCGTCCGGACGAACGTCTCCCGATCCGCATATCATCATCGGCGGGCATCATGCCATATGGCGGCATTGATCCATTTGGTGCCATTGCCCCATTCGGTCCCATTGTACTGTTTGGCGCAATAGAATCCTGTGTGCTTTCCTGCGGCTGCCAGTCTTCCGACGGGCTTGTCGGGGCAGGAATTTCCATGCCGGATAACGGGTTAGGCGAAACCTGCGCCGCGGAACCCGCTTTTGCAGCCGCCAGCAAAGCTTCCATGCCGTTTTTGGGCTGCGCGGAAGCACCCTGCATCGTCCGGGCATTCCCGGACATTCCTCCGGAAACGGTGTTTTTCTCGGATGGATTCCCTGTCACCTGACCCACAGGGGAGGCATATCCCGCCGCCATCTGCCCGGCAGCTGCCGCCTGCGATGTCCGAAAAACGGATGCGGCGGCAACCGAACCCGCCATATCCATCCCTGCCGCCGTCTGCCTTGCGGAAGCGACCAGCCCGTTATCCTGCAATGTGTTTAAGATCGCGTAGGCAATTGCCTGTGCCATATCGTCAAAATTTTCGTCAAAGATCGCGTTGTCCGTATCGCTGTCGATAAAACCAGCTTCCACCAAAAGCGCAGGCATCTTCGTGCGCCGCAGCACCGCGAGGTCACGCCTTACCTCCGTGCCGATATTTTTAAACCCGACTTCCGCGAGCGCTTCGTTGATCGCGTCCGCCATCTCCTTTTTCAGCCCGCTGTTTTCAAAAACCAAGGTCTGTACACCATTGTATTGGTTGCGGTACTCCGCTGCGTTGCGGTGGAGGGAAACAAAAAGATCTGCCCCCGCCTCGTTCGCGATCTGTGCTTTGCGCAGCGGCGAATCATAAACATCCTCCACCCGCGTGTATCCTACATCCACCCCATTGCTTTGTAAAATCTCCCCAACGGCGAGCGCAAGGCGCAGAGTATCGTTCTTTTCCTTGCGGTTCCCGTCCGATGCCCCGTTGTCGTAACCGCCGTGACCGGCATCCAGATATACGGTATAAGCCATAATTCTCCCATTTCCGCAATAATGCTGTGGTCGTTTTTCTCAGGAAGCGGGTTTTGTCAAAACCATTTCCCCGGAAAAACTGTTTTCCACACAGCATATGCACGGAAAAGGAAATCGTGCCTGTCAGAAGAAAAAAATCCCCCGCGTGACCGGCATCCTGAAATTTCATCTCCCTGTCAACCCCTTAAGTATGCATTGGACCGCCGATCGTCTTTTCCATGTATCCGCAGGTAAACGGGAAAAAATCAAATTTTTCCGTTCCGGTATGTACTGCCCCAAGCTTCTCATACCAGATGCGGAGCTTTTTATTTTCCTCCACAATGCCAAGCTTCATTTTCTTACAGCCATAGTGTTCTGCCGTCATGGCCGCATGGGAAAAAAGCATTTCCCCGATCCGTTTATGGCGGCATTCCGGCAGGACACAAAGATTATTTAACTCGCATTCCCCGTTTTCCTGGATATGGAGCGAATAATAACCCGTGATCCGGCCGTTCCCGTCAAAATAGGCGATCATCGGCCTTCCCTCATCAAATTGCCGCGAAAGCCGCTCTGCCGTGGTTGCAAACGCGGTAAACCGGGGCGCGTTTTCCGCGGTAAAACCCAATTCGTTTGCAACGGTAAGGAAGCTTTCCCGGATTACCCTGACACAAGTTTCGATCTCACATTTTTTAACCGGGCGGATCATCGCTTCTCCCCCCAATTCAATATCAACCTGGTACGCATCGTCAATCTCTATATATTCCACCCCATACCGAATACAATTTTCAAGCATCCACGCATTCTCCCGGCGCACCGTCTCCGGTGTGCAGCCTTCATCCTCCCCCCGGTCTTCCACGATGCCCGCAAATTTCCGGATATCATCAAAATGATGTTCAATATATTTTTCCGTCATCACCAGACAGTAAAACCGGATCTCCTCCAAATATTCTTTTTCAAAATCTCCCGCCCATCCAAACGGAATATAACATCCTTCCACCACAAGGTTCTGCCCGTTTTCGATGGCCGTTTTGATCATCTCGCGCACGACCGGCCATAAATATTGTGTCAGCATCCCGGCATCGCTCACCGGTGTCAGCGCCGTATATCCGCTGCGGATGAGCCCCATTTTCAGGTGGTCAATGGAAAGATAGGGATATTTGTATTTTTCAAGCAGTCTTTGCGCAAGTGCGGTCTTGCCTGTATGCGATGCGCCCGTTATTAAAATAATCATATTTGTTTCCTCCAGGTCCTATCCGATAATGTCAATATTTTTCTCATTTGCAGATTCTGCTTCCCGCCCGCCATCGGTTTCTTTTACCACTCATTCACATTCGGCCTCGGAATCCGCCACCACTGCTCAAAATCTGCCGTGTAACGCGATAAAACACCGCTGATATCCGTCGGGATTTCCCAGCGCAGGATTTCCAGAAAATATTCCACAAAAACTTTAACATCCTCAATTTTCTGGGAATGTGCCGCCGCTTTCCCAAATGCCACAAGTTTTCCGGTCTGATCCGAAATTTTTTCCACAAATTCCTCCAGCCGTCTGTTGCACGGGAATAAAATTTCATTTTCCTGCAAAACCATGCGGTACACACTGTAGATCACTTCCCCCACGGCATGCAGTTTCATATAGCCGTCCACCGGGCAGGCTTGCAGGAAATAATAGTAATTGAGCCAGAAATCCGCATAGAAGGAAAGCATTTTATCTTCTTTTTCCTCTTTTTGGAACACCGGGATTTTTGCTACAAGCGCCGGAATTTCATCGTCCTTTGTAAACAGCACCCTGGCACCCAAAAAAGCGTTCCTCGCAGGTTCACTTCCCTTTTCTGCCGCATCACAAAGAAAATTCTTTGTCATATATTTTACGTCAAAATATCCGCCATCGTAAGTGCAATGCCCGGAGATGGTTTCCACCGCCGTGTGGTTTTTTACCCGCTGCGCATAATTTTCTTCCGTGACCACCACCATCGCGTCCAGGTCCGAATCCGGGCGCTCGCAGCCCTTTGCCACAGAACCGCCGAAAATCAGCGCAATCACTTCCTCACGGCCAGAAAAATAATTTTTCAGATTTTCAAGGGATTCTTCGTGATGCTTGTACATGATTTTTCCTCCTTGCATTCTTTTTTGTTTTTAAGTGAAATCTGTTTCATATTCCTCAACCTGATTTGCCGGCCGGAAAATCCAAACTTTTAATTCCGGTGTTTTTCGGACCGATACCAATATTTTTTGATCACTTATCGTTCCAAAGCTAAATTTCATTCATAATGGTACCGCCTGGATACATCCACAAAAAATGCTACCGGAGCAAAGTGGAACCGAAGTAACAGCCCTGTGATCAAACCGGTCGGTCACCAGCCTCTTTGATTGCTGATTATGTCCCAAAATATCATGATGTTTCTTCTGTCTCATAGTTCTCATATGCATTGTCCAAAAAACGCCCCAATTCTTTAAAATCGTTTACCACATCACCAAAATAAACCTCCCGGTCTCGGTTAAACAGCACGGGCTTGATCCCTGCCATCTTGGCGGTCTCTAAATTTTGTACGCTGTTGTCAACAAAAATACATTCCATCGGGAGGCATCCGACGCGTTCCATTGCGTAGTCAAAAATCCTTCGTTCCGGTTTTCGCATATGTACCGCACCGCTTACAATACTGTCCTTAAAATATCGCGCAAGCCCGTACCGCTGAAACAAGTATTCGCTCCATTCCTTCACATCGTTGGAAAGCAGGACAAAATCAAACTTTTTATGGTATTGTTCGGCAAACGGTAAAAAATCTTCGTCAAGAGTTAAATAGTTTTCCAGATAATCCCGCATAGCGGTATCCGGAGACCGGTAACCCAGAAGGGAAAGAAAAGTATCCGAGCCAAACTCCCCGATCCCCGCCCTCGTAAAGAAGTCCTCTTCCCGGAATGCTTTCACAAGCCGGTCATGCTCCGTCTCATCAAAATGACCGAAAGTATACGGAATAAAATTCCCCTTGCTCTCCTTTATGATCACACCGTACATATCAAGCAAAAGAACCTGTTTTTTCCCGTGGAAAGCCATAATCTGCCCCTCTCATATTCTCTCTGTTAAGATCATGTTTTTTCCGCGGCCATGATATCATGCCGAACCGGAATATGCAATTCGTTCCATTGTTCCCACAGCTTTTCTTTCTGTCCGATTCCAAACTGCAAGATTTTCCAGAGGGAATCTACCGCATATGGACCATAGGTCTTCATATAAGAAATGTGCATAAAGATTGCCCCCTGCCAAAGCAGGTCATATTCTGCCCTTGTCAGGGTATCATCTTGGTCATCTTTCCTCCCCGCCGCCCTCCCATCCTTTGTTTCCGGTTTCCTTCCATGATAATACCCGCACAAAAAAGCAAGTGCCAGATCAAAACGGTAGCGCATCGCTCCCGTGGCATGGTCAAAATCAACAAATTGCATGATGAATGCCCAGCCAAGGTCAAGGTGGCGGCTCCCAATGCCCGAATCGTCCAGGTCGATCAGCACAACCGCACCGTTTTTCCTGCGCATTGCATTGTGTGGTCCTAAGTCGCTGTGGATCAGGCACTGGTCCAAGTCAAAAAAATCCGGAAGCCCGTCAAGCAGCGCATCAAACAAAGGTTTGAACGGCCGGTCTGCAAACCAGGAATAAAATCTTTCCTTCCTGCCAGAAAGTGCGGAGGGAAAGAGAACATCCGTCCGGATATAACGTTTTTGGTCCGCCGTATACAAAAGCTTTGGCGCAATTCCCTTTTTGTTGCCGAGAAATTCATGCGTGGAAACATTTCCGGCGATGACTTGTTCGTCTTTTGTGTCCGGGATCCCTTTTAAAATATATTTGCCGCTGCCCGATGTAAGCATGTACACTCTGCGCTCGGTTTTTTCATGGAAAACGGCGGACAAGGAGGCATCCGGAAGCCCCCAGTATCCGGAGAGAAGCCCCACTTCTCTTTTTCGTTCTTCTTCGATCTCCATATCCTCTCCTTTCCGAATGCCGCAAAACGTTATTAAAAACGCGAAATCCCCGGAAAACCGCCGCTATTTATTTAACAATATGGCTTCGCCGTTTTTGCAGATTTGCTCTGCTACACCGTCCTTTATGCGGTATGCCTCGCCGTACAGAGTTTCCGTCCCATTCTCGGCCGTGATATAACTGCCATCATTCAATGCCAGTATTTCATGGACGTAACTATCCGCATAAGTAATATCTTCCATAACCCTTAGGCCATCCAGCACATCCTCCTTGAGCGCCTGATAATGCGGAAAAATATTTGTTTCGGTCAATCCAAGTCCCGGCATCCATCGGATAAAATCCGGATCGGACGCTTCCCCTGAAAGCTCCGGGGCAACATATACCCTACAGGCGCAGTTCATCGACCCTGCACTCCATGCGATAAGAAGGCCGTTGAAACTTTTTAATCTTTCCTTTAACTTTAATTTTTCCATAAAAGTATTTTGTGTCGGGACATGTCCGCCTGCAAGCAGTACCACGTCCATCTCCGATAGTTTTTCAATTATTTTTTCATTTCTGGCATCACATTTATCAATATAGGAAATGCTAAGTCCACTCATAGGAAATGCTTTTTCCATACATCCACAGACACTGTCATTTTTTTCGTAATCATCCGGCGAAGCACAAATAATCATTACCTTGGAATTTTCGACCCACGATTCCCTGATTTTATCCAACAGTCCATTATCCTTAAGAAAAACGGACGGCACCCTTACACCGTTTACCTTAAAGGAACCGCCCAGTGAACTTGTCATTATAATCTTCATGCGCAATACCCCTTTAAAAAATCACCCATCACAACCATCCCCGCCATTTTCTCTCCGATGATCCCGGATATCAGTATGGTGCTTTATTATAGCATCTTACATCCGAATATGCAAGCAAATCCTCCCGCCCGCGCAAAGCCAGCCACGCCCCCTACCAGAAGAATCCAAAAAGGAACCTTTCGTGGTTCCTTTTTGGATTCTTCAATGTGAAAGGGATACCCTCCAAAACCCCCAACTTCACGCCGCTTTCTATTCATGCCCCCAGAAAATCAAGCAGCGATATCTGGTTCGTGATTGGGATATCCCCCAAAAGCCCCAGTTCCGCCATCTTGTCGCAGTTTGTCTGGCTGACCTTGCAGCGCTCGCGGAAATCCTCACGGGAAAGGAACGGCCCGTCTGCGACCGCCTCCACAATCTGATCCGCCGCCTTGTCCCCAAGCCCTTCAATCGTGGACAGGCACGGCATGATTTTTTTGTCGCTCACGATCCGGAACGCGTGCGCCTTTACCGTGAACAGGTCAATCGGCTCAAACTCATAGCCCCTCGCGTACATCTCCTCAACCAGCTTCATATCCTTGTAAGTATCCTCTTCCTTCTGCGAGAGCTTCTCCTTAAAATCCGAGGAATTCATGCGCCTTTTATATTCTGCCATATGCATGCGCAGCCGCTCCTTGCCAAGGCACATCAGCTCGTAATTAAACGCGGAGGCACGGATACTGAAATACGCCGCATAGTAGGCAAGCGGATAATACACCTTAAAATACGCGATGCGGAATGCCATCATAACATAGGCGCAGGCATGTGCTTTCGGAAACATATATTTAATGCGCCTGCAAGACCAGATATACCATTCCGGCACACCGTGCGAGAGCATTTCCGCCTCCATTTCATCCGTCACACCCTTGCCCTTCCTCACACTCTCCATAATCTTAAACGCATGCCCGTTCTCAATCCCCATCTGAATCAGGTAGGTCATAATATCATCGCGCGTACAGATCGCGGTGGAGAGTGTGCAGGTTCCCTCCTGGATCAGGGTCTGCGTATTATTCAGCCACACGTCCGTCCCGTGCGAAAGCCCGGAAATACGGATCATATCCGAAAAACTCTGCGGCCTTGTGTCGCGCAGCATCTGCATGACAAAATCTGTGCCAAGCTCCGGGAGGCCGAGTGAACCGAGGTCGCAGCCGCTGATATCCGCCGGTGTGATGCCGAGCGCCTCGGTCGAGGCAAAGAGCGAGATAACTTTTGGGTCATCCATACGGATTTTTTTCGCGTCAATCCCCGTAAAATCCTCAAGCACCTTTATCATGGTCGGATCATCGTGTCCAAGTATATCGAGCTTTAACAGGTTGTGGTCAATGGAATGGTATTCAAAATGCGTCGTCACAATTTTCGTTGTCACATCATTTGCCGGATGCTGCAAAGGCGTAAAGGAGTTAATGTCCTCGCCGTGCGGGAGCACAACAATGCCGCCCGGATGCTGCCCGGTCGAGCGGCGAACCCCGGTACAGCCGAGCGCGATGCGCTCCATCTCCGCCGGGCGCTGGTGCTTCTCATGTTCCTCATTGTATTTTCTGACATAGCCGAACGCCGTCTTGTCCGCCACTGTACCGATGGTTCCCGCACGGAAGGTATGCCCTGCCCCGAAGATCACCTCCGTATACTCGTGCGCCTTGCTCTGGTACTCGCCGGAGAAATTCAGGTCGATATCCGGCTCCTTGTCCCCGTTAAAGCCGAGGAAAGTTTCAAACGGGATATTGTGCCCATCCTTAATCAACATCTGTCCACACTGCGGACAGATGCGGTCGGGCATATCACAGCCGCAGCTCATCGCGTACGGTTTTACTGCTTCCGAGTCGAAATCTGCATAATGGCATTTCTCGCAGTAGTAATGCGGAGGCAGCGGATTGACCTCCGTGATACCGGACATGGTCGCGACAAAGGAGGAGCCGACCGAGCCGCGCGAGCCGACCAGATAGCCGTCCTCATTCGATTTCCACACCAGTTTCTGCGCGATGATATACATGACCGCAAAGCCGTTTTTGATGATGGAGGTCAGCTCATGTTCCAAACGCCCCTCCACCTGTGGTGGGAGTTTTGGGCCGTAGATCGCGTGCGCTTTTTCGTAGCAGATGTTCCGCAGGGTCTCGTCGGAATGCGGAATGACCGGCGCGCATTTATCGGGGCGCACCGGGGAGATTTTTTCCACCATATCCATGATCCGGCGCGGGTTTGTCACTACTAATTCCTCCGCTTTTTCCGGGGAGAGATAGCGGAATTCATTTAGCATCTCCTCCGTTGTGCGCAGGTAGAGCGGTGCCTGGTTGTCCGCATCCTTGAAACCTTTCGAATTCATGATGATGCGGCGGTAGACTTCGTCCTCCGGGTTTAAAAAATGCACGTCGCAGGTTGCTACAACCAGCTTGTGATACTGCTCGCCAAGCGAGATGATCTTTTTGTTGATCTCGATGAGGTCGTCCTCCGACTGCACCGCGGTGGTTTTTGGGTCGTCGATCATGAATCGGTTGTTGCCAAGCGGCTGTATCTCGTAGTAGTCATAAAATTCACACAGACGGTTGATCTCATCCGCGGATTCCCCGCGCAGTATGGCCTGGTAGAGTTCCCCCGCCTCGCAGGCGGAACCGACAATCAGCCCCTCCCGGTACTTTTTGAGCATGCTTTTCGGGATGCGCGGGGAACGCTGGAAATACTCCAGGTGCGAAGCGGAAACCATACGGTAGAGATTGATCCTGCCAATGTCGTTGCGGCAGAGGAGGATGGTGTGGTATGGGCGCATTTTCTTGATGATATCCGGCGCAATCTCGGCGTGTTCGTTGATATCGCGCAAAGTTTTGTAACCGCGCTCCTCCATCATCTGTAAAAATTTAACATAAATTTCCGCCGTACAGCCCGCGTCATCCACCGCGCGGTGATGGTTTTGAAGCGAGACTGAAAGCTCCTTCGCCACCGTATCAAGCTTGAAATTGTGCAGCTCCGGCAGCAGGACGCGCGCAAGCCCGACGGTATCCACGATTGTTGGATCCGCGGCAAGTCCAAGATCCCTGGCATTTTTCGCGATAAAGCCCGTGTCGAAGCGCGCGTTGTGCGCCACCACGATGCAGCCCTCACAGAAAGCCAGGAATTTCGGCAGCACCGCATCGATGGTATCCGCCCCCATCACCATCTCGTCCGTGATACCGGTCAGCTTTTCAATCTCGAACGGGATCGGAACCTGCGGGTTAACAAAGGTAGAAAATTTCTCTGCGATCGCACCGTCCACCACTTTTACCGCACCGATCTCGATGATCTTGTCATTCTGGTTGCTGAATCCTGTCGTCTCGATATCAAAAACGACCGCCGGGCATTTTAATTCCTGTCCCTTGTCGGCGCGCACGATATCTTCCAGGTCGTCCACGAGATAGGCTTCCATACCATAAATGATCTTGAACGCCTTGGCGCGCGCGATATCGTCCTCGTTTTTCAGTTTTTTAATATCGATCGCATGGTTTGCAACGGGAAACGCCTGCACCACGCCGTGATCCGTGATGGCAACGCCCGGATGCCCCCACGCAAAAGCGGTTTTTACAAGATCTTCCGGGGAGACGACCGCGTCCATATCGCTGTAAGTCGTATGTGCATGCAGCTCCACACGCTTTACGGGTGCCTCATCCTTTCGTTTCTGGATAAAATTTGGTATCTCCCGGATGCCGACGACGGAGGTGACGGAAATTTCATGGTCGTATTTATCAAGCATCGCCATGCCCTTGATTTTGATGAACGCACCTTCTTTGAGTTTTCCGTCAAGTTCGTCCTTCTGCTCTGCGCGCACAAAAAGTTTGGCCTGTATTGTATCCGTAAAATCGGTAAAAGAAAAAATGTAAAGAAACTTCTCGTTTTTTAGCTCGCGCACATCAAGTTTTAAGATTTTCCCGCGCAGCACCACATCTCCAATCTCATCCTGCACTTCCGCGATTGGGACACTTTCCCCGTCAAAGGCGCGCCCGTAGAAAAAGGATGGGTCGTCCGGGAGTTCCTTCCGTCCGAATTTCCCCTTGTTGTACGCATTGCCGGAAAATTTTCCCTTCCATGAGAGATCCTTTGCGGGCGCTGTGCCGTTTTTTGCAGAAGACAGACCTTCCTGCTTTTTTAAGGCAGGGGCCGCCGCCTGGTTTTTCTGTTCCGCTGCCGCCGTCCGTGCGACGGGGGCGGACATATCAGAAGATATGCCCCCTGAAATTCCCGAAGTGTTTTCTGCCCCTGCAGTTTCCTGCGCACTGCCCTTTTCACTGTCTGTGTTCCCCGCCTTACCGGGCAAAGCTGCCGTGGATTTGGCTGCTTTCACTTTTTCTACGTTTGTAGAATCCGCATTTCTGACCCCACCAATTTCTCCCGCCTGCCCTTTTTGCGCGGACAGTACTGCCCGGAGCCGCTCCGGCACCGGGACAAACTCATATTCTTCTGTTTTTTCCGCCTCCGGGATGGGGATATATTCAAATGTAACGACCAGTTCAAAGCCAAAACGCTCCCGGTAGAGGTTTTCGAAAAAATTCCGGATCTGCGAACTTTTCTCCCGGTTGATAAAGCTGTCCGGCAGATGGAATGCCATGCGGGAACCCGAAAAGGACACATTGGCTCCCTTCACGATGCCTGAAAGTACCGTGGACTGTGCCGCAAGCTCCTCCAAAAAGCTCTCCGCGCAGGCATTCCAGAGATTTTCCTGATTATACTGCGCGGAGAGACGGCAGGTTTCCTTAAAATCCACCACCCCCGCCGCCCCGAACAGCTGCTTTTTCAACTGATAGAGCATTTTCTTTTTTTCCCGGTACGGCAAAGGCCGTGCACTTTCAATATGTACCGTGATATTCCCCGTCAATTTGGAGGCTGCTACCTTTGTGGCAACAACCTCCCCAAACACATCCCGCAGACCGGTATCGACCGCAAGCATATCAAACACTTCAAAAAATTTCATTCCCCGCTCCCATCTGCGCACCCAAAATCCGTCCGCGCAGGTTCCACCTGTTTTGCACTAAAAATTCATTCCCTGCACCCCGGACACGGTGTCAAAAAAATTACTCCGAAAACGCGTCGAGTTCTTTTTTCAGCTCTGCAAGCAATTCTTTTTCCGGCACTTTGCGGATGATTTGACCCTTGCGGATGATGACCCCTTCGCCGTCCCCGCCGGCAATGCCAAGATCGGCTTCCTTTGCTTCGCCCGGTCCGTTCACCGCGCAGCCCATCACTGCCACCTTGATATGGTATGGGTAGTGTTTTACCAGTTCCTCTACCTTGTGCGCAAGCGGGATCAAGTCAATCTTCGTGCGCCCGCAGGTCGGGCAGGAAACGACCTCGATCCCGCCCGCGTGCAGCCCGAGCGCCTTTAATATCTGTTTTGCCGAATAAATCTCTTCCAGAGGTCGCTCCGTCAGCGAAACGCGCATGGTATCCCCGATGCCCTCGTAGAGCAATATGCCAAGCCCAACCGCCGACTTGATGTTGCCGCCCGCCGCCGTACCGGATTCCGTGATGCCGATATGCAGCGGGTAATCCGTAACTTCCGCAATCCGCTCATACGCACTCACGCACATCAGGACATCAGTCGCTTTGATGGATATGACCAGATTGCCGTACCCCATCCCTTCGACCATCCGCACCTTGTCGAGTGCACTCATCACAAGCCCCTCCGCGTTCACATGCCCGCCGCATTTCGCGATGATCTCCTTTTCTAACGACCCGCTATTGACCCCGATGCGGATGGGGATATCCCGCTCCTTTGCGACCGCAACGACTGCCCGCACCTTCTCTTCATCCCCGATATTCCCGGGGTTGATGCGGATTTTGTCTGCCCCGTGCTCCATCGCTGCAATGGCAAGCCGGTAATCAAAATGGATGTCCGCCACAAGCGGGATGTGGATCTGCTTTTTGATCTCCGAAAACGCGCGCGCCGCTTCCATCGTCGGCACCGCCGCGCGGACGATCTCACAGCCCGCCTCCTCAAGCTCGAGTATCTGTCGAACGGTTGCCGTGATATCCTCCGTCCTTGTGTTGGTCATGGACTGGATGGCGACCGGATGATTCCCGCCGATCGTCACATTCCCGATCCGGATTTCTTTTGTGTGGTCACGATGAGCCATTTTCCTATTCCATCCTTTCCAAAGGCACATCCCGGTATTTTAAACATCACGTAAACATTACCGGAGCTTCCTGCGCGCCTTTACCGAAACAAATTTGTTATATCATTATAAAATACAAATATCATTAAAAGCATCAAAAGGACAAAGAAAATCCCGTTGACAAGCCCTTCTTTCTCGCGGTTGACCGGTTTTCGCCGAACCCCCTCGATAATCAGGAACAGCAGTCTTCCGCCGTCAAGTGCCGGGATCGGGAGCAGGTTCATGACCCCAAGGTTCGCGCTTAAAAGGACACACCAGTTGATCAGTTCGACGATCACCACCATCGCGCCGTACGGGGATGCCTCGCTCATTACATTGCTGATCTCGCTCACGATGCGCACCGGCCCGCCGATATCGTTGCGGCTGACCTTGCCCTTAAAAATCTGCCCCAGGCTCTTTACGGTCGTCACAATCCAGTACTTTACTTCCGCCGCGCTGTATTTGAGAACCGCGAAACCGCTCGTCTTCTCCGCGTACATATTGTACGAGAAGCCGAGGCTGTACGACTCGCTGGCCTGCGGTATCACCTCGGCCTCATAATCCAGACTGTTGCGCATATAACCGACCTTCACCGGCTCCCCCTTGAGCGGGTGCGCCTGCATATATTCCATCAGTGCGTTGCCGCTGGCGATCCTTGTGCCATTTAACGAGGTGACGACATCCCCTTTCATGATTCCTGCCGCCTCGAACGCGGAACCTTTGTTGACGCTCTGGATTGTCGCCGGCATATCATCCCCGTTATATACAAAACCAAGAAGATACCGCACGCTTTTCTGCGGGACTACGGAAGTCGTATACTTTTTCCCATCCCGCCTGTAAGTAATTTCTACAGGTGTCGCATCCTTGATCGGGTCGAAAGTTTCTTCCACCATGATCTCACGCCCAAAATTGATCTTCTTCCCGTCATAACGCACGATCAGGTCACCTTCCATCAGTCCCGCCTGCGCCGCTGCACCATCTTTTGCAACGTCGGTCACGCGCGCCGGGTCATAGCCCGCGATCGCCACCATGATCATGGAGAGCAGGAAGGCCAAGATGAAATTAAAGAGCGGTCCCGCGAAAATGACCTGAAAACGCTGCCAGACCGTCTTATTGTTAAATGCCTTCGCGTCATCGGAATTTTCGTCCTCCCCGACCATCATACATGCGCCGCCGATCGGGAATAAGCGCAGGGAATACAGGGTCTCCCCTTTTTTTATGCCAAAAAGCTTTGGTCCCATGCCGAGACAAAACTCATTCACGCCAATGCCGTTCTTCTTCGCGAACAAAAAATGTCCGAGCTCGTGAAAGATCACGACAAGGCTGAACATTAAAATTGCTACAATAATACTGCCTATCTTCATTCTATGCCTCCATGCTGCGACTGGTTTTTCAAGGAATGGTCTCATTGGACGCGCAGCAGTCCCACCGAAAAATTCTCTTTACTCCGTTTTCAAAAGCTCCTGCAAAAAACTTTTTGTCTCTTCCTCTGCCTTTAGAATCTGGGCAAGCGAAGGGTTATGGATCACGGAATGGGCCTGCATAGCCCTCCCGATCCATTCGGTGATGTCTATAAACCGGATTTCCCGGTCAAGAAACCGTGCCACGGCATATTCGTTTGCCGCATTGTAGACGACCGGCATGCTTCCGCCCGCGCGGAGGGCATCTAGTGCTAAGGACAGCCCCGGAAGCTGTTCCATATCCGGCCGCTCAAAGGTCAGGCTGCCATACTCGGCCAGGCTTAGGCGTTTTCCCGGAAAATACCTTCTCTGTGGATAAAACAGGGCATATTGGATCGGGAGCTTCATATCCGGCATGCCGAGCTGTGCGATCACCGCCCCGTCCTCATATTCCACGGCGGAATGCACCACGCTCTGCGGATGGATGACCACTTCAATCTTATCGGCGGGCATATCAAACAGCCAGCATGCCTCCATTACCTCCAGTCCCTTGTTGACCATCGTCGCCGAATCAATGGTAATCTTGCGCCCCATACTCCAGTTCGGGTGTCTTAATGCCTGCTCCACGGTCACGCCCACAAGCTCCTTTCGCTTCTTTCCCCGGAACGGGCCGCCGGAAGCCGTCAGTATCAACTTTTCCGCCCTGCCTCCACCTCCCTGCAGCGACTGGAAGATGGCGGAATGCTCGCTGTCTACCGGAAGCAGCCGCACACCGTGCTCTTTTGCGAGCGGCATGATCAAATGCCCCGCTGTCACCAAGGTTTCTTTGTTCGCCAGCGCGATATCCTTCCCGGCACAGATGGCTTCCATGACCGGGCGGATGCCGATCATGCCGACCACCGCGCTCAATACCATATCCGCCTCCGCCGCCAGGGCACAGGCAATCAGTCCGTCCATGCCCGTGACTACCTCAACGGAAAGATCACGCACACGCATTTTAAAATCCGCGGCGCGTTTCTCATCATATACACATACAAGGCGCGGCAGAAATTCCCTGACCTGCCGTTCAAGAAGATCAATGCTCCCAAAAACTGCAAGCGCTGCCACACGCACGTCTGCTAAATTGTTTCTCACAACGTCAAGTGCCTGCGTCCCGATCGACCCCGTCGAGCCGAGAACCGATATTACTCTCATATTTTCCTCTCATTCCGCCGCGCACGCGGCATCCGGATCCGGCCAGACCCGGCACAAAACCAGAATCACAAAAGCTGCGCCAGATAATAAATGACCGGAGCCGTAAAGATCACGCTGTCAAAACGGTCCATCACCCCACCGTGCCCCGGGATCAGTTTCCCGTAATCTTTCACATCATGGTTGCGCTTGATTGCGGATGCAGCCCAGTCCCCCAACTGCGAGATCACGGAAGAAACTGCCCCGATCAAGGCACAGGAGAGCACCGGGCTAGAAAACGTTTTTAGCTGGGCAGAAAAGACTGCCGCAAACACTGCGCCGAGCACCGCCGCGCCCGCCATCCCGCCAATGCAGCCCTCCAAGGATTTCTTCGGTGAAAGGTTTGGCACGATCTTATGTTTGCCAATGCTCCTGCCCACCAGATACGCGCATGTGTCCGAACCCCACGAACCGATAAAAATCAGCCATACCAGATATGCACCACTCTCACATTCCCGCAGCCGGAAGACATAACTAAGCATCACCGCCACATAAAAAAAGCCGAAAAACACCATTGTAATCTGCTCGGAGCGGTATTTGGGGAATGTGAACACATATCCTAACATCAGGATCAGGAAAAACGCGATCAACAACTCCATCCCATATGCCCCCTGCCCAAAAAACAACAGGAAATCAAAGATGATGCAGGCGAGATACCCGATAACTCCCGGAACTGCCCGGTGGATACCCATCACGCGGTACATCTCCATCATACCGATGAGCGAAATCAAAAGAATCACCCCAAAAAGCACTTTCCCGCCCAAAATAAGCGCAAGCACCGCACATACGGCAAGGATACACGAGCTTCGAAACCGAACCCAAAACATACTTTAAACCCCTCCAAATCTTCTGTCTCTCCTATTATAATACTCAATCGCCTTTTGTAATTCCTTTTTATCGAAATCCGGCCACAAAACATCCGTAAAATATAGCTCCGCATAGGCAAGCTGCCAGAGCATGTAATTCGACAGACGCACTTCCCCGCTCGTCCGGATCAAAAGTTCCGGTGACGGGATTCCCGCTGTGTCCAGATAATTTTCAAAATCGTCCTCCCCAAACGTGCCCAGGTCCACCCTGCCCGCCGCATAGTCCCCGGCAAGCCGCTTGGCGGCGCGCAAAAGCTCATCCCTGCCCCCATAATTGAGCGCAACCTGAAACCTTAACCCGGTATTGTCCTTTGATGCCTCCTCAAGCCTCTTTATGCTTTCCTGCAGATCCTGGTCAAGCCTGCTGATATCGCCGATGATGCGCACGCGCATGTTATTTTTTTTGCTTGTCTTGATACAGTCTTTCATGTAGTCGCGCAAAAGATTCATCAGTGTGTCGATCTCTTCCTGCGGCCGTCTCCAGTTTTCCGTGGAAAAAGCATATACCGTCAGGTACTGGATCCCCATCCGGTACGCGTCTTCGCAGATCTTCTCCACCGTTTTGCTCCCCTGCGCATGCCCGTAAGTCCGCGGCATCATCCTCTTTTTTGCCCAGCGCCCATTGCCGTCCAAAATAATTGCAATGTGCTGCGGGATCACATAGTTTTCCCTGCTCATAATCGCTCCTTCCTGCAGCGCTCCCCCCTTCGTCCCCTTTTCGGACACGGCGGATATCCGCCATCCCTTTTTGCTAAAGTCCCACATCAGCCCAAAACGCAGAAAGGAACAAACCTGCACATAAATACCTGCAGGTCTGTTCACCCCATGCGCTTTTGCGTTTTTGCCCTTTATACGGTCATGATCTCCTTGGATTTTGACTCGGTCTCCTTGTCAATCAGTTCGATGTACTTGTCGGTCAGCTTCTGGATTTCATCCTCGGCCGTCTTCTGCTCGTCCTCGGAAATCTCGCTTGCCTTTGCGAGTTTCTTAATCGCATCGTTCGCGTCCCTGCGGATATTGCGCACGGCAACCTTTGCGTTTTCCGCTTTCTTTTTCACGTCCTTTGCGAGTTCCTTTCTGCGGTCTTCCGTAAGTTCCGGGAATACCAGACGGATGATCTTCCCGTCGTTGCCCGGTGTAATCCCAAGGTCGGATGCCAGGATGGTCTTTTCAATCTCCTTGATCATCTTTGACTCCCACGGCTGGATCTGGATGACTCTCGCCTCCGGCACGGAAATGTTTGCTACCGACTGTAACGGGGAAGACGTACCGTAATAATCGACGCGCAGCTTATCCAGAAGGTGCGGGTTCGCGCGGCCTGCGCGGATCGTCGAAAACTCTTCCCGGAGTGCCTCAAGGGATTTTCCCATCTTCTCCTCAAAAGGTTTGATCTTTTCGTTCATACTATTCCTCCATTTTGCGGGACGGCACGTTTTTTACCAGTCACTCCACGGTGACAATGGTTCCGGTAATCCTGCCGTTCCCGTTATTTACAATGCCGTTTTCCTCGTTCAGCGAAAATACGAGCAGCGGTAATTTGTTTTCCATGCACATCACCGTCGCTGCCATATCAAGGATGGCAAGCTTTTTGTCGAGCAGTTCCTGATAGGTGACCGTGCCGTACTTTTTCGCCGCGGGATTTACCTTCGGGTCACTGTCGTACACGCCGTCCACCGCGCGCGCCATCAGGATCATATCACACGAAAGCTCCACCGCGCGCAGGGCTGTCGCCGTATCCGTTGAAAAATACGGATGCCCCGTACCTCCGGCAAGAAAGATGACCGTCCCGGCCTCTAGGCACGCAACCGCCGCATCCCTTGAAAACAGCTCCGTCATGGCACCGACCGCAAACGGGGTAAATATCTTTGTTTTCATGCCGGCAAAGCGAAAGATTTCCGAGACGTAGATGCAGTTCATCACCGTCGCGAGCATCCCGATCTGATCCGCCTTTGTGCGCTCGATCGTCCCGCTGCTCCTGCCGCGCCAGAAATTGCCGCCCCCAATCACGATGGCCACCTGCACCCCCTCCTCGGTAAGCTGTTTTACCTGTCTTGCAACGCTTAGGCAGGTCGCCTCGTCAAAGCCTGTTTTTTTCTCCCCCGCGAGCGCTTCCCCGCTCAGTTTTAATAAAACACGCTTCATTGCTCTCCTCCAAATTATTTCGCCGCGAAAATATTGTTGATGTCGATGCCCGTCGCGTAGGACAGCGAAACACGTCCGTCGAGCACTGCGCCGTTGTTGATCTGGATGGACTTTGCCTTGATGTCTCCCTGGATCACCGCAGTCGAATCAACCACAACCGGGCCCGAAATGTCGATTGCGCCCTTTACCGCGCCCGCGATCACGCCGGAAGTTCCCGTGACATCCCCGACCACGACAGTCTTCTGCGCGATCTTGACACAGCCCTCGCTGTTGATGCTGCCCTCAAGCCTGTCTGTGTTTACAAACACCTCCGATGCCATCGAATTTCCGACAACCTTGCCGGAGATGGACAGCTTCCCAAGGCACTCGATGTCGCCGTTGATCGTGCCCATCACGTCGAGCGAGCAGTCCGAAATAATGCTGCCGTTGATCGTCGTCCCCTTCGTGATCACGGTCGTTCCTTCCTGTTCCTGACGGTACGGCACAGATTCTGTCTCCTCCGGTTCCACGGCGGCCTTCTCCGGCTGCGCATCGGCTTCCTGCAGGCTTTCCCCCTCCGCATTCAGCGCGTTCTCTTCCTCCTCGAACAAACTGTCGAGGATATCCGCATCCACCTGGTCTGCATCATAATCCTCCGTGTTCTCCGTGTTCTCCGCGTTCTCCGCTGCGGCAACGGTCTCCTTCTCCGCTTCGTTGTTCTTATAGCCCTTATAAAAAGCCATCTTTGTTACCTCCTGTTTCTGTTTTCTTTTTGCAAAATACTTTCCGGATGAAAACTTCCGGTTTTCACTCCTCCTGTGCAGGCTTCACATGCCGGATCATCGGTGTGTCCGCCGTGATCGGAAGGATCTGCGCCCCCTTTTCGATCAGTGTGGGCAGTACAATCTTCATCGACTCAAGCGTCTTCCCCTTCGCGTTCGTGTCGTGGCATAAAACAACCGAGGTTGTCTTTTTCTCCACGCCGTCCAACAAATTCTGTGCCAGTTCCTCCACAGTATAACTCTTCCCGGTCGCATCCCCGTTTTCTACATTCCAGTCAAAATAACGCATATCCCGTTCCAGGAGGAAGCTGATGAACGGCTGGATCGTCAGGGCTTTGCACTTGCTGTTGCTGCTTCCGCCCGGAAAACGGTAAAGGTCAGGAACGTATCCTATAGTATCATACAATAAATTGCTTATCTTTGTAAAGTCTTTCTCGAAATCTTCTACAGATTTATATATTTTTCCGTAGTCGTGGGAGTAAGAATGCATCCCGATGGCATGCCCTTCCTCCGCGATCCTCTTATAAAGGCGGGCATAATCCTCCCCCTCATGTCCGATCACAAAAAAGGTAGCTTTCACACCGTATTCCGAGAGCAGGTCCAAAAGTTCATCCGTGTTCTTGCTCGGACCGTCATCAAAGGTAATGTAGACTTTCTTGTTTGCCCACGGAAGCAATTCCCCGGTTTTAGGGTCAACTGCGATTGTCGGTGTCGGAAACGGTGTCGGCGTTGCAAATGGCTCCGTGTTATCTTCCGGTTGTGTCCCGCCAATCGGCTTTCCATCCGCCCCCGGTGTTACCGTGACCGGTCTCCCATCTATTGACGATAAAATCACATCGGAAGAATCCTCCTCCCCGGCGGCGGCTCCCTGTGTTGGGGCCGCTGCAGGTTCCGTCGGTGTCGCGGCAGGTGTTGTTGTCGGCGACGGAAACGGTGTCGGGTTTTCCGTCCCCGCACCCGGATTTGGGCTGCCCCCTCCGGTACTGTTATTTTGCAGTTCGTACCGTTTAAGCTTCTGCTCAAGTGCCTCGATATCACCTTTTAACCTCGCCTGCTTCGAAAATAAAATGATGCAGAGAATGGTTGGCACCAACGCCAGCAAAAGGACGAGCATCATGAATTGTTCCCTCGCCCTCCTCACCTTCTCATTTCGTGCCCTTTTGCTTGTTTCTCTCCCGTACTCGTTCATTTCCCATCTTCCTTTCCACATTCTACTTTATACTTTTCCCGCATACGAAAAACTCATGCAGGAAACCTTGCTTTTTGGCAGGGCATCGCTCGTTCTGTCAAGCTGAAAAAACAACATTTTAAGATTCAGTCCCAGCATTTTTGCAAAATCCGCACATAACATCCCTGGTTTTTCAAAATCTGATTGAATATGTACTGTGAAACCGCGTGAAAAAAGAGGAGGCCTGCCGAAAAACCCCACATAAGGATTTTACCACAAACCTCCTGAAAAAAACACAGGGAAATGTAAAATTAAAGGATTTGTAAGATTTGGAAGTTTAGTCCCCTTATTTCTCCAAAAAACATGAAAAATGTAAAAACATCTGTGTGCAACGCTTAACAAGGGCACACAGGCCATAGTATAAAGTTTATTATGCCGTTGTTCCGGCAGAAGTGCGAACATTATCATGATGGGTTTGTTGACACAATCGAAACACTGCCCTTTACATTTCCCAGAGCGCCGTCCGGGGCCTGGATGTACAGATGATAGGTTCCGGGCTTTGTTTCCGGAGACCCAACGGTAAAATCTGCAATACATTCCAGCAGTTGCCCCGGCTGACGCAGGTTATTCACTGACCAATAGGTCACATCTTCCTGCTCTTCCTTTGCAAAAAAGACCTTCATTCTGTTTCCCGTTTTCGCTGAAATGTCGTACAAAATTTTGTCCCCGTCGGACAATGTGTACTCACCCAGGAAGATAGTTTCTCCCGCCGCTACGGCCTTGAAATCAACAGGGATTATTTCTGCATCCGTTTTATTATCTGGGTCATCCATATCCCCCAACCGTTCAATCACTTCCGCCTCGGTCATATAGGAAACGCCTGTGATTTTGTTTTCCGCATCACGGACAATTTTGATATTAACAGTTCCTTTTGGGTTCATATTCAGTGCGTAAAAAGATTCGTTGGCCCGGATGTCTAAAAAGATGTTGACAAGCTGACCCTGGTAGTAATAATCTTTGCCGTCCACCGTAACGCCCGCAGCCCGGTATTCCGCAGTCTGCGCTTCGGCCCATTCTTTCTGCTGCTTCTCTTCCAGTTCATCAAACTCCCCGCTCCGGTTCAGCTTATCAAAGAGGATGGATTGAAATGCCCAGTTCCCATCTTCCACTGCCCTGTCCAGCCAAATTTCCAGCTCCGCTTCGTCCATACGGTCCGTCAAAGTGGAAAAAAACGCCATTTCTTCATCGGAATATGCCTTTTCCACGAAGTCAGCAAATAGAGAAGAATTTGTATCAAGTCTGCGCACAGCGACAGAGAAAAAAGAAAAGTCACCATCCGCATAGAGCTTTTCAAGCCACATCTTTTGAGTATTTTCATCCAGCCGGG
>CAMRSM010000056.1 GCA_947053345.1 uncultured Lachnospiraceae bacterium
ACATTATACCATGTCGTTCCGACATGGTGCCCCCGGCGGATGCACACGGTTCGCCGGGGAAGATGTCCTCCCTCCGGTCGGACGGCGAACCGGCGCTGGTATAATATCTGCCGATATTATACCATAGAAGATTTTTATTTGCATTAAGATTTTCATAAAAGTTGGGGGGATTCTTGCGCGCCTGCTTTTTGGCTGTGCGGTTGACTTTACAGGGGCGGGATGCTAAAATATCTGCAATACGTTTGGGGGTATGGGAATATATTTTATAAAAAAACATGGGAAAGAGGTATGGATGATGAAGGTATTGATGTTGAACGGGAGCGCGAACCAGAACGGCACGACATTTGCGGCGCTGTCGGAGATCGGGAGGACGCTTGAGCAGGAGGGGATCGGGTATGAGATCTTCCAGATGGGTGGCGGTGCGGTGCGCGACTGTATCGGATGCGGGCAGTGCAGTGAAAAGGGCTGTATTTTTGGCGACGATGACCGGAAGATGCCGCAGGAAGGCGAAAATACCGGGAATGGCACAATTTCGCTGGTCAACGAGTTTGTGTCGAAAGCGAAGGCGGCGGACGGTTTTGTGTTCGGGACACCGGTGTATTACGCGCATCCGAGCGGGCGCGTGCTGTCGTTTTTGGATCGGGTCTTCTACAGCAGCGGCAGGAATTTCGCGTTTAAGCCGGGTGCTTCCGTGGCGGTGGCGAGGCGCGGCGGTACGAGCAGTTCCTTGGAGGTGCTCGACAAATACTTCGGCATTTCACAGATGCCGGTCGTTGGTTCCACCTACTGGAACATGGTGTACGGCAGGAAGGGCGAGGAGGCAGTGCTTGATGCGGAAGGAATGCAGACGATGCGCAACCTCGCGCGCAATATGGCCTGGATGTTAAAATGTTTTGAGGCGGGCAGGGAGAAAGGGATTGCACTGCCGAAAGCGGAGAGGGAGAGCAGGACGAATTTCATAAGATAGGAAGAAGGAGTCAGGAAGGAGCAAGCAACTAAAACAGGAGATAGATTGCCGGTGCCGCGCTATTCCGAACGAAAGAACCAAAGGCGGGCATTGTGAAAGTGTGTATAACAGGCTGTGGAATTGTAATTCTATAGCCTGTTATACACATTACCGGCAATGCCGATGACGGTGGAATCCCGCTTTGCCTCCTCTGTAGCGTGTGCATAGACAATCATTGAGGTACTTACGTCTGGATGACCGAAAAGTTCCTGCACATCTTTTGGCTGTGCCCCGTTTGATAACAGGTTCGTTGCATTCGTGTGCCTTAATGTGCGGAAGTAGGGACCTTCTAACTCCAATATTTTCCTCCTGCTGTCCGACAGGCTGTTTCTACAGTGGCAGGAAGTTCAGGACAACCATCTTCCCTCCGGCATACAAAGGAGATTTCCGTATATTTCTGTGGCACATATTCTGCCATTCCCAAGTTCAAATACTCATAATGTACCCGTTTTTTTATAGATTGATAACTTAAAAATCAGATTGTCCGGCATTGTCAAAAGATACGGTTATCAGAATGTGCAGGAGTTTTATTGTACTTATCATAAATCCCATAGTGTTTATGCAAAATACAGCGAACAAGTAGATGAGTGGGAGAAAACTTACGGGGAGGATAATCAAAAACAAGATAAGTGGGCTGTGGCTGAAGGATTGAAGAATCCGTCAAAGAAAGCGGTAAACTATCAGCAATAAAGTGCGGCTGAAAGCAAAAACCGGGGGCGGGGTAATGCTCCCCGGCACGCCGGGCAACAATCTTGATTTGCAACTGAGGGTTGCCAAAAAGAACTTTAATGTTGGTGGTAAACAGCATTGTTATTTTGTATAATACAATCAACAATCAAGGAGGCGTGACAGTGAAATTATCAGAAAAGATTATAGAACTAAGAAAAGCAAACGGAATGACTCAGGAAGAACTTGCGGCAATATGTAACGTTAGCAGGCAGTCTATATCGAAATGGGAAGCTGACATTGCATTACCGGAGACAGAAAAACTATTGATACTAGGAGATACCTTTCGGGTATCTATGGATATTTTATTAAAAGATGAATTGATGTTAAATGTGAAAAAAGATGTTCATAGTTGCGGCAGCAATGCAATCCATAAAAAGAAGCAGGAATTATATGAAGGAGTATTGATCAAAGAAAGCATAGCGGATGATAGTATCATTGATTGCCTTAATATTCATAAAATTGAATTGTGGAATACTGGCGGGAAACCCAAATATTGGACTGCATTATTTTTTACAAGTGATAAAAAAGATTTTCCGGAACAAATTTCAAAAGTCATGCTGTCGGATCCTGATACGCATGAGAATTGGTTTGTTGATTTCAAGGAAGGTAATCAGAAATACATTGTATTTAAAGACAGAATTTTAAAATATCAGATTGGAAATCGAACGGAAAAAGAATATGTATGTAATGAGTGTAGTAAATTAGGTATTTCTGATGAGCAGATGAACTGGTTCGAATAGGAGGAAGCATGAGGGTATTATTAACATCCGCGGGTTTCGAAACGGAAGAAATCAAAGGGTGCTTTGTGGATATGGCAGATAAAGATATGTCTTTGGTAAAAGCGTTATTTATCCCAACAGCGGCAATAGATGCAGGGGCAATAGAAGTTTTGCCAAAATGTATGAATGATCTGTTAAAATGCGGTATCTTAGATAAAAATATTGACGTATGCGATTTGCATGCCGGAATGGGGTTTGAGAAGCTGAAACAATATGATGTGGTATATTTGTGCGGCGGAAATGCACATTATTTGCTTGAAAGAACGAATGCTACAAGGTTTAATAAGTCTTTGATGGATTATATCAATGCCAATGGCCTGGTAGTAGGGGTAAGTGCCGGAAGCCTCATTTTTTCCAATAATTTAGAAAATAATTTGGGGTTGATCGATACGAAATTAGACGTTCATTGTATAACGGGGGAAAGAAGAGGAAAACTGACGTATCCGTTAAAAAATAATGTAAAACTTACAAATACATGTGCGCTTGTAATACGAGATTATCCGGATGGCGTGGAAATAATTGGAGAATAGAAAGAGGACAATATGTTTCAGGGATTTAACGGATCTACCATAATGTATTATAAAGCAATTCGTAAGGAAAATTGTAAAAAAGTATATCAAGATAATGAACAGCTATATCTTGACGGTGTGAGATTTCCTTTGGATGAACTATATTTTGAATTGTATAACTATTTTAATGGCGTTGACCGGGATTTATTAAGTGATAGAAGGAGATGCATTTCCTCGGCCTATAATGACGCGCGTTTCTGTTGTGAAACACCTATAAAGGAATATTTTTATATACGGTTTAAATTGAATAGAAAAAGTAAGAAAAACGCATTGGGATTCTTTTTCGATGCATCTTTCGATGGATATAAATATGGGTTAAATATCTATAATCCAGATGCAGGTGGAATGAACAAAATCCGGGAATATATATTGGATAATAAGCATTATGCAAAAAAAGTAATTCAAGATTTTAACGAAGCAAGTTTATTAGAAGTTCAGGGAGAAAAATATAAAAAGGCATATTATCCGGAAGAAGACATTATATTACAAGAATGGTTGGAACGCAAAAGAATTTCTTGCACACATGAGGAAGGCCTTAGTCCTGTCTTTTATGAGAGAGAACTTTTAAATCAAATTTTATTGGCATTTGACAGTGCAAAGGAAGTGTATATTATGTTAAAGGAAGCATTATAGTTGATTTTTAGAGGGTTTCCTGTTTTTTTGCACTCCTTTTTACATTTTGGAAAATCGCCGGCATTATGCCGTGCAGAGGGGGATGGAAACAAATTTCTTCTCCTGCTCGGTAAATCTGCAGGCTGTCCGTGGAGGGCGGATAAAGAGAAACTTTTACAAGTTTCCACTAATTCCGGATTGTGTGGTTTAGCAAGGAATAAGGGGAAACGGAAATCTATAATTTTTCATCGGCAAGCCAGACCTGTCCGACGCATAAAGCCGGGTCTGTCCGGCAGTCAGCCGGATAGGGAATGGGAAAATTATCCAAACTTCTTTTGGCCGCTTTATCTCACATGGGCAAAGAATCAAGGCATGTTCCGCGCACATCCCGCATAGATTATATAAAAAAGTGTTGCAGGGTGGATGTTATGAAAACCATCACCAGAGGGCAGCCAAAGCACTTTGCTGCCGGATATCTTTCATCAGCGAAGCATCAGCAGATCGAGGAACGGGCGGTCACGGTAGCGGAATATATTGTCGAGAAGAATGCGACGGTGCGGCAGGCGGCAAAAACCTTCGGGATTTCTAAATCTACAGTACATAAAGATATTACAGACCGGCTTGGTGTGGTCAACCCGGCGCTTGCCGAGCAGGCGCGCGAGGTGCTTGACCGCAATAAATCGGAGCGCCATATCCGCGGCGGAATGGCAACAAAGAAGATGTATGACTCCAAGCGCAGGAAAACGGGGGATGAGGACGGGAAGAGTGTCTATGGGCGCAGGGGCTGACATGAACTTCCGCGGGAAACCTCGTGCGGCGGATAAGCTTTTTGGGCGGGGATGAACCGGAAGAACACCATAATACCCGGGCACCCTATGGAAGAAATGCCTGCTTCCATAGGGTGCCGTTTTGGTTTTGGATTTTTGGGGGAATCGTGTGGTGTGGGCGGTAGTCTATCATCGTGAGTCGATCCGCTCCAAATATATATGGACAGAACAAGGTTGTCTATGGCGCTGAAAATGTTGGCGGCATATTACAGCCGTGACTATGGTAAGGATGGGAAGCCAGTAAAACCGGCAGTAAAGCAGATCAGGAACCGGAATTATGCATAAGCACTTTTGGGGTATTCCGGTAAAATCTAACCGGTTTGGATAAATTGCGACAAAGACCGGCCGGATAAACTGCACAGCTGCGTGATCAAAAGGATATAAGAGTCCGTTTTATTGGACTCAGACTATGATATAGTAAAACCATAAAAACAAAGAATGCCGCGACAGTGCAGGCTGCGGCAGAACGGAGGCTTTTATGGAAGGCTATATCACGGAAAGCGGCTACATGGGCTATGTAAACGGAATCTATATGCTGTTTACGAGCGAGGAAGAGTATATGGAGTATATGGAAGAACAATAGGAAAAACCGATATCGGATACCACCCTCCATTCGAGGGTATGTGCAAAAAAACAACCGGAAAAGATAAACTGGCGGGAACTGCCCATGGCAGTCCCGCCAGTTTTGGCGCATGGATACTTACCGGATGCCTGCGCTGTTTTTTGCCGAAAGATGTTTGTCCGGGCAGGAGATGTTTACTTCCGGATTTCCAACAGCTTTGCTTTCAGTTCGTTCTCGATCCGGTTTAATTCCAGTTCCGCAGCCTGCCGCTTCGCGTGCCCTTCCGTCTGGATGCGCATCACCTCGTCCAGTGTACTGATCAGCGATTCGTTTGTTGTCTTTAACGTCTCGATGTCGACGATGCCGCGCTCGGATTCCTTTGCCGCCTCGATGGTCGCCATTTTGAGGGTGGCGGCGTTTTTACGGAGCAGTTCGTTCGTCATGTCCGTGACCTCGCGCTGTGCTTTTGCTGCCTGCTCGGAGTGCGTGACACCCAGGGCGAGCACCATCTGGCTCTTCCAGAGCGGTATGGTGTTGACAATCGTGGACTGGATCTTCTCGGACATCAATGTGTCACTGCTCTGCACAAGGCGGATCTGCGGTGCAGTCTGGATTGAGATCATGCGGGTCAGCTCCAGATCGTGCAGTTTTTTCTCAAAGCGGTTGCACATTGCCGAGAGGTCGTTCGCTGCCTGCGCGTCCTCCGGAAGCCCGGATTCCGCCGCTTTCTGCATCAGCGCCGGAAGATCCTCGGACTGGATCTTCGCGAGCTTTTTCTTGCCGGCAAGGATGTACATGGACAATTCCTTAAAGTAATTTTTATTTAACTCGTACATTTTGTCGAGCAGCGCGACATCTTTTAGGAGCTGGATCTGGTGGGATTCCAGTACCTGCGTGATCTTGTTGACATTCGTTTCTGCTTTTGCGTATTTTGCCTTCATGCCGGTCAGGCGGTCGGAAGCTTTGCGGAATTTCCCAAAGAATCCCTTTTCCTCCTCCTCGCCAAAACTTTTTAACTCGGTGACAAGATCGGAGAGCATGGAACCAACCTCACCGAGATCTTTGGTGCGCACATTCTCCAATGCATTCTCAGAAAAATCCGCCATTTTTTTCTGTGCGCCCGCGCCGAACTGTAAGATCATCTGGGAATTGTTCAGGTCGATCTTTGCCGCGAAATCGTCCACCATCTGGCGTTCCTGCGGGGTGAGCGAGCTCTCATCAAAGACGGGTTTTTGCATTTCCGGGGTGATTTTTGCTTCCGCCGTGGCGGCAGGGTGCTGCGGTTCCTCGGCGAACGGCTCGAAAGTGAGTGTCGGGGTTGCTTCCAGATCTTTTAATAAATCGTTATTCATCGTTTAGCCTCCATTTGAAAGATTTTATGTTTTGATTCCGCAGTATTGGTGCGTGGCGGGCTGCCGTTGCCTTTCCCCACTCTTTAAGCTTATTTATCGAACGCGCCTTTCGTCAGCCCTTCCTGCGCGAACATTGTCTGCAGCACGGAAATGTCAGTTGAAATGTCGAGCGCGTCATCCTCGTACAGGCTGTCAAGTAGTGTCTCAAACGCGTAGATGATCGTCTCAAGCGTGGACTCGATCTCCGTTTTTGCGGTTTTTATGTTATCGCCCTGTACGCTCTGTGCGTCAAAATCGCGGTAAGCATTCACAAGTTTTAAGGTCGTCGGCAGATAGTAATTGATAAATTTGTCGAGGTCGTCCACCTGTTCCGGGTGCAGTTCGATCCGGGTGTAGATCTTGCGGATGATATCCTCAAGGCGGTCAAGCTTCGCGGAGATGACCTCGCCTGAAATCGCGGCATTTGCCTCGCGGATCTTTGTCAGGTAGGAATCGCCTGCGGAGAGTACCCGGATTACCTTTGGCGGAAGGGATGCGCGCCCTGTGTTTTGCGTCTGTCCCCCGCCGGAAGCGTCGGGTACATTTGGCTTTGCGTCCCTTGCCGTTTGGTCCATACCGGAAGCGCTGACAGCGGAAGGATCCTGGTGTGCCGTTTGGTCCATGCCGTGCTCCGGTGCGGCGGCGGAAGCGATGCGCCCGTCCGTGTGCTTTTCCTCCAGCTGGCGTGCAAGATACGCATTCTGTGCTTTTAAGTATTGGTCGTAGGTCGCGCCGTTTAACATCACGCAGGTCTGCTGGTCGTCGATATGCCCTTCCGGGAACATGCCGAGGGAGATCATTGTGCGCAGATCCTTTAACACAAAGCGCTGTGAGCGGCCGATGTGGGAGGAGAGCTCCTTGATCGGACAGTAGGCGCGCCCGCGCAGCTGGCGGACATACTGGTAAAAACGGTGGATGCGTTTCCTGCGCTTGGTACCCACGAACGTCATGCCGCCGGAAATGAAAAAGCCCGGAACGACAAGTGAGCCCATCACATTACTGTAAGCGGAGTAAGATATGCTGAATGACCCGGATAAAAGGTTTAATAGGATCACCATAAAAACGCAGGATGCGAGGCCGAGCCAGCCAAAGACCGACAGTAGTGTGCCGGAAACGCGCCCCTTCGGGCTGCGGCTGATCGGTACGAGTTCTGTGGAAGGCGCGGTGCGGCGGGTGGGGCTGCCCGTGTTTGGGGAGAAACCAGGATAGGGGTTTCCGCTTCTTTGGCAGCTGCCGTTGCCGGCATGGCCGTTCCTGCCTGGAACGTGGCCTTTATGTCCTGCATAACGGCCGAAAAGCCCAAAGGTCTCGGCGGCATCGCGGAGCCGGCCGGAATAATCGTATCTGCTGCGCCGGTTCCCGTCCTGCTGCCCGTGTTCCCTGTGCCGCTTTGCCTCCTCGGCTGTCTGTCTCCTGCGCTCTTCGGCGGCAAGCCGTCTTGCCTCTGCCGCCTGCCGGCTGTTGTAGCGGGCGCGCTCGGCTTCCGCCTGTGCCGCCTGCCTTCTGGCTTTGTAATCGGCGCGCGCATCGCCGTTTACGATCTCACCGTCGATATGCTCTAAATCGTCCGCCGTCGTTTCCTGTGCGCCGTACTGCTGGTAGAAACGGTTCTGGTTCGTCCCAATCTGCGCGATCGAAGTGTTGACGGCGCTCGTGATATTTTGGTTGAGTTTTGAAAAATCCGATGTGGCCAGCGCATCCTGCACGGCTTTTTCAATATCGGATGCAAGGTCGGAATTATACATGGCAAACCTCTCGCTCGTGATATGATTTGTTGCTGCCCCGGCTCGTCATACGCGGATACGACGCGGCAGGGGTATCTGCAGTTTGCAGGGCAAAAAGCCCTGCCGTTCCATGCAAAAATTATAGCGCAAACGGGCATGGTTTGCAATCAGATTTCAACATTATAATCAATTTATAATTTTGGCGGGCAGATTTTTAAGAATTGAAAAAATTTTCCTTACGGTTTTCTTTCGGGAAGCAGGACGGACAGAAATAGGAATTGCGAAGCCTGACGGATTGTGGTATAGTGGGAAAGGATACGGTACGGCCGGAAATGCCGGCAGTTTATAAAAGCAAAGGGGTAGCTTGATATTATGGCAGATAAACTAAAGGATCTGATCGAGACATGCTACGGCATGGCGGCGGCAATCAACGCGGCGGGAATCGGCAGGGATGAGCAGATGAAACTACAGGCGGCGGTGCGTTTTGAATTTTTGAAATTCCTTTCCTACCTCGCGTACACGGAGGGGGATGTCAAGCAACAGGAGCTTGATTTTATTAACCGGATGCTTGGATATGCGTTTCAGGGCGGGGAGCTGGCGCAGTTCCGGTTCAACGAGCGGACGGCGATGCCGGAATATGCACAGACCGTGCCAAAGGCACTGAAATATTTTGTGCTGGCGGACGCGGGGGATAAAATGAAGGATACGGTCTACCGCAAAAAGAAAGCAATCACGCTCGTTGAGACTTACCGCCTGCTCGGACAGAGCTATATCGCGCAGGACGACAGGACGACGGAGAAGGAGATCCGGCTGCTTTCCGCCTATATGAAGATGCTGGAAGACTTCCTGAAGGAATATGGTCTTTTCCGCAGGAATGCGAACATCCAGCCGATCCTTCCGGTGATTGACCGCCGGAAGGAAAAGTGGGAGGATTCGGTAAAGGCTGCAGGCGTTCAGCAGAGACCGAAACCGCCGGAGGAGGAGAAAGAGCAGGAAGAAGGGGAGGAGGAAACGGTCGAGAGTATGCTGGCGGAGTTAAATGCCCTCACCGGGCTTACGGCGGTGAAGCAGGAAGTGAACCATCTGGTCAACCTGATGCAGGTGGCAAAGCTGCGCCGTGAGCAGGGGATGAAGGAGCCGACCGTCTCCAAACACCTTGTTTTTTCCGGGAATCCGGGGACGGGAAAGACCACGGTGGCGAGGCTGCTCGCCAAAATATACCGTTCGCTCGGCATCCTTTCGCAGGGGCAGCTTGTCGAGGTAGACCGTGGCGGGCTGGTCGGCGGCTATATCGGGCAGACGGCGACGAAAACGATGGATGTGGTGGATGAGGCCATCGGCGGGATTTTGTTTGTGGATGAGGCATATGCGCTGACGGTCGGCAAAGGGGATGGGGATTTCGGGCAGGAGGCGGTGGATACCCTGCTCAAAGCGATGGAGGACAACCGTGATTCGCTGATCGTGGTCGTGGCGGGTTACCCGGACCTGATGGAGGAATTTTTAAGCTCCAATCCCGGACTGCGCTCGCGTTTTTCGCGTTTCATCGAATTTGAGGACTATACGCCGGACGAGCTTTATGATATCATGCTCGGCATGTGTAAAAAACAGGAATATGTGCTTTCGCAGGAAGCCGAGGAATACGTGAAGGAATTCCTGCAAAAGCGCTGTGCGGATAAACCGGACAATTTCGCGAACGCGCGCGATGTGCGCAATGTTTTGGAGCACGCGATCACGAACCAGGCGGCTCGGGTAATTGAGAGCGGGAAATCGGATTACGACACATTGGCAAAGTTGGAAAAAAGCGACTTTGAGAATATTCGGCTGTAAGGCGGAAAATTCAGTTTTTCCATAAAAGGGAAATCTGAAAAAAATATGAATTTCCAAAGAAAAGCTTTCTTTTTAAAAGGGAATGTGTTATAACTGTCTACGCAACTCTTTGCCCATATGGGTGGAAAGATATGGATGTGGAAGGATATGGAGCGTGATGATGAAGAAATGTATGCAGAGAACCTTGGCGCTGGTCATGGCGGGAATCCTTGCGGCGGGCTGCGGTTCAAAAAAGGAGGAGGATGCGCCGGAACGTCTTTCCGGGAGCGCTGTTGAGGTTCAATATAAAGGGGTGGAGTACGAGCCGTATGACACGGAAGTCACGGCGGAGGAGATTCAGACAAGGATTGACAGTTTTCTGCAATCCCACCCGGTTTATGAGGATGTCACAGACCGCGACGACGTGCGGGAGGGGGATACCGTAAACATTGATTACACCGGGTATATGGATGGGGAAGCGTTCCCGAACGGAAGTGACAAGGGCTATGACTTAACGATCGGGTCGGGTCAGTTTATCCCGGGGTTTGAGAGCGGGCTTGTGGGTGCTAAGGTTGGCACGACGGTGGATGTCGAGGCGACTTTTCCGGATCCTTACAAGAACAATCCGGATTTTTCCGGGAAAACAGCGGTTTTTTCCGTGACGGTCAACGGTATCAAAATAAAACTGGAGACGGAACTGACGGACGAGCTGGTCGCGGCGAACACCGACTACGCGACGGTGGCGGATTACAGGGAGTATATCGAGTCAAGCCTGCGTTCCCAGAAGGAAAGTTATGCGGAAAATTACAAAAAAAACCAGGTTATGGGCAACCTGATTGAGATGACGGAGTTTACGGGTATCGCGCAGGAAGATATTGATTCTTATTACGAGAGTTCCCGTGCCTATTACAGCGACCTGGCAAAGGTTTATGAGAGTACTTACGGCTATTCGTTCTCCATGTTCATACTGTATTTCTTCGGATGCTCCAGCGAGGAGGAGTACGACCAGCTTTTGCGCGAACAGGCAGAGCTTGAGGTCAAGAGGACACTGATTCTTTACTACGTGATCGACAAGGAGAACATTGCAGTGACGCAGGACGAGTACAACGAGGCGGTTGAGCGCTACGCCAAGGAGTACAACCTGACATCCGAAGAATTCCTGGCGCAGGTCGAGGAGGAAAAGATTCAGCTGTTGGTAAAGCAGGAGAGGGCGGAACAGTTTATTTATGACAATGCGGTCAGCAAAACAGGGGAGTAAATAGGAGGCTACGGGCGGCTTGCGGGTGTGCGCTGTCGGACGCAGGACTGCCGGAACATGATGGATGGCGCAGAAAAGAGGGATGAGATGAGAAAGAGATGGTTGGCAATGCTGTTGTGCGGATGCCTGGTATTTACCGGCTGCGGCTCTGAGGGTGAGGAGGATAAGGAGACTTCCGGTGAAAATGAACCACCGCGGGAGAGCGGCGGGCTTTTGTCCGGGAACCGGGGGAATGACGAGAAGGATGATGCACCGTCCGCCACACCGGAAGGCGGGACAGAAGACGATGACGAAGGGGATACGGCTTCGGGCGGCGCGTACTGGCAGCCGCAGGGCAGTGTTGTGCTCGGCAATTATATCGGTGTCACGGTGAACAAGGTGGAGGCGGAGGTTACCGATGCGGATGTGCAGTCCGAGATTGATTATCTTGTCAACCAGCACAGCGAGCCGCGGGAAATCACGGACCGCAATGTGGTGGAAAGCGGGGATTATGTCTGTGTTGACTATACTTTGATGGTCGGCGGGGAAGAAGTCGATGCGGTGCAGGAAGAGTACCTTACGGTAGGTTCCGGTTACTATGATTTCGAGGAGCAGCTCGTCGGCCTGTACCTGAGTGAGTCAAAGACGATCGAATGTGAGATTGCGGATTATGTGTACGGTGAGTACGAGGGGCAGACCGGGACGTATATCGTCCAGATTAAGTCGATCAATGAGTTGATCGTACCTGAGGTGACGGATGCTTTCATTGCGGAAAATACGGATTTTAGCACATTGGAAGAATACCGCCAGGATATTTACAATACGCTTTTGAAGGACGCGGAAGCGCAAGCAGTGAATGACCAGAGAGTTGCGGCATTCGAGAAGATTATGGCGGATTCTACGTTTTCCGGCCTGAGTGATGCCGATGTCCAGTCCTATGTGGATGAGGTCACGGAGAATTATGAGCAGTATGCATCTTCCTGGGGAATGGATTTTGACACGTTTATTTCAATTTTTATGGGGGCAACGAAGGATGAATTTACTGCCCTGGCAAAAGAAGACGGTGAGTATACGGTCAAGCAGTATCTGATTCTGGATGCGGTCATTCAGGATGCTAACATTACGCTGACGGATGAGGAGTACACTACGGCGCTGACGGCGTTTGCGGCTGAGAATGATTTTGATTCCCCGCAGGCGGTCGAGGAATACTATTATAAGGAAGACCTGGTACAGCAGTTTAGGCGTGACAAGGCGTATGATATGATCGTGGATTCGATCGTGGTTCAGTGATTTAAACAAAAAACCGGATCCGCCGGTGGGCGGGATCCGGTTTTTTTGTGCTTCCGGCAGCTTTGGGAGCTTTCTGGAAATTATAGAAAAAAGGGAAAAGAAAGCTTGATTTTTCGGTGCTTGTTTATTATAATAAAATGGGGATGCGAAAACGATTTAGCAATTTGGGGGATAATATGGTATCAGTAAAGGACATTGCTGCGCGCTGTAAGGTTTCCGTTGCGACGGTCAGTAAAGCATTGAATGGTTATAGCGATATCAGCAAGGAAAAAAGAGAATACATCAATGCGGTGGCGAAGGAGATGGGGTATTACCCAAATTCAGCGGCGATTGCGCTGAAAACGAACCGCACATATAATATCGGCATCCTGTTTTTGGATGCAGCACATAACGGCCTGACGAACGAGCATTTTGCCAGGGTCTTACAGGGCGTGAAAGAGGAGGCCGAGGCGAGGGGTTATGATATTACATTTATCAGCAACCATATCGGCGGAAGGACAATGACGTACACGGAACATTGCCATTACCGCGGGGTGGACGGTGTTGTGATTGCCTGCATTGATTTTGATGCCCCGGAAGTGGTCGAGCTGGTGAACAGCGGGATTCCGGTCGTCACGATCGACCATGTATTCCACAGTACGACATCCGTGATCTCGGACAATGTCAAGGGAATCCATGACTTGGTAAAATACGCGTATGATATGGGGCACCGCCGGATTGCGTTCATCCACGGCGACGATTCCTCGGTTTCAAGGGACCGTCTGGCAAGTTTTTACCGGACGCTTGACGAGCTTAAGGTGGATGTGCCGGAGGAGTACGTGCTGGTCTGCCCGTACCGTGACACGAAGAGGGCGGCGGAGATGACGGTACAGCTGCTCTCGTGCAAGGAACCGCCGACTTGCATCCTGTACCCGGATGATTTTACGGCAATCGGGGGGATCAACGTGATCGAGCAGCGGGGGCTGAAGATCCCGGCGGATATTTCGGTGATGGGCTATGACGGCAACAGCTACGCGCGCGCGATGGAGCCGCCGCTGACTACGCTGGAGCAGGATTCGGACGCGCTCGGACGTTCCGCTGCAGCACATTTGATCCACATGATAGAGAAGCCGAAGACGGCGCTGGTGGAGCGCGTCGTAGTAGGGGGGAAGGTTCTGGTAGGACGTTCCGTTAAAAAATTGTAGAAAGGAAAGCCCTGTGCTGTGGGAGTGGCAGGGCTTTTTCATATGTGGCGCGGTATTTTTGGCTATACCTGAACCGTTTGGTGCGCGGGCATGGAAGAGTGCCGTGGGGAATGGCAAAAGTGTTGCCGGATCCAAGATCAGTGAAATGTGTGAAATGTGAGCTTTTTGATAGAAAAAAGGTGATTGAAGAAATGGAAGAAATATGATATAGTGGTAACAGATTTACTGCCGATTATTGCGGAAACCGTATGATATGCCAAGCTTGTAACGAAATAAAGGAGCACACAAAGTAGGAAAGGGGCGAGAAGATCAGATGGATGAGCAGATGGCAAAAGAGCTGGTGGAAGCCGGGATCGACGTGGAAGCTGCGTCTGAGCGCTTCATGGGGAACATTGCGATGTTTGAGAAGTTTCTAAAAAAATTCCCCGCGGATCCAAATTACACGCGGCTTGAGGAGGCGGTTGGGAATGGCCAGCCGGAAGCAGCGCTTTCGGCAGCGCATACTCTAAAAGGTGTGTGTGGGAATCTTTCCATGATACCGCTGCACGGCCTGTTAGCAAAGCAGGTGGAGCACATCCGCGCGGATGATTGGAAAACAGCGGTGGGTGTAATGAAGGATATCCGCAGGGAATATGAAAAGGTAAATGCTGTTTTAGCGAAGCTGCCATAATTTAGGGAGGAATCAGGAAAGTTATGAAGATTAGGACAAGATTTGCACCGAGCCCGACCGGAAAGATGCATGTGGGCAATCTGCGCACCGCGCTGTATGAGTTTTTGATTGCAAAGCATGAAGACGGGGATTTTATTTTAAGAATTGAGGATACGGACCAGGAGCGCTATGTGGAGGGCGCGGTGGATATTATTTACCGCACGATGGAAAAAACGGGTCTGCTTCACGACGAGGGACCCGACAAGGATAAGGGCTTTGGGCCGTACGTGCAGAGTGAGCGGCAGAAATCCGGCATATATCTGAAATACGCGAAAGAGCTCATCGAGAAGGGTGAGGCGTACTACTGCTTCTGCGACAAGGAGCGCCTTGCAGGTTTAAAGAGCGTGGTGTCCGAGGATGAGGACGGCGAGGCAAAGGAGATCACAAAGTACGATAAGCACTGCCTGCATTTGGGCAAGGAGGAGATCGCGGCGAACCTGGCAGCGGGCAAGCCTTATGTCATCCGGCAGAATATGCCGATGACCGGCACGACATCGTTTACGGATGCGATCTATGGGACGATCACGGTGGAGAACGAGGAGCTTGATGACATGATCCTGATCAAGTCGGACGGCTTCCCGACCTACAATTTTGCAAATGTCGTGGACGACCATCTGATGGGCATTACCCATGTGGTGCGCGGAAACGAATACTTGTCCTCGACACCGAAGTATACGAGGCTCTACCATGCGTTTGGCTGGGAGGAGCCGGTTTATGTCCACTGTCCGCTCATCACAAACGAAGAGCACAAAAAACTGGCAAAGCGCAGCGGGCACTCGTCATTTGAAGATCTGCTGGAGCAGGGATTTGTGACGGAGGCCATCGTGAATTTCATTACGCTGCTCGGCTGGAGCCCTGCGGGCAATGAGGAGATTTTATCGCTTGGGGAGCTGATTAAGGAGTTCGATTACCATACTATCAGCAAATCCCCGGCAGTCTTTGACATGCAGAAGCTGCGCTGGATGAATTCGGAGTATATCAAACGTATGGATGATGCGGCGTATTATGCGGCGGCGATGCCGTATATTGACAGCGCGGTGAGACGGGACTGTGACAAAAAGCTGATCGCCGACCTTGTGAAGACACGCATTGAGACCTTCTGCGATATCGCGGGGCTGGTGGATTTCTTTGAGGAATTGCCGGAGTACAGTGTGGAGATGTTCACGCACAAGAAGATGAAGACAAATTCGGAGAATTCTCTTGAGGTATTAAAAGAGCTCCTGCCGCGTTTTGAAGCGCTTGACGATTATTCGGTCGCCGGGGTTGAGGGGCTTTTAACGGGGTATATCGCCGAGAAGGGCATCAAGAACGGTCAGGGGCTCTGGCCGGTGCGCACGGCGGTTTCCGGAAAGCAGTCCACTCCGGGCGGCGCGTACGAGATCATGCACATCCTTGGGAAGGACGAGAGCCTGCGCCGTATCCGTCTGGCGGTTGAAAAGCTGGAAGGGAGCCTGGCGTAAAGAGCGGTTTTGTCAGCCGGATGCAAAGGCAGAAGGATTTGCGGGACAGATAACGGCGGTATGGCAGCGATTCAGAGGAGGAAAGCACGACCTTGTTCATGGACAAGGCCGTGCTTTTTTGCGCACGGTATGGGAAAGCACCGCGCGGCCGTTTTGTCCGGAAAATGGGATTTTCCGGGAAAGTCCCCGGCGGACATTCCGTCCGGCAGCGGCTGCCGGGGGAGGGAAATTCATTGCCTTGGTTTGCGGTGCGTTTCCGGGAATACCCTGTTTCCGGCGGTTTTAAAAGAAATTACAGAATGTCTCTGGATCTTCGTGCAGCTGGTTGCGGTTTAATGCTTCGATCTGCTGCATTTCTTCCGAACTCAGTTCAAAATCAAAAATCTGCGAGTTTTGCAGGATGCGTTCCCCGTGTACCGATTTTGGTATGGTAATGATCCCGTTCTGCACGTCCCAGCGGAGGATGACCTGCGCGGCACTTTTTCCGTATTTCTGCCCGATGGAGGCAAGGACGGGATCCGTGATCAGATCCTTGTTGTCGCGGCCGAGCGGGCTCAGCGCCTCGCAGGCGATCCCGTGCTCTTTTAAGTATTGGCGCAGCGCCCATTTTGTGTTGTAGGGATGTACTTCAACCTGGTCTACGGCGGGTATTATTTTTGCGGTCTCCATCAGTTCGTCGACATGGTGTTCAAGGAAATTGGAGACACCGATGGATTTTAAGTTTTTTCCGTCGCAGAGTTCCTCGAGTACCGCCCAGCTTTCCCGGAAAGCTTCCGGTACCGGCCAATGCAGAAGGTAAAGGTCGATGTAGCTGATATCAAGCCGTTCCATGCTTTCCCAGAACGCTTCTTTTTGGCGGTGGGAGCGCTGTTCGGTATTCCAGAGTTTTGTGGTGACAAAGATTTCCCCGCGGGGGATACCGCTGTCGCGCACAGCTTTGCCGACCTGTTCTTCATTGCCGTACAGGGAAGCGGTGTCGATATGGCGGTAGCCCGCCGCTAAGGCGTACCGTACGGCATTGTAGGTCTGTCCGGCGGACTGGAATACGCCAAGGCCGAGAACCGGCATTGGTTTCCCGCTGTTTAGCATAATATTTGTTGTGATATCCATATGAACCTCCGAGAATAAAAAATGGTTTACAAGAGGGATTATAAATGCTAAAGTTGGCTTAATGTCAAGAGGAAAAAAATGAAAAATCGGAAAATGGAGGGTGACGGTCATGGGGTTCTGCCGGGAGGGCGAAGAAGCCGCGGCGGAGAGGAAGGCGGTTCTTTTGAAACAGAAGGAACGGCTCCGGCAGCAGATCGCCTGTCTGCAGTGCAGTCTGGAACTGATTGAATGTAAGATTGCGCATTACAGGGAAGCGGGGGTTTTTCATTTCTCGGGCGGGGAGGCAAGGGCGGATGGGGGAAAACGTGCTCCGGTTGACAATCCGGATGGATTCCATTATACTGAAAGCACAAAAGAGGAGGCGGGGCGGAAGCGGCCGCAGGAAGGCAAACCTTGAGGAAGCCGCAGGAAAAGAGGGGCTTCCCGCTTAGGGAGGGGAGTTATGCAGCAAAATGAAGCACAATTAAGGGCGGTCGCGCACCGGGAAGGACCGATGATGGTTCTGGCGGGTCCGGGGTCTGGCAAGACGACCGTGATCACGAACCGGGCAAAGGCACTGATTGAGGAATACGGGGTGAAGCCGGAGAGGATCCTGGTCATCACTTTTACCAAAGCCGCGGCGGCGGAGATGCGCGAGCGCTTTGGACGGCTGATGGGGGAGTCCTGTGGGGTAAATTTCGGAACATTCCATGCCGTATATTTTAAAATATTGAAGCACGCGTACCACTATGACGCGGCGTGTATCATCCGGGAGGAGGAGCGCTATCAGTTTTTCCGGGACTATACCGCAAAGCTTGATCTGGAAATTGAGGATGAGAAAGAATTTATTGACGGAATCAGCAGTGAGATCAGTCTGGTCAAGGGGGAGCGCGTGGACATTGAACACTATTATTCCATGAACTGCTCGGAAGATGATTTCAAGAAAATTTACCGCGCGTATGAAAATATGCTGCGCTCGGCAAACAAAATTGATTTTGATGACATGCTCCTGTTATGCTATGAGCTTTTAACGCAACGCCCGGATATTCTGGCGATGTGGCAGAATATCTACGAATACATATTGATTGATGAATTTCAGGATATCAACCGCGTGCAGTATGATATTATAAGGCTGCTTGCGCTGCCGCAGAACAATCTTTTTATTGTCGGTGACGATGACCAGAGTATCTACCGATTCCGGGGAGCGAAGCCGGAAATCATGCTGAATTTCCCGAAAGATTACCCGGAATGCGAACGGGTGCTTTTGGATGTCAATTACCGTTCGGCGGCGGATATCGTCGCGGCAGCAGGCAGGCTGATCGCAGTGAACACGAAACGTTTCCCCAAAAAGATCCGCGCAGTGCATGGAAGGGGGGATGCGGTTCGGGTGCTGGAATATGCGGATGTTAAGTCGCAGAATGAGGCGGTCGTGAAAGAACTGCTTGCGTACCACGAGGGCGGCGGGCAGTACCGCGATGTGGCGGTCTTGTATCGGACGAACACGCAGCCGGGGGCGCTGGCGGAGAAGCTCATGGAGTATAACGTGCCGTTTTCCATGAAGGATTCGCTGCCGAATATTTATGAACATTGGCTGGCGAAGGATATTCTGGCATATATCCGGCTGGCGCTCGGGGAGGATGGGCGGGCGTTGTATTTCAGGGTCATGAACCGCCCGAAGCGCTATCTTTCGCGGGAGGCATTCCCGGAAGCAAGGGTTGACCTGGCGAAGGTGAAGCAGTATTACCATGTGCAGGCAGGCAAGGGATATGTGATTGAGCGCATCGAGAAACTGGAGGCGGACCTGCGGCTTCTGGCAAGGACAAGCCCTTATGCAGCGGTAAATTATATCCGCCGCGCAATTGGGTATGACGAGTATTTGAGGGAGTACGCAAAACAGCGGCGCATTCCGGAGGAAGAACTTTTTGATATCGTCGCGCAGATACAGGAGGCGGCGCGGGAATACCGGACGTTCCCGGAATGGTTTGCCCATATGGAGGAATACCGCGAAGAGCTGGCAAAACAGAGTGCCGGAAGAGCCGACCGTGACCGCGATGCGGTATTTTTCATGACCTTCCACGGCGCGAAGGGGCTTGAATTCCCGCATGTCTATATCGTGGACGCAAATGAGGGGATCACCCCGCATCACAAGGCGGTGGTGAGCGAGGATATGGAGGAGGAGCGCCGGATGTTTTATGTGGCGGCGACGCGTGCGAAGAGTGCGCTGACCGTGACGTACACAAGGGATCGATTTAATAAAAAACAGGAAGTATCGCGTTTTGTGACGGAACTGCTTACAGACCGGACAGCTTTCCGCGACGGGGCGGCTGTCCGGCACGAAAATTACGGAAGCGGTGTTATACTACAGGTTCGGGACGGGAAAGTTTCTGTGCGGTTTGACAAAGGCGGGACGGTGCGCACCTTTGATATGGAATTTTGCCTGAAAAACCAGGTTTTGACAGTAGGGACGGAGAAAGCAGGGGATAAATATTGAAAAATTATCCGGATTGTAACAATTTTGACAAGAAGCTGTGGTAAAATGAGGGCAAGAAAGGGATGGGCAGGGGGCGGGAGTGTCCCCGGATAACCGGGCAGCATATTATGGTGCAGGAAAGATTTTTATCACGCTGCAGGCACGGATGCGGATTGGTCAGGAGAGGAGAGTGCATATGTTTTTTCACAGGGAACATGAGAAAGACATGCGGGCGGGGAAAAGTCCCGGATTGCGCAAAGCGGTGCTATTTTTCGCATTGGTTTTGGTATTTATGACGGTGGCAGGGGATGTATCCTTACAGGCGGCAGTCCCGAAAGTGACGGTCACGAAAAAGACGCTTTATGTCGGATATAATAGTTATCAGATCAGATTCAAGAATCTCGCGAAAACTGCCACGGTCACGTATGCTTCAAGTGATAAAAAAGTAGCGGCAGTGAGCAGCAAAGGCGTGATCAAGCCGGTGGCAAAGGGGAGCGCCACCGTCACGGTAACGATGAAACAGGGCGGCAAGACCTACAAGGGGGAGATTGCCGTGACCGTGAAGGACCCGTACATATCAATCTCGAATAAAAAAACGAAACTTGTGGCATCCAGTGATTACCAATTGATCGGCAAGGCATATGGCCTTGACGGGGCGCAGTTCGTCTTTTCGACTTCTGACGTGCTGGTGGCAAAGGTTGATGAGGAGACCGGGCTCCTGCATGCGAGGGCGGCCGGAAAAGCGAAGATCACGATGAAGGATAAGACGAGCGGGAAGTCCGTGTCGTTTACCGTGACTGTGGTAAAGGCGACGGAGGAGAATGCGGGTGATGTCTATGTGACGACGGAGGAGATGAGCAAAAAATATGTTTATGCCGCGCCGAAGGATACGGAGGGGCTGACGGAGGAGGAAGCGGCAAAGGTGAAGCGCCTGACGGATATCCAGAAGCGCATCACGGCGGGAGCGTCCATTACCATAAAGGAAATGCAGGAATATTATATACAGAAAGCGGCGGACGGCGGGAAGTAGAGCGCCAGGATGCAGAAGGGCAGATACGGAACTTAAAACAATATGTGCCCGCCCAGTACCCGGAGGGTTTTTTGGGAGGGAAACGGACAAAAAGCCCTCCACGGTGAGGGGGACTGGAAGGGCACATATGGAACTTAAAACAATATGTGCCCGCCCGGTACCCGGAGGGTTTTTTGGGAGGGAAACGGACAAAAAGCCCTCCACGGTGAGGG
>CAMRSM010000057.1 GCA_947053345.1 uncultured Lachnospiraceae bacterium
TGGTTCTGTATGGAGTTGCTTTCGCCGCCGTCCCTGTCCTCGTCCCCCACGGATAAGCGGGAGTAAAGGGCTGTGATTTTGCTGTAATCATTCATGTGCATATCCTCCTGCGTCAATATAGGTGTTGCTTACAGTTAAGATTATGCACCTCAGATGGTTCCGGAAGACTTCTGTTCACGGAAAGATTGCGTTGATCCTTATCTTTGCTGCGGCAAGTTCCGCCGCTGCTTTTTCATCATCCGTCTGGTATCCGACCGGTGTGATGACGCGGTAATGCCCGTCAAGATAAGTAAGGACATGGCAGGGAAGCAGGCTGATGGAAGCGGCAGCCACATTACCTGCAGAATCCCCCGCGTTCTGCCGCTGCAGCGTTACCTGCACAAAGACCGTATCGTGGTTGATATTCCTTGTCATGCTGGAAACCACGTTGCCGAGCGAATAAAAGCAAGGCACGCTGCGGCCGTCCTCCGTGGCAATGGTTTCCGTCTCCTGCAGGCAGTGCGGGTGTGAGCCGATGATCAGATCGGCACCGGCGGCGGCGATCTCCTCCGCGTGCTGCCGCTGGTATGAGCGCACTTCATGTACATTTTCACTTCCCCAGTGTTCATACACGATCACAAAATCGGCACCGTCCGCGCGCGCCTGTGCAATCCTGTCGCCCACATCCGCGCGGGAATAACTGTCAATCATGCGGGACAGCTGCGGCGGTGTGACGAGCGCGCGCTGGTTAATCAGCTCAGTAAAAGAAAGTACCGCAATGCGGATGCCATTCTTCTCCAGCATCATATAGCGCGAGCCTTCATAATCCTCACGGTAAGTACCGGTATGCGGGATGCTGTATTCGTCCAGATGGGCGAGCGTTTCCTTTACACCGACCGCCCCGCCGTCCAAGCTGTGGTTGTTCGCTGTCACAAGATGGGTGATGCCCGCCCATTTCAGGGAGGCGAGGTAGTCCGCGGGCGCGTTGCAGTTTGGCTGCTCGTTCACCTCACGCTCGGCGGTGGAATAGGGATTGCTCTCGGAAAGTGTCGTCTCGAGGTTGCCGATCACGAAATCGCAGACAGCAAAGGTGTCGCGGAGCAAATAAAAGCTGTCCGTATAATCATGCGTGCCGTCGCCGCGCTCGGCGGTATACTGCTGTCCGGCAAGGCACATCAGATCGCCCATCAGGCAGAGGGTAACGGTTCCGTCCTCATCGGCGGGCTGCCCGGGGTCACCGGAAACCGGTTCCGTATAAAATCCGGAATTATCTTTGGCGGGGGCGGAGGAGCCGTCCTCCCTGACAGTGGCGGAGCTTTCTGCACTGGTTTCTTTTCCCGTTCCGCCGGATGGAATACACAAATCACTGCCGGGCTGAACCGCTTCTCCTGCATCGTTTATTGCGGAATCGGAACCCGGCAAATTCTCCCCCTCCGGCATTTCGTTCAGAAGCTCTGCCCCGGAAATATTCTCCCTGCCGGAGCCCTTAGTATCCGACGGTTTCCGGATGACCGGCAGCAATAAAAGAAGTACGTCCAGCAGCAATACAATGATCAGTGCGGTGAATAGCCGCTTTATCCGGTTCCATCGTTTTGTTTTCATGTTTCCTCTCAATCCGCTTGCAGACAGCAGGCTTCGCGCTCATAACCCATATATTTTTCCATTATAATTATACCACAAAGTACAGATTATATCAAGTCTTGTTGTTTTCGGGGGCGCGTGCTAGAATATGGTTTACCTGGAAAGCAGGCAGGGTGCGGTTTACAGTGCTGTTTGATATGCTGTCCTGCGCACGGAACATATTCGTTCGTATCTTTCCGGGGCATATGGGACGGGAGGCTCCAGAGAACGTTATATCAGAAGGGGGACATGGATACTATGGGGGAAAAGAACTGGTTGGAACAGATTCAGGGGAAAAATCAGCTTGCAAAGATCATCGAAGCAAACGCCTACACCGAAGAATTTGGGCTGGCACTGACGGACGCGGAGGCACGCGCACTGGTGGAAAAGCGGAATGAGGCGCTGCGGACAGAGGGCAGGGTGGAATTTGGCGCGGGGATTTTGCCGAAACTCATATACGCGTTCTGCGATTCGGATTATGTGAACGCGGATGAATGGGGCGGGTTTTTGGGAAGGCTCACGGAAATCTTTTACCTGTATAAGAACGAAATGAACGACGAGATCACGGACGATGAACTGATCGCATTCATGCGTCAGCAGTATGAGGAGGTGTGCCGCGGGGATCTGGACTATCTGGAAGACACCTGTCTGGAGTTGTTCGCGGAGGCGGTTCGTGCGGGCTACCGCGGGTATCAGGAGAGCGGTGGATACGGGGAATATGAGCAGCTTGACCTCCGGGCACGCTGGAGCCATGCGGAGTTTATCGAGGCGTTAAACGAATTATGCCAGTAGGCCGGCAGAAGTGCGTCCACCTTGTCCTAGTAAAAGAGGGAGCTTGAAGAAAGAGAAGGGAATAAGAGATGAAAAAAGGAAGAGCTACAATGGAAAAAGAATCTTCGCAAAAAACGGGGACAAGCTATCCGCTGCAAGAACTGCTCCCGCTGGTCGCCCGGCTCGCGGAAAAATACACAGGATTCGATAGCAGTTCGGTCACGTACGAGCGCGCACAGATGCTGATGGAGGCAGTGATCTACTGCATCCGGGAATATGAGTATTTTGCAGGGAGCGGTACCAGCAGTGGGGAGGGGAACTTATGGAGTAATGTACAGGAACGAGAAGATCCGTATGCTGCCAAGCCGGAAAAAGAACAAATGGCAGTGGATTCTGCGATTTCTGGAAATGAAGCTGCCGCTGTGGCAAAACAGGAGAAAAATGCTCCGCAGATCCATTCTGCAAAAATGCCTGCAAATATAACAGCTGCAAATAAAACGGAAAAAGTCGAAAAACTGTCTGCAAAGGATGCTTACAAGCGCGGTTATGAACTTGTCATACAAAAGGCAAAAGCGGCGAACGAGCTGTACGGCAGAATCATGGAGGATTTCCGGGATTACGGAAACCGTGCGTTGTATGACACGATGGTCAGGGAAATGCCGGGATTTTTCCTGCGTTATGATGCCCGCTTTGCCCCGCAGGAGGAACTCTTGCTGCTCGATTATCCGGTGATGCGGCCGCTTGGGGAGCTGCGGGGGATTGACAGGGTCTATCAGTATCTTTGTAGTATCCGAGAAGAACAGGAATACTTGCGCACCTTTCCGGAGGGGTATGTGCGGGAAACATGCGCGGCATACAACGAAGATTACGGTGAGCTTTTCATCAGCCTGAGTGAAATTATGGCAGCAGGAAACTGACGGCTTTCCGCCGTCTGTTCCTGTTTGCTGTCCCGTCTTTACTCTGATATATGCTGCGGTCAATTCTGCCTGCCGGTATCAGCTTTTTTAAGTTCTTGCCGCCTCTCATTGCTCTTTTTTCTTCGTTCCGGTTAAACAGATAGGAGCAGAACCGTATTGCCATAAAATGCTTATGGCCGCGAAATCTCATACATCCGTATATCTTTATCCAAAAAAATATACAAATTGGATTGTTGTTTTATCTTACGAACCGCATTATAATAGTATTTGCCGGTTAGCCGGCAGAATTGGCTATGTTTAGAAAAAAGCAAAAGGCCAGTATATCAAATGAAGCATAAGGCAGGTGCTGCAAAATGAGCAGAATTTTAATTATTGAAGATGATATGACAATTAACGGGCTTTTGCGGAACATAATTGATAAAAACGGATACGGAGGTTCTTTTGCAGATCCGGGCGGTACTCCGCAGGACAACCCGTCAGGAAAACAATGAGATTGTTTTCAATGTAGCCCGGATATTTGACCGATTTTATACGCAGGACAAATCAAGAAGCAAAGGAAGCGGCATTGGGCTATATTTATGCGCGCAGTTCATAGAAGCTATGAGAGGAAGCATTGGCGCAGAAATTAACAGGAATTATTTATTTGTAAATGTAACACTCAATTCCGCATGATTTATGGTCGGCAAAGAAGGGGGGATGTGCCAAGCGCCGGCATTGCGGCCAGTTAAGAACCGAATCACTGCCGTACATACAGAGCGGCATACCGGAACAGGAAATAGGAGTTAAGAAGGAGGATATCTTATGGAACTGAAAATCAACGCAGACCGCTGCGCCAAAATAATGCCCGACATGATCGGGCTTTTCTTTGAGGACATCAACTATGCTGCAGACGGCGGATTGTACGCGGAAATGATCGAAAACCGTTCTTTTGAATTTGTGCGTGCGGCTGGGGACGCGAGGGACTATTTTTTTGAATACGATGGTCTGTATGGCTGGGGAGTCTTTCCGGCGGGGGGCAATGCCGTTTACGGTATGGCACAGGATGTGCCGTGTGGGACGAGCCTTTCGGATCCGGAAGCCTCTATTACCCTGCGCGCCGTCCAAGGCAGCCCGCTTTCCGAGGAAAATCCGCACTACCTGCGTGTCACAGCGGAAAAAGCGGATTCCGGTTTTTGCAATCAGGGTTATGGCGGCATTGCCTTAAAACAGGGATTGGACTACCACCTTACCTTCTTTGCGCGCTGTGTCTCTTATCGGGGAAGCTTCTGTGCCAAGGTAGTAAAAGACGGAAAGTGCTGTGCTTCTGCTGTTGTTTCCTGTGAGGATCACTGCGGGGAGACTTTTAATTATTTCCGGAAATACCGGATGACACTGCATGCAGTGGAAGATGTTACCGGGGCGCTTTTTGTGTTGCTTCTGACCGAACCCGGGACGGTGGAATTTGACTTCATCTCCCTGTTTCCGGCGGATGCCGTGGCGGGGATTTTCCGCAGGGATCTCTTTGATGCTTTAAAGGCGTTAAAACCTGGTTTTATGCGCTTTCCGGGCGGCTGCATCGTCGAGGGCAATACGCTTTCCAACCGCTACCGCTACAAGGATTCCCTGACTGAGCCGTGGAACCGCAAAAATAACTGGAACCGCTGGGCGGTGCACGGAAATTGTAAAGAAAATGGTTTCTGCGGGCAGTATTCCCACTATAACCAGACACTCGGTCTTGGTTATTATGAATACTTCCTGCTCTGTGAGCGCATTGGTGCGGCTCCGCTCCCGGTCATGAACGTCGGCTTTGCCTGCCAGTACCAGTCCACCGAGCAGGTGGCGATTAACAGCCCGGAATTTGCCGCATTCGTGCAGGACGCGCTGGATCTGATCGAGTTTGCAAACGGAGGGACGGATACCAAATGGGGTGCGGTGCGAGGGAAAATGGGTCATCCGCAGCCGTTCGGGCTTACGCTGCTTGGTATCGGCAACGAACAGTGGCAGACACAGCGCGCGGATTTTTTCGAGCGTTATAGCGCATTTGAGACGGCAGTCCACAACGTGTATCCGGATATCCGCCTGATCGGCTCCGCGGGGCCGGACATTACGTCAGAGCGCTACACGGCAGCATGGGATTTTTACCGCAGGCACGCGGATCAGCCGGATTTTGTGTATGCGGTCGATGAGCATTATTATGTCAGGCCGGAATGGCTGTATGAGCATGTTGATTTTTACGATGAGTACCCGCGCGATATCAAAGTATTTGCCGGCGAGTACGCCGCGCACCCGGCAAGCGGGATGAACCGCCCGGATGCCAATACGTTAGAGGGCGCGCTCGCGGAGGCGGCTTTCCTCACGAACCTTGAGCGCAATGCCGATGTCGTCGTGATGGCATCCTACGCGCCGCTTTTTGCGAGGCTTGACTACGCGCAGTGGTCGCCGGACATGATCTGGTTTGATGCCGTGGATGTCTACCCGACCGCCAGCTATTATGTCCAACAGCTTTATTCCTGCAACATGGGGGATGTGACACTCGATACGCAGGGGCAGGAGAAAGAGGCGGCAAAGGAAGGGCTGTATTATTCCGTGAGTTATTCCGAAAAAGAAAATGAGGTCATTGTTAAGATTGTCAATTCGAATGACGGGGCGCGGGCGGTGCGGCTGCGGCCGGACGATGCGTTTGCCGCGCATAAAAATTACCGCGCGAGGACGCTTGCGGCGGCGGGGGACAGCTTACCGGATCATGGATTGCCGGGGAGCGGGAGGGCAGCTCACCGGCTGCCGGAAGCGGTGTCCGTGACGGATTCCGATGGTGCGGTCTCGGAGGAGATTTTGTTGCCGGAAAAGTCGTTTACGGTCGTGCGGTTTTAATGAGAAATACTTTCCACAAAAAGAAAGACTAAAAAAAGTTTCGAATTTCGCTGTCTGCGCGGATCTCGCCGGGCAATATAAAAAAACGGGGACGCGGTATCTTTCGCGTCCCCGAAAACAATTCAAACATATGGAAATTTCCTCTGTTGCCTGCCATACCATCCCCGGCAAACGGCTCATGCTATCCTTGTTTTATCACATTACCAAAACAACCTCATTGACATCCTTCATATCTGCTGCCGCAACATACGGTTTGTCAAGCTTCACCCCGTTCAGGTAAAACTCTTTAAACCCACCCTCAGCACCGCTCTCGTTCTTCACCGTGATGTTGAGCTTCTTGCCGCGGAAGGTCTTTGTCATTGTCATACCCTGCCATGTGCTCGGGATTGCCGGGCATACCCACAGACCGTCAAGGTCAGGGCGCATGCCGCAGATCCCTTCCACGCAGCCTACCATACAGGTGGATGCTGTCCCGGTCAGCCAGTGTACATGGGAGCGGCCCTCAAACGGCGACTCCGAACTCTCGGTAAACTGTCCGTGAACATACGGCTCAAGCTTTCTTGTATCGGCATCGTCGTTCTGGGATGCCGGGGAGCTCTCGGTGAAATACTCGAACGCGCGGTTTCCGTGACCCATCAGCGCTTCCGCCAGAATGATCCAGCCCTGAGGCTGCGAGAAAATACCGCCGTTCTCCTTGGTGGACGGGTTGAACAGAAGAGCCAGAGCACCGTCAAACGCATGGTCCACATAGGACGGAGCCATCACGCGAACACCGTATTTTGTGTTCAGCTCGCGGTGTACGGACTCCAATGCCGCCTCCGCCTGCTCCTTCGTTGCCAGACCGCTGATGACCGCCCAGGACTGCGGGTTCAGCCACATATTTGCTTCCGGGTCGTGCTTCGAGCCGATGACCTGTCCGTCCTCCTTGATGCCGCGGACATAGCGGTCGTCCTCCCAGCATTCTTTCTGGATGATATCGCCGAGCTCCTTCTGCGTCGTTTCAAGATATGCAATATATTCCGTATCGTTCAGGTCTTTTGCAAAGCCTTTCAGCACGGTCATCGCGTAATACAGCTGCATCGCCACGAACGTGGACTCGCCCTTCTTTCCGAGGCGCAGGCAGTCGTTCCAGTCCGCGTGCAGGCCGGCAGGCATCTTGTGGTCGCCGAGACGCTCCATCGAGAAGCGGATCGCGCGCTTTAAGTGGTCGTAAACCGTGCCCTCCTCCTTGTTTGCGTAAGGGATCACCTCATTGATGAAATCCTTGTTGCCGGATTCTGCCACATATTTCCAGACCGTCGGGAACAGCCACAGCGCGTCGTCGGCGCGGTAAGCCGGATGCCCGGTCGCGCGCACGTAGGAATCGTCGTCCGGCGTGTCCTCATGCCCGGCGTTGTGGTCGTATTTTACGAGAGGAAGCCCGCCGCCGTTGTTGACCTGCGCGGAGAGCATGAAGCGGATCTGCTTTTCCGCCATCGCCGGGTCAAGATGGATGATGCCTTGGATATCCTGCACGGTATCGCGGTAGCCGTAGCCGTTGCGCTGCCCGCAGTACGTGAAGGAAGCTGCCCTCGACCAGGTAAAAGTGATAAAGCACTGGTAAGCGTTCCATGTATTCACCATGCTGTTGAATGCCGCATCCGGCGTATTGATCTGGAAATTCGCGAGCTTTGCGTGCCAGTAGTCGATGAGCTCCTGCTTTTCCCTCTCGACAACCGCAAGATCGGAGTAGCCGTCCACGATTTTCTTTGCTGCGGACGGGGTAGTCTGTCCGAGGAGGAACGCGATTTCCTTTGTCTCTCCCGGCTGTAAGGTCAGGGCAGTGTGCAGCGCACCGCAGCCGTTGGAATTGTAATTGAGCACATTGTCGCATGTGCCGTTCTCGACGGCCGCCGGGTTGCCGTAGGTGTGGTAATTGCCGATGAACGCCGCCTTATCGCCATTGTAGGAGGTCACCGGTGCGCCTGCCAGAGCGAAGAAGCGCTCCCTCCAGTTACTGCCTTCCTCATTTTTGCCGCAGTTCTCATTGATCGTCTGCACAATCATATTGTCATTTTTAAAATACGTCCTTGTGATGAACAGCGTGTACTGCAGGTTCACCTGATCCTGCTCGTAATTGCTGTCGTTCGTAAATTCCGCGTAGCCGAATGCGGAAATTTTGCGGACTTTGTCCGTCGTATTCGTAATCTTAGCGCGCCAAACCTCGTAGGTCTTGTCAAGCGGCACGTAATAAAGCACCTCGGAATGGATACCCGCGTAATCCGCTGCCATGTTCGTGTACGCGGTTCCGTGGCGGCACTCGCTCTTGTATGTATCCAGCGGTTTTGCCACCGGCTGCCAGGAAGCCGACCAGAAATCCTTCGACTCGTCGTCCCTCAAATAAACATAGCGTCCCGGCGTATCATCGCTGTTGAAATGATAGCGGATGATGCGTCCGTTCGCGCCGCTCTTTACAAAGCTGTATCCCCCTGCGTTGTTCGAGATGATCGCGCCGTAAGCCGGGGAACCGAGATAGTTCGCCCAAGGTGCCGGAGTGTTCGGCTTCGTGATCACATACTCCTTGTTCACCTCATCAAAGTAACCGTAATTCATACCTTTGTCTCCTTTTCGATATCGTTTTCGTTGTTTGCTGCCGCGGTTTTTTTGGCTTTCGGCGCTGTGCGGCTGTCCCACGCCATGGTTTTCTGTCTCTTTCCTGGAGTGGCGGGCATTTTGCAGGTTCCTGCCGTCCGCTGTTACCCCCCGCCGGCGTTTGTCATCCGGCATTCCTCTGCACCTGCTGCTGTCCTGACCCGAGCCTGCCGCCGCGTGTCCTTTATAACCCGGCAAGCATCACCGATATCTCTATTGTATATGTTTTTTCCAAAACATGCAATGGGTTATTTTATTTTTCTTAAAGGTTTTCGTAAATTTTTTATCTAAAGCATATACCACTCAAGCAGGTGGGCAGCCGAGCGCCCGCTCGTCTGCAATGATGAGTTCCTCTGGGTTCTTGGGCCAAACAATGCTGCTCACGACAAAAAAGCTTTGCCATCAAGAAAATAATGATAAAGGTTATTACCGCACTCCGCGGAATCAGTCCATACCAGCCTATTAAAGCTATAAACGGAATAAATGATATGATTGCCAGAATCAAAAATGCAGTATATATACTGCCGTAGTGATTGAGCTTTTTGATTTCTGTTTCGTTGATCTGTTTTTTTTCATAATTTCAACATCCCCTTTGATTAGTTGGTCAAGAGATACGTTGAATACAGAGCTTAGCAGTAATACGCTATGGATATCCGGATAGTTTTTCCCGGTTTCCCAGTTAGAAATTGTCTGTCTGCTCACGTAAACTTTTTCTGCCAATTCTTCCTGGGAAATACCCATATTACTGCGGTATTTTTTGATTTGTGTGCCAGCCTCCAATTTCAATCCTCCTTCCTTTTCCCTTGCCATTCATACGGTATTGGTATGCCTGTGCTGCCAGGAGTATAGCTATATCCCGCCCAAATTACCAGTCTTGAAATAATACGGCGGGGGTGATATAATAAATCCGGTGAAAGGCAGACCATATCAATCAAAATGAAATAATATGGGGGATATTTTATATGGGAGAAAACCCGCGCAAACTGGAAAAGAAAAAAATATTGCTCGCCGTTCTGATCGGCCTTTTGATCGTGTTTATGATACCGATCAAAACCACACGAAAGGACGGCGGTACTAAGGTATATATGTCGATGTTTTACAAGGTGGTCCGGCATCATGAAATGAATCCGGAATATGAGCGGGAACTGCAGGAGCAGGGCTACTCGAACAAAGAGCGCTTCCTGACGGGGACGGACGTGTATATATTCCCGTTCAATTTTTTCGCGGAGTAGGGGCAGGGGATGAAGATTTTATTGTTGGCGGTCAACGCGAAATATATCCATACAAACCCTGCGGTTTATAGCCTGAGGCAGTACGCAGCAGGGACGGCGGGGGAGGATTCTGCCCTTTACGCGGAGCGGATCCTGCTTCGCGAATATACGATCAACCATGAACCGGATGTGATCCTGCGCGGTATTTATGAGCTGCGCCCACAGGTGCTGTGCATTTCATGTTATATTTGGAATATCCGCATGGTGCGGGAGATCGTGGCGGATTATAAAAAGCTTGATGCAAAGGTGCATATTTACCTGGGCGGTCCGGAGGTCAGCTATGACGCGGAGGAGTGTCTTGTGCGGATGCCGGAGGTGAGCGGCGTGATGGTCGGGGAGGGCGAGGCGACATTCGCGGAGCTGGTACGGTATTATTTTGGGGAAGTGTCCCGTGCGGGAAAGACTGCGGACATGGACATTCGTTTGGCATCGGACGGGTTTTCCGGTACGGACATCGGGGGCTCTGAAAAAAGTGTTTCCCCGCAGGATGCGGCGGAGGCAGATTGTTTGGGAATTGCCCGGACAGTGGAAAATGATGTATTGGCCTTTCCCGAAACATCGGATCCACGCGCAAACATCCGCGGCCTGGCCTATCGTGCGGCAAACGGGAGCATCCATATCAACCCGCCCCGTGAGCCGCTCGATTTTTCCGCATTGCCGTTTCCTTACGCGGATATTGGCAGCTTTGCGGGTTTTGAGCACAAGATCATTTATTATGAGACAAGCCGCGGCTGCCCGTTTTCCTGCTGCTACTGCCTCTCCTCGGTGGAGAAGTCGCTGCGCTTGAGGGAACTTTCGCTGGTAGACAGGGAATTGCAGATTTTTCTTGATTCCCGTGTCAGTCAAGTGAAGTTTGTTGACCGTACCTTTAACTGTAATAAAGCGCATGCGATGCATATTTGGCGCTACATCCATGAGCACGACAACGGCGTGACAAATTTTCATTTTGAGATCGCGGCGGATTTGCTGGACGATGAACAGGTGGCACTGTTAAGCCGGATGCGCCCCGGGCTCATACAGCTGGAGATCGGGGTTCAGTCAACGAACCCGCGCACGGTTGCGGCAATCCATCGGCGTATGGACCTGAAGAAGGTCGCGGCACGGGTCGCGCAGGTGCGCAGGACGCGCAACATCCACCAGCACCTTGACCTGATCGCAGGGCTGCCGTATGAGGATTACGCGTCGTTTGCCAAGTCGTTTGACGAGGTTTACCGCATGGGGCCGGATAAGCTGCAGCTGGGGTTTTTGAAAGTTTTAAAGGGCTCGGCGATGGCGGATATGGCGGGGGAGCACGGGGTGCTGTTTAAGACAGAGCCGCCGTATGAGGTTCTTTCCACGAAATACCTGCCGTATGCGGACCTGCTGCGTTTAAAGGATGTTGAGGAGATGGTCGAGGTCTACTATAACAGCGGACAGTTCCTCTGTACCATACCATACTTGAAGGCACATTTTGCAGGACCGTTCGCGCTGTTCGAGGCACTGGGGGTGTATTACCGGAAAGTCGGGCTGTTTGACCGCAAGCATGGGCGTATGGAGCGCTATGAGATATTGTACCGCTTTGCGGCGGGGTATTTTGCAGGGGAGGGGAGCGTGGCAGAACGAGCTGCAGAAATATTTGGGGAGAATGAAATCCGGCAGGAAAATATTCCGGATGCCGTACTGGTAAAAAAGGACGATTTTCTTGCCTGTCTTGCAGAATGCCTGTGTTTTGACCTTTACAGCCGCGAAAGGCCGAAGGTACAGCCGTACTTTGCGCGGATGCAGGAATACGAGAAACAGGAGCTGCGCGGGCTTCTTACCGGGTTTGGTGTCGGAAAGGAGCGCGCCGGGCAGTGCTATGTCGCGCATTTTTGCTATGATATGGGGGAAGCGGCAGGGGGCAGGACAAAACACGGCGGGATGGACTGCCTGTTCGATTATACGAGCAGGGATCCGCTGTCGGGCGTGTGTGCGGTGGATGTGAAAGGTGCGGGGAATATGCCGGAAGGGTTCCGTTTTGGGATTTCCGGGTCGTCCCGTGGGATATAGGGGGGGAGAGTATGGTAACAGATTATCTGGCGGTAGACATTGAGACGACGGGGCTAAGCCCCGAAAAAGACCGGATGATTGAGATTGGCGCTGTAAAATATATCAACGGGAAAGCGGCAGGGGAGTTTTCCTGCCTGATCAAAATATGCCAGAAGCTTCCGGAAAAGATTACGGAACTGACCGGGATCACGGATGAAATGTTGGCGGATGGCCGTGATGAAAGAATGGCAGTCACGGAATTTCTGGCTTTTGCAGAAGGATGCCCGGTGCTGCTGGGACATAATATCGGATTTGATTACAGCTTTATAAAGGTGGCGGCACTGCGGTTCGGGATGGAGTTTGAGCGGGAGGCGCTTGACACGCTGCATTTTGCGAAGAAGCTGCATCCGGAACTTCCAAGCCGCGCCCTGTCGGCTCTCTGCGCCTATTATGGGATCGCGCAGGGGCGCGCACACCGTGCCGTGGATGACGCGGTATCCGCGCATAGGCTGTACTGTGCGATGGCGGCAGAATTTCCGGGGCATGATGGTTTTGTGGCCCGGAAACTCAGCTATAAACCGAGAAAGCAGGAACCGATGACTTTAAAGCAGAAACGGTATCTCTGCGATCTGCTCCGCCAAAATGGGATGGAATACATGCAGGAAATGGAATATCTAAGCAAAAGTGATGCGTCAAGGATGATTGACCGGATTATTTTTACAAAGGGAAAGCTCTTGTCATAAATCTTTGCCGTAAAATCGAAATAAAACACTTGTCAGTTGAAGGAAAATAGTATACAATGCAGGTATATTGGGTATCTGTACCGTCAACGGCACAGACCGGAAAGATAATCGCAGACGGAACTGCGGATAGTCTCCGGCAATTCTTCTGCCCTGCGGCAGAGAGTTAAAAGTGCATCGTTATTGCCTTGTAAAGCGTAGATGGAGCCGAGCAGGCGGTAGGTGGAACCGACATCGGTGCCCGCCCTGACCGCGTATTCAAGCACTGGGACGGCAAGTTCCGGCGCACCTGCTTCGTTCAGGCGCAGACCAAGGTCATACAGTCTGCGCATAAAGGCGGTAAAGTTTGCGTCGCACTCGGACAGGAACGGAAAGTTTGCCGCACCGTAAGTGAGTTTTAAGTCGGTATTGGAGATGCCCGAAAGATTGAGGTACTGTTTGCCTTGAAGGCGCTTTAACGCCGCGAGCACTGCTGCAATCTCGCCGTCTGCATCCGGTATGCCGGACAAGTCGGGCAGCCAAGAGAGGTCGGCCGTTTGATAGGCAAGTCCGGAAATATCCTGCTTGCGTGTGGTGTTTGCCTCGAGCTCCCGCTGCAAAAATTCCTGAACGGTCTGTGTTTTGTTTTTGGCATTTTTTTTGATTTCGTATTGGAGCAGAAAGATTAGGATGATAGTACATCCGAAAATTACCGGCATGGCGGTCACCTCGTTTATTGTATTATTTTATGGAGGAAAATCATATGATGTTTCGGTCAAAAAAATCACAGAGAACCGTTGCGGCCGTTATTGTTGCGATACTTGTGATCGCGACATTGGCGGGACTTATCGCGTCGGCTTTTTAGTTTTATTTTCCTGTATAGCTATCTTTAATATACATAAAATAAGTGCGTATGTCAATGCTTTATGAGCATTGGGAAAGGCACGGTATAGAAAGATGAAGCGATACAGGGCAAAAAGAATATGGCAGCGCGGAAGCGTTTATCTCGCGTTGTTTTTGGTGCTGTCGGCATTTTTGTCGGCGTGTGCGAAGAAACAAAACACAGATGATGAATATGATAAAAAGGAAGAACTCCGGCAGAACATGCAGCGCTGGTTCGACGATTCGGAAGCGGAGCTTGACACGCAGAGAAGTTTGCCCGCGCAGGATCAGGAAATTGTGGGGAAACCAGCGATTGACCGCATGCGCAACCTGACGGATGAACCGGAGGCGAAAGCTCCGCAGGATCCGCCGCATATCACGGAAGTTCCGGAAAAAAAGCTGTTTGTCTCTGAATTTACGACCTATTTCAGCACAGAGAATACTTCGCGTGCGGGCAACATCGCGCGCGCTGCCGAGCTGCTAGACGGACTTGAGATTGCGCCCGGCGAGACTTTTTCGTGCAGTACGGCGATCGGGCCGATCACGGAGGAGAACGGCTACCTTCCGGCGGGAACCTATGTGCAGGGGAAGGTGGAGGACGGAGTCGGCGGAGGGGTCTGCCAGATTTCGACGACACTTTACAACGCGGCACTTTATGCAAATCTTACAATCGTAGAGCGCGCACCGCATTCAATGGTTGTCAGCTATGTTGACCCGGCGCGCGATGCGGCGATAGCCGGGAACTATAAGGATTTAAAGCTGCGCAATGATTATGCTTATCCGGTCGTGATCGCGGCGAAGGCGGAGGATGGGGCGCTGACGATCTCCATCCACACTTCCGAGGAAGATATCGGCAACGAGGTGGAACTGATCAGCGTCGTGCTTGAGACGATCGAACCGGGAGAGCCGGTGGTGACGGTTGACGAAAGTCTCCCTGCGGATTATTATAAGGTCACACAAAAGGCGCATACAGGTTATGTCGCGGAACTTTACCGCGTCACGCGCAGGAACGGCGTGGAACTCCTGCGGGAAAAGGTAAATACGAGTGAGTATGCGGCGACACCGGAGTATGTGACAGCGGGCGGGGAATAGCCGCCCGTTGGAAAGACATGGAAATAGTTTTCGATTCTGTTGGAAAATGGCGAGAAGGAGGACAATCATGCAAGACAGAATAATGAAAAAGCTTCAATTTTGGAAGAGAAAATACTTTTCTGAGGAGATGCCGATAAAACAGCGGCTTTTCAATGTTATTACGATCGGGGGAATCCTCGCGGGGACGATATCCACGCTGATCGGGATCATCCTTCAGTTCAGCATTCTCACCGTAATCGAGACAGCCGCGGTTTTCATGATTCTCCTTTTGGTGTTATACCGTGCCAATAAGCATAACAAATTTGAGTCTGCGGCGCTGATGGTCTGTGTCTGGGTAAATTTGATCCTGTTCCCGCTGATATATTTTTCGAACGGCGGGATGCACAGCGGCATGCCGATGTGGTTTGTGCTTGGCGTAGTATTTGACTTTATGCTTCTTGACGGAAAACGCTTCTGTTTTGCGCTGTTTTCCGGTTTTGTGGCAGTGGTGTCATGTGCTGTCGTTTCGTATTACAATCCGGATTTTGTGATACATATGGAAGAGAAGGATATCTATATAGATATTTTGCAGAGCTTTTTGATCGTTTCGGTCATCATAGGGATACTGATCCGTTTCCAGCTTAATCTTTACAGGGAAAAAAGTGAGGAGCTGGAAAGGCAGACGGAGAAGCTTGCGGCACAGGCAAAGCAGCTGGAGGATCAGACAGTACAGCTTGAGATTGCGATTGAACAGGCGGAAGCGGCAAACCAGGCAAAGCGGGATTTCCTCGCGAATATGAGCCATGAGATCCGTACGCCGTTAAATGTCGTGCTCGGTATGAACGAGATGATACGGCGGGAGAGCACGGAACCGGTGGTGCAGAAGTATGCCCATAAGATTGAGGCTTCCGGAAATATCCTGCTTTCCCTGATCAATGATGTGCTTGATTTCTCGAAGATTGAAGCCGGAAACATGCAGCTTGTGCCGGTGCAGTACCAGTTGAGTTCCGTTATCAGCGATATCGTGCTGCTGGTCACGGAGCGCATGCGCGGCAAGGATCTGAAGCTTGAACTGCGGATTGACGAGAAGCTCCCTTGCGTTCTTTACGGCGATGAAGTGCGCATCAAGCAGATCATGCTGAATTTGTTGAATAACGCCGTAAAATATACGGAAAAAGGCAAGATTGTATTTACGGTTTCCGGGAAGAAAAATGAAGAAGGTAAGTTCATGATGTATGTGTCGGTGAAGGATACCGGGATCGGTATCCGTGAGGAGGATATCCACAAGCTGGCACACGCGTTCCAAAGGGTGGATGAGCAGCGCAACGTCAATGTGGAAGGAACAGGGCTTGGGCTTAGCATCACCCAGAATTTCCTCGTGATGATGGGCAGCGTGCTGGAGGTGGAGAGCGAATATGGGAAGGGTTCCAATTTCTTCTTCTCTGTGGAACAGCCGATAGTCGATGAACGTCCGGTCGGTAAGATCAATCCGTACGAACTGCATTCCGAGGCCGCGGCTGCGGCGGTGACCTATACCGCGCCGGAGGCGGAAGTTCTGGTGGTTGATGATAACCGCATGAATCTGGATGTGTTCCGCGCCCTGCTCAAGAAGACGAGGGTGCGCGTCATGACGGCATCGAGCGGTAAGGAGTGCTTAAGGCTGGTAAAACGCCAAGAATTTGACATTATATTCTTGGATCATATGATGCCGGAGATGGACGGCGTTGAGACGTTAAGGCAGTTAAAGGAAATGGAAGATAACCTTTCGAAGAATGCGCCAGTCATTGCATTGACGGCAAATGCGGTCGTCGGGGCAAAGGAAGAATACATAGCGGAGGGATTCACGGATTACCTTTCAAAGCCGGTTCAGGGAAGTACGTTGGAGAAGATGGTGCGGGATTACCTGCCGGGTCGCCTGGTGCATGAGGAAGGAAACGAGAATATCGTGAATACAACTGCAGCCGGCGACTTAAAAACAGAGGACACCGGAACGGATAGTGCGGCCTGCCAGCCGACAGCCGAGGAAGAATGCTGTGAGGATATTGCTCAGGAAAAATTCCCGGGCGAGAAACTTTTGTGCGCGCACCATATCCGGGCGGCACGCGCCCTGCCGTATTTCGGCGACGATGTGGAGATGTATCTGGAGATTCTGGAGGAATTTGGTGCGGGGATGCCGGAGCGCGTCGTAAAACTTGAGGCGGCGGCATGGGACTGCGAGTCATATGCGGTTTTGGTGCACGCGTTGAAATCCAACGCGAAGAATGTCGGGGCGGAAACACTGGGTGTGATGGCGTTCGAGCATGAGAAAGCGGCAAAGAGCGGTATGCGGGAGTATATTTTGCAGGGATTTGCGGAGCTGAAGGAGGAAATGGAGATCGTAAACCGCGGGATACGGAGATTTTTGAAGGAATATCGGAAGAAGTAATTGATGGGATGCCGCGCCTGCGGCATCCTTTTTTGCTTTGTGCGTCTGTCAGGGGGATTGGATTGGAATTTTGTGAAAATGTTTCAGAGCCGGACGGATATCGTATTATGAGGAATCTGAAAAAAAGGAACTCCGTGAAAATGGGAAGTATAAAAAACAGTGGAAAAGGCACATGGACAGACCGAAACCCGGGAGTATTATCAAACAGAAGAAGTCCGGTGGCTGGCACAGAAAAAAGAGTGGAAAGGCCTCAAAAGCATCGGGATGGAAGAAAAAAAATCCAAAAAGATGGGATAGAAAGAAAAGAGTATCGGTATTATATCAGCAGCCTAAAGGAAGATGTGGAATTGTTCAGCCGGGCAGTAAGGGGACATTGGAGTGTGGAAAGTATGCACTGGCATTTAGACGTGACATTTAAAGAAGATGCAAATACAACACTGGATAAACAGGCAGCCGAAAACCTGAATATCATACGAAAATGGTGTCTGGGCATTTTGAAAACGGTGGAGATATTCCGGCCCAATTTGTCCATGAAAAAGAAACGTTTTGTGATAAGTATGAATCCAGCAGAGTTTATGGAGCAGGTTCTGAATTTTTAAAAGATAAATTTTAGAAATAGGAATGGGAAAAAGGTTCATGCGTATGTCGTGAAGATGGGAAATCACCAATTGACATTTTTTGGCATATTATGGTATAATATGCATAAGATATTATACCATTGCCGGTTTGTCATCCAATGATGGAGGACATTTTCTCTAGTGAACCGTGTGCATACTTCATAGGGAAGAATATCCGGAGAATATGATATAATATTTGTTGACATGTCGAAGGAGATAACCTGTTGATTGTTCTTCCTTTCACAGGTGCAGGGCGCAAGTGCTTGTGAAGCGGGAGGCAGTAGAAGATTTAGGTGATTGCGAAACTCACTGATAATAATTTATGCATTTTGTATAGAAACGAACTTGAGATGAATCGTTAAAGCTAAAAAGTTGTGCAAAATGGATATAAAAGTCAAATATTTAGTGAGGAAAGTTGCACAGTGAAAGCTCAAAAAAGCTAGGTTTTATGCGACTTTCAGAGTTTCGCAATCACCTAAGTAGAAGATTATTAAGGAGGTACATAATGAATAAAAAAAGTTGTGTTAAGATCCTTGCTGTTTTGATGGTTGGATTGCTATTTTCGGTATCTATGGGAACTGTCGCATACGCTGGATCGGTTTATTTGATTGGAATCAGCGATGATGGACATGATCATATGTCTTGCTATGATACGATTACCCCGTACTTGGAAAGCATGGGTTATTCATCTGGTGAGATATATAAGCGCAAAGATTCAAAATACGCAAATGTTATGGCAATGCTTAAGGTAGGTGAGATTATTGTTACAAGAAGCCATGGAGGCGCTTATCAGGACTCGGCTGATAACTACATAGGTAATTGGATTGTTCTCTCAGACAAGAATCTGTATAATAGTGACATTGAGGATTTGGCGGATAATTCGTTGTCAAAGGCAAAATTAATTGTATATGGAGGTTGTTTAACAGCAGCGGGAGGAATTAGTTCTGCGGGTATAAGAAACCTGACAGTGGCATCCGAGGTCAAGGGAGCAGCAACTGTAGTAGGCTTTACAAAGGAAATAAGCTGTGTGGGCGCTAATTATTGGGTTGGAAAGTTTTTTGAGTATTTATCAAAAGGATACAATATTGATAGGGCATTAAATCAGGCAAAACAAGATACCGTAAGTGAATTTTCAGGAGTGAATACAAACATTGATTCCTGTATGTATCGTGGAGAATGGTCTACTACTTTTAATTAGGAGGTTATTTTATGAGAAAGAAAATATGGATTTTATTGCTTTCCTTGACCGTCGCATTTTCAGGCTGTGGAAACGGGGCAAAATTGCATGTATATGAATATGCGAGCGATGACATCGGCATCATGAACTATACAGGGGATTCGTACGACTATCCAAAGGCGAATTATTACACGGATACTTCCGCAATACCGAACGTCTCTTTTGATTTTAACGGGACATCGTATGAGTTAACCTATTATGAAACGGGGCGGAAAGAACTGGTTCCTTACGAGGAGGAAAGATATTCGGGTTCGGATGGGATAAAGGTATCGTTTAAGAAAGATACCAGGCAGGTGTGTGGTATTCAGTCGGAGAACGGATTGCGTATTTCTGATTTGGAGAACCCGGAAACGGAAGAAGAATTTCGTGAAATCTCGGATTCCTTTGTAAAAGATTATATTGAGGTTGAAAGTTATACCTGCTCATTGACTACGGAGGTGGCTTATTTTCTGCAGGAAGGGGAAACGGCAACCCGTTGGTATGAGGGGAAGGATTTCTTTTACAAGAGTGATTCGGAAACAGAATCCGTGCAGTATACCTTTACTTACAGAAGGTATCTTGGTGATTTCAGGACAAACGATATAGCAAAGGTTATCTTGAATTCAGATGGTACGCTTTGCAGATTAGTCTTGGCAAATATAGGGGCTTTTGAAGATGCAAAGAAGCAGTTGGTTCAACGGAGTACTCTGGAGTCTGCAATTTCGGAAAAGATTGCGGCGATTTGTGCAGAGGGTTATCAGGTTGAAAATATTCAAAATGATGTGATGGTCTGCATTGATAAAGCAGGGGAATTGTTTTTCTTCGTGGAAGCAAAGCCGACACTTCGGGTGGCAAATAATAATGAGCATATGGAAGGAACCTGTTATTTTATTATCGTGAAGGAATAAAGGGTTCAGGGAATGGATATGTTCCAAAAGAAAAGTGCTTGCAGCGAAAGGAAAAAATCCCGTTTTAAAAAATTGCGGAATCGGCCAAAAGCTTAAGAAACCGGATGGTAGGATGAAAGGTAGACAGGATATGAGTTCGGGCATGAGAAATCGGCAGGCGGTATGTGGGAGTACATTTTGCAGGGTTTGCGGAACGGAAGGAGGAAATGGAGATCGCAAATCGCGGGATACGGAGATTTTGGAAGGAATATCGGAAGAAGTAAGTGATGGGATGCCGCGTCTGCGGCATCCTGTTTTGCTTTGTGCGTCTGTCGGGGGATGGGATTGGAATTTTGTGAAAATGTTTCAGAGCCGGACGGATATCGCATCAACTGACAGTTGGGTCTTCTGTGATAAATGGAAACTGTTGATCGGTTTCGGGAAGGGGCGGGATATGGTATAATGTCGACAGACATGATACCAGCGCTGATTTGCCGTCCGACCGAAGGGAGGACAGTTTCCCTGGCAAATCATGTGCAAGCCCCGCAGGGAACATGTCGGAACGACATGGTATAATGTCGACAGACATGATACCTGCGCTGATTTGCCGTCCGACCAGGGGGAGGACAATTTCCCTGGCAAATCATGTGCATGCCCCGCAGGGAAAGCATGTCCAGAGGACATGGTATAATGTCGACAGACATGATACCAGCGCTGATT
>CAMRSM010000058.1 GCA_947053345.1 uncultured Lachnospiraceae bacterium
ACATCTGCCTTATGGCTGTACAGAAATGGAGCCTCGATTTCCAACTGCTTTCCGCTCCCTTCATACACTGCCCGGCTGATTGCTTCATGAAATGCTTCTGAAGTATCCGGGTACGCATTTCCCGCGCTGTCATCCGCATGCGCCCCATAATAGATCTTCTCACATCCATCCGCCAGCGCAACAGATGCCGCTGCCGCCAGAAACAGCCCGTTCCGAAACGGAACATAGGTAGAAACCGGTTTTCCAGTACTCTCCTGAAGCTGGGATGCATATGTGCCCTTGGGAATTTCTCCCCTTCCCTCCAGTAATGTACAGTCTGAACCCGCAAATATCATCCCCATATCCAGTTCCTTATGTCTCACATGATAATGCTGCGCAATCCTTTGCGCCGCTTTCAGTTCATTGCTGTGCTTCTGCCCATAAGAAACAGACAGGCTCAGCACATTCTCATAGCCATACTTCTCTACGGCAAGCGCCAGGCAGACTGTCGAGTCAATGCCGCCGCTTGACAACACCAGTACTTTCATACATTTTCCTCCAATCACAATTCAGACGTACAAAAAAGCAAAAAAAATCCCGCAAAACGCAGGATTCAATAAAATCGGGTTCCCTAGTTTTGTTTAACGACAGGATGGTACGCCCGAGCAATCGGGCCGAACTGTCTATTCAGCTGTATTGAAATTATATCCCGTAAAACCAAGGATGTCAACTATAAAATATTTTGTTCCATACGCTTACTGTCTTTACGCGGGAGTTTGACAGTTGAATGATAGAGAAAACACTTGCAGGCTGCATAATACCTGCTTTTTTTGTGTCAAATTTTCAGTTTTATTCTATCCCATTTTATTGTAATGTATTGTAAAATATAGGAAAGGAGCACTTCTGTTGAGAGTTACTGCATCAAAATCCAAAAATGCTGAATCATTTTAATACTGTAAAACCTAAAATTCCAAAGGCTTCTCCGAATCCCCGTCCGTCTATCCCACAAAGCCGTCTTACAGCCGTGCCCCTTCCCATTGGCTATCACCCCACACCGGTTTTTCCTGCTGTTCTCCCGCAGCATACCGCCCGCATCGGCCAGGGCAGCCTCCTCAAGCTCCATATACTCTTCCACTTTCGCGCCGCTGTTTTAAGACCCGCCAGCATTGCCCCCTGTACCCTTTGCTCCGGTTTACTTGCCGCAAGTCCCCAACATTCCATGTCCCGGCCAAACCGTCCCTCTTCCAAGTCCGCCCCCACGGTTGGCACTTCGCTTTATTCCCAAGTTTTCCAGACATCCGGGTTATAACCGACCGTCGCCTGCTTCCCGTTGCGAACCACCGGCGTGCGGATCACCTTCTGGTTTTCCAGTATCTTTTGCCATCGGTCTTCCGGTGAAAGATGGCGGAGCAGGACAAGCAATTCCTTATCCTTACAGCCCCCATCCAAAAGATTGTCCAGACCGCCCACACTCTGGATGACGGATTGGAACTCCCCCTTGCTCATTCCTTTTTCCTTCATGTCAATAAACTGGTATTTGATGCCGCGCTCTTTAAAAAAGCGTTCCGCTTTTTTCGAATCAAAGTCTTTTTTTGTGCCGAATATTTGTATGTTCACCAAAAATCCTCCTTCTCGCCAAAAGCTGTTTTCCCACTGCCCAGCAATAACGCCTCATCATAATAAATCCCCATCAGCGTCAGCCCGCGCGCCGGGGCGGTCGCCCCCGCCGCCTGCCGGTCGCACTTAAGGAGCGTTTCCCCGATGGATTTTGCACTGCGCCAGTGATAGCCGGCCTCAATCAAAGTCCCGGCAATGATCCGCACCATATTGTAGAGAAAACCGTTTCCGTTGATGCGTATCGTGATCATGCGCGGGCAAAACCTGGCGGAAGCAGATATCCCTTTGTCTTGCATATTCCCGTCCACCGGGCAGCCCTGTTCCGCATATCCCGTTCCCCCGGATATTTCTTCTAATATCTCCAGCGAATTTACACGCCGCACCGTTTCCTTCACCTGTGTGTTCACGGAGCAAAAGCTCTTAAAATCATGTTCCCCGACCAAATAGCATGCCGCATTCCGCATGGCATTTACATCAAGCGGACGGTAAAGGAAATGCGAGTTGTACCGCAGGAGAGGATCCGGAAAGGCAGCATTGTAGATCCGGTATTCGTAAGTTTTATTGCAGTCACAGTGCCTTGGGTGGAAATCCGCCGGCACCTCCCGCGATTCCTGTACGACAATATCCCCCGGCAGGCGCGGATTTAACGCATAAGCAAATTTCCCTGCCGGTATCCGGCTTTCCGTGTCAAACACACACACGTTGCCGCGCGCGTGGACACCCGCATCCGTCCGGCTCGCGCCGATCACCTCAATATCCTCCTTTAACAGAGCATGGAGCCCATCATTGAGCACGCCCTCCACTGTGATTCCGTTTGGCTGCCGCTGCCACCCGCAATATCCCGTTCCGTCATATGCCACGCGGAGCATGATACGCCTCATGGTTCCCTCCCATTCTGCCGCATGAGACGGCAATGCATTGTGATTTTCCCCGTTCCGGGATTTCCGACAGAATCGTCTTTCTGCCGGTTATTCCTGTTTTCTTCAAAACTTCCGGCTTGCTATGATCAGCGCCACAAACGCCGCCATTGCCACCCACGCCAGACCGTCTCGTCTGTGGTAGTGCAACGGTTTCATTTTTGTGCGCCCCGCGCCGCCATGATAGCAGCGGGCTTCCATCGCCATCGCGAGATCCCCCGCCCGCCGGAACGCCGAGATAAAGAGCGGAACGAGGATCGGGATCATCGCTTTCGCGCGCTTGATGATGCCCCCTGTCTCAAAATCCGCCCCGCGCGCCTGCTGCGCTTTCATGATCTTGTCCGTCTCCTCAAGGAGGATCGGGATAAAACGCAGTGCGATCGACATCATCATTGCGACCTCGTGCACGGGAACGTGGATTTTCTTTAACGGGGAGAGCAGGCTTTCCATCCCGTCCGTCAGCTCATTCGGCGTAGTAGTAAAGGTCATCAGCGACGAGCCGAGGATCAAAAGTGTCAGGCGAACCGCCATGGAAAACGCCAGATACAGCCCCTCCTTCGTGATGCGGATGAATTTCCACTCAAATACCGGTGTCCCGGAAGTCAAAAATAAGTTGAAACACACGGTAAAAAGCAGGAGGATGATCACCGCTTTCAGACCTTTTATTATATAGCCGAACGGAACTTTCGATATCCGGATGACCGCCGCGAGCACAAGCGCCGCAGCAAGATAACCCCAAAGGTTTTTTACAAGGAACAGGCTGATGATATAGAGCAGGGTTCCCGATATTTTCACGCGCGGGTCAAGGCGGTGAAGCAGGGAATCCGCCGGGTAATATTGTCCTATCGTAATATCTCGTATCATAAAATCTCACTCATTCTGCCGATGAACCGGCGATGCTATATTTCAAAGGATCCATTTTTGCCGTCCGGCAATACAGGGCAAACCGCTGTTTCCTTTCCGCCTTTCAAGGAAAATGTTTTTTGCGGGAAGGAATGCCTGCGGCAAAAGAGTGCCTCCCGGCGGATGCACACGGGTTTGAAGGGGATGTGCGGCTTTGGAGGCAAAACTGCAGGATCTTGTGACCACATACCTCACATGGCATCAGTATTTTACCGCTGCCAGCCCCGAAAAGCCGCAAGTACTGCATTCTTTGCTTCCTCCACCGTCGTCACATCCGTCCGCACGGAAATGCCGTGCTCCTGTAACGCGTGCATCGCGTAGGTTACCTGCGGTGCCGCCAGCCCGATCTTCTCCAGCTCTTTGTAGTGTGCGAACACATTTTCCGGTGTGTCGTCAAATGCAACTCTCCCGTGGTTCATCACAATGATCCGCCCGACATATTTTGCCACATCCTCCATGCTGTGTGAGACTAAGATCACCGTGATATGCTGCTCGTCATGGATTTTTTCAATCTGGTCAAGAATCTCGTCGCGCCCCTTTGGGTCAAGCCCTGCTGTCGGCTCATCCAAAACAAGCACCTCCGGCTTCATAGCCAGTACTCCCGCGATCGCGACGCGGCGCTTCTGCCCGCCGGAAAGCTCAAATGGCGAAGCGTCGATCAACTCGTCCGGGATGCCGACCTGCTTTAGTGCCTCGTACGCCCTAAGATCAATCTCCAACGGCGTGAGCCCCAGGTTTTTGGGGCCGAACTGTACATCCCTTAAAACGGTTGTCTCAAAAAGCTGGTGTTCGGGGTACTGGAAGACCAGCCCGACCTTTGTGCGCAGTTCTTTTAAATTGTAATCCGGATCGTAAATATCTGCGCCATTGTAGTATACGCCGCCGCCCGTCGCCTTCACCAGACCGTTTAAATGCTGGATGAGCGTAGATTTGCCCGACCCGGTGTGGCCGATCAGCCCGATAAATTCCCCGTCGCCTATCACGAGGTCAATGTCACCGAGCGCCTGCTTTTCATAAGCGGTTCCAGGGCTGTACACATAGTTTAATTTATCTAAAATAATGGACATTGCAATCCTCCCCCAAGGCGTGCCGGAAACACATTCCTGCCACCTGCATGCCCCGATTTGTGAATATCCGCACCAGATTCCGTCAGCATAGCCCGCCACGCTCCCTTTCTCCGACAAGAATCTCTCGCAAATGGTGACGCACAGGCCGTTTCCGGAAGATCTTCCGGAAAAAATCTATTCCCCAAAACCCCCGCTCTGTCTTAATCTCCCGCAGGCTTCCACAAATTCCTCCACCGACAAAATCCCATCCGGCAGCGGCATTCCTGCTCTTTTCAGCTCGTAGGAAAGTTCCGTGACCTGCGGCACGTCCATGCGGTAGGACTTGAGCTTTTCCACCTGTGAAAAAATCTCGCGCGGCGTTCCCTGCATGACGATCTTACCATCATCCATCACAATTACCTTATCCGCGTGGATGACCTCTTCCATATAATGCGTAATCAGAAGAACCGTGACCTTCTCCCTGCGGTTGAGTTCGCGCACGGTGCGGATAACTTCCCTGCGCCCGTTCGGATCCAGCATCGCCGTCGGCTCGTCAAGCACAATACACTGTGGTTTCATCGCCATGATGCCCGCGATCGCCACACGCTGCTTCTGCCCGCCGGAAAGCTTATTGGGCGAGTGTGTGCGGTACTCGTACATCCCAACCGCTTTTAAACTCTCCTCCACACGCTTCCAGATCTCTTCCGTCGGCACACCGAGATTTTCCGGGCCGAAGCCGACATCCTCCTCTACGACCGTCGCGATGATCTGGTTATCCGGGTTCTGGAATACCATGCCCGCCCTCTGGCGGATATCCCAGAGGTGCTCTTCCTCCCTCGTGTCCATCCCATCCACGTAAAGAGTGCCCTCGGTCGGCATCAGGATGGCATTGATATGTTTTGCAAAGGTTGATTTGCCCGAACCGTTGTGGCCGAGTATGGCGACAAAATCGCCCTTTTTGATCTCCAGCGAAACGCCGTCGAGGGCTTTTGTGATGGATTCGACATTGCCTTCCTCGTCGCGGCGGATGTATTCAAATGTGAGGTTGTCGGAATTGAGCATGGACATGGTGATGAGTTCCTTTCCGGGGTGGGGATGGCCGGTATTTGAACGATCATCCCAAAAATGATATGTTGCTTATTCTGTTCGGGTATATTCTATCGGAAGTTTGAGGAAAATTCAAGAGGTCTGAGAAATTTTATGATTTTGCATTTCGCCCGGAAGATCTGTCGGCTCTTTGAGACCGCAATAAAGACCAAAAAGAAAACGATTTGTAAATCGAGCCTTTCCAAGTCCTGTTAAGAGTGGAAATTTTTTGCACCCTTTGCGGAAAAATGCTACTCGTCCCCTGACAGTCCGGACAGCCGGAACGGACATAAATCAGAGATTGTTTTTGACTGAAAGATGTGCTATACTTTATCTGGACAAGTTAGCAAATCGGGATTTGGAGATGAATTACTCAATCTTTCCTTATTTGTTGAGGTTTTTCAAGACTCTTACAGTGAAATGATTTGTATTTTCCCTTATTTTTTGTCCTTATAGGCAATTTACAAGGGCAGGTTTCAATTATACAACAATTTCAAAAAGGAAAATAGGTTGTTTTCTAGCTAGAATTTGTATATAATATAGGTGGAAGTGAGGTATATAATATGACAATAGATACAAACACAATGATTTCAATTACAGAAGCAAATCAAAATTTTTCAAAAGTAGCCAAAGTAGTTGACGAACATGGAACAGCGGTTATCCTGAAAAATAATGTACCAAGATATTTGGTCATTGATTTCTGTAAAGCGGAAAAAGAAAAAGTAGCTGATAGCGAAGATGTTTTTGCAATATCTGAACGGTTAATAAAACAGAATATGGAAGCATATGAGGTTCTTGCAAAATGATTATATTAAGCAAAGAACAAGTGCTAAAACTTCATGCAAGTTTAATAAAAGCCACTGGAGGAAGTGACGGAATTCGTGATGAGGGAATGTTAGATATGGCGTTAAATAATCCATTTCAGACATTTAGCGGAAAAGAACTTTATCCCAGCACTCAGGCAAAGGCGGCTCGGCTTTGTTTTGGATTGGTAAAGAATCATGCAATGCTGGACGGAAACAAAAGACTTGGCACGCATATTATGTTGGTTTTTCTTGCACTAAACGGATATGAATTGTCTTACAGCCAAAAGGAGTTATGTGATTTGATTCTTGCGCTGGCATCCGGTGATATTGGCGAAAAGGAAATCTTACAATGGATTATTGAACATCAGCAATAAGTTTTCAGCGTTTGAGAGCGAAATACACCAATTGCACAAACTGTATTTATGCAATTTTGATTTGTCCTTGCAGGAAACCTCAGAACTTTTGGGCTATTTTGATTACTACATCTCATCTACTGTTGCAGGATATAGGAAGCCGAACTGTAAAGGCTTATGATTTCTGAGAGATTTTCCTTTCCCATCACAGAAATGATTTTTATTGGAGGTGAAGAAATGCTCCCCTCATTTTTTCCCTTATCAGGGTTCGTAATGTCCTACGGAAAGATATAATACAAGAAAAATCTTAAGGGAAAGTTCACCAGCAACAAACTTAGTGTTCTCAAGGGTTAAAGGAAATTTTAATAACAAAATATAACAGCTAATATCCCCCTTAGCAATCATCAAATCAAAATCGGGACTTGGAGGAATTTTATAATGTCTGAAAATAATGCAATGTCAAAAGAAAAATTGATACATGATGGTGTTTCTCCCATCAAAATTCCAGATGAGGAAGATGAGGATAAGTTGTTCCAGATGCTTTGGGAATATCTTGTCCCGCCATGCGGAAAAGCGCAGACTGCGCAAGGCGAAATTATTCGAATTGCAGGCAGAGTACAGCATGAGTTCTCAGGCAACGGCTGCATCAACTGGGACAAGGATTTTCATAAAATGCTGGATAACTTTTTGGAATATCTTCGGTTAGGCAATGGATTTTGCGAGGAAGATTTGAAAATGGCAGAAATTTTAGTGGGACTTCTAAAGGAAAACGGGGATAAAGGCTTCATAGACGACTCGTTGATCCGGGTTCTATGCAGCTGTGCTATGACCTGGGTCAAACAAAACTCCAATGTTATTGAACCTTTGAAAGCGGAATATACCAGATAAACCCAAATTCCGGTTTATCGGTCTGATAAAAACTAAAACAGGACGGCGGGGCATATGTTGACAATTCCGCGAGTGTGTGAAGAAAAGTCTGTAACTTCTATCTGGCCGTCCGGATTGATCCCAAAAAAGCCCCCTGTTCCATCTTTTCAGGAGATAAAACAGGGGGCTTTCCCATATCTATTTCTTTACATTACACCAACTCAATCAGAACCGTCATTGCTGCATCGCCCTTGCGCGGTCCGATCTTTACGATCCTGGTATAACCGCCGTTACGATCCACATACTTCGGAGCAATCTCGTCAAAGAGCTTATCCGCAAGGTCAACCTTCTTCGTATTCTTCTTTCTGCCCGCGTTCTCAGCCGGAACCTCGGTAATGCCGTAAAGGTAAGCACACATCTGCCTTCTCGCGTGGAGCCTTGAAGGTCTGTCTTTCTTGATGGACTTCTCAACGGTATCAAACACGTCGCGCTTCTTGCCGTCCACAACTTCCTTTACTCTCTTGCCGTCCTTATCCTTGCGCGCAACTTTCGCACTTACGGTAACGGTATCAAAATTATCTTTCTCCCTTACAGCCATCGCGATAAAGCCCTCCGCAATCCCGCGGATTTCCTTCGCCTTTGCCTCCGTCGTCACGATCTTGCCGTGGTACAGCAGATTCGTAACCTGATTGCGGAGCAATGCTTTTCTCTGGCTTGAAGTCCTTCCAAGTTTTCTATAGCCTGGCATGTCATTTCCTCCTATATTGAGTTCCGTATATGCCCTTCCAGTACCGATAAACGGCAGAGAAGTTTCTGTCCGCCGCTCTCCCGGAAATACTTCCGGACACTTCCCGGGCATATGCTGTTTTTGATTTCCGCACACACCCTCCCAATACCGATAAACGGCAGAGGGATTTTTCCGGGCATATGCACTTTTCAATTCCGCCTACATCTTATTCTATTCATTATCACCCAGATTTAACGATAACCCGAGCTCTTTCAGTTTCGCAAGTACCTCCTCCAGGGACTTCCGACCAAGGTTGCGCACCTTCATCATATCCTCCGACGTACGGTTGCATAACTCTTCCACCGTGTTGATGCCCGCCCTCTTTAAGCAGTTGTAGGAACGAACGGAAAGTTCGAGCTCGTCGATGTTCATCTCGAGAACCCGCTCCTTCTGGTTGTCTTCCTTCTGAACCATGACCTCCGCCGTCCTTGCGTTCTCGGAAAGATCAATGAAGGAATTTAAGTGCTCGCTCAATACTTTTGCCGCAAGGCTGACAGCCTCATCCGGTCCTAATGTGCCATCCGTCCAAACATCGAGTGTCAGCTTATCAAAATCCGTGATCTGCCCGACACGGGTGTTTTCCACCATCAGATTCACACGCTTTACAGGAGTGTAGATAGAATCCACTGCGATCATGCCGATCGGCTGGTCATCGCTCTTGTTCTTGTCCGAGCTGCTGTAGCCCCTGCCTTTCTTGATCGTGAGTTCCATGTAAAGCCGGCTGTCCGCGCCGCCATTTAAGGTCGCAATCACGGCATCCGGGTTGAGGATTTCGATTTCAGGGTCTTTCTGGATATCACCGGCTCTTACAATGCCTTCTCCCTCAAAATCAATGTAAGCCGTTTTTGGCTCATCCGTCTCGCAGGAATTCTTGATTGCAAGGTTTTTGATGTTCATTATGATTTCCGTGACATCTTCCTTCACACCCGGAATCGGCATAAATTCGTGAACGACACCATCGATCTTTACATGGCTCACTGCTGCGCCCGGCAAAGAGGAAAGCATAATTCTTCTCAGGGAATTTCCCAAAGTTGTACCGTATCCTCTTTCAAGAGGTTCAACGACAAATCGTCCGTATCTTTTATCTTCCGAAATCTCAGCGATTTCAATTCCAGGTTTTTCAAAATCAAACATCTTGGACCCTCCTTATGGGTTATTCTGAAGGTATCCCAAACAGATAGAGCATAAACAGCATTCTATTATTTGGAGTACAACTCGACGATAAGCACTTCGTTTACAGGAACATCAATCTGCTCTCTGGTCGGGACTTCCTTCACCGTGCCGGTCATGTTCTCATGGTCAGCCTCAAGCCATGCCGGAACGGTCCTGCCGCCGGTCACCTCAAGGATATCCTTGTACCTTTGCATGGACTTTGCCTTCTCCTTGATGGAGATCACATCGCCCGGCTTCACCTGATAGGACGGAATGTTTACACATTTTCCGTTCACAAGTACATGCTTATGGTCAACGATCTGCCTTGCCTCCGTCCTTGTCCTGCCGTAACCCAAGCGGAACATAACATTGTCAAGCCTTAACTCAAGGAGGATCATCATATTCTCACCGGTTGTGCCGTACCTTAACTTCTTCGCCTTCTCGAAATTGTTGCGGAAAGGCTTCTCCAATACGCCGTAGACAAATTTTGCTTTCTGCTTCTCGCGCAGCTGCATGCCGTACTCGCTTACTTTCTTGCCAGCCCTCGCGAAATTTCTCTTCGACTTCTTATCAATACCAAGATAGCTCGGCTCAATGCCTAACGATCTACATTTCTTCAATACAGGACCCATATCTCTTGCCATAGTTTCTTACCTCCTATTAGACTCTTCTACGCTTTGGCGGTCTGCACCCGTTGTGTGGAACCGGAGTGACATCCTTGATGCTCGTTACCTCGATGCCGCATGCCTGAAGCGCACGGATCGCTGCCTCCCTGCCGGAACCCGGACCCTTTACCATAACCTCCACGGATTTTAAGCCATGAGGCAACGCAGCTTTTGCTGCGGTCTCCGCTGCCATCTGAGCCGCATACGGTGTTGACTTTCTGGAACCGCGGAAGCCCAGGCCGCCTGCGCTTGCCCAGGAAAGAGCATTTCCTTCCGAATCTGTAAGGGTAACAATTGTATTGTTAAAAGATGACTGGATATGTGCCTGTCCACGGTCAACATTTTTTCTGACACGCTTTTTCGCAGTTTTCTTTGATGCTGCTACTGTCTTCTTAGCCATGTTCTAAACCTCCTGTTTTATAGTTCCGCATATGCCCCCGCACCGATAACCCGTGCACCGCTCCGGCCATATGCTGTCTCTGTCCCGCCTCCTAGCGGACTATATTATTTCTTCTTGTTCGCCACGGTACGCTTTGGACCCTTTCTGGTTCTCGCGTTGGTCTTTGTCTTCTGGCCGCGGACCGGAAGTCCCTTCCTGTGACGGATCCCCCTGTAGCAGCCGATTTCCTGCAGTCTCTTGATATTCATGGCGATCTCACGTCTCAGATCACCTTCCACCATCATCGTCTCATCAATGACATCGCGGATCCTTGCCACCTCGTCATCCGTAAGGTCACGGACACGGGTATCCGGATTTACATTTGCTTTCGCAAGAATACGGTTCGAGCTAACCCTGCCGATACCATATACATAAGTAAGCCCGATCTCCACACGCTTCTCTCTCGGTAAGTCTACACCACTAATACGAGCCATGTGTATTGCACCTCCATTAAATTTGATTGGTAATAAAATGATACTTTGTTTGTGACGCACAACTCTGCCTGGCGTGTCCTAGCACACAGCGTCCGCACGGACGCAGCAGGATGCCGCCACATCAGCCGCTTTAAATTGTGACAGCCCGGTCTGGCCAGAACTGAAAGACGGTAAATATCGGAACCCGGTTCCGTTCCCCGCCTAAAGGCAGCCCGCAGCACTTCACACAATGCTGCACCACCCCACAATATCACAATTTTGCCCGTCATACACGCCCCTCCCGAATGGCGTTTTCGGAAACCGGGCTTGCTAAAGGCCCGAAACGTATGGTATGGCGGACGATTGTAACACAGAAAGCAAGAACTGTTTCTATATATAGAAACAATTGCAATGCTCCTCGAGACATTGCAATTGGACTTAGCCCTGTCTCTGTTTGTGCTTCGGGTTCTCGCAGATTACCCGGATAGCTCCCTTTCTCTTGATGATCTTACATTTTTCGCAAATCGGCTTTACGGAAGACCTAACCTTCATTTCTCTTCACTCCTTTCGAAAAAAGTCCGCTTATTATTATAACAAAAGCGGACATGAAATGCAAGAACTATTTTTCCAATTTTTAATCGTTTTTTTATGGGGTATTTAGGCAGAATGCCCACAGGGAGGGGCTTTTTTCAATACGAACCCCTCCCCTCGGCATCTTATTTATCTCTCCAGATAATCCTTCCCTTTGTCAGGTCGTAAGGCGACAGTTCAAGTGTCACCTTGTCGCCTGGCACGATCTTAATAAAGTTCATGCGCAGCTTTCCGCTGATATGTGCCAGTACCCGGTGCCCGTTTTCAAGTTCCACCTGAAACATCGCGTTCGGCAGCTTCTCAACAACGGTTCCTTCTATCTCTACAACATCCGATTTCGACATGGAATTCTCCTTTCCGATCTTTTTGGATCTCTGCCCAATATTTTGATCCCGTTCCGTTTTACATTTGCAATGACAAAATCTCCGGCTCCCCCTCCGTGATCAGGATGGTGTTTTCGTAATGCGCGGAGAGCGTGCCGTCTTCTGTCACGACCGTCCATTCATTTTCCAGAACACATATATCCGGCTTCCCGATGTTGACCATCGGCTCAACCGCGAGTGTCATACCCGGCACAAGCTTGATGCCGCGCCGCTTCTGCCGGAAATTCGGCACTTCCGGCTCCTCGTGCAGGTTCGCACCGACCCCGTGCCCGACATAGTCCCTCACGCAGCTAAAGCCGTTTGCCACGACATGATCTTCCACTGCCGCCGAAATCTCAAAGAGGTGGCAGCCTGCCCTGGCAAATTTTATGCCCTCAAAGAAGCTCTGCTTCGTGACCCGGATCAGTTTTTCCGCCTCCGGTGAGATCTGTCCAACCGCATGGGTGCGTGCCGCGTCGGAATGATAACCCTCAAAAATAACCCCTGCGTCAATGCTGATGATATCCCCCTCTTTCAACACCCGCTTTTTGTCCGGGATCCCGTGGATGACTTCCTCATTGACCGAAGCGCAGATGGAAGCCGGGAAGCCGTTGTAATTCAGGAAGGACGGGATACATCCATATGCGCGGATCATCTCGAATGCTTTACGGTCAAGCTCCTTCGTCGTGATGCCCGGCACAATGAGCATTGCCAGGCGGTCATGAACCTCGGAAAGGATTTTTCCTGCCTCGCGCATGCGCGCGATTTCTTTTTCTGACTTAATCGATACCGACATCGTATGCCTCCGGATATTAGGCAAGGATTGCCGTGATGTCCGCAAATACATCGGCTACATCCTTCGTGCCGTCAACTTCTTTCAGGATTTTCTCCCCGGCATAATACTCGATAAGCGGCTGTGTCTGGGTATGGTAAACCTCAAGCCTCTTTGCGACCGTCTCCGGCTTGTCGTCATCGCGAAGCACCAGCCCGCCGCCGCAGGCATCGCAAACACCCTCGCTCTTTGGCGGGTTATAAACAACATGGTACGTCCCGCCACAGGAAAGGCAGGCGCGCCTTCCGGACATGCGGTTGACGATATTCTCATCCGGAACCTCCACATTGACCGCATAATCCAGCTTATCACCTTCTGCGGCAAGCGCCTTCGTAAGTGCCTCTGCCTGCGGGATGGTGCGCGGGAAGCCGTCCAGTACATAACCGTTTTTGCAGTCGTCCTGCTTAAAGCGGTCCATGATCAGCTCTAACGTCAGTTCATCCGGCACAAGAGCCCCCTGATCCATATAGGTCTTTGCTTTTTTGCCAAGCTCCGTCCCGTTCTTGATGTTCGCGCGGAAAATGTCGCCCGTTGAAATATGCGGGATGCTATACTTTGCCGCGATCATCTTTGCCTGTGTTCCCTTGCCCGCACCCGGCGCGCCCAACATCACAATCTTCATTTTTCCCTCATTTCTGCGCGGCTTTGCACCTGGCAAGCCCATGCATGCCGCGCGGACACGGACTTGCCTTCCAACATTCCCGAACCCACCAGGGTGGGTACTTCAGACTTCAACAGGGTGGAATATACCTGCCCCACCAGGGTGGGGAATTTCAGACTTCAACAGGGTGGAACATGCCTGCCCCACCAGGGTGGGAATTTTAGACTTCAACAGGGTGGAACATGCCTGCCCCACCCTGGAAGTTCAGATTGCATTAATCATTCAAAAATCCCTTGTAGTGACGCACCAACATCTGGGACTCAATCTGCTTGAGTGTTTCAAGTACAACGCCGACCACGATGATCAACGACGTACCACCAAAGTTTACACTCGCGCCGAATGCACCCGCAAAGAAAATAGGAATAATTGCTACAATGGTAAGACCGATCGCACCGATAAAAATAATGTAATTCAATACCTTATTCAGATACTCTGTCGTCGGTCTGCCCGGACGGATACCCGGGATAAAACCACCCTGCTTCTTCATGTTGTTCGCGATCTCCATCGGGTTGAAGGTGATGGAGGTGTAGAAATACGCGAAGAAGATGATCATTGCGATATAAAGCACCGCGCCGAGCGTGTACTTAAACTCGCCGAAACTATCAAAGTTGAACCAGTGCCTCTGGTCAAACATATACAGGATCTTGCGCCACAATGTGGAACGCTCCCCGTACACGCCAAAGAAAGATGAAATGATGATCGGAAACTGCAGCAGGGATACTGCAAAGATGACCGGGATAACACCCGCGGTATTCACCTTTAACGGAATGAAGGAAGACTGCCCGCCGACCATACTCCTGCCCTGTATCTTCTTTGCGTACTGCACGGCAATCTTGCGCTGCGCATCCTGCAGAAGCACGATCAGCACGATCGTCACTACAATAACAAGGACGATGACAACAGCACCGACTATGCCCATGCCGACACTTCCCGCGCCCGTAACGAAGCGCTCCGTCAGATTGCTGATATCGGACGGCATCTTCGCCACGATGTTGAACAAAAGGATCATGGAAATACCGTTCCCGACACCCTTCTCGGTAATGCGCTCGCCCAGCCACATCAGGAATGCGGAGCCTGCCGTGAAGGAAACCGTAATCACGATAATGTTGGTCAGAAGATTTCCGCTTCTCAATACGCCGTTCGTGTTGTTAAAGCCGATCGTCATCGCGACTGACTCGATCACTGCAAGCGCAATTGTAAGATATCTGGATATCTCCGCAATTTTCTTCCTGCCGTCCTCGCCATCCTTCTGCAATTCTTCCAGCTTCGGGATCGCAATTGTCAGCAGCTGCATGATAATGGATGAAGTGATATACGGGGAAATGTTCAATGCAAAAATGGACATCTCCGAGAAGGAACCACCTGTCAACGCATCAAGAAAACCAAGATTATCCCCCATCGTGGAATTCAGCCAGAGCTGGAAATAATCGCGGTTCACGCCAGGCACCGGGATCAGGCAGCCGAGCCTGACGATCAGCAGTGCGATCAGCGTATAGAGCAGCTTTGAGCGGATATCTTTGATCTTAAAGGCGTTTCTAAGGGTTTTAAACATATTAGATCACCTCTGCATTTCCACCAAGTGCCTTAATTTTCTCCATAGCGCTCGCGCTGTAAGCGGATACTTTGACATTAAGCTTCTTAGTTAACTCTCCGTTTCCAAGAATCTTTACTCCGTCCTTCGGATTGCTGATGACACCAACTGCCACCAGGGTTTCTTCCGTAACCTCTGCGCCGTCTTCAAACCTGTTCAACATGTCTACATTTACAGCCACGATTTCCTTTGTATTCCTGTTGTGGAAGCCCCTCTTCGGAAGTCTTCTGTACAAAGGCATCTGACCACCTTCAAAACCTGTTCTCGGAGCACCGGAACGAGCCTTCTGGCCCTTGTGGCCGTAACCCGCCGTCTTGCCGTTTCCGGATCCGTGTCCGCGGCCCCTGCGGAACTTATCGCCCTGCTTCGAGCCTTCTGCCGGTCTTAAATCTGATAAATTCATCGTTGCACCTCCTTATCTTAGATTTCTTCAACCTTAACCAAATGCTTTACCTGAGCTACCATGCCCCTGACGGAAGCGTTGTCCGGCAATTCCACGGAGCTGTTGAGCTTCCTTAAGCCCAGGGCGGTAACGGTAGCCCTGTGCTTCGGAATCGCACCGATGGTAGACTTTGTCAAGGTAATCTTTAATTTCTCTGCCATTTTTTCCTCCAATCCTGCGCACACTAATGCGCATTTCAAGCCAGTGCCCGCGACTGTGGGCACCAGCCATGCAGCAAATTTAGCCTAAAAGGTCCTCAACAGAAATACCACGGAGCGCAGCTACCTGCTCCGGTGTCTTTAAATTGGAAAGACCGTTGATCGTAGCAAGGACTACATTCTGCTTGTTGTTGGAACCAAGGGATTTTGTACGGATGTTCTTGAAGCCCGCAAGCTCAAGCACGTTACGCGCAGGACCACCCGCGATGATACCGGTACCTTCCGGGCTCCTCTTAAGGAGTACGCTCGCGCTTCCGAATTTTCCGAGGAAGTCGTGCGGAACACTTCCGTTTTCATCAAGCGGCAGCTCGATCAGTTTCTTGATCGCGTCCTCTTTCCCCTTGCGGATTGCCTCCGGGATCTCGGCTGCCTTGCCAAGGCCTGCGCCGACATGGCCGTTCCTGTCACCGACAACGACCAAAGCGGTAAAGCGCATATTGCGGCCGCCCTTTACAACCTTCGTTACACGCTTGATTGATACTACCTTATCTTCCAATTCTAACTGACTAGCATCAATGATTGTACGTTTCATGTGTTCTCCTCCTTGCCTAGAAATTAAGGCCAGCTTCGCGAGCTGCCTCGGCCAATGCCTGAACCTTCCCCTGATAAATGAAACCGCCTCTGTCAAACACCACCTCGGTAATGCCTGCATCCTGTGCTTTCTTCGCGATTACCTTCCCCAAGTATGCAGCAGCGGCAACATCATTGGTCTTCTCAAGCTCAGCCTTTACATCCTTATCCAGGGTGGAAGCCGCAACCAAAGTGTTTCCTACGGTATCGTCGATCACCTGTGCGTACATATGATTATTGCTTCTGAAAACAGCTAAACGTGGTCTCTCAGGAGTGCCGGCGAAACGATTGCGCATTCTCTTATGCTTCTTAACACGGACTTCACTTCTTGATACTTTACTAACCATTTTTTAAGCCTCCTTCTACTTCTTACCGGTCTTACCAACTTTACGTCTGATAACCTCATCAGCATACTTGATACCCTTGCCCTTATACGGCTCCGGTCTTCTCTTGTCTCTGATTTCAGCAGCATATTGGCCAACTTTTTCTTTATCAATACCCTTTACGGTAATCTTGTTCTGTCCGTCAAGCACGGTCTCAACGCCTTCCGGATCCACCATGACCACCGGGTGGGAATATCCTAACGTCAGTGTCAGCTCCTTGCCGGCCTTCGCCGCACGGTAGCCCACGCCGTTGATTTCAAGAACTTTCTCGTAGCCGGATGTCACACCGGTCACCATATTGGCGATCAGGGTTCTCGTCAGACCATGTAAGGATTTCATCCTCTTTAAGTCGTTTGGTCTCGTGACAACGACCTGTGCGCCCTCCAATTTAATTTCCATCTCTGCAGGCAATACTCTCTCAAGTGTTCCCTTTGGACCTTTTACAGTCACTTTATTATTTTCTGCAATATCAACCGTTACGCCGGCCGGAATTGCGATTGGCATCTTACCTATACGTGACATGCCCGTACCTCCTTAATATAATGTGTGACAGTTTCCACTGTCCCCCGTAGAAAAGAGTATCGAATGGGATAAGGGCTCCCGAAACGACTTCTTTCCCTTGCCAGGAATTTTTTGTTTTTACATCTAGCAGAACTGCATCTTTTCCGGATAAACTATCAACTTACCGGATAAAACCATTTTACCAAATAAATGCCAGAACCTCTCCTCCGACATTCTGCTTTCTCGCTTCCTTATCGGTGAGGACACCCCTGTTCGTGGAGATGATCGCCGTGCCAAGACCGCCAAGTACCTTCGGAAGGTCTTCGCTGCCGGCATATACACGGAGCCCCGGTTTGGAGATCCTCTTTAAACCGGTGATGATCTTAGTGTTCTTGTCCTTGCCATACTTCAATGTGATATGGATATTCTTGAAACCGCCCACTTCCTCAAGCTCAAAGCCCTTGATGTAGCCCTCCTTCAAAAGGATCTCCGCGATGGAAATTTTCATCTTCGAAGCCGGAACATCTACGGTATCATGTTTTGCGGTATTTGCATTACGGATTCTCGTAAGCATATCTGCGATCGGATCGCTCGTTGCCATAATCGTTGCCTCCTTTCCTAATCTTACCAACTTGCCTTCTTAACACCTGGTATCTCGCCCTTGTACGCCAATTCACGGAAGCAGATTCTGCAGATTCCGTATTTTCTTAAATATGCATGTGGACGGCCACAAATCCTGCAGCGGTTGTATTCTCTACAGGAGAATTTCTGTTTGCGCTGCTGCTTGATCTTCATTGATGTTTTCGCCATAAAATTTTCCTCCTGACTATTTGCTGAATGGCATTCCGAACAGTGTCAGCAATTCGCGTGCTTCCTCATCACTCTTCGCGGTCGTGACAAAGATGATGTCCATACCCCTGACTTTGTCAACCTTATCATACTCGATCTCCGGGAAGATCAACTGCTCTTTGATACCAAGCGCATAATTGCCCCTGCCGTCGAACGCGTTCGGGTTCACACCCCTGAAGTCGCGGACACGCGGTAAGGAAAGATTGATCAGACGATCCGCGAACTCATACATCTTCTGGCCGCGCAGCGTAACCTTGCAGCCGATGGCAACGCCCTCCCTGATCTTGAAATTCGCGATGGACTTCTTTGCCTTCGTGATGACCGGCTTCTGACCTGCAATGATTTCCATATCCTTCACAGCAGTCTCAAGCGCCTTTGCATTTTCCTTTGCCTCGCCGACACCCATGTTAATAACGATCTTGTCAAGCTTCGGAATCTGCATTACGTTCTTGTAGCCGAATTTCTTCTGCATAGCCGGAGCGATTTCATTCTGATATGTTTCTTTTAAACGAGCCAACTTGGTGACCTCCTCTCTTAGAATTAATCAATAACTTCGCCCGTTGATTTCGCAACGCGCACCTTCTTGCCGTCCTTTACCGTAAAGCCGACTCTGGTTGTCTTGCCCTTGTGCACATACATCACGTTCGATACATCAATCGGTGCGTCCTTGTGGATGATTCCACCCTGCGGGTTGGCCTGGGATGCCTTTGTGTGCTTCACGACTGTGTTCACACCTTCAACAACTACCTTGCCTGCGGAAACGGAAACGACCTTCCCTTCCTTGCCCTTATCCTTGCCGGTAATGACCTTTACGGTATCACCCTTCTTAATCTTTGCTGTTGCCACGCCTGACACCTCCTTATAATACTTCTGGTGCTAATGAAACGATTTTCATAAACTGCTTCTCACGAAGCTCCCTAGCTACCGGCCCAAAGATACGAGTTCCCCTCGGGTTCTTGTCTTCTTTGATAATAACAGCCGCGTTCTCGTCAAAACGGATATAGGAGCCGTCCTTGCGGCGCGCGCCCTTAACCGTACGAACAACAACCGCCTTGACAACATCACCCTTCTTTACAACGCCGCCCGGCGTTGCATCTTTGACCGAAGCGACAATGATGTCACCGATGTTTGCATATCTTCTGGTTGAACCGCCCATTACACGGATGCAAAGCAGTTCCTTCGCACCGGTATTGTCAGCAACCTTAAGTCTGGTCTCTGTTTGTACCATGTCAGATACTCCTTTCGAATCTATTTCGTTAAGCGGATCCTTCCCGCAAAAGCGGATTTACTTCGCTTTTTCAACAATCTCGACAAGTCTCCATCTCTTATCCTTCGAGAGCGGTCTCGTCTCCATGACTTTCACCCTGTCGCCGATCTGGCACTCGTTGTTCTCGTCGTGCGCCTTGAGCTTGTAGGTTCTCTTAACGATTTTGTTGTAAAGAGGATGCTTTACATTATCTACCACAGCAACAACAATGGTCTTATCCATTTTATCGCTGACTACCTTGCCAATACGGGTCTTACGAAGATTTCTTTCTTCCACGGTAATTTCTCCTTTCTGCTGAACCACACTCCAAAGCGATTACCTGCTCTGCGCCGAGATTACAGTCTGAATTCTAGCGATATTCCTTCTGACTTCCTTGATCCTGCTTGTATTATCAAGCTGGTTTGTCGCGTTCTGGAATCTCAAGTTAAAGAGTTCCTTTTTCGCGTTTACCAGTTCCTCATTCAGTTCAGCTGCTGACTTGTTCTTTAACTCTTCCACATATTTATTCGTTTTCACTGCCAGCACCTCCTTCTAAATCTGCGCGGGAAACGATCTTGCACTTAACCGGCAACTTGTGGGACGCAAGGCGGAGTGCCTCCCTCGCGATCTCCTCGGTCACGCCCGCGATCTCGAACATCACGCGGCCCGGCTTTACAACTGCTACCCAGTACTCTAACGAACCTTTACCGGAACCCATTCGGGTTTCTGCCGGCTTTGTCGTCACCGGCTTATCCGGGAAAATCTTGATCCAAACCTGACCGCCGCGCTTGATATAACGT
>CAMRSM010000059.1 GCA_947053345.1 uncultured Lachnospiraceae bacterium
TATGCTTGCTCCGAAATTTATCACTTAGCAAATACGGAAAGGAAGGGAAAAGAATGGGTTGGGAACTGGAAGTCAAGGACAGCGGCTATCTGCCGGAAAAAGGGAGCCGACAGTGGAAACCGTCAGACCGCCCGCAAACGCTTGGAACTGATGATGCCAGAAATGGCGAAAGCAGCCAGAACCGTGCCTGCTCTCTTGCAGGCACGGTTCTGGCTATGATAGAATATAAAAGTAAGCGCATTGGCAACGTGGTTTCTTATCATGGTGTCAATCTAAAAAAATCTCGATTTCTTTGAAACGTTTGGCATTGTGTGCAGTCTTATAGACGAGGAGGTGAGAAAGTGGGAGATTTTGAGGCAATCTATGTCCAGCACTTTGATGGTGTCTATAAGTATGTCTTTTCCTTATGCAGAAATGAGACGGTGGCCGAGGAAATAACGCAAGAGACATTTTATCGGGCTATGGAACACATAGACAAATTTGAGGGAAAATGTAAACTCTATGTGTGGCTCTGTCAAATTGCAAAAAACACATTTCTTACATATGCGAAAAAGCAAAAACGCCATGTATCAGAAACAGATATTGACTTATCCCAGCAAATAGAAGCAAGATTTGAAAATGAGATTTTGGATAAAGAAACTGTGTGGAAACTTCACAAATTGCTGCATGAGCTTAGTGAACCCTACAAGGAAGTGTTTTCATTACGGGTTTTTGGAGAACTGCCATTTTCTCAAATTGGAGAGTTGTTTGGTAAGTCAGATAGTTGGGCGCGGCTGATATTCTATCGGGCGAAAAAAGAGTTGAGGAGGGATTTAGATGAAAATATCGTGTGATATTATCCAAGACCTACTGCCGCTATATTGTGACGGAGTGTGCAGTCAAGACAGTAAACAAGTCATCGAGGCACATTTGCAAGACTGCGAGAAATGCAGTGCCGATGCGCGTTTTATGAAGCAGGATATGGAAACAGGTTCGCTTCAAACCAAAGATGAAAAAATCGTTCAGGCCGCTGCCGCTGCGTGGAAAAAAGGAAAGACCCGCGCGTTTATAAAGGGCTGTCTGATCGCACTGTTCAGTATTGCTGTTCTGGTTGCGGGATACTGTTCGTTTCACTGGTTTTCTACTGCCGATGAAAACGACCTTGACGCGCTGGCTCGGCAAGCGGCCAACTACCTCAATTATGACGAACTGAGCATCGAGAAAGTTGAGCAACGAGGGAATTATTTGGCCGCACTTTGCAGAGACCCGGAGGGAAACTGGAGTCTGTGCGAGTTTGACAGAGATCGCCTGTTTGAAAATCGCTGGCGTGCGAACGGCGGCAAGCTGAAAATTGAGGACGGAACCGCCAGCAGCTGGAATTACGGCAGTCCCCAAGGGGAAGCTGTTTTGATTTTCTGTGGTGGCAACATTCCCGGCGAGGTTTGCTGGTATAAGTTTCAAAACAACAATATCACATATATCTGCCCTGTTGAGGATAAAATGATACTGGATATTTTTATTATTCCGGACAATAGCAGTATTAACGGCTACCCGATTCTTCTGGATTGTAATCAGCAGGAAATTGAATAAATTTCTTGTTCCGGGAATACAAAAGTGAATCGGGATTTTTTCAAAAAAGTATAACAGAAACCACCCAGAGTTTCACTTCTGCTGCGGAGACTTCACCTACTCAAGCAGGGCATTTGTTCCTACAAGTGCTCAAAACAGATTTCCGGCATGACCGCCGGAAATCTGTTTTTGCTTGTTGGTGGCACCGCTCCCAAACCCATTTTCGCGGAATTTCATTTTGCGGCTACGCGCCGTTCCGGCGCTTTTTTTCTCCGCCCCCGGCGGAGATTTTTTGCAAACGGCGAGGTTGGCTTTACCGGTATAATCGCAAATTGCTCCGCAAAGGGAAACGGCATTTTTTCAAAAATCCGTCAGGATCGCAGAGGAGCAGCCAGCGTGAAACGCTGTTCAAAGGGTTTGGGATGCTTCCCGACAAGCATCAGCAACGATCCGCCGAAACGGAAAAGGAGATGAAGCGCAGGAAACAGGAAGTCGGACAGGCGAGGAAGCGGATACAGAAAGTGGATATAGTTTTCAACTTTGTAGGGGAAATCAATTTCCTCTCTGCCACACAACCGAAACGGCAAGGCGCATAAGAACTCAAAAGACGGTACAGCCCTTGTAATCGGGGCTATACCGCCTAATCTGAAATTACTTCCCACTAACCGTAACATTTGACCCGGCAGGATTTTTTTACTTGGAACATGGAATGTGCAAGACCTAGTAGGTAAACTCCAGTACCTGGCCCTCATAAATTGTGTAAGGCGCGCTGATACCAAGCATTTCGGCGAGCACCTGCCAGTTCATCCCAAGCGAAGCGGCAATTTTTCCGAGTGTATCGCCCTTTTGCACGGTCACCGTTTCCGCGGTGATGACAGCATCCGCCGGAAGTACGAGCACCTGTCCCGCGTAAATCTTATACGGGTTTTTGATGTCGTTTAAGCGTGCGATCTCTTTCCAGTCAACCTGATAGCGCTTGCCGATCTTCGCGAGGGTATCGCCCTTGCGCACATGGCAGGTCTTTTCCGGTGTGGACGAATCCTCCCGCGGCTCCTCCGGCTGAGGTTCCTCCGGTTGAGGGTCTTCCGGTTCCGGCTGTGGTGCCGGTATCTGCGCGAGCAGTTCCTCGAACCGTTTCTCGAGGTTAAAATGCTCCATCAATACCTCGCTGACCGCCTTGATTGCCTCCGGTGCGAGCACGTCGCCAAGCCCCGCGTCGTCCATGACCTCCGAGAAACCTTTGTCGGTCTCAGCCGCTGCCACTTCCAGATAGGCATTGACAGCGGCGGTCGGATTCTCCATCATAAGTTCGCGGATGGCAAAAGCGCCTGCCACGGAGGTAGCGTAGCTGATGTAGTAGCATGGGCTTGTGAAATAATGCGGTGTCTGTACCCAGCTCTTGCTGTAGTATTCAAGAACCCAGGAACCCGGCTGCATCTGTTCGTAAGCGGTGAGCAGTTCCGCATGCTTTGCGTTTAACGCGTCGAGCGTGAGGTCATCCTGAAGGTAAGCCCAGGTCTCAAGCTCGTTGTTCAAGCAGCCCGAAATAAAGGAGTTGAGGAGCTGGAGGGTAACGTATTCCTCCACGGTGCCGGCATCGCTGCCAAAAATATCTTCATAGTGCTCCATAAACAGGAATTCAAGACCCTGCGACTGCACTTCCGCAACGTCGAGGGAGCCCGTGCTTCCCTGCTGGAAGTCCGCGTTGAAATGTCCGAACTCATGAACCATTGTCAGCAGGTCATAAGTATTCCCGTTTGGCTGCATAACGATGGCTTCCGTGTTGTAATATGGGAAGTACATCGTGAAAGCACCGGACATTTTAACATCGGAGTAAGCGATATCGTATAGCTCGTTGTCGATCAGGTGGTCAAGCCCGTCCAGCAGATCCGCGGAGGTCTGCGGGATGTAGGTGGAAAGGGTCTGGAAAATATCCTCCGGTGTGTAGTAGACCGTCAGGCATGGCGCGGAAAAATCCACAAGGTTCTGTATGTAATAATATGGAGCGGTAAGTTCCGTCTTTACCGAATCACAGAACTTCTGGATTTCCTCCGGGGTATAATCGCGGCCGTAAGCCTCGTACATGTAGTCGTTATAGTTGTCGTAATCGTACAGACCTGCAATCTCCTGACGGACTTTGACAAGGCGCAGGTAGATGTCGCCGAGCAGGGTATTCTGGCTGTCCATCAGTTCCATATGCTTGGAATAGTAGGTATCCGCGTCCAAAAGACCTGCCATTGCGGCAGCTTCAATGTCCGCAAAGCCCATTTCGGTGCCGTTTACGGTGACGGTCATCATGCCTGCCTCAAGCTGCTTCATGCCGTACTCCTGAAGCAATGCCTGCTCGCGCGTCACCGCGTCAAGCTGTTCCGGGGTCATTTCCTCGTACCCGGAGAAAAATTCGATGTCCTCCTCGGTGAGATCGGCAACGATATCGCGGGCTCCCGGAAGTTCAAGGATTGCCTGCATGCAGACACAGAACTTGTCGCGCATCAGGTTGATGGTGGACGTATTATAGGCATCTTCCTCAAGCATTTTAGCATCGGTCGCATTGACACGGGTTGCAACGGTGGAAGTGATCCACATCGTGTAAGCTTTCCCATAGGCAACGTCGAGCTTGTCGAAAAGCTCTTTTGCCGCCTCGGCATTTTCCTCGTCGGCTGCGAGCTTTTCTAACTCGTCCAGTTTTGCATAAAATTCGGTCGGGTCAGTATGCTCGTAGTTTTCAAAGATCTCCGCAAGGGAAAGTTCCGCATGCTCATCACCGCTTATGACGGCTTCCGGCATTTCCACTGCTTTGCTTTTGGCTGCCGGGGAAAGCGGAACGAGCATGGTAAGGAGCAATAAAAATGCCCACAGCTTCCTTGTTTTTCTATTTTGCATGATTTGCCTCCATGCTGCGGCTTGTTTTTTGGGGGGCAGTGCGCGCTGTCAGTGCGCGCTGCAAGCCCCCGCGCAGCAGAGGGCTCATGGTATATTATAGCATACTGCCAGGTGATTTGCTAGGGGGAGGGCGGATTTTTTGCAGCATTTTTTGCTGTTTTTCCGTTTTACATGTACAGGGCGGCAAAGGGTTGTTTTGGCTATGCTGACATTGATTTACGGCATACATATTTTGCAGCTTCGGGGTGGGTTGGGCTTTCCTTGTATTTTTATGGAAAAACTGCTATAATAGCTACAGGCCGTCCGCAATTGGCGATGCCGGACGGTATGGATGAAAGTTTGAAAGATCAGCGGCCGGGAAAGAGGGCTTAAGTGGAGGATGGAAAAGACGATGGGAATTAAGTTTGTGCTGTTTGACTTGGACGGGACATTGCTGCCGATGAACCAGGAGGAATTTACAGAAGGGTATTTTAAACTTTTGCAGGAAAAGCTGTCACCCCGCGGCTACGAGCCGCAAAAACTGGTCCGCACAATCTGGGCAGGAACTGCCGCCATGGTGGGAAACGATGGGCAGCGGACAAATGAACAGGTATTCTGGGAGATGTTTTGCGGCGTTTACGGGGAGAAGGCAGCGGCGGACAGGGCGTTGTTTGAAGAGTTTTACGAGAAAGATTTCGAGGGCGCGAGGGTGTTTTGCCGGCAGAATGAGGAGGCGGTGCGCGTGTTGCGTGAGATCAAGGCGATGGGGCTTCGGACAGTCCTTGCGACCAATCCGATTTTCCCGGAGGCGGCGACAAAGAAACGCATCCGGTGGGCAGGGCTTTCCCCTTCGGATTTTGAGCTTGTCACCACCTATGAAAACAGCCGTTTCTGTAAGCCAAACCCTGCGTATTACCGGGAAATTTTGGGGCAAATCGGGGCGGATGCAGGCGAGTGCCTTATGGTCGGAAACGACGTGGAGGAGGATATGGCGGCGGGGGAAGTGGGGCTTTCGGTATTCCTGCTGACGGACTGCCTGATCAACCGGGCGGGGAAAGATCTGGCGGGATACCGCAGCGGCTGCTTTGGGGAATTGCTTGCGTATGTCAGGGGATTGGCGTGAACGCACACCCGCAGGGGTATGGTTCGGCTGCGGGATGCCGTTTTGTAGCATAGAGTGACGGTTTGTTACAAAATAATACCATAAGGAACAAACGCGGCATTGACAGCGGCGGCAGGAAATTTTATAATTAAGTAAAGAAAGGCGAGGTGATTCCTATGATCTACACAGTAACTTTAAACCCATCCCTAGACTATAATGTAAAGATGGGCAGTTTAAAGACCGGAGTTGTGAACCGCACGGAGGAAGAGATCTTGCTTCCGGGCGGCAAGGGTATCAATGTATCGTTGGAGCTGCACAATCTGGGGGTTGCAACAACGGCGCTCGGCATTGTGGCGGGCTTTACCGGGGATGAGATCGTCCGCTTGGTGAAGGAGCGCGGCGTGCGCGCGGATTTTATCCATGCGGGGCAGGGATTCTCGCGGATCAACATGAAAGTGCACCACGGTGAGGATACGGGGATCAACGGATGCGGCCCGAAGGTCGGCAAGGAAGAACTGGCGGCGCTTTACTGGCGCTTTGATATGCTCGAGGAGGGCGACGTGCTGGTTCTCTCCGGCAGTGTTCCGAGCGGGCTTTCCGAGTCGGTGTACATGGATATCGTCAAGTATATGGAGGGAAGGGGCGTGCGGATTGTGGTCAGCACGATGAAGAGCCAGCTTGCGCAGGTACTGCCGTACCATCCTTTCCTCATTAAGCCGAACCGCCATGAGATGGAGGAGAGCATGGGAGCTGCCATCCGGGATACGGGTGCGGTCATCGAGTATGCAAAGAAGCTGCGGGAGCAGGGGGCTTTGAATGTGCTTGCCGTGATGGCGGATCATGGGGTTGTGCTCGTGACGCAGGACGGGCAGGAGCTTTTTGGGACTGCGCCGCATAACAGGGTCGTGAATATGGTCGGTGCGGGGGATGCCTTGGTGGCAGGCTTCCTTGCGGGCTATCTCGGAAAAGGGGACTACCGCGAGGCGCTGCGGCTTGGGATTGCTGCGGCCAGCGCGAGCGCTTCGGAGACGGAGTTTGCGAAATTGGAACGGATCCGGGAGATTGCGGGGACGGTGGAGATTTCCGGATAATAAAACAAAAGGCGGGGATGTATTTTCATACATCCCCGCCTTTTTGTTTTCCTCTGTTGCGACAATGAAAAGCGGAAAGATTACCTGTCGTTTGTGAGCGCCAGTATGTAGTCCGTCGATACCTTATAATACTTGCTTAAGGAAATAAGATGTCTGATCGGCATTTCGTTGGCACCTCGCTCATAGCGGGCATACATGGTCTGGGAAATGTTAAGTACATTTCTTGCCACAGATTCCTGGGTGAGATTGTTTTCCAGCCTCAAGTCGCGGATACGTTTTTTGTAGTCCACTTGAATCACCTTTTTAACATGAGATTTGACAACGGGTTACACACATATTATAACACAAAATTTGTAATATGCAAATAAAAAAATATAATTTTCTTGCTAATTTGTCGCAAATTCTGTCTTGGAGTAACATTTCGGCGAAAAAAAGGAAGGATAATACGTCCTATTTGGGAGGGAGAGAAAGTAAATGTAAAAAAATAGAAAAATAGTACCTAATAGAAAGGGCTAAAGAAATGGTGGGAACGAACCGATAAATAAAAGGGAGACTGTAATTTTAAAAGAAAAAAGAGACAGCGGGCAGAAAATCATTTTTGGAAGCGGTTTTTCCGTTATTAGGAACCCTTCCACTAGAAAGAGGAGAATATGAGAAAATATCATGGTCTAGGTGCCAAGGCTGTGGCAGTGGCGGCTGCCTGTGTATTGCTTGCGGCATGTGGCAAGGAACAAAAAACAGTGCCGGGGGTGACGCAGACACCGGATATGCCGGGCCAGCCGACACCGGGGGAGACGCAGCAGCCGGATATGCCGAAACCGCAGGAGCCGGATTCCGGGCAGGATATACCGGGGAATGCGGACAGCGAAGAGACGGATGAGGAGCGTGCACAGCATACGGTCGTGAAGGATGGGCAGAGCGGATTCCTGATGTACCAGGGGCTTTGTTATGAGCTGCTTGACGAGGAGACGGTACGGGTTTCGGATTATTATGATATGGAAATAACGAAACTGTCGATACCGGATACGATTACATATGGGGATAAGACATACCGTGTGACGAGGGTCGGGGAAAATGTGTTCTCCTATTTTTACGGGCTGGAGCAGGTTGTTCTTGGGAACAATGTCGAGGTGCTGGAGGAGAGCGCGTTTACCGGCTGTTCTGAACTGACAGAAGTTGTGTTCGGGACGGGGCTGACACAGATTGGGGCGCATGCGTTTGAGGCATGTGACGTGCTGGCACAGATTTCGATCCCGGAGGGGGTAACGTCGATTGGAAGTGAGGCGTTCTGCAGCTGTGTGTCTCTTTACAGCATCACATTGCCTTCCACGCTGCTCTCCCTGGGGGACAATATGTTTTTTGACTGTGAGTCGCTTGTGAGTGTGAGCATCCCGGCATCGGTCGAGACGATACCGTTTGGGCTGTTTACGAATTGTGCTTCACTTGAGGAGGTGCAGCTTGCCGAAGGGCTGCTTGTGATCGGGCAGGAGTCCTTCTGGGCATGCGAGTCCCTAAAGTCGTTGGTGTTCCCGGAAAGCCTTGCCGTGATCGGTGAGCGGGCGTTTTACAATTCCGGATTGGAGAGCATTACTTTCCCGGATAAGAGGGTATCGGTCGGGGACGGTATTTTTGATTTTTGCGAGAATATCGCGAAGATATATGTGACTGCAGAAACACAGGAATACTATGAGGATGCTCTGGATTATGAATTGGAATTTGTAGTACTGCAATAGTGAAAGTAAAGGAGGATTACCATGAAAAACAAGAAGAACGTCTTTTTTGCGCTGGTTGTCATGATTGCCATGCTGGCGCAGCCTTTTGTTACCGTGAAAGCCGCTGCCGAGCCGACGACAACGGTGACGAAGAAAACACTCTATGTCGGCGGGGATAATTACAAGATCGCGTTCAAAAATCTGGCGGCAGATGCGAAAGTGTCGTACTCGTCTTCCGATACAAAAATTGCGACTGTGACGAAGACCGGTGTGGTAAAGCCGGTAGCAAAGGGGAAGGCTACCGTAACCGTTCAGATTACACAGTCCAAAAAGAAGTATAAACGTACGATCGCGGTTACCGTGACGAACCCGTATGTCAAGATCACCAGCCCGGCAAGCGGCACGACCTTAAAGGTGGGGGATACCTGCACGCTTACCGCAAAGACTTACGGCCTGAAGAATACTTCCACAAAATGGACGGTTTCGGACACGAAGATTGCCAAGTTTGATGCCAAAACCCGTACGCTCACCGCATTAAAGGCTGGTACGGTGAAGGTGACATTTACGGATACGATCAGCAAGAAATCACATTCCGTTACCTTTACCGTAAAAGCGGCAACGCCTGCCCCGACGAAAGCGCCGACCCCGACCCCGGTGCCGGTGGAAGATCTTCCGGAGCATGAGCTTTACGGCTATGATGTCGAGGATGGCTATGCTGTGATCACGGAGATTTTTGATTCCACGGTGACTTCGGTGGACATTCCGAAGAAGATCGGAAAGTATACGGTTACCGCGATTGATGACGGCGTGTTTGAGGCATTGTACGACTTAAAGACGGTCAAGATGCCGTCGACCATCACAAGGATCGGTGACAGTGCATTTGCTTCCTGCGAATCCCTGACTTCCATTACAATCCCGTCCGGCGTGACCCAGATGGGGGATTGCGTGTTTGAATATTGTACCTCGCTGACAAAGCTGACGCTCCCGGAAAAGCTGGAAGAGATGGGATACGGTATGTTTGCAGGCTGTGAGAAACTTGCATCAATCCAGATACCGAAGGGGATTGAATTCCTGCCGGAAGAGACCTTTTTGGATTGTGTATCGCTTAAGACCGTTACCTTTAATGAGGGCTTGAAGGAAATCGGCGACAATGCGTTTGAGAATTGCACTGCCCTTGCCGCAGTGGCATTCCCGAAATCCCTGGACACGATCTACGGCTATGCATTTGCGGGTTGTACATCGCTGGCGAAGGTCACTTTTGCATCCGGGCTTGAGTCGATCGAGGACGGTGCGTTTGAGAACTGCACGAAGCTTACGAGTGTCACGCTGCCAAGCACCCTGACTTATCTTGGGAGCTCTTTCTCCGGCTGTGAGAAATTGAGCAGCGTAACAATTCCGAAGTCCGTTGAGGATATCGGCAGCGGCGCATTTGACTATTGCAGTGAGTCGCTGAAGCTGAAAGTAAAGAAAAATTCTTATGCGTATGAATACGCGGTTGACGAGGAAATGCCATATTCGACATATTGATTTACTGTAACTTGCTTTGACGGAAAAATGCCGGGAGGAGGAGCCTACCTTCTTCCGGCATATGTTTCATAATGGGCGGAAAGTTAATTGCAAACGGCGGAATGAGGGGGAAAATGATAACCATCAGTGTATGCATGATCGTCAAAAATGAGGAGAGGGTATTGGCGCGCTGTCTTGACAGCCTTTCGGGTCTCGCGGATGAGATCATTATTGTGGATACCGGGTCGGATGATAAGACAAAGGAGATTGCCCTGTCCTACACGGATCACGTCTATGATTTTGTGTGGGTAGATGACTTTTCCGCCGCGCGCAATTACTCGTTCTCCAAGGCGGCGATGGAATATATTTATGTGGCGGATGCGGATGAGGTTTTAGAGGAGGGGGAGCGGCTGAAATTTCTGCGGCTCAAGGAGAGCCTTGACCCGCGCACCGAGATTGTGCAGATGCTTTATACCAACCAGCTGCAGTATAATACGACCTACAATTTTGACGAGGAGCTCCGCCCAAAGCTTTACCGGAGACTGCGCGGATTTGTCTGGCAGGACCCGCTGCACGAGACGGTGCGTCTGGAACCGCTGATTCTGGATACCGATATCCGCATTAAGCATATGCCGCTCTCCAACCACGCGGGCAGGGACTTTGCAGGTTTTGAGAGGGCGGTCCGAAGGGACGGGGGGCTTTCCGCGCATCTTTCGGAGATGTATGCGAGGGAGCTTTTGATTGCGGGTGACGCGGATGCCCTCTGGCGCAGCGTCCCTTTTTTTGAGGGGCAGTGCGCCGGGGCAGCAGAGGAACAGCTGCTGCGGCAGGCGATGTGTGTGTTGGTCCGCGCAGCGAGGCTGCACGGGGATGCGGAACTCTTTTTTAAATATGCCATGAAAAATATAGCGATGGGGAAAGCTTCGTCGGAGGTCTGTTTTGAGCTTGGAGAATACTATTTTGGCAAGAAGGATCTATACGAAGCGGCACTTTGGTATTATAATGCCATCTATGAGGCGGAGCCGGAACTCAACCTGAAAATGGCGGGCAGTCTCCCGGCGGCAAGGCTTTCGGAGAGCTATCAGATTTTGGGGGAGGAGGAAGCGGCAGGGCAGTACCGTGCTATATTGGAAGGGTTTTTAAGGGAAGCAAAATAAGCAGGGATGCAGACAAGGATGTGAGGAACATATGACGGAGCATATTATGGAGATTTTTCAGCAGAACAAGGAGCTGTTGTCGGCGCTGGGGCAGGTGGTCATTTTTTTCCGGGAGTGTGATTACGAAAAGGCGCTGGCGCTTGTAGCGGACACGGCGGAAGGGATTCGAACCGTCACGGACGCAGTGGTTGCGGAGGAGCAATACTTTAAAAATGTGTCCGTGGAGTCGGTGGCGGAAATGATTTCCGGTATCGTCGCTGCGAAGAAAAACAGGGACTATATTTTGCTTGCGGATCTGCTTGAGTTGCAGGTGATGCGTTTTTTGTGCAATATCCAGACATTTATTATCGAGCGGGAGGATTTCAGCGCGTTTGACGAGGGGGACTACCAAAAAAATCTGGAGGCACTTGACAGGAAGCTGCGCCGCTCCACCACTCTTTTTGTGAAGGATGCCGACGAGCGCAAGCAGCGCTACAGCCGGATACTGCGCCTTTTGGAGGCGGATCTATACCCGGAGCAGCTTTTGGCGCAGGGGTACTGCGTGGAGTTTACTTCCTGCGGTGAGATGACGGCCGGGGTGCCGGATATCTGGGGCAATACCATTTATCTGCACACGAACCACCATGTGTCGCAGGAGGCATTCCTGCTTGCGAGGAGCTGGATGGTGCCGGGCGCGAAGAAATATGTCGTTTTTGGCTTTGGTATGGGGTATGTTGTCAAAAAGCTGCTTGAACTCGTGGAAAGCGATGTCTGGGTTGAGGTGTACGAAAATGATATGAACCTGCTGAAGCTTGCGTGTGCTTTCTCGGATGTCGGGGGTTTTATCGCGGATAAGAGGCTGCGCCTGGTCTATGACCCGGACTGCACTTTGGTCCGCAAGGCATTGAAACAGAAAGACGGGCAGACGCAGGTGTGCATCCATTACCCGTCCCTCTGCCATCTTATGGGGGAAGAGAACCGGGAGATGCTTTTGGACTATGTACCGTGGGCGAGGGTGATTGAGCAATGTTAGGGGGTGCGTGCGAGTGCTGCCCCGATGAACCCCTGAAACAGCGGGTGCGGGCGGTTCGGCCGCGATTTAAATTCCGGGTGGGACTGAGTGGCAATGAACCACGGGTGGCAGGGCAGTTCGATCATCTCGACGATGCGGCCGTCCGGGGATAAGCCGGAAAGTTTCATGCCGTTTTGCACAAGGACACCGCGGTATTCGTTATTGACCTCGTAGCGGTGGCGGTGGCGTTCCGTGATTGTTTCCATGCCGTAGAGGTGGTAAGCCTTGCTTGTCTTATCGAGCACGCAGGGATAGGAACCGAGCCGCAGCGTCCCGCCAAGGTTGATTACCCCGTTCTGGTCCGGCATCAGGTGGATGACAGGGTGTGTGGTCTGCGGGTCCAGTTCCGTGCTGTTTGCATCCGGGTAGCCGACAACGCTGCGCGTAAACTCAACGACGGAGAGCTGCATACCGAGGCAGAGCCCCAGGAAGGGAACCATTTTCTCGCGGGCATAGCGGATGGCAAGGATCTTCCCCGCGATGCCGCGCCCGCCGAAGCCGCCCGGTACTATGATGCCGTTCACGTCCGAGAGCAGTGTCTCTACGGATTCCTCCGTCACATCCTCGGAAGAAACCCACTTGATTTCGACTTCCGCGCGGTGGGCGACGGCCCCGTGTCTTAGACTTTCCGCCACGCTGATGTAGGCATCATGCAGCTGAGTGTATTTTCCGACGAGCGCAACGCGAACGCGTCGCTGCGGATGCTTCCACGCGTGCACCATCCGGGTCCATCCGCTGAGGTCGGGCGGCGGGCAGGCAAGCCCAAGGCATTCGCATGCCACATCGGCAAGATGTTCGCGCTCTAACATCAGAGGTACCTCGCAGAGTGTTTCGGCATCAAGGTTCTGCAACACATGTGAGCTTGGGACATTGCAGAAAAGCGCGATTTTTTCGCGGATGCCGGGCGCTAACGGCAGTTCGGTGCGGCACATGATGATATCCGGACGCAGCCCCATGCCCTGTAGGTCCTTGACGCTCGCCTGCGTCGGCTTGGTCTTCATCTCGCCGGAGGCTTTCAGATAAGGAACCAGTGTGACGTGGATGAGCAGTGTATTTGCAGAACCTGCTTCCTGGCGGAACTGCCGTATGGCCTCAAGGAAAGGCTGGCTTTCGATGTCGCCGACGGTACCGCCGACTTCAATGATCGCAATATGCGGGGCATCCGCGCCCGCCGTCTGGTTCGTTTCCGGGCGGTAGAAGCGGTCTTTGATCTCGTTTGTGATATGCGGGATTACCTGCACCGTGCCGCCGCCGAAATCGCCGCGGCGCTCTTTGGAGAGCACCGACCAGAAGATTTTCCCGGCTGTGACATTGGAGTTTTTGGTCAGGTTCTCGTCGGTAAAGCGCTCGTAATGTCCGAGGTCGAGATCCGTCTCCGCACCGTCGTCCGTCACGAAAACCTCACCGTGCTGGATCGGGTTCATCGTGCCGGGGTCGATGTTGATGTAGGGGTCGAATTTCTGCATGGTCACGTGGTAGCCGCGCGCTTTAAGCAGCCGTCCGAGGGATGCCGCTGTGATGCCTTTCCCAAGTCCGGACACCACGCCGCCTGTTACGAATACATATTTTACACACATGAATTATACCTCCCTTCCTGCATCTTGGCACAAATAAAAAAAGCATCTAAAACATGTATTATCCGGCTCTTTCGGTGGAATAATACTCTGTTTTAAACGCTAACGCCTTTGTTAGTGCCGCAAAGCGGTTCCTAAATAAAAACTTCATTTATCATAACACAGTTTCCGGGAAAAATCCAGTACTATTTTTGTCAAAATGTCCCTGCCGTTTTTTATGCCAGGGAACATACGCGGACTGCCCCAAAAATGAAATTTACGTGAATTCGCTGTCAATTTGCTTGATTTATGGAAGGGTAGTGACTATAATATTCGTGAAAAGCAAAAGAAGCTACCGATAAGAAGGAGATCTCATGGAGAATCAGAACAATAACCCAAATGGCCAAAACCAGAATGGAAATAACCAGGATAACAACCGCAAGCGCAATAACCGTTTCAGCTGGATCTTCTGCCTGATCGCGGCTCTGTTTGTTGTGTTTTCGTTTTCTTATATGTCAAAACAGATGGAGGCAAGCACATTCAAGGAGATTACCTACAGCGAGTTTATCGACCTGTTGGAACAGGGCAAGCTCTCGGCGATCGAGGTACAGCCGGACAAGGAGCGCATCGTTCTCACGCCGGTTACTGCGGGCATCGACTATAACGGCGGCATCACCTACTACACCGGATATTTTCCGTACGACACGGGGCTGCAGCAGCGCTGCGAGGAAGCGGGGATCCGCTATACGGCGACCTACACGGACAAGACGGTCACGATATTAGATATCATACTTTCCTATGTGCTGCCGTTCGTGCTGATCTACGTGGTGATGATCCTTTTGTTCCGCATGCTGACGAAAAACGGCGGCATGATGGGCAATGTCGGGAAGAGCAACGCGAAAGTCTATGTCGAGAAGGAGACCGGGGTGACGTTTAAGGATGTTGCAGGGCAGGATGAGGCAAAAGAGTCTGTCACGGAGCTTGTCGATTTCCTGCACAATCCGGGGAAATATACGCGGATTGGGGCGAAGCTGCCGAAGGGCGCGCTGCTCGTAGGACCACCCGGAACCGGAAAGACACTGCTTGCAAAGGCGGTGGCGGGCGAGGCGAAAGTGCCGTTTTTCTCCCTCTCCGGATCGGACTTCGTGGAAATGTTTGTTGGGGTCGGCGCATCGCGTGTGCGCGATTTGTTCCGTCAGGCGCAGAGCCAGGCACCCTGCATCGTATTCATAGATGAGATTGATGCCATCGGGAAGAGCAGGGATTCCCACTACGGCGGTGGCAATGATGAGCGCGAGCAGACGTTAAACCAGCTGCTTTCGGAAATGGACGGTTTTGATGCGTCGAAGGGTGTGGTGATTCTGGCTGCGACCAACCGCCCGGACGTTCTTGACAAGGCATTGCTGCGGCCGGGGCGCTTTGACCGGCGCGTCATTGTCGATAAGCCGGATCTGAAGGGAAGGCTTGAGATATTGAAAGTGCACGCGAAAAACGTGCTGATGCATGACTCCGTGGACTTGGAGGCGATTGCCCTCGCAACGTCCGGCGTGGTTGGCTCTGACCTTGCAAATATGATCAACGAGGCGGCGATTTTAGCGGTCAAGGAAGGCAGGACGGTCGTTACGCAGGATGATCTTTTTGAGTCGGTGGAGGTCGTGATCGCGGGCAAGGAGAAAAAAGACCGCATCCTTGGTGCAGAGGAGAAAAAGATCGTGGCATACCACGAGATTGGGCACGCGCTTGTCACCGCATTGGAAAAGAAAGCGGAACCGGTGCAGAAGATCACGATCGTGCCGCGCACGATGGGGACTTTGGGCTATGTGATGCAGGTGCCGGAGGAAGAGAAATATCTGATGAGCAAGGAGGAGCTTTTGGCAAGGCTCGTGACACTGCTTGCCGGGCGCGCGGCGGAGGAGCTGGTGTTCGGCTCGGTGACGACCGGTGCGTCGAACGATATCGAGAAAGCGACTTCGATCGCGCGGGCGATGGTTACACAGTACGGCATGTCGGAGAAATTCGGGCTCATGGGCCTGGAGTCGGTGGAGGACCGTTATCTGGACGGCAGGCCGGTCTTGAAATGTGCGGATGAGACGGCAGCGGAGATTGACCATGAGGTGATGGAGCTGCTGCGTGTGGCACATGAAAAGGCGCGCGCGCTGCTTTCGGAAAACCGGGAGTCGTTGGACCGGCTGGCGGCGTTTTTGATCGAGAAGGAGACCATAAGCGGCAAGGAATTTATGAAAATCTACCGTGAGGCGAAAGGAATCTGCGGGGAGGACGAAACGAAACCGGAAAATTTGTCCGGGGAAGAAAATAAGGGCGAAGTGATTTCTTCCGTTGCGGCGGAAACGGAAATATGATAAAATAGAACCGGCAGGCAAAACAGAGAACTGTGCGCTGTGTTTTGCCTGCCGGTTTCCTGCGTGGGGGCAAGGTTGCGCTCCCCCGGAAAAAGCGGTCTTAGAAACTGGTTGAGAGCGATTTTTTTATTTACGGAGAAAAATGATGTTTGATTTGGAAGAAGAATTGAAAAAGCTGCCGGGAAAACCCGGTGTCTATATCATGCACGATTCGCATGACGCAATTATTTATGTCGGGAAGGCAATCAGCCTGAAGAACCGCGTGCGCCAGTATTTCCAAAGCAGCCGCGGCAAATCGCCAAAGATCCAGCAGATGGTCGCCAACATCGCTTATTTTGAATATATTGTCGTGGATTCCGAGATGGAAGCTCTTGTCCTGGAGTGTAACCTGATCAAGGAACACCATCCGAAGTATAACACGATGCTGAAAGATGATAAGAGCTATCCCTACATCAAGGTGACGGTAAACGAGTTGTATCCCCGCGTACTTTATGCGCGCAGGCAGAAGAAGGACAAAGCAAAATATTTTGGACCGTACACGAGTGCATACGCGGTCAAGGAGACCTTGGAACTTCTGCGCAAAACGTACCAGTACCGCAACTGCAACAAGCAGCTTGCGGGGGAGAAAGCGGCGGAACGCCCGTGCCTCTACCACCATATCGGGCAGTGCAAAGCACCCTGCCAGGGAAATGTCCCGGCGGCGGAATACCGGAAGAACATTGATGAGATTTTGGAGTTTTTAGGCGGCAATTACGGCATCCTCACGAAAAAGCTGACCGCCTCCATGATGGAAGCATCCGAGAAGATGGAATTTGAGAAAGCGGCGGAATACCGCGACCTTCTAAACAGCGTAAAAAAGCTTTCCCAGCAGCAGAAAGCGAGCGATACGGCGGGGAGCAACCGCGATATCATTGCTTTTGCGACGGCGGGCGACGAGGCGGTTGTACAGGTGTTCTTTATCCGCGAGGGCAAGATGCTCGGGCGGGAGCATTTTTACCTGACTGGTGTGGAGAATGAGGAGCGCGCGGATATTATGGCAAATTTCATCAAACAATATTATGCGGGGACACCGTACATCCCGCGGGAACTCCTGCTTGGCACGGCTCTGCGGGAGGAGGACGGGGAACTGATTGCGCGCTGGCTTTCCGAAAAGCGCGGTGGCAAGGTAAAGATTCTTGTCCCGCAGCGGGGCGAGAAGGAGCGCATGATTGAACTTGCGGAGAAAAATGCGTCAATGGTATTGCAGCAGGATACCGAGAAGATCAAGCGGGAGGAGGCGCGCACGACCGGGGCGGTAAAGCAGATCGCGGACTGGCTTTCGATGTCCTCCATTTACCGCATTGAATCCTACGATATTTCCAACACAAGCGGGTTTGAATCGGTCGGCTCGATGGTGGTCTATGAGAACGGCCGCCCGAAAAAGAACGATTACCGGAAATTTAAGATCCGCACGGTCGCAGGTCCGGACGACTACGCGAGCATGCGGGAGGTGCTGACGAGACGCTTTTTGCACGGCATGAACAAGGAGGACGGGCAGGCAAAGCAGGACGCGGCGCTTGACAGTTTCCACCGTTTTCCGGATCTGATCATGATGGACGGCGGGCGGGGTCAGGTCAATGTTTGTCTTGAAGTGTTGGCGGAGCTTGGGATCACGAGTGTCAAGGTTTGCGGCATGGTAAAGGATGACCATCACCGCACGAGGGGGCTGTATTACAATAATGTGGAGATTCCGATCGACACGGGCAGTGAGGCGTTTAAGCTGATCACGCGCATTCAGGACGAGACGCACCGGTTTGCGATCGAATATCACCGCTCGCTGCGCGGCAAGGCGCAGGTGCACTCGATCTTAGACGACATTCCGGGCATCGGTGCGGTGCGGCGCAGGGCGCTGATGAAGCATTACCAGTCACTGGATGCGCTGAAGGCGGCAGCGGAGGAGGAAATCGCGGAACTTCCGGAATTTAACCGCAGGGCAGCGCGGCAGGTGTATGAATTTTTCCATGCGGACGGGAGAGAGGCGGAAGGGGATAGAAGTTCTGGCTGACAGTTTTGCATGGGGTTATTTGTGGGAAGGTGTTGTTATGGTTTGCTGTTTTGGTGGGGGTATTGTTCGGATTTTGGATTTTTGACCCGCAAGTTTTGTGTTGTGCCAAAATTTGCGCCATATGTTAAAAAAAGGTTGCAGCAGGGAGGTTCATCATGGAGGATATCAGGGAACAGGCGTACCGCGCGGCGAAGGAACTGTGTGCGTGCGCGGGACTTACACAAGGCCAGATCATGGTCGTCGGCTGCTCGACGAGCGAGGTGACAGGGAAGAAGATCGGCACGAACTCCGACCCGGATACGGCTGCCAAACTCTACGCGGGCATCGCACAGGCACTTGCCGAGCACGGTGTTTTTCTGGCGGCGCAATGCTGTGAGCACTTGAACCGCGCGATTGTCATTGAACAGGAAGCTGTGCCGGATATGGAGATCGTGAACGCCGTGCCGCAGAAAAAGGCGGGCGGGTCGTTTGCGGCGGAGGCATACCGTGCGTTTTCACACCCGGTTGTCGTGGAGGAAATCCGGGCGCATGCGGGGCTTGATATCGGCAATACGCTGATTGGTATGCATTTAAGGCGTGTTGCCGTTCCGGTGCGTCTTGCGCTGGATCATATCGGGGAAGCCCCGCTTGTGGCGGCGCGTACCCGTCCAAAGTATATCGGCGGGATACGTGCCGCGTACGATGACCGGCTCGGGGCAGACTACCGGGAAGCATGAAAGGAGCCGGAGGATATGTCGGAGTTTACAGAGGAATTGCGAGCGGCTCTGTTTGCCATGCAGGATAAAACTTACCGGGATTTTCAGGCGGGGCTGATCCCGAATGTCGCGAAGGAAAATATTATCGGTGTGCGGATCCCAAAGCTTCGCAAATATGCGAAGGGGCTTGTGAGGGATCCGCGGGTTTCCGTATTTTTGGAGCAGCTACCGCACCAGTACTATGACGAGAACAATGTCCATGCTTTTGTTGTGGAGCAGATCCAGGATTACCGGGACTGCTTAAGGCTGGCGGGGCGCTTCCTGCCCTACATTGATAACTGGGCGACCTGTGACATGTTCTCGCCGAAAGTATTCGCGAAACACAAGGAAGATTTGCTCATACATATCAGGGAATGGATTGCTTCCGGAAGGACTTACACGGTGCGTTTTGGTATCGGGATGCTGATGCGCTATTATCTGGAGGAAGATTTTGACGAGGAGTATCTTGCACTCGTCGCCGGCCTGCGGTCGGAGGAATATTATATCAATATGATGGTCGCCTGGTATTTTGCAACGGCGCTCGCAAAGCAGTACGATGCCGCGCTGCCTTACCTGCAGGAGGAGCGCCTTGCTGTCTGGACACACAATAAAGCGATCCAGAAAGCGTGCGAGAGTTACCGTGTCGCGCCGGAGCAGAAAGAAGATCTGCGGAGGCTGAAAAAGAAGGAAACACCGTGAGAAAATATTGCGGGGGACAGGAAGATGGGAAATAAAACTTTGCGGGAAGAAGTTTTGGCATATGGAAGAAAGAAATACCGGTCCGACGCGGAATACCTGTGGGAAGACACGCCAGATGCGGCGGTGCTGCGCCATGCGGACAACCGGAAATGGTACGCCCTTGTTATGAAGGTTGAGCGGGTGCGTCTGGGGATTGGTGGGGACGGCGAGGTCGATGTTTTAAACGTCAAATGTGATCCGGACATGGTCATGATACTAAAAAACACGGTGGGTTTTCTTCCGGCATACCATATGAACAAGACGAGGTGGATTTCGGTGCTCCTTGACGGGACGGTAGGCAGGGACACGGTACTTGACCTAGTAGACCAAAGCTTCGCGCTCACATCGCCAAAGAAGCAGACGAAACAATAAACAGCATATGCCCAAAACAGTGCCCAGTGGGATTACCGAAAGCCATGATCGGACGGGAATCCCACTGCGGGCCATAGGTACTGGGAAGGGGATATGCGGAACTAAAAACAGCATATGCCCAAAACAGTGCCCAGTGGGATTACCGAAAGCTACATCGGACGGGAATCCCACTGCGGGCCATAGGTACTGGGAAGGGGATATGCGGAAC
>CAMRSM010000060.1 GCA_947053345.1 uncultured Lachnospiraceae bacterium
TATGCCCTCCCACCACCCTTCCCGGCAGTGGCATTTCTGGCCGCTTCGCTCCCATAAATTCCACTGGGGCGCTGTTCCGGGCACATGCTGTTTTACAGTTCAAACTCCGCAAATTCCTGTACGGCCGACATCTCGACATTCTCCGGCTCCGCTTTCGCGTAGGAAAATTCCCCAGACCCCAAAAGCTTCTCCACCGTCAGTTCCGGATTCTGGCAGACGATATTGAGTAGCTCGATAAAATCGCGGATGACCTCGCGCGGCGTGATATTGGTATCCGCCCCGATCCTGCCAAACTCAATCTTAATAAAAGTGATCAGATCATCCTGCGTCAGCCTCTGCCCATACTCAAACAACCCTGCATGGATATCCGCAAGCTTCTCGATCAGCACGAGCATTTCCTCATTGGTCAGCGGCGCGAGTTTGATCACCGGCGCGAGCATGTCCTTCACATCCTCCCCGCCGAAACGCCCCGAAGAAAGCCTTGAACGCAGCGCCTCATAGCTGTACACCCCACGGCGCGTATCCTCAATGCACTGCGGTGTGCCGCCCATGATGATCCCCAAATATTTTGCCTTGCCCTGCAGCGTGTCATTGTACATCGTCAATATTTTCTCATAATTGTACTGGCGCGTAATGCTGTTCGGAATTTTATAAATGTTCACCAACTCGTCAATCAGGATCAGCATGCCGGTATAACCCGCCTGCTTGAGAAAAAATGCGAACAGTTTGATATATTCGTACCAGTCTTCGTCCGTGACCACGATATTCACGCCAAGTTCCGCTTTCGCCTCGGATTTGCCCGCGTATTCCCCGCGGAACCATTTTACTACATGCGCCTTTGTCTCGTCGTCTCCCTCCAGATATGCGCGGTAATACATGGCAAGAAGCTTCGCGAAATCAAAACCGTGCACCATTTCCTGCAAAGTGCCGATCACCTCATAGATCTTTTTTTCCACTTCCGCCGCAAATTCTTCCGAATCCGGTTCCGTCCCGCCCTGCGCCATCACCGCGCCCTGCACACTGCCGATCCAGCGCTCCAGGATCAGGGTGAGCGCGCCGCCCTCCGGGCGTGTTTTCGTGGACATATTGCGGATCAGTTCTTTATAGGTCGCAAGCCCCTGCCCCTTTGTGCCCTGCAATCTGCGCTCCGGCGAAAGATCCGCGTCGACCACCACAAAATTCCGGTCCATCACATAATTGCGGATGGTCTGCAGCAGGAAACTTTTACCGCTGCCGTATTTGCCGACGATGAAACGGAAGGAAGCACCGCCCTCCGCGATGATATCCACATCGTGCAGCAGTGCGGCAATCTCTGTCTCCCTGCCGACCGTGATGTATGGCAGGCCAATGCGCGGCACAACACCGCCTTTCAAGGAATTGATCACAACCTGCGCGATCCGTTTTGGTATTTTCATTTCCATTTTCCCCTTTCCATCCGTTTTTCAGGCACCATAAACCAGCGCGGCAGCCTCCTGCGCGTAATCCTCAAGCACTTCCGGCACCTCCCCGTCAAAAACAATCACCGTGTCGCCAAAATATTCGTAAAGCTTTTCGTTGACCGCGTCGACCACGACCGACAGCATCAGGTGGCGTTCACGCAGATATTCCTCATAGGGTATGCCCTCAAGCAGGCTGCGGAGCAGGGTAAGCTCGGCATCGTTTAAGACGGCATTTCCCTCCGCCGTATTCTTTGCGGTTTTCGGTATCTCCCCTTCCGGTTCCAAATTGTCCATCCATACGAATTCCAACTGCCCCGGTTCTTTCCCCGGCAAATCCCCCTGTGCCGTGCCCTCCACCGCGCCAGGTTCCTGTGCGTATTTTGTCCCGAATCCCTCCCCGGTATCTTCCTCCGACCCTTCCACGATCAGCCTCTCCCTTGTCAGCTCCGCCGCACGCCGTATCCCGGAAAGCTTCGACACATCAATCTCAATAACCGGGACGGCATTCTTTTCTTTCTCCTCAAGCAGCCGGTTGATTTCCTTGTCAATAATATTTATGACAAGCTTCGTCATGCCCTCCGGCTTCAATAGGGCTTTATATTCATAACGCTCACGCATCTGTGCGTCAATGGCGCGCAGGATCAGTCCCATATCTTTATTTTTGGCGCGGCTGCCAAAATACTTTTCACAGCTCCAATGCCCGTTCACACAGCGGTAACGGTGAATCGGATCGATCTCGTATTCGTACTCCCCATACTTTTTATGGTCATAAAACACCGCCGACGGAAACATTTGGTACGCATAAGCCGCAAGCGTGCCGAAATATTTTTCCGCAAGCGTCTTTTTTCCGTGCTTTTCATAATACGCCGTCAGCGCGCGGAACACGCCGCAGGTCACGCGGCACACATCCCCCGCATGCTCCTTGTAGAATTTCGATCCTTCCATGTTGTACTTTGAGAGCGCGCATATGGCAGTAAAATACTCTTGGTCCCCACCCTCCTCCGGGTGAAGGAACGCGAGCATCGCACGGTCAAATACCATTTCCTGTGAGTCCATAAGAAGTTCCGAACCAAGATTATAGTACACGACATAATCACAAAGCCAGCCCTTCATATACCGGTCAAGCTGCAGATCATACTCCCTGTAATGCTCCCAGAACTTTTTCAGGGCAGAATACCCCTCCTCCGCCGTTGGGACACCGATCTGGTGCAACAGCTCATATACATAGACAAACGCAAAGGACAGCGGGGCGTGCGTGACATTGCCCTGCCGCACCTGCGTGCGCCATGAAAAATAGCCCCTCAGCTGAGCCGCATTCATCGCCTGGTATGTCGGGAAGTACCAGGTAAACTCCCCCGGATACAGGCAGTCATCCTCATAATCCTCCATCATCTGCGCCTGACGGTAAAACAACTCCTCCTTCGTCATCCGGCAGCCCTGCGGGCTGCGGGCGAATGCCTTGCACTCCCGGATGCGCTCCGGAACGGAATCGTCAAGCACTTCTTCCATGCGGTACTGCGGCATGAAAACGCGGGGCACCACAGTGGGCGCGGATGGCGGCGCTGCATCCCGCCCCCGCAAAACCTCACGGGGCACAATGCGCTCCTCCCCGTAAGTTTTTTGCTCCGGAACGCGCGGCTGCATCGTATCCGCCCACATCTTCAGTGTCATCTGCTGCATCTGCCGCGTTGTTTCCCGGATCCTCTCGGTCGTGTTCCGGATGTCGCGCAGGGATGATTCCAAGGTGCTTTTCGACGTTCCTTCCTGACGTTTGCCCGCCCATCCATGCGGCCGCGGATTATGCTCTGTCTGCCCCGTCCTTCCACCGCCTGCATGTTGCAGTTCTTTTTTTCCTTCCCCCTTGTGACTGCCCCGCTCCGGATCCCTGTCGGATATGTGTACTTCATTCCCCGCCCATGCCCCGTCCATATCTGTCAGGAAAATTCCCTCCTTCTCCTTCCCTCCGGGTAGCGAGGATGCTTTCCTTCCTGTTTTCCCGGTATGCGCACGTTTCTTTTTCGGCTTTGTATCATGCAAGATCCCCGCGTTTTGCTGCGGAACCGCCTCTTCCTGGTATTTCGCCGGGAGAATGCCTGTCTCCTTCCCGGAAAAAATCTTATCCATCAGGCGGTTTACATTTTCATTAAAAGGATTTCGTCTCGCAGGCACTTTTCCCCCTCCCTTCCGGCTGCCATGACACGGTCTTGCCGTACCGAACATACTTTCTATATATACTACCATACTTTCCAATGGTTTGCAACGGATATTGCATTGATTTCTGCCGACCGTTTTTTGATTTCTAACCGGATTTTAATGTGATCCCCTTGTAATTTTAAAATTAATATGATATTATTTTGATATCAAAACAAAGCATCCATATGACAGAATGTTTCCAATCACTGCTTTGGCAAATTTCATTGATCTACATACCGGAAACAAACATGTCCCGTACAGGTATTGGCCGGAAACGGGCTTTGTGGGTGCATCGCCGCGGGCGCGGCAGAAAGAGAGGGTTTTATGAGTGAAAAAATTTTGGAAGGAAAAAAACATGGGATGCGGATGCTTCTGCTGACACTGCTTCTCTACATTGCCGATATCGCGCTGTTCGCCTTTAGCGTGGAACGTGTGGCGCAGGAACCGTCCCCGGCATACATTGCCTTGCTCGTCGTCAGCATCATTATTTTTCTCTTTGCCTGGATTTTATTCTGCGGGCTGAAAATCTTAAAACCACAGGAAGCACTGGTCTTGACCTTGCTCGGAAAATACGTCGGCACACTCAAAGATAATGGATTTTACTGGGTCAACCCGTTTTGCTCCAGCGTGAATCCCGCTGCAAAGACAAGGCTGAACCAGAGCGGGGATGTGAGCGATTCCACAAGACCATTGGCACTTTCCGGTTCACCGGCCGACGGCATGCAGCTCGCCCTTACATCCAACAAGCTTTCACTAAAGATCATGACTTTAAACAACAGCCGCCAGAAGATCAACGACTGTCTTGGTAACCCGGTCGAGATCGGCATCGCGGTCACCTGGAAGATCGTGGATACCGCAAAAGCCGTGTTCAATGTGGACAATTACAAAGAATTCCTTTCCCTGCAGTGCGACAGCGCCCTGCGCAATGTCGTCCGCATTTACCCGTACGATGTATCACCGAATGTGGACACGACAGGGGACGGTCTGGCGGACGAGGGCAGTCTGCGCGGCTCAAGCGAGATCGTTGCCGCGAAAATCCGCGACGAGATCCAAAAACGTGTGGAGGAGGCAGGGATAACGATCCTCGAAGCGCGCATCACCTACCTTGCTTATGCCCCTGAGATCGCGGCGGTCATGCTGCAGCGCCAACAGGCTTCTGCCATTATTGACGCACGGAAAATGATCGTGGACGGCGCAGTCGGCATGGTGGAGATGGCATTGGAACGCCTGAATGAAAATGATGTGGTAAAACTTGATGAGGAAAGAAAGGCAGCGATGGTATCCAATCTGCTGGTGGTTCTCTGCGGGAACCGAGATGCCCAGCCGATTGTGAATTCCGGAAGCCTGTACTGATATGGCAGACAATAAAAAACAGGTTCCGCTGCGCCTTTCACCGAAATTGTACGATGCCATTGCTGCCTGGGCGGAAGACGATTTCCGTTCGGTGAACGGGCAGATTGAATATCTGCTGACGGAATGTGTGCGGCAGCGGAAAAAGAACGGTAAATATGTGCCGGAAGAGTTGGATGCTCCGCCACAATTGGATATGAAATGAAGACGGAGAAACAAAAAAAGAAGGGAGCGCGTTCTGCCGGCCGGCGGGGCGTGCTTCCCTTCTTTTTGCAAAGCTTTGGGGAAAGTTTATTTTAATGTTCCGTTTTCGTCACAAGTCAGGACAATATGACTGTTTTTTGTATCAAATTTGATGCCAAACCTCTTTTTTACAAAAGTAGCATCTCCAATCGCCTGATTTCCGGAAGCATAGCTGGAAGCAGAATCCAATTGCCAGGCAGTATCCGAAATGCTGGTCGTATACGACGTACTTGTACATGTCGCACCCACGCCGGAATTTACAGAAAACGTGCCATGAAGTTTAAAACTCAATACTTCTTCGTTATCCCCGTTTCGATAAACATATGTTTTTGATCCGGACTTGCTGTACACCGAACCATAAGCCACTGCGCCAACGTCCTGTGTTACCGTGATCGTCAGGGAACTCCCGTCCTCAAAAAACTCCGTCGTCTCACTGACGACCACCCCTGCTGCAGCATCCGCCGCTTCCACATGCACCGGAGTGTCCACTACCGCCGCCGCCCCAGTACATGCAAGCGCCGCCGCCATAAAATACACACACAATTTTTTCATTGCTTTGTTTCCTCCTGTTTTAATTTTTTTCCAATGATCCGTTTCATACGCCGCAATAATAGACTCCCTTTTTGGAAAAGTGTTCCCACTGATTAAAATTTGAAATATAATGCCAGCGAATCCCTATGATCACGCCTGTCATATCAGGATGGTTGCAAGGCGAGACCTGTTCCCCATAAACAAACCGGGGAGATGCCGGCAACTCCTGGATCTCTCTTATGTCCAGCTCATAACTAGCTTTAGGTGATATGATTAAGGCTTTACGATTGTCTATTTTGTATTGGACAACTGCCTGATACAGTCCATTTTCCCAAGCTTTGCTGTCGAGACATATCCCCCCACATAAAAGAAACCTGCGTTTGTACACAATTCTAAAAAGGCAGATAATAAACCAAAGGTCTGGAATTATCATAAGATATCCATATCTGCCCCGCGGCTAACAACAATAAGCAGATCATCACCCCCGCGATGAGACAGCTCCTGATCCAACGTGCCCGGTTCAGCCGCCTTTTCCGTTCCCCGTCATCCATCGCCACAATATAACCGTAACCAAACGTCTCCGCAGCCCCGAAATGTGCCACGACCTCCTCCTTTGTACAATCCGGGTGTTCCTCCAGATAACGATGAAGACTCCCGCCCAGTTCCGCTATCAGCCGCTTCCGGAACGGATATGGACAGTTCTTCTTCACTTCCTTCAGATAGGATTTAACCATCTTCTGATCCATCCACACCTCCCTTCCCCAATGCATCCACATCAGCAATCTCCAGGAGATAAAAAATCCCCCGGGTGATCTGGCAGTATTCCGCCCGAAGCGCCTCCAGATATTCCCGCCCTTCTTCCTCCAAGTGGTAATACACACGGGTTCTTCTCTTCCCCACCTTTTCCTGCCTGTCCGATATTACTTTTTTTTCAAGCAAACGGTAGAGTGTCGGATACAGGGAACTTTCCGCAAGCGTGTACAAACCGTTGCTGCGTGTTGCCAGTTCCTGCGAAATTTGATACCCATACATATCGCCATCCCGTAATAACGTCAGAACCAACAGTTCCACCGTTCCGCGTTTGATACCTTCCGATAAAGCCATGTACTGTCTCTCCTTAATACTAAGAATTCCCGCAACTATACAACTTCTGTCTGCTTCTATGGGTAAATCCCAACTATCATATCAGCAATATTATTTAATGTCAACACCATATATCATGTCAGATTCCCAATGCCGGAAAACATCCCTCTTATTCCAATGCCTGTATCCGCTCCCCTGTGTCATCGTACTCTACCCACACTTCATAAGAACGGATCGCATGTTCGGAATTCCACCATATATTGCATCCCACCCACACGGCTACCGTAAACACACAGGTAGCGACCACTGCCAGGACAATTCCCTTGACCTGCCGTGACTGCTTTATCCATCTTTGCCTTTCCGCATCTTCCATTGCCGATATGTAATTGTACCCAAAGGTTTCCGGGACTCCAAAATGCGCCACAAGCTCTACCATCGTGCCGTCCGGGTTCTCATCCAGAAAATCCTCAAGAGCCCCTTGAAGTTCCGGTATCAGCTTTTTTCGGAATGGATATGGGCAGTTATATTTTACTTTTTTCAAATATCTACTAGCTTCTTTCCAATCCACCTATCCCCCTCCTGTTTCTCTGAAAACGTATAAATTCGCAGTTGCTCTTATTTTGGAATGAATTAATTGTAATCCTATTATTTTTCTTCGTCAATACTATTTGTAAAATAATATTATTGATACATTCTATTTGATACCATATAATACAAAATGAATAGATTGGGAAAGACATAGTTTATGAAATGCCGATGTAGTGATACTTGTCATGAACCTAGTGTACTGACTCATTGATATTTGACAGGTCAGTACACTATTATCAAACGCGATTAATAGTTAATGAAAAGAGTATTTATACTATGGCAGCTTTTTCACTTACATTTTGAATTTGGCATGGAGGAAGCCCTGTTTTTTATGCTTCTTGTTTTTCCTGGTATTTTACCGGGAAAGTTATACCGGCATCACAAAAAGCAATTTACTGTCATATTTATTGCCGTTGTCCTCATCCTGGAATTATTAACCTGCTCCAACAAAATTGCCTGGAGGCTTTTTCAACATGAGCACTGGATTCTGAAGCGGCTTAATTTCCTTTGTTATATAGCAGAATGCGTAATGATTCCTCTAAGACCTTTCATTTAATTTTTCATTATATGGAATCAGCCATACGACCCATTACTTTTTACCGCCTATACTATTCACCAACAAATATTGTTGACAACGCATAGATTTTGTCGTATAATGAAGATGTGCTCCATAATAGGGTGAGAGGACAAAGACATGCAAAATACACATGAATAACAAAAAGCGCTTCCTGCGTCTTGGCAGGAAGCGCTTTTTGTTATCCCCCGATGGAGCCCAAGCAGACATCCCCGCGCCCGGAAGCCGCAATGCCAAAGTGTCAAATGTTATTCACGAAAAAACAATGTTGACAAAGCTCGAATTTTGTCATACAATGGAAATGTGCTTCATAATAGGTTGTGGGGACGAATGCAAAAAAATTTAAAATACGAAAGAAAAAAATACGTTTTAACTTCCAAATAGTCATACAGTGATTGTCTTAAGAAACAAAGAATAGCGGTACAAAAATATGTCACATCTCGTATATGACATATTTTTTTGTTTGTGCAGAATATATATTTTCCTGCACTCCCACTTCCGGAAAATTAAAGCCAGCAATACCATGTGATGAAATACTTTGCACTTCCAATACTATATACAAAATTATATCATTGACAAACATAAAATAATGTCGTATAATAATAGTGTGCTCAATAACAGCTTGAAGAGAATGAACAGAACGAACACATCAAAAAGTTCTTGGCCAAGACAGTTCCGGCGGCAAATCCAGATAAGCGGAAAGATGGAGATAGAAAATTAAACGGATGTCTAGCCAAACCGCTCCCGGCCGAATCGCAGTCTTTTTATATCTGCCATCCGGCCGGGAATCGTTTTTTCGCTTCCGGCATTTTCGTAACACTTCTGTGGCTGTAAGCCCCAAAAGCATCCCACGGCACTTCTACCTTCTCACATTATTGACTGCCGCTACAAGCGCCGCGACCGAACTCTTAATGATATCCTCGTCAATGCCCACGCCCCAGAACATTCTTCCGCCGGATACAATCCCGACATACGCCGCCGCTTTCGACGAAGACCCCGACGAAACCGCATGCTCCTCGTATTCGGTCAGCCGGTATTCCATCCCGAAATACTCTTTTAATGCATTGCTCACCGCGTCAAGCCGCCCGTTGCCGGATGCCGTGACCACTTTCCGTTTACCGCCGCATGCGACCGTCACTTCCGCCGTGATGCCGCCCGTCTGTTTAAAATGGCATTCCGGTACGTCAAACACCGGGCGCGCTTTCACATAAGTATCCTCGAAAATCCGGTAGATCTCCTCCGGTGAAAGCTCCCTGTGCCCCTGATCCGAAACTTCCTTCACACAGACGCGCACTTCATCCCGCATTTTATCCGGCAGGGAGATCCCAAAATTCTGTTTTAAAATAAATGAGATACCGCCCTTCCCGCTCTGGCTGTTGATACGGATCACATCCGACTCATATTCGCGCCCGACATCCTTTGGGTCAAGGGGAAGATACGGAACCGCCCATTTCCCCGGATGGCCTTCCCTCCATGCCATACCTTTTGAAATCGCGTCCTGATGGGAGCCGGAAAATGCGGTGAACACAAGCGAACCGGCATATGGTGTACGTTCCTGCACCTTCATCCCGGTCAAACGCTCATATGTTTCCCGGACGGCGGGGATATCCGAAAAATCAAGCCCCGGATCCACGCCGTGGCAGACCAGGTTCATGGCAAGTGTCACTACATCGACATTTCCCGTGCGCTCGCCATTGCCAAACAACGTGCCCTCCACACGCTCCGCGCCCGCCAGCACCCCGAACTCCGCATCGCTGACCCCCGTTCCGCGGTCATTGTGCGGATGAACGGAAAGCACGACCGCGTCGCGGTACTTCATATGCTTATGCATGTATTCCACCTGCCCCGCAAAAACATGGGGCATTGCGACCTGCACCGTGGAAGGCAGGTTGATGATTGCTTTGCGCTCCCTGGTCGGCCGGAACACATCCAACACCGCGTTGCAGACTTCGCAGGCATATTCCACTTCCGTCTGTGAAAAGCTCTCCGGGCTGTATTCAAAGCGGATATCCCCACCGTCCTGCGCCGCAAGCTCACACAGCAGCTTTGCGCCGTCCACCGCCAGTTTTTTGATTTCGTCCCGGTCTTTTTTGAATACCTGCTCGCGCTGGATCTTCGAGGTCGAATTGTAAAGATGTACGATCACGTGCGGCGCTCCCTTCACAGCCTCAAAAGTTCTGCGGATGATATGTTCCCTGGCCTGTGTCAATACCTGGATGGTCACATCCTGCGGTATCATATCACGCTCGATCAGGGCACGCATAAAATTATATTCCGTGTCGGATGCCGCCGGAAAACCAACCTCGATCTCCTTAAAACCAATCTCCACAAGCATACGGAAAAATTCGATTTTTTCCTCCATGCCCATCGGCTCTACCAGTGCCTGATTGCCGTCGCGCAGGTCAACGCTGCACCAGAGCGGTGCTTTGTCCACATACTCTTTTTTCACCCAGTCGCAGGTCATCGCCTGCGGCACATAGTAGGATCTTTCATACTTTCCTTTGATCTGCTCTCCTGTCATCTTTCCATACCTCCGTTTCCTTTTTGTCCGGGCTGCCGATTTTCTTTGCAATCTTTCTTTGCAAATGCAGACCCCTTTGCAAATGCGCAGGCCAAGCATAAAAAAGCGCCCCTGCGAAATGCCACAACATTTCGCAGAGACGCATGACGCGCGGTACCACTCTGCTTCACGGGAAAAATCCCATGCCCTCACAGGCACAAACATGCCCTTCCCCTTTCTACGGCGGGAGATCCGTCCAAACTTACACAACCGTTACGGTCTTCAGCCGGCAGCTCCAAGGCGAGTTCCCCATCCGCTTCCGGCCACCTCGCACCAACCGATGGCTCTCTGATTTCCCGCTTCCGGCTACTATTCCTTATCAGCGCTTTTGCTCAACTTTTTTAAGTTGTTGATATCATATCACAAGGTGGCAGAAAATGCAAGCAAAAATTTTTCTGCTCCCTGCCGCTGCCTCTCCCGGCCAGTCCTGCTCCCCGCCCGCAAATGCACACTGCAAAAGCGGACGGCAGCCCTTCGCCCATCCTCCAGAAATTCCACAAGCACCAAGACAACCGTTCACGCCTGCACCAAAAACCCCCGGCGCGGAAATCCCCCTGCTTACATAAAACCCGAAAATCCGACTCCCGGACAAAATTCCGGCTCTTCGCACAATACATACCAAAAAAAGTGCGAACTGTTTCCTTGCATATTGAAAATATCGGCTTTCTCGTATATAATAGAAAAGATGCTGTGCCCCGTAACCGGGAAATCAGCCAGAACAGAATGTAACCGTGAAAGGATGGTACCAAAATGATACCGGAAGATAAAAATAACCTGCCTGCCGGCATATCCATCGAACAGACCCTGCTAAAGTGTGTCCATACACTTAATTCCAGCGAAAATATAAAAGCCGCGATCCAGGAACTTCTAAGTATCATCGGGGAGTTCCATGATGCGGAACGCGCCTATATTTTTGAATTTGACAACGATGGTATCATGATGCACAACACATACGAGTGGTGCAGACAAGGCATCGAACCACAGATGGAACTTCTCTCCAACCTTGAGATCAATGTGATCAGCCGTTGGATGGATTATTTCAAAAAACAGGGGGAATTTTACATCAATTCCCTTGACGAGGTGGTTTCCAAAGATTCCGAGGAATACCGCCTGCTTACCATCCAGGGAATTGAAAGCCTGATGGCCGCCCCCCTTATCTCCAACAGCAAACTGGTGGGCTTCCTCGGTGTGGACAATCCGCACCGCTGTACGGAATCCCTGCTGCTTTTGCAGTCCGTTGCGGCGTTTATCATAAACGACATCCAGAAATTGGAGACCATTGAACATAAGATCATCAGCGCGCTCGCCGGTATCTACATTTCCATGCATGTTATCAACCTGCCGGGGGATTCTTACCGCGAGATTACGAGCAACAGCCGCATCAATTCCTTCCTAAGCGGTGAAAAACTTGCCTCCGCACAGCTTTACACTGCGATGCGCGGGATGACCTCCCCCTCGCACCGCGCGCAGGTTCTTGCCTTCACGGATCTTAAAACATTGCCGGAACGCCTGGCCGATACCAACATCATCAGCCAGGAATTCTTAAGCTTTGATTCCGTATGGTGCCGCGCAAATTTCATCGTCGTCAGCTGCGATGAAACAGGAAGACCGGAAACCGTGATCTATGCAGTACAGCGCATTGACGAGGTAAAACGGCGTGAGCTGGAATACCAGAATGCACTGCGCATTGCGCTTGAAAACCAGAATGAAATGTACACGGAGATCCTGCAGCTGCAGGGCAACGGTATCATGGCGGTCCGGATCAGCGACTTTCAGCTGATGGCAATGAATTCCGCCGCGCTCAAGCTCTTTGGTTACGCAAATACAGGGGAATTTGGCGGCGATGTCCACCGCCTGATAGACAAAATCGAGTCGGAACACAAGGAGGAGTATATCCGCGCGATCAAAAACCTAAAGATCGGCGATGCTCCCCATGTGTTTGAGTGGGGGATCCGCCAGCCGGACGGGGAATACCGCTATGTCCTCTCCCATGTAAAAATTGTCAGGCTCTCGAACGGATGCCGTACATGGCTCAACTCCCTCACGGACATCACGGACAAAAAGGGACTGGAAAACAAACTCCTCCGCCTTTCCGAGATGGACGCACTGACCGGGCTGCGCAACCGCGGAAGCGGCGAACACAAGATCGAGAAACTTCTTGCCGCCGGGACAAAGGGGATGTTCTGCCTCTTTGACATTAATAAATTCAAATCCGTCAACGACACCTTTGGGCACGCCGTCGGCGACAAAGTGCTGGTCGCGCTTGCCGACTGCCTAAAACACACTTTCCGTGAAAACGATATTGCCATGCGCCTTGGCGGTGACGAGTATGCCGTCTACGCATCCGGCATCCAGGACGAAGCCTCCGGCAGGGAATGCATCCTGCGCCTCCTTAAGCAGGTGGAAGCCATAAGGATTGAGGAAATGGGGGAACGCAAGGTTTCCGTCAGTCTCGGCGCGGTGCTCTGTGACGGGGAAAAGGGTACGGTATTCGACGAGATTTACCAAAAAGCGGATTCCGCGATGTATATCTGTAAAAACGGGGACGGTGAGCATTTCCGCTTTTATTCGTCCCAATCATAATGAATGCAGGGAAGAATAATCCTGGCTGTAAAGTATATATTCCGGAAAACAACCAAATCCGGGGTGGCGGAAAGATCCACACCCCGGATTTTCTTCGTGAATATTCGATTTTAGGCAGAACCTTTTACAAATAGCACAGTCCCCCTCGCCATGTTCACTCCAACACAGCGCCATCCACAAGCCTGGAAGGATTACCCCAGACGGAGGCTTCCCCATCCAAAATCAGGGTATCCCCTTCGATATCAAAATAGTAAGTATACCATCCGTCATACGTCTGAAAAAACATCCGCTCCCCTGTTACCTCATACGTACCAATCCCAAGGTGGCTGCTGGCCAGCGAAGGAGAAAAGCTTCCGATGCCCGTATCATATACAGAAAAATGCGAACCCTGATACCAGTAATCACCGATGCAGGTATCATTCCCGATCCCCTCGTCCGGATACGGGAAATATACCGTCCCGCGTTCTGCCGTTTCCTGATGTTCCCGGATAAATTCCTCCACATCCCCCGTCCGGATATCAAGCAAATCTTCCCACTCCCAAGCATCCCGGCCCCGAAGGTAAATACGCAGCGCCCCAGGCTCACTTCTCCAGCCTCTTGCCCCGGTCAGCCACACGGAAAATGTCCCATCAATCTCATAGACCCGCATGCCATCCACACTTGTCTCAAAGTATGAATAATCGTCAAAATCTTTTTCTTCCAATGCATCGCCTTTTTTTGCAAGCCGGATCACATCTTCCAATGTCAGGCGGCGCTGCGTAAGCTTTTTCTCATCCACCCGGACCCAGCGCTTATATGCCCACAAACCATCGTTCTCCCGGTCTGCCATGACATTTGTTATGCCGTTTGTTCCGGTTCCTTTATCCGGTGCACCCTCACTGCCGGCTTTCTCCCCTGCATCTGCCATTCCCGTTCCGGTACAAGTACCTCCGTGTGCACCAACCCGTTGATAGACATAAATCCCGTCCTCATCAAACCGATTGACATAATACGTACAGCCAGCCAGCCCTGTCCCGTTTGCCTGTTCTTTGGTCAGGACACCTGCCTGGCGGTAATTAAACGGAAGCTCTGACAGCGGCTGGTATGGGTCTATATACACCCCGTCCTCCATCCGCAGCATTGCCCGCTCCGGCGCGCTCCCCGCCCTGTGAAGAAAGAACACGGCAGTCACAATACCCGCCCCGAAAACCGCTGCGGCTGCCGGAAACAATACCCGCTTTATAAATTGTATCTTTTTCATGATCTTCCCCCTTCCATTCCCGTGCTGCATTCTTTGCATCCCAATATGCCTTCCTTTGGACGTTTTCCCAGCAATGCCGTTCCCGGGCAGCTTCCCCGGCCTACTTTCCGTCCTCCCAACCAACCAGCTCCAGCCGGCGCTCCCCGTCCTCCCCGGCCACGATCCGCAGGCTTCCTGCCACATCGCCCTCCGGATTTTCCGAATCCAGATACCTCCTGCACCGGACGGCCAGCTTCCCGTCCACCATTGCCAGGATATAGTCATATTCACCGCGCTCCCACAGGGTATAAGCCTCGCTCCTGGCATAATCATACACAACAATATGCTCGTCTACGATTCCGGAACCATAGCTTACCGTGGCGCATAGCTCCGGCAGCCCGTCCCCGCTGATATCGGCCAGATACACATTCCAGACCGGCATCCCGGAGATCAAAGGCGTTGTCCCCGACTCTGTCACGGCCGCGACATCCATGCTGGTTGCCCGGAACGTCACGCCCGGAAATTCGTCAATCTGCGTCTCCCAGCTCCGGTCCCAAAACCCCTCCGGCAAAGAACCTCGATAAGCTTCATACCAGCATACTACCCCGTTTCCATCCTGCGTCCCACTTTCCATGCCTGCCCCCTGTTTTGGATCCGTCAGGAAACACACCGCCATGACAATGCATACAAATACCGCCACGGCAACCACCCAGAATACGGGCTTCCGGTAATTCAGCACATTTTTTACACGAACCTTCACCCCGGTCTCCCCGAACGCGAGCGGGCACATATGCACCCCGAACCGCGGCACACTCAAAGTAAGCAGCGCCTGTGAGTAATCCGCCCGCTCCGCCCGCCCGAATGCCCGGATCACGCGCTCGTCACAGGCAAGCTCAATATCCCTGCAAAACAGGACATACGCCACCCAGCACAGGGGCTGGAACCAGTACAGGCTAAGCAGCAGATAACCAAGAACCTTCACCAGATAGTCGCGCCTTTTGATATGCGTCCGCTCATGCAGGACTACATGTTCCACAAGCTTCTCATCCATGCCAAACGGCAGGTAAATACGCGGACGCAGGATGCCGAAAACAAACGGGGAGGACACATTCTCACTCTGGTAGATATTCTCCCGCAAAGGCACGGCAGTCCGCAGGCGGCGGCGCAGGCGCAGGCAGCTGATCCCCGCACATACTGCCATCAGGGCAATACCGAAAAGCCAGATTACCGCCAGGATCGGAATCCATATCTGCAAAGGATTGGCGCTGTCCCCTGGCTGTGGCGCAAAAACTTTGGTGATCACCGGATTTACCATACCGTTAAAGTGACGAAGACCGCTGTGGATCGTGGGCTTTGGTGCATGCATGATTTCCGGGGCAATCGTCTGTGCGCTCGGAATCAGGCTTAGCACGCTCTTTACCGAAATCAGCAAAACCAGGCGCAGTCCAACAAGGCCCCAGAAGACCGGCCGCAGCCACTTTGGCATTTTAGGGAACAGCCCCCGGAAGAGGATAACGGCAAGTATCAGCCATCCCGCGGAAATCCCCGTGTTCACAAAACTTAAAAACAAATCAGCCATCTTCTCCCTCCCTCCGGTAACGGTCAATCATTTTCTGCATTTCACCAATTTCCTCCGAGGATATTTTGCGGTGCCTTGTGAACGCCGCGATAAAAGCGGGGAGTGAACCTCCGAACCTTTTTTCCACCAGTTCGTCGATCTCCGCCGCCTGCACCTCATCCTTCGAGACAAGCGAGGTCACGACCGTATTTTCATTTTTCAGTACACCACGCTCAGAAAGGCGCTTGATGACCGTGTAGGTCGTCGTCGGCTTCCAGTCGAGTTCCTCCTTGCACAATTTCACAAGCTCGCTGCTTTTGACCGGCTCATGTTCCCACAGGATCAAACAGAAACGGTATTCACTTTCAAAAACCTTTGGCATTTCCATGTTGCAAATCCCCCCATTGTCGTACGGATCGTTAGCTCTAACGCGTTAGAATCTACATTTAGTCTAACTCGTTAGAGCTAAAATGTCAAGGGGGTATTTCTGGAAACTTGCTTTCTCCATAAAGGTATTGCCCGCAGCATGCTGACATGATCCGGTTTCCGCTGTACGGATTGCCGCCCAAACAAAAAAGGCGCAGACCCGCGGGGCAGGAATCGCCACGAATGTGCGTCTTCTGCCCGGACACGGGTCTGCGTCGATGGGAAAAATACAACCCAAACCACACTTTGCCGGAACTTCCGGTGTAGGAAAGGCTTTGCTCTGTGCTTCCCTGATATTTACATATCCACTTTCACCTTATCCAAATGCCAAATATCCTTCACATACTCCTCAATCGTACGGTCAGAGGTGAACTTCCCGCTCTTTGCAACGTTAAGGATTGCGGAGTGTGCCCAGGCAGCCTCATTGCGGTATGCCTCCTCGACCTTCCTCTGTGCTTCGGCATATGCCCGGAAATCCTTGAGGATGAAATACTGGTCTGCCCTCTCGTATCCGTTGCTCTCAAGCAGCGAATTGTAAAGCTCGCGGAACAGCTCCGGATCCTGCGGGGAATAGTAACCGTTGATCAGCTGGGTCAATACATTGCGGATGTCAAGATCCGTGTTGTAGATTTCCTTCGGGTTGTATCCGCCATTCTTCTCAAATGCAATGACCTCGTCGGAGGAAAGCCCGAAAATAAAGGCGTTCTCCTTCCCAACCTCCTCCACGATCTCCACGTTCGCGCCGTCCATCGTGCCGAGTGTGAGCGCGCCGTTTAACATAAACTTCATGTTTCCGGTGCCGCTCGCCTCCTTGCTCGCCGTGGAAATCTGCTCAGACACATCCGCCGCCGCGAAAATCCACTCTGCGTTCGAGACACGGTAATTTTCAATAAATACCACCTTGATCTTATTGTTGATGGACTTATCGTTATTGACAACATCCGCCACACTGTTGATCAGCTTGATGACCGCTTTCGCGCGGCGGTATCCCGCGCTCGCCTTTGCGCCGAAAATGAAAGTTCTCGGATAAAATTCCATATCCGGGTTCATCTTGAGTTCATTGTACAGATACATAATATGCAGGATATTTAAAAGCTGGCGCTTGTACTCGTGCAGACGCTTTACCTGAACGTCAAAGATCGAGCGCGGGTCAACCTCGACACCGTTGTGCTCTTTGATATATGCCGCAAGGCGCACCTTGTTCTGGTACTTGATGTTCATAAATTCCCTCTGGCATTTCTCATCGTCCGCGTACACGGCGAGCTTGTCGATATGCGGCAGATCCGTGATCCAGTCGGAACCGATCTTATCCGTCACCCACTGGGCAAGCAGCGGGTTGCCGTGCAGCAGGAAGCGCCGCTGAGTGATGCCGTTGGTCTTGTTGTTGAATTTCTCCGGCCACAGCTGATAGAAATCATGCAGCTGCTCGTTCTTCAAAATCTCGGTGTGCAGCCTCGCTACGCCGTTGACGGAAAAGCTTGCCACAATGGCAAGATGCGCCATTTTTACCTGACCGTCGTACACGATTGCCATTTTCTCGATCTTGCGGTAATCGTTCGGGTATTCCGCCTGAATCTGGAGGATAAAACGGCGGTTGATTTCCTCAACGATCTGGTAAATGCGCGGGAGAAGGCGGGAGAAGAGCTCGAGCGGCCATTTCTCCAGCGCCTCGGACATGATCGTGTGGTTTGTGTACGCGCACGACTTTGTGGTTACTGCCCACGCCTCGTCCCAGGTCAGGTAGTAGTCGTCCATCAGGATGCGCATCAGCTCCGCTACCGTGAGCGTTGGGTGCGTGTCGTTCATCTGGAAGCATACCTTCTCGTAAAGCTTCTTCACATCGTCGTGTTTCTCCATATATTTTTCCACTGCGCGCTGGATGCTGGCGGAAACAAAGAAGTACTGCTGCTTTAAGCGCAGTTCCTTGCCTGCGTAATGGTTGTCGTTCGGGTAGAGCACCTCGCAGATCGTTCTTGCCAGATTTTCCTGCTCCACCGCCTTCTGGTAATCACCCTTGTCAAAAGAATCAAGGTTGAAGGTGTTGATCGCCTCCGCGTCCCAGATACGCAGTGAATTAACCACATTGTTGCCGTAGCCGAGCACCGGAAGATCATACGGAACCGCCATAACGGACTGGTAGTTTTCCTGAATAAAACGCTCCCTGCCGTTCTCATCGCGCATCATGCGCACATAACCGCCGAATTTAACTTCCTTCGCATACTCGGCGCGCTTCATCTCAAACGGGTTGCCGTTTTTGAGCCAGTTGTCCGGCACCTCGATCTGGAAACCGTTTTCGATCTTCTGCTCAAACATGCCGTATTTATAGCGGATGCCGCAGCCGTATGCCGGATAGCCGAGTGTGGAGAGCGAGTCGAGGAAGCATGCCGCAAGACGGCCGAGACCGCCGTTGCCAAGCCCCGCGTCCGGCTCTTCGTCCTCGATCACGTTTAAGTCGAGCCCAAGCTCTTCCAAAGCCTCGCGGATCTGCTTATCCGCACCGAGGTTGATGACATTGTTGCCGAGTGCACGGCCCATCAAAAATTCCATCGACAGGTAGTAGACGGTCTTCGCGTCCTGCTCCTCATACTTTTTGTGCGTCGCGATCCACATATCAACGATATAATCCTTGATTGCGTATGCTACCGCCTGAAAAATCTGCTGCCCTGTCGCTTCCGTGATGTCCTTGCGGAATAAGGTGCGCAGGCTTGACTTCACTTCTTTTTTAAACTCTTCCTTATTGATTTCCATTGGTTTGTCCTCCTATTTATAGTTCCGCAGAATTCCTACACAGCTCCCTTTCCGCGGAAGGCATTTTTTCCGCTCTGCTCCCAAAATCCCTTCCGGTGCTGTTCCGGCCTTCTGCTGTTTTTATAGTTCCGCAGAATTCCTACACAGCTCCCTTTCC
>CAMRSM010000061.1 GCA_947053345.1 uncultured Lachnospiraceae bacterium
GAAAAAATGCCTTCCGCGGAAAGGGAGCTGTGTAGGAATTCTGCGGAACTATAAATAGGAGGACAAACCAATGGAAATCAATAAGGAAGAGTTTAAAAAAGAAGTGAAGTCAAGCCTGCGCACCTTATTCCGCAAGGACATCACGGAAGCGACAGGGCAGCAGATTTTTCAGGCGGTAGCATACGCAATCAAGGATTATATCGTTGATATGTGGATCGCGACGCACAAAAAGTATGAGGAGCAGGACGCGAAGACCGTCTACTACCTGTCGATGGAATTTTTGATGGGCCGTGCACTCGGCAACAATGTCATCAACCTCGGTGCGGATAAGCAGATCCGCGAGGCTTTGGAAGAGCTTGGGCTCGACTTAAACGTGATCGAGGACGAAGAGCCGGACGCGGGGCTTGGCAACGGCGGTCTCGGCCGTCTTGCGGCATGCTTCCTCGACTCGCTCTCCACACTCGGCTATCCGGCATACGGCTGCGGCATCCGCTATAAATACGGCATGTTTGAGCAGAAGATCGAAAACGGTTTCCAGATCGAGGTGCCGGACAACTGGCTCAAAAACGGCAACCCGTTTGAGATGAAGCGCGCCGAGTATGCGAAGGAAGTTAAATTCGGCGGTTATGTGCGCATGATGCGCGATGAGAACGGCAGGGAGCGTTTTATTCAGGAAAACTACCAGTCCGTTATGGCGGTTCCGTATGATCTTCCGGTGCTCGGCTACGGCAACAATGTGGTTAATTCACTGCGTATCTGGGACGCGGAGGCGATCAACACCTTCAACCTTGATTCTTTTGACAAGGGTGATTACCAGAAGGCGGTGGAGCAGGAAAATCTGGCAAGAACGATCTGCGAGGTGCTCTACCCGAACGACAACCATTACGCAGGCAAGGAACTGCGCTTAAAGCAGCAGTACTTCTTTGTTTCCGCCAGCATCCAGCGCGCAGTGGAAAAATATATGGAGAAACACGACGATGTGAAGAAGCTTTACGAGAAGGTATGCTTCCAGATGAACGACACGCACCCAACGCTCACGGTAGCGGAGCTGATGCGCATCCTGATGGACGACTACTACCTGACCTGGGACGAGGCGTGGGCAGTAACCACAAAGTCGTGCGCGTACACAAACCACACGATCATGTCCGAGGCGCTGGAGAAATGGCCGCTCGAGCTCTTCTCCCGCCTTCTCCCGCGCATTTACCAGATCGTTGAGGAAATCAACCGCCGTTTTATCCTCCAGATTCAGGCGGAATACCCGAACGATTACCGCAAGATCGAGAAAATGGCAATCGTGTACGACGGTCAGGTAAAAATGGCGCATCTTGCCATTGTGGCAAGCTTTTCCGTCAACGGCGTAGCGAGGCTGCACACCGAGATTTTGAAGAACGAGCAGCTGCATGATTTCTATCAGCTGTGGCCGGAGAAATTCAACAACAAGACCAACGGCATCACTCAGCGGCGCTTCCTGCTGCACGGCAACCCGCTGCTTGCCCAGTGGGTGACGGATAAGATCGGTTCCGACTGGATCACGGATCTGCCGCATATCGACAAGCTCGCCGTGTACGCGGACGATGAGAAATGCCAGAGGGAATTTATGAACATCAAGTACCAGAACAAGGTGCGCCTTGCGGCATATATCAAAGAGCACAACGGTGTCGAGGTTGACCCGCGCTCGATCTTTGACGTTCAGGTAAAGCGTCTGCACGAGTACAAGCGCCAGCTTTTAAATATCCTGCATATTATGTATCTGTACAATGAACTCAAGATGAACCCGGATATGGAATTTTATCCGAGAACTTTCATTTTCGGCGCAAAGGCGAGCGCGGGATACCGCCGCGCGAAAGCGGTCATCAAGCTGATCAACAGTGTGGCGGATGTTGTCAATAACGATAAGTCCATCAACAATAAGATCAAGGTGGTATTTATTGAAAATTACCGTGTCTCGAACGCAGAGTGGATTTTCGCGGCGGCGGATGTGTCTGAGCAGATTTCCACGGCGAGCAAGGAGGCGAGCGGCACCGGAAACATGAAGTTTATGTTAAACGGCGCGCTCACACTCGGCACGATGGACGGCGCGAACGTGGAGATCGTGGAGGAGGTTGGGAAGGAGAACGCCTTTATTTTCGGGCTTTCCTCCGACGAGGTCATTGCATTTGAGAAGAATGGCGGATACAACCCGAAGGAAATCTACAACACGGATCTTGACATCCGCAATGTATTGACCCAGCTGATCAACGGTTACTATTCCCCGCAGGATCCGGAGCTGTTCCGCGAGCTTTACAATTCGCTGCTTGAGAGCAACGGATACGAGAGGGCAGACCAGTATTTCATCCTCAAGGATTTCCGGGCATATGCCGAAGCACAGAGGAAGGTCGAGGAGGCATACCGCAATGAGGCTGCCTGGGCACACTCCGCAATCCTTAACGTTGCAAAGAGCGGGAAGTTCACCTCTGACCGTACGATTGAGGAGTATGTGAAGGATATTTGGCATTTGGATAAGGTGAAAGTGGATATGTAAATATCAGGGAAGCACAGAGCAAAGCCTTTCCTACACCGGAAGTTCCGGCAAAGTGTGGTTTGGGTTGTATTTTTCCCATCGACGCAGACCCGTGTCCGGGCAGAAGACGCACATTCGTGGCGATTCCTGCCCCGCGGGTCTGCGCCTTTTTTGTTTGGGCGGCAATCCGTACAGCGGAAACCGGATCATGTCAGCATGCTGCGGGCAATACCTTTATGGAGAAAGCAAGTTTCCAGAAATACCCCCTTGACATTTTAGCTCTAACGAGTTAGACTAAATGTAGATTCTAACGCGTTAGAGCTAACGATCCGTACGACAATGGGGGGATTTGCAACATGGAAATGCCAAAGGTTTTTGAAAGTGAATACCGTTTCTGTTTGATCCTGTGGGAACATGAGCCGGTCAAAAGCAGCGAGCTTGTGAAATTGTGCAAGGAGGAACTCGACTGGAAGCCGACGACGACCTACACGGTCATCAAGCGCCTTTCTGAGCGTGGTGTACTGAAAAATGAAAATACGGTCGTGACCTCGCTTGTCTCGAAGGATGAGGTGCAGGCGGCGGAGATCGACGAACTGGTGGAAAAAAGGTTCGGAGGTTCACTCCCCGCTTTTATCGCGGCGTTCACAAGGCACCGCAAAATATCCTCGGAGGAAATTGGTGAAATGCAGAAAATGATTGACCGTTACCGGAGGGAGGGAGAAGATGGCTGATTTGTTTTTAAGTTTTGTGAACACGGGGATTTCCGCGGGATGGCTGATACTTGCCGTTATCCTCTTCCGGGGGCTGTTCCCTAAAATGCCAAAGTGGCTGCGGCCGGTCTTCTGGGGCCTTGTTGGACTGCGCCTGGTTTTGCTGATTTCGGTAAAGAGCGTGCTAAGCCTGATTCCGAGCGCACAGACGATTGCCCCGGAAATCATGCATGCACCAAAGCCCACGATCCACAGCGGTCTTCGTCACTTTAACGGTATGGTAAATCCGGTGATCACCAAAGTTTTTGCGCCACAGCCAGGGGACAGCGCCAATCCTTTGCAGATATGGATTCCGATCCTGGCGGTAATCTGGCTTTTCGGTATTGCCCTGATGGCAGTATGTGCGGGGATCAGCTGCCTGCGCCTGCGCCGCCGCCTGCGGACTGCCGTGCCTTTGCGGGAGAATATCTACCAGAGTGAGAATGTGTCCTCCCCGTTTGTTTTCGGCATCCTGCGTCCGCGTATTTACCTGCCGTTTGGCATGGATGAGAAGCTTGTGGAACATGTAGTCCTGCATGAGCGGACGCATATCAAAAGGCGCGACTATCTGGTGAAGGTTCTTGGTTATCTGCTGCTTAGCCTGTACTGGTTCCAGCCCCTGTGCTGGGTGGCGTATGTCCTGTTTTGCAGGGATATTGAGCTTGCCTGTGACGAGCGCGTGATCCGGGCATTCGGGCGGGCGGAGCGGGCGGATTACTCACAGGCGCTGCTTACTTTGAGTGTGCCGCGGTTCGGGGTGCATATGTGCCCGCTCGCGTTCGGGGAGACCGGGGTGAAGGTTCGTGTAAAAAATGTGCTGAATTACCGGAAGCCCGTATTCTGGGTGGTTGCCGTGGCGGTATTTGTATGCATTGTCATGGCGGTGTGTTTCCTGACGGATCCAAAACAGGGGGCAGGCATGGAAAGTGGGACGCAGGATGGAAACGGGGTAGTATGCTGGTATGAAGCTTATCGAGGTTCTTTGCCGGAGGGGTTTTGGGACCGGAGCTGGGAGACGCAGATTGACGAATTTCCGGGCGTGACGTTCCGGGCAACCAGCATGGATGTCGCGGCCGTGACAGAGTCGGGGACAACGCCTTTGATCTCCGGGATGCCGGTCTGGAATGTGTATCTGGCCGATATCAGCGGGGACGGGCTGCCGGAGCTATGCGCCACGGTAAGCTATGGTTCCGGAATCGTAGACGAGCATATTGTTGTGTATGATTATGCCAGGAGCGAGGCTTATACCCTGTGGGAGCGCGGTGAATATGACTATATCCTGGCAATGGTGGACGGGAAGCTGGCCGTCCGGTGCAGGAGGTATCTGGATTCGGAAAATCCGGAGGGCGATGTGGCAGGAAGCCTGCGGATCGTGGCCGGGGAGGACGGGGAGCGCCGGCTGGAGCTGGTTGGTTGGGAGGACGGAAAGTAGGCCGGGGAAGCTGCCCGGGAACGGCATTGCTGGGAAAACGTCCAAAGGAAGGCATATTGGGATGCAAAGAATGCAGCACGGGAATGGAAGGGGGAAGATCATGAAAAAGATACAATTTATAAAGCGGGTATTGTTTCCGGCAGCCGCAGCGGTTTTCGGGGCGGGTATTGTGACTGCCGTGTTCTTTCTTCACAGGGCGGGGAGCGCGCCGGAGCGGGCAATGCTGCGGATGGAGGACGGGGTGTATATAGACCCATACCAGCCGCTGTCAGAGCTTCCGTTTAATTACCGCCAGGCAGGTGTCCTGACCAAAGAACAGGCAAACGGGACAGGGCTGGCTGGCTGTACGTATTATGTCAATCGGTTTGATGAGGACGGGATTTATGTCTATCAACGGGTTGGTGCACACGGAGGTACTTGTACCGGAACGGGAATGGCAGATGCAGGGGAGAAAGCCGGCAGTGAGGGTGCACCGGATAAAGGAACCGGAACAAACGGCATAACAAATGTCATGGCAGACCGGGAGAACGATGGTTTGTGGGCATATAAGCGCTGGGTCCGGGTGGATGAGAAAAAGCTTACGCAGCGCCGCCTGACATTGGAAGATGTGATCCGGCTTGCAAAAAAAGGCGATGCATTGGAAGAAAAAGATTTTGACGATTATTCATACTTTGAGACAAGTGTGGATGGCATGCGGGTCTATGAGATTGATGGGACATTTTCCGTGTGGCTGACCGGGGCAAGAGGCTGGAGAAGTGAGCCTGGGGCGCTGCGTATTTACCTTCGGGGCCGGGATGCTTGGGAGTGGGAAGATTTGCTTGATATCCGGACGGGGGATGTGGAGGAATTTATCCGGGAACATCAGGAAACGGCAGAACGCGGGACGGTATATTTCCCGTATCCGGACGAGGGGATCGGGAATGATACCTGCATCGGTGATTACTGGTATCAGGGTTCGCATTTTTCTGTATATGATACGGGCATCGGAAGCTTTTCTCCTTCGCTGGCCAGCAGCCACCTTGGGATTGGTACGTATGAGGTAACAGGGGAGCGGATGTTTTTTCAGACGTATGACGGATGGTATACTTACTATTTTGATATCGAAGGGGATACCCTGATTTTGGATGGGGAAGCCTCCGTCTGGGGTAATCCTTCCAGGCTTGTGGATGGCGCTGTGTTGGAGTGAACATGGCGAGGGGGACTGTGCTATTTGTAAAAGGTTCTGCCTAAAATCGAATATTCACGAAGAAAATCCGGGGTGTGGATCTTTCCGCCACCCCGGATTTGGTTGTTTTCCGGAATATATACTTTACAGCCAGGATTATTCTTCCCTGCATTCATTATGATTGGGACGAATAAAAGCGGAAATGCTCACCGTCCCCGTTTTTACAGATATACATCGCGGAATCCGCTTTTTGGTAAATCTCGTCGAATACCGTACCCTTTTCCCCGTCACAGAGCACCGCGCCGAGACTGACGGAAACCTTGCGTTCCCCCATTTCCTCAATCCTTATGGCTTCCACCTGCTTAAGGAGGCGCAGGATGCATTCCCTGCCGGAGGCTTCGTCCTGGATGCCGGATGCGTAGACGGCATACTCGTCACCGCCAAGGCGCATGGCAATATCGTTTTCACGGAAAGTGTGTTTTAGGCAGTCGGCAAGCGCGACCAGCACTTTGTCGCCGACGGCGTGCCCAAAGGTGTCGTTGACGGATTTGAATTTATTAATGTCAAAGAGGCAGAACATCCCCTTTGTCCCGGCGGCAAGAAGTTTCTCGATCTTGTGTTCGCCGCTTCCGCGGTTGCGCAGCCCGGTCAGTGCGTCCATCTCGGAAAGGCGGAGGAGTTTGTTTTCCAGTCCCTTTTTGTCCGTGATGTCCGTGAGGGAGTTGAGCCATGTACGGCATCCGTTCGAGAGCCTGACAATTTTTACATGGGAGAGGACATAGCGGTATTCCCCGTCCGGCTGGCGGATCCCCCACTCAAACACATGGGGAGCATCGCCGATCTTTAGGTTTTTGATCGCGCGGATATACTCCTCCTTGTGTTCCGACTCGATTTTGTCTATCAGGCGGTGGACATCGCCGCCAAATTCCCCTGTATTTGCGTAACCAAAGAGCTTGAGCGCGGCGGAATTCATTGCCATCAGCTGAAAGTCGCTGATCCGGACCGCCATGATACCGTTGCCCTGCAGCTGCAGGATCTCCGTGTACATTTCATTCTGGTTTTCAAGCGCAATGCGCAGTGCATTCTGGTATTCCAGCTCACGCCGTTTTACCTCGTCAATGCGCTGTACTGCATAGATCACGGTTTCCGGTCTTCCTGTTTCATCGCAGCTGACGACGATGAAATTTGCGCGGCACCATACGGAATCAAAGCTTAAGAATTCCTGGCTGATGATGTTGGTATCGGCCAGGCGTTCCGGCAATGTTTTAAGATCCGTGAAGGCAAGAACCTGCGCGCGGTGCGAGGGGGAGGTCATCCCGCGCATCGCAGTGTAAAGCTGTGCGGAGGCAAGTTTTTCACCGCTTAGGAAGGAATTGATGCGGCTGTTGCTCGTAATCTCGCGGTAAGAATCCCCCGGCAGGTTGATAACATGCATGGAAATGTAGATACCGGCGAGCGCGCTGATGATCTTATGTTCAATGGTCTCCAATTTCTGGATGTCGTTTATGATAAACGCCGCAACGGACTGCAAAAGCAGCAGGGATTCCGTACAGCGGTGCGGATTGTCCACACCGAGGAAGCCCACCAGTTTGCTGTTGGAGATAAGGGGGGCGGCCATCAGGCTTTCAATTCCCTGGATGGTAAGCAGGCGGTATTCCTCGGAATCTTTGGAAACCACCTCGTCAAGGGAATTGATGTAAAATTCCCCCTGTTTTTTGAAATAATCCATCCAACGGCTGATCACATTGATCTCAAGGTTGGAGAGAAGTTCCATCTGTGGTTCGATGCCTTGTCTGCACCACTCGTATGTGTTGTGCATCATGATACCATCGTTGTCAAATTCAAAAATATAGGCGCGTTCCGCATCATGGAACTCCCCGATGATACTTAGAAGTTCCTGGATCGCGGCTTTTATATTTTCGCTGGAATTAAGTGTATGGACACACTTTAGCAGGGTCTGTTCGATGGATATGCCGGCAGGCAGGTTATTTTTATCTTCCGGTATCATTTTGGTACCATCCTTTCACGGTTACATTCTGTTCTGGCTGATTTCCCGGTTACGGGGCACAGCATCTTTTCTATTATATACGAGAAAGCCGATATTTTCAATATGCAAGGAAACAGTTCGCACTTTTTTTGGTATGTATTGTGCGAAGAGCCGGAATTTTGTCCGGGAGTCGGATTTTCGGGTTTTATGTAAGCAGGGGGATTTCCGCGCCGGGGGTTTTTGGTGCAGGCGTGAACGGTTGTCTTGGTGCTTGTGGAATTTCTGGAGGATGGGCGAAGGGCTGCCGTCCGCTTTTGCAGTGTGCATTTGCGGGCGGGGAGCAGGACTGGCCGGGAGAGGCAGCGGCAGGGAGCAGAAAAATTTTTGCTTGCATTTTCTGCCACCTTGTGATATGATATCAACAACTTAAAAAAGTTGAGCAAAAGCGCTGATAAGGAATAGTAGCCGGAAGCGGGAAATCAGAGAGCCATCGGTTGGTGCGAGGTGGCCGGAAGCGGATGGGGAACTCGCCTTGGAGCTGCCGGCTGAAGACCGTAACGGTTGTGTAAGTTTGGACGGATCTCCCGCCGTAGAAAGGGGAAGGGCATGTTTGTGCCTGTGAGGGCATGGGATTTTTCCCGTGAAGCAGAGTGGTACCGCGCGTCATGCGTCTCTGCGAAATGTTGTGGCATTTCGCAGGGGCGCTTTTTTATGCTTGGCCTGCGCATTTGCAAAGGGGTCTGCATTTGCAAAGAAAGATTGCAAAGAAAATCGGCAGCCCGGACAAAAAGGAAACGGAGGTATGGAAAGATGACAGGAGAGCAGATCAAAGGAAAGTATGAAAGATCCTACTATGTGCCGCAGGCGATGACCTGCGACTGGGTGAAAAAAGAGTATGTGGACAAAGCACCGCTCTGGTGCAGCGTTGACCTGCGCGACGGCAATCAGGCACTGGTAGAGCCGATGGGCATGGAGGAAAAAATCGAATTTTTCCGTATGCTTGTGGAGATTGGTTTTAAGGAGATCGAGGTTGGTTTTCCGGCGGCATCCGACACGGAATATAATTTTATGCGTGCCCTGATCGAGCGTGATATGATACCGCAGGATGTGACCATCCAGGTATTGACACAGGCCAGGGAACATATCATCCGCAGAACTTTTGAGGCTGTGAAGGGAGCGCCGCACGTGATCGTACATCTTTACAATTCGACCTCGAAGATCCAGCGCGAGCAGGTATTCAAAAAAGACCGGGACGAAATCAAAAAACTGGCGGTGGACGGCGCAAAGCTGCTGTGTGAGCTTGCGGCGCAGGACGGTGGGGATATCCGCTTTGAATACAGCCCGGAGAGCTTTTCACAGACGGAAGTGGAATATGCCTGCGAAGTCTGCAACGCGGTGTTGGATGTGTTCCGGCCGACCAGGGAGCGCAAAGCAATCATCAACCTGCCTTCCACGGTGCAGGTCGCAATGCCCCATGTTTTTGCGGGGCAGGTGGAATACATGCATAAGCATATGAAGTACCGCGACGCGGTCGTGCTTTCCGTTCATCCGCACAATGACCGCGGAACGGGGGTCAGCGATGCGGAGTTCGGGGTGCTGGCGGGCGCGGAGCGTGTGGAGGGCACGTTGTTTGGCAATGGCGAGCGCACGGGAAATGTCGATGTAGTGACACTTGCCATGAACCTGGTCTGCCACGGCGTGGATCCGGGGCTTGATTTTTCGGATATCCCCGCCGTCCGGGAAACATATGAGCGTTTGACCGGGATGAAGGTGCAGGAACGTACACCATATGCCGGTTCGCTTGTGTTCACCGCATTTTCCGGCTCCCATCAGGACGCGATTTCAAAAGGTATGGCATGGAGGGAAGGCCATCCGGGGAAATGGGCGGTTCCGTATCTTCCCCTTGACCCAAAGGATGTCGGGCGCGAATATGAGTCGGATGTGATCCGTATCAACAGCCAGAGCGGGAAGGGCGGTATCTCATTTATTTTAAAACAGAATTTTGGGATCTCCCTGCCGGATAAAATGCGGGATGAAGTGCGCGTCTGTGTGAAGGAAGTTTCGGATCAGGGGCACAGGGAGCTTTCACCGGAGGAGATCTACCGGATTTTCGAGGATACTTATGTGAAAGCGCGCCCGGTGTTTGACGTACCGGAATGCCATTTTAAACAGACGGGCGGCATCACGGCGGAAGTGACGGTCGCATGCGGCGGTAAACGGAAAGTGGTCACGGCATCCGGCAACGGGCGGCTTGACGCGGTGAGCAATGCATTAAAAGAGTATTTCGGGATGGAATACCGGCTGACCGAATACGAGGAGCATGCGGTTTCGTCGGGGTCTTCGTCGAAAGCGGCGGCGTATGTCGGGATTGTATCCGGCGGAAGAATGTTCTGGGGCGTGGGCATTGACGAGGATATCATTAAGAGTTCGGTCGCGGCGCTTGTAGCGGCAGTCAATAATGTGAGAAGGTAGAAGTGCCGTGGGATGCTTTTGGGGCTTACAGCCACAGAAGTGTTACGAAAATGCCGGAAGCGAAAAAACGATTCCCGGCCGGATGGCAGATATAAAAAGACTGCGATTCGGCCGGGAGCGGTTTGGCTAGACATCCGTTTAATTTTCTATCTCCATCTTTCCGCTTATCTGGATTTGCCGCCGGAACTGTCTTGGCCAAGAACTTTTTGATGTGTTCGTTCTGTTCATTCTCTTCAAGCTGTTATTGAGCACACTATTATTATACGACATTATTTTATGTTTGTCAATGATATAATTTTGTATATAGTATTGGAAGTGCAAAGTATTTCATCACATGGTATTGCTGGCTTTAATTTTCCGGAAGTGGGAGTGCAGGAAAATATATATTCTGCACAAACAAAAAAATATGTCATATACGAGATGTGACATATTTTTGTACCGCTATTCTTTGTTTCTTAAGACAATCACTGTATGACTATTTGGAAGTTAAAACGTATTTTTTTCTTTCGTATTTTAAATTTTTTTGCATTCGTCCCCACAACCTATTATGAAGCACATTTCCATTGTATGACAAAATTCGAGCTTTGTCAACATTGTTTTTTCGTGAATAACATTTGACACTTTGGCATTGCGGCTTCCGGGCGCGGGGATGTCTGCTTGGGCTCCATCGGGGGATAACAAAAAGCGCTTCCTGCCAAGACGCAGGAAGCGCTTTTTGTTATTCATGTGTATTTTGCATGTCTTTGTCCTCTCACCCTATTATGGAGCACATCTTCATTATACGACAAAATCTATGCGTTGTCAACAATATTTGTTGGTGAATAGTATAGGCGGTAAAAAGTAATGGGTCGTATGGCTGATTCCATATAATGAAAAATTAAATGAAAGGTCTTAGAGGAATCATTACGCATTCTGCTATATAACAAAGGAAATTAAGCCGCTTCAGAATCCAGTGCTCATGTTGAAAAAGCCTCCAGGCAATTTTGTTGGAGCAGGTTAATAATTCCAGGATGAGGACAACGGCAATAAATATGACAGTAAATTGCTTTTTGTGATGCCGGTATAACTTTCCCGGTAAAATACCAGGAAAAACAAGAAGCATAAAAAACAGGGCTTCCTCCATGCCAAATTCAAAATGTAAGTGAAAAAGCTGCCATAGTATAAATACTCTTTTCATTAACTATTAATCGCGTTTGATAATAGTGTACTGACCTGTCAAATATCAATGAGTCAGTACACTAGGTTCATGACAAGTATCACTACATCGGCATTTCATAAACTATGTCTTTCCCAATCTATTCATTTTGTATTATATGGTATCAAATAGAATGTATCAATAATATTATTTTACAAATAGTATTGACGAAGAAAAATAATAGGATTACAATTAATTCATTCCAAAATAAGAGCAACTGCGAATTTATACGTTTTCAGAGAAACAGGAGGGGGATAGGTGGATTGGAAAGAAGCTAGTAGATATTTGAAAAAAGTAAAATATAACTGCCCATATCCATTCCGAAAAAAGCTGATACCGGAACTTCAAGGGGCTCTTGAGGATTTTCTGGATGAGAACCCGGACGGCACGATGGTAGAGCTTGTGGCGCATTTTGGAGTCCCGGAAACCTTTGGGTACAATTACATATCGGCAATGGAAGATGCGGAAAGGCAAAGATGGATAAAGCAGTCACGGCAGGTCAAGGGAATTGTCCTGGCAGTGGTCGCTACCTGTGTGTTTACGGTAGCCGTGTGGGTGGGATGCAATATATGGTGGAATTCCGAACATGCGATCCGTTCTTATGAAGTGTGGGTAGAGTACGATGACACAGGGGAGCGGATACAGGCATTGGAATAAGAGGGATGTTTTCCGGCATTGGGAATCTGACATGATATATGGTGTTGACATTAAATAATATTGCTGATATGATAGTTGGGATTTACCCATAGAAGCAGACAGAAGTTGTATAGTTGCGGGAATTCTTAGTATTAAGGAGAGACAGTACATGGCTTTATCGGAAGGTATCAAACGCGGAACGGTGGAACTGTTGGTTCTGACGTTATTACGGGATGGCGATATGTATGGGTATCAAATTTCGCAGGAACTGGCAACACGCAGCAACGGTTTGTACACGCTTGCGGAAAGTTCCCTGTATCCGACACTCTACCGTTTGCTTGAAAAAAAAGTAATATCGGACAGGCAGGAAAAGGTGGGGAAGAGAAGAACCCGTGTGTATTACCACTTGGAGGAAGAAGGGCGGGAATATCTGGAGGCGCTTCGGGCGGAATACTGCCAGATCACCCGGGGGATTTTTTATCTCCTGGAGATTGCTGATGTGGATGCATTGGGGAAGGGAGGTGTGGATGGATCAGAAGATGGTTAAATCCTATCTGAAGGAAGTGAAGAAGAACTGTCCATATCCGTTCCGGAAGCGGCTGATAGCGGAACTGGGCGGGAGTCTTCATCGTTATCTGGAGGAACACCCGGATTGTACAAAGGAGGAGGTCGTGGCACATTTCGGGGCTGCGGAGACGTTTGGTTACGGTTATATTGTGGCGATGGATGACGGGGAACGGAAAAGGCGGCTGAACCGGGCACGTTGGATCAGGAGCTGTCTCATCGCGGGGGTGATGATCTGCTTATTGTTGTTAGCCGCGGGGCAGATATGGATATCTTATGATAATTCCAGACCTTTGGTTTATTATCTGCCTTTTTAGAATTGTGTACAAACGCAGGTTTCTTTTATGTGGGGGGATATGTCTCGACAGCAAAGCTTGGGAAAATGGACTGTATCAGGCAGTTGTCCAATACAAAATAGACAATCGTAAAGCCTTAATCATATCACCTAAAGCTAGTTATGAGCTGGACATAAGAGAGATCCAGGAGTTGCCGGCATCTCCCCGGTTTGTTTATGGGGAACAGGTCTCGCCTTGCAACCATCCTGATATGACAGGCGTGATCATAGGGATTCGCTGGCATTATATTTCAAATTTTAATCAGTGGGAACACTTTTCCAAAAAGGGAGTCTATTATTGCGGCGTATGAAACGGATCATTGGAAAAAAATTAAAACAGGAGGAAACAAAGCAATGAAAAAATTGTGTGTGTATTTTATGGCGGCGGCGCTTGCATGTACTGGGGCGGCGGCGGTAGTGGACACTCCGGTGCATGTGGAAGCGGCGGATGCTGCAGCAGGGGTGGTCGTCAGTGAGACGACGGAGTTTTTTGAGGACGGGAGTTCCCTGACGATCACGGTAACACAGGACGTTGGCGCAGTGGCTTATGGTTCGGTGTACAGCAAGTCCGGATCAAAAACATATGTTTATCGAAACGGGGATAACGAAGAAGTATTGAGTTTTAAACTTCATGGCACGTTTTCTGTAAATTCCGGCGTGGGTGCGACATGTACAAGTACGTCGTATACGACCAGCATTTCGGATACTGCCTGGCAATTGGATTCTGCTTCCAGCTATGCTTCCGGAAATCAGGCGATTGGAGATGCTACTTTTGTAAAAAAGAGGTTTGGCATCAAATTTGATACAAAAAACAGTCATATTGTCCTGACTTGTGACGAAAACGGAACATTAAAATAAACTTTCCCCAAAGCTTTGCAAAAAGAAGGGAAGCACGCCCCGCCGGCCGGCAGAACGCGCTCCCTTCTTTTTTTGTTTCTCCGTCTTCATTTCATATCCAATTGTGGCGGAGCATCCAACTCTTCCGGCACATATTTACCGTTCTTTTTCCGCTGCCGCACACATTCCGTCAGCAGATATTCAATCTGCCCGTTCACCGAACGGAAATCGTCTTCCGCCCAGGCAGCAATGGCATCGTACAATTTCGGTGAAAGGCGCAGCGGAACCTGTTTTTTATTGTCTGCCATATCAGTACAGGCTTCCGGAATTCACAATCGGCTGGGCATCTCGGTTCCCGCAGAGAACCACCAGCAGATTGGATACCATCGCTGCCTTTCTTTCCTCATCAAGTTTTACCACATCATTTTCATTCAGGCGTTCCAATGCCATCTCCACCATGCCGACTGCGCCGTCCACGATCATTTTCCGTGCGTCAATAATGGCAGAAGCCTGTTGGCGCTGCAGCATGACCGCCGCGATCTCAGGGGCATAAGCAAGGTAGGTGATGCGCGCTTCGAGGATCGTTATCCCTGCCTCCTCCACACGTTTTTGGATCTCGTCGCGGATTTTCGCGGCAACGATCTCGCTTGAGCCGCGCAGACTGCCCTCGTCCGCCAGACCGTCCCCTGTCGTGTCCACATTCGGTGATACATCGTACGGGTAAATGCGGACGACATTGCGCAGGGCGCTGTCGCACTGCAGGGAAAGGAATTCTTTGTAATTGTCCACATTGAACACGGCTTTTGCGGTATCCACGATCTTCCAGGTGACCGCGATGCCGATCTCGACCGGGTTACCAAGACAGTCGTTGATCTTCTGGCGGCTGTTGTTTAAAGTCATGATCTTTAGTGAAAGCTTGTTGGATGTAAGGGCGAGCTGCATGCCGTCGGCCGGTGAACCGGAAAGTGCCAATGGTCTTGTGGAATCGCTCACATCCCCGCTCTGGTTCAGCCTTGTCTTTGCAGCGGGATTCACGCTGGAGCAAAACGGGTTGACCCAGTAAAATCCATTATCTTTGAGTGTGCCGACGTATTTTCCGAGCAAGGTCAAGACCAGTGCTTCCTGTGGTTTTAAGATTTTCAGCCCGCAGAATAAAATCCAGGCAAAGAGAAAAATAATGATGCTGACGACGAGCAAGGCAATGTATGCCGGGGACGGTTCCTGCGCCACACGTTCCACGCTAAAGGCGAACAGCGCGATATCGGCAATGTAGAGAAGCAGTGTCAGCAGAAGCATCCGCATCCCATGTTTTTTTCCTTCCAAAATTTTTTCACTCATAAAACCCTCTCTTTCTGCCGCGCCCGCGGCGATGCACCCACAAAGCCCGTTTCCGGCCAATACCTGTACGGGACATGTTTGTTTCCGGTATGTAGATCAATGAAATTTGCCAAAGCAGTGATTGGAAACATTCTGTCATATGGATGCTTTGTTTTGATATCAAAATAATATCATATTAATTTTAAAATTACAAGGGGATCACATTAAAATCCGGTTAGAAATCAAAAAACGGTCGGCAGAAATCAATGCAATATCCGTTGCAAACCATTGGAAAGTATGGTAGTATATATAGAAAGTATGTTCGGTACGGCAAGACCGTGTCATGGCAGCCGGAAGGGAGGGGGAAAAGTGCCTGCGAGACGAAATCCTTTTAATGAAAATGTAAACCGCCTGATGGATAAGATTTTTTCCGGGAAGGAGACAGGCATTCTCCCGGCGAAATACCAGGAAGAGGCGGTTCCGCAGCAAAACGCGGGGATCTTGCATGATACAAAGCCGAAAAAGAAACGTGCGCATACCGGGAAAACAGGAAGGAAAGCATCCTCGCTACCCGGAGGGAAGGAGAAGGAGGGAATTTTCCTGACAGATATGGACGGGGCATGGGCGGGGAATGAAGTACACATATCCGACAGGGATCCGGAGCGGGGCAGTCACAAGGGGGAAGGAAAAAAAGAACTGCAACATGCAGGCGGTGGAAGGACGGGGCAGACAGAGCATAATCCGCGGCCGCATGGATGGGCGGGCAAACGTCAGGAAGGAACGTCGAAAAGCACCTTGGAATCATCCCTGCGCGACATCCGGAACACGACCGAGAGGATCCGGGAAACAACGCGGCAGATGCAGCAGATGACACTGAAGATGTGGGCGGATACGATGCAGCCGCGCGTTCCGGAGCAAAAAACTTACGGGGAGGAGCGCATTGTGCCCCGTGAGGTTTTGCGGGGGCGGGATGCAGCGCCGCCATCCGCGCCCACTGTGGTGCCCCGCGTTTTCATGCCGCAGTACCGCATGGAAGAAGTGCTTGACGATTCCGTTCCGGAGCGCATCCGGGAGTGCAAGGCATTCGCCCGCAGCCCGCAGGGCTGCCGGATGACGAAGGAGGAGTTGTTTTACCGTCAGGCGCAGATGATGGAGGATTATGAGGATGACTGCCTGTATCCGGGGGAGTTTACCTGGTACTTCCCGACATACCAGGCGATGAATGCGGCTCAGCTGAGGGGCTATTTTTCATGGCGCACGCAGGTGCGGCAGGGCAATGTCACGCACGCCCCGCTGTCCTTTGCGTTTGTCTATGTATATGAGCTGTTGCACCAGATCGGTGTCCCAACGGCGGAGGAGGGGTATTCTGCCCTGAAAAAGTTCTGGGAGCATTACAGGGAGTATGATCTGCAGCTTGACCGGTATATGAAGGGCTGGCTTTGTGATTATGTCGTGTACTATAATCTTGGTTCGGAACTTCTTATGGACTCACAGGAAATGGTATTTGACCGTGCGATGCTCGCGTTCCTTCACCCGGAGGAGGGTGGGGACCAAGAGTATTTTACTGCCATATGCGCGCTCTCAAAGTACAACATGGAAGGATCGAAATTCTACAAGGAGCATGCGGGGGATGTGTGCCGCGTGACCTGCGGCGTGTTCCGCGCGCTGACGGCGTATTATGAAAAGCACGGAAAAAAGACGCTTGCGGAAAAATATTTCGGCACGCTTGCGGCTTATGCGTACCAAATGTTTCCGTCGGCGGTGTTTTATGACCATAAAAAGTATGGGGAGTACGAATACGAGATCGATCCGATTCACCGTTACCGCTGTGTGAACGGGCATTGGAGCTGTGAAAAGTATTTTGGCAGCCGCGCCAAAAATAAAGATATGGGACTGATCCTGCGCGCCATTGACGCACAGATGCGTGAGCGTTATGAATATAAAGCCCTATTGAAGCCGGAGGGCATGACGAAGCTTGTCATAAATATTATTGACAAGGAAATCAACCGGCTGCTTGAGGAGAAAGAAAAGAATGCCGTCCCGGTTATTGAGATTGATGTGTCGAAGCTTTCCGGGATACGGCGTGCGGCGGAGCTGACAAGGGAGAGGCTGATCGTGGAAGGGTCGGAGGAAGATACCGGGGAGGGATTCGGGACAAAATACGCACAGGAACCTGGCGCGGTGGAGGGCACGGCACAGGGGGATTTGCCGGGGAAAGAACCGGGGCAGTTGGAATTCGTATGGATGGACAATTTGGAACCGGAAGGGGAGATACCGAAAACCGCAAAGAATACGGCGGAGGGAAATGCCGTCTTAAACGATGCCGAGCTTACCCTGCTCCGCAGCCTGCTTGAGGGCATACCCTATGAGGAATATCTGCGTGAACGCCACCTGATGCTGTCGGTCGTGGTCGACGCGGTCAACGAAAAGCTTTACGAATATTTTGGCGACACGGTGATTGTTTTTGACGGGGAGGTGCCGGAAGTGCTTGAGGATTACGCGCAGGAGGCTGCCGCGCTGGTTTATGGTGCCTGAAAAACGGATGGAAAGGGGAAAATGGAAATGAAAATACCAAAACGGATCGCGCAGGTTGTGATCAATTCCTTGAAAGGCGGTGTTGTGCCGCGCATTGGCCTGCCATACATCACGGTCGGCAGGGAGACAGAGATTGCCGCACTGCTGCACGATGTGGATATCATCGCGGAGGGCGGTGCTTCCTTCCGTTTCATCGTCGGCAAATACGGCAGCGGTAAAAGTTTCCTGCTGCAGACCATCCGCAATTATGTGATGGACCGGAATTTTGTGGTGGTCGACGCGGATCTTTCGCCGGAGCGCAGATTGCAGGGCACAAAGGGGCAGGGGCTTGCGACCTATAAAGAACTGATCCGCAATATGTCCACGAAAACACGCCCGGAGGGCGGCGCGCTCACCCTGATCCTGGAGCGCTGGATCGGCAGTGTGCAGGGCGCGGTGATGGCGCAGGGCGGGACGGAACCGGATTCGGAAGAATTTGCGGCGGAAGTGGAAAAAAAGATCTATGAGGTGATCGGCACTTTGCAGGAAATGGTGCACGGTTTTGATTTCGCGAAGCTTCTTGCCATGTATTACCGCGCATATCTGGAGGGAGACGACGAGACAAAGGCGCATGTAGTAAAATGGTTCCGCGGGGAATACGCGGGCAAATCCGAGGCGAAAGCGGAACTTGGCGTGAATATCGTGGTCACGGACGAAGACTGGTACGAATATATCAAACTGTTCGCATTTTTTCTCAAGCAGGCGGGTTATACCGGCATGCTGATCCTGATTGACGAGTTGGTGAACATTTATAAAATTCCGAACAGCATTACGCGCCAGTACAATTATGAGAAAATATTGACGATGTACAATGACACGCTGCAGGGCAAGGCAAAATATTTGGGGATCATCATGGGCGGCACACCGCAGTGCATTGAGGATACGCGCCGTGGGGTGTACAGCTATGAGGCGCTGCGTTCAAGGCTTTCTTCGGGGCGTTTCGGCGGGGAGGATGTGAAGGACATGCTCGCGCCGGTGATCAAACTCGCGCCGCTGACCAATGAGGAAATGCTCGTGCTGATCGAGAAGCTTGCGGATATCCATGCAGGGTTGTTTGAGTATGGGCAGAGGCTGACGCAGGATGATCTGATCACTTTTATTAAGATTGAGTTTGGCAGGATCGGGGCGGATACCAATATCACGCCGCGCGAGGTCATCCGCGATTTTATCGAGCTACTCAATATCGTCTGCCAGAATCCGGAACTGACGGTGGAGAAGCTTTTGGGGTCTGGGGAATTTTCCTACGCGAAAGCGGAGCCGGAGAATGTCGAGATGTCGGCCGTACAGGAATTTGCGGAGTTTGAACTGTAAAACAGCATGTGCCCGGAACAGCGCCCCAGTGGAATTTATGGGAGCGAAGCGGCCAGAAATGCCACTGCCGGGAAGGGTGGTGGGAGGGCATATGCGGGACTTATA
>CAMRSM010000062.1 GCA_947053345.1 uncultured Lachnospiraceae bacterium
ACCATGGCCACGGAGGGGAAGGCCATCACCATGACGGTGAGGAACACGAGTGCTGCCACCATGGCCACGGAGGGGAAGGCCATCACCATGACGGTGAGGAACACGAGTGCTGTCACCATGGCCACGAGGAAGAAGGCCATCACCACGGCCACGGTGACAACTGTACCTGCGGCTGCCATGACCACGACCATGACGGGCATCACCACCATCACCACGCAGACGAGATATTTACGAGCTGGGGTGTGGAGACCCCGCACAAATTTACACGCGAGGAGCTTACTGCCGCTTTGTCCGAGCTTTCCGAGAGCGACCGCCACGGCATGATCCTGCGGGCTAAGGGGATTGTTCCGGCAGTATCCGGGGAGTGGCTGCATTTTGATTTAACGCCGGGCGAGTACGAGATCCGCGGAGGTGCTGCGGACGTGACCGGCCGCATCTGCGTGATTGGGAGCAAATTAAAGGAAGACGAGATTGCAGCGTTGTTTCTGGCATAAAAGCATCCTGTACCGCACGTGCGGGAACCAGGAAAGATTGTGAGGGAATATGGAAGTACCAGTATATATTGTGAATGGTTTCCTTGAGAGCGGAAAGACCTCCTTCATACAGGAAACTTTAAAAGACCCGGATTTTTCAGGAAAGGAGAAAACGCTAGTCATTGCCTGTGAGGAGGGCGAGGAGGAGTATGACGAGAAGGCGCTTGCTGCCTGCCGTGCCGAGGTTGTCACGGTGGAGGAGAAGGAGGAATTCACAACGGAGTACCTGCGGATGCTGAATGCCCATTACCGCCCGCAGCGCGTGATGATCGAGTTCAACGGCATGTGGGGTGTCGAAGAATTTTTGGAGCAGGAACTGCCGGAAAACTGGGTGCTCGTACAGATCATCACACTGATCGATGCCACGACCTACCAGAATTATCTGAACAATATGAAATCGATCATGATGGGGCAGTTTAAGCTTTCCGATACGATTATTTTCAACCGCTGCCAGAGCGACACGGATAAGCTTGCCCTGCGCCGGAGTGTCAAGGTTGTAAACCGAAAAGGGCAGATCATCTACGAGTCGGCGGACGGCGTGACGGACGACCCGGGGGAGGAGGTACTCCCGTTTGATCTTGACGCACCCCTGATCGATATCTGCGATGACGATTACGGTTTGTGGTATATGGACGCGATGGACAATCCAAAGAAGTACAACGGCAAGAAAGTACACTTCCGCGCGATGGTGTACCGCGCGGAAAAGCTGCCGAAACGCAGCTTCGTACCGGGGCGCTTTGCAATGACCTGCTGCGTGGATGATGTGGCGTTCATCGGATTTTTATGCAAGGTCGGGGAAGGGGTTGGGCCAATCCCGTTTGAGGAACTGAAAAACCGCAGTTATGTTTATGTGACTGCCGAGATCCGCGTGGAGTTTTATAAAGAATACCGCGGCAAAGGACCGGTTCTTTACGCGGTGGCGATTGAAACCGCGCCGGAACCGGAGGATAAGCTTGTATATTTTAATTAGCAGATCCGTTCCGGCTTGTGGGATGTGAATTTCCGGCAGATCCGCGGCATAAAATTATAATCTGTCCTTGACGAATGTCATGATTTCCCTTATAATAAACTGGATATATTGTGCCGACGGGCTGTTGCCCGCGGCGTGAAAAGAAGAAGCTGCGGCAGGTCGGGGGATGTTTGCTGCGGCAGTTTCCACGAAATTTAGAAAGAGTGTGTGTGGATGTTGAAAAGCATGACCGGTTTTGGCCGGTGTGAGATTGCGAATGAGGAAAGAAAGATCACCGTTGAAATGAAAGCGGTCAACCACCGCTACTGCGAACTTTCCGTGAAGCTTCCCAAAAAACTGAGTTTTTATGAGGCGGGCATAAGGAATCTGTTAAAGCAGCACATCAGCCGGGGGAAAGTGGATGTCTTTATCACTTATGAGGATGAAAGTGAGGGAAAGGCATGTGTGCGTTACAACCCGGAGATTGCCGGGGAGTACCTGAAACGGTTCCGGCAGATGGAGACGGAACTGGGGCTTGAAAATGATGTTAGTGTCTCCATGCTTTCGCGGATGCCGGAAGTTTTGGTTATCGAGGAACAGTCCATCGATGAGAGTGAGCTTTGGCAGACGCTTGAAGCGGCGGTTCGGGGCGCGGCGGAGCAGCTTGTGAAAACGCGCACCGAGGAAGGGGAGCGTCTACAAAAAGACCTCACCGGAAAACTTGACGGGATGCTTGCCGCCGTGGCATTTATCGAGAACCGTTCCCCGCAGATCGTGGCGGAGTACCGGAGGAAGCTGACCGAAAAGGTCAATGAGCTGCTTGGCGACACAAGGGTGGACGAGGGTGTGCTCGCGACAGAAATCACGGTTTTTGCAGACCGGATCTGTGTGGATGAAGAGACGGTTCGGTTAAAGGCACATATCCAAAGTATGAAGGAGGCGCTTGCCGAGGGCATCAACATCGGCAGGAAACTGGATTTCATCGCGCAGGAAATGAACCGGGAGGCAAACACGATCCTTTCCAAATCGGGCGACCTTGGCGTGACAAACCGGGCGATTGATTTAAAGACCGAAATTGAGAAAGTAAGAGAACAGATTCAGAATATCGAGTAGGGGAGATCTCCATGAGCAGGATGATCAATATCGGATACGGGAACGTGGTCAATGCAGACAAAATCCTGGCGGTGGTGCGCCCGGAAGCGGCACCGATCAAGCGCATGGTGGCAGTGGCCAAAGACCATGAAACTTATGTGGACGCGACCTGCGGAAGAAAATGTAAATCCGTCATTGTGTCCGAGGAGGGCAGGATTGTTTTGTCCGCACTATTGCCGGAAACGATTGCCGGAAGGGTGAATGGGAAGATCCCTGCGGAGCGGGAAGAACCGACCACGGAGGAGGCATAGCGCGGGAGAAGGCCAGGAGAATCTTTAACAGCGGGCTTTGCGGACATTGCCGCATGCATTGGTACGGGAAAACCATACAAAACCCAAAACGGAAAGGAGAAACATTACAATGTTACATCCATCTTATACAGATTTGATGCAGGTAGTAAACCAGGAAGTTGAGCAGGGGGAGGAGCCGGTGGTCAACAGCCGCTATTCTATTGTCTTAGCGACGGCAAAACGCGCACGTCAGCTGATCGACGGCGCGGAGCCGATGGTGGAGCCGACCTGCAACAAGCCGCTGTCAACAGCGGTCGATGAGCTTTTTAATTCGAAGGTTAAGATCATTTCGGAAGATAAAGAAGATTAAGAGGCAGAAAGGGACGGTATTTACCGCCCTTTTTTCTGCGAAGGGGGAGAGGAACTATGCGGTTGTGCAGTATAGCCAGCGGGAGCAGCGGGAACTGTATCTATATTGGTGAGAAAAATACACATGTGCTTGTGGATGTAGGGATCAGTGCGAAGCGCATCGAGGAGGGGCTTGCGGCGATCTCGGTTTTGCCGGAGGAGCTTTCTGCCATCTTTATCACCCACGAGCACACGGACCATGTCCAGGGGCTTTGGGCATTTGAGAGGAAGCATAAGGTTCCGGTCTATGCCACGGAGCATACGTTGGATACGTATATGCGGACAAAAAAGGAGCCTGATTTTCTGGCGGAACGGCTTATAAACGTTACATATGACCAAAAGATTACGATCGGGGCGTTGACCGTCCATCCGTTTAAGATTTCGCACGATGCGGCCTGCCCGGTATGCTATACATTCAGCGCCGGTGCGGAAAAAATCGGGATGGCGACCGATCTCGGTTGTTTCGATGAGTATACATTGGAAGCGTTAAAAGACTGCGGGCTTTTGTACCTTGAGTCAAACCATGATGAAAATATGCTGCTTGTGGGAAAATATCCCTATTCCTTAAAGCAGCGCATCTTAGGTTCTTCCGGGCATCTTTCCAACGATGCGGCAGCGGAGCTTGCGGGCAGGCTGCTGCATGAAGGATTAAAATATATCGTGTTAGGGCATCTGAGCCGGGAAAATAATTACCCGGAGCTGGCATATGAAACGATGCGGCAGAAAATACTAAGCACGTGGGAATATCCGCACCAACAGCCGGAGATTTCGGTGGCAAACAGGGAGAAACCGTCCGCCATGCTGCGGCTTGGCGCATAAGGCGAAATGGCAGGAATAAGATAAAAAATGCATGCGTCAAAGGGGCGGCGCAGGAAAGAGGTGGCATGATGAATAAAGCGATCATTACAGTGGTGGGACAGGATCAGGTTGGGATCATTGCAAAGGTATGTACGTATCTTGCGGACAATAAGGTGAATATCCTTGATATTTCCCAGACGATTGTTTCGGGATATTTTAATATGATGATGATTGTAGATACGAACGGCGCGTCAAAGGAATTTGGTGTGGTGAGCGGGGAACTTGAGGCGCTCGGAGAAACGATCGGTGTGGTCATCAAGGCACAGCGGGAAGATATTTTTGATATGATGCACCGGATTTAGGGTGACTTTTGAAAGGGCATGGTAGTGGTATGATAAATTTTACCGAGGTTATGGAAACCAACGCGATGATAGAGAAGGAAAATCTGGACGTGCGCACGATCACGCTCGGCATCAGCCTCCTGGACTGCATGGACAGTGAACTTTCGGAACTGAACCGCAAAATTTATGACAAGATCACAAAAACGGCAAAAGGGCTGGTAGAGACCGGGATGCAGATCGAGAAGGAGTTTGGGATTCCGGTCGTGAACAAGCGCATTTCCGTGACACCAATCGCGCTCGTGGGGGGGGCGGCATGCAAAAGTGAGGGGGATTTTGTTGAGATCGCGAAAACCCTTGATGCGGCGGCGAAAGCTGTTGGAGTCAATTTTATCGGCGGGTACAGCGCCCTTGTGAGCAAGGGCATGACAGCGGCCGACCGTTTCCTGATGGAGTCGGTTCCGCAGGCGCTTGCTACAACGGAGCGCGTGTGCAGTTCGGTCAATGTCGGCTCGACCAAGACGGGCATCAATATGGATGCGGTCCGCCTGATGGGAGAAATTGTAAAGAAGACGGCGGAGCATACGAAGGAGCAGGATTCGCTCGGCTGCGCAAAGCTTGTTATTTTCTGCAACGCGCCGGACGACAACCCGTTTATGGCGGGGGCGTTCCATGGGGTGACCGAGGCGGATGCAGTCATCAATGTCGGTGTCAGCGGACCGGGCGTTGTAAAAAAGGCACTTGAGTCAGCGCGCGGCAAAGACTTTGAAACCCTGTGTGAGACGATCAAGAAAACCGCGTTTAAAATCACGCGCGTCGGGCAGCTCGTCGCGAAGGAAGCTTCCAAACGACTTGGCATCCCGTTTGGCATCGTGGATCTCTCCCTTGCGCCGACCCCTGCCATCGGGGATAGTGTGGCGGAGATTTTGCAGGAGATGGGTCTTGCATATCCGGGGGCACCGGGCACAACGGCTGCGCTCGCCCTGTTAAATGACCAAGTAAAAAAAGGCGGGGTCATGGCATCCTCCTATGTCGGCGGGTTAAGCGGCGCGTTTATCCCGGTCAGCGAGGATCAGGGAATGATCGACGCGGTACAGGCAGGCTGCCTAACGCTTGAAAAACTGGAGGCAATGACATGTGTCTGCTCGGTCGGTCTTGATATGATTGCAATTCCGGGCGATGTCGCCGATACGACAATTTCCGGCATTATCGCGGACGAGATGGCGATCGGCATGATCAACCAGAAAACAACGGCAGTGCGGGTGATCCCGGTGATTGGAAAAGGAGTTGGGGATATTGTGGAATTCGGAGGACTTTTGGGCTATGCCCCGGTGATGCCGGTGAACTCTTTCTCCTGCGAGGCGTTTATCCGCAGGGGCGGGCGTATCCCGGCTCCGATCCACTCGTTTAAGAATTAAATCAGAATGGAGGGATGACGATGGGTGATATTGAAGAAATGCTGCATAAAGCAGATTATAAGAATGTGCTCCGATATTTTACGGAACTCTCCCGCATTCCGAGGGGATCGGGTTTCAACGATAAAATCAGCGGATATCTGGTCGGTTTCGCAAAAGAACACGGTCTGCGGTATGTGCAGGACGAACTGAAAAATGTAGTGATCTACAAGCCGGCGAGCGCGGGTTACGAGGGACATACGGGCGTGGTGCTCCAAGGACATATGGACATGGTCTGTGTGGCGGCGGAAGGTGTTTTACACGATTTTAAGGAGGAAGCCCTGGATCTTTTTGTAGACGGTGACATGCTCGGCGCGAAGGGAACCACGCTCGGCGGTGACGACGGCATTGCGCTTGCGTATGGTATGGCGCTGCTCGCGGACGATACGATCGCCCATCCGGCGCTTGAAGTTGTGATCACCACGGACGAGGAGACCGGCATGTACGGTGCAAAGGGACTTGACCCGTCGCTTCTTTCCGGACGCTTTATGGTCAACGTGGATTCCGAGGACGAGGGAGTTGTGCTTGTTTCCTGTGCGGGCGGCCTGCGCGTGAACGGAAGCCTTCCGCTTGGCAGGACCGCAGCGGAAGGCGATACCATAACCCTGAAGCTCTCCGGGCTTCTTGGCGGCCATTCCGGGGCGGAGATCCATAAATACCGTACCAACGCGGTATACCTGATGGCGAGGCTGCTGTTTGACTTAAAGCACTGGGCGGAGGAAAACAAAGCGGATTTCATGCTGCTTTCTTTTTCGGGCGGCGAGAAGGACAACGCGATCCCGTGTGCTGCCGAGGCGGGGCTTATTGCCAAAAAAGAAGCAGTTGCCGTGTTACAAGAGAAAATAGGCAGCCTGTTTTCCGGTTACGAGAAGGAGCTTTCGGCAAGAGAACCGGCTATGAAGCTTTCGGTAACGCTGGAAAGTGCGGTGCGGACAGAACCTGCCAGGGCAGTGTCCCCGGCGGATTTTGAGAAGCTCCTGTATTTATTGATGCAGGCACCGGACGGCGTGCAGAAAATGAGCGGGGAGATCGCGGGGCTTGTGGAAAGTTCGTTAAACCTTGGTATTTTTTCGCTGGGGGAGAGCGAAGCGCAGTTTCGCTATTCCGTGCGCAGTTCCGTCGGCAGCTATAAATATTTCCTCCGCGACAAGCTCATTTTCCTCTTTGATTTTATCGGGGGAAGCTGCGTGGCGGATTCCGAGTACCCGGCCTGGGAATACCGCAGGGATTCCGTTCTGCGCGAAAAGTTTGTGCAGGTTTTTGAGGAATGCTACGGCAGAAAGCCGGAGATCATGGCGATCCACGCAGGGCTTGAGTGCGGGCTGGTCTGTGAGAAAATCCCGGACATGGACATCGTCTCGATCGGGCCGGACATGAAGGATATCCACACGCCGAACGAGCGTCTTGGAATCACTTCCAGCGTGCGTGTATACCGTTTCCTGGAGAAGCTGCTTGCCGCCTTGTAATAAAAACTTAATAAAAAAATCTTTTACTTCGGATGCGGTTTGTGGTATCATCATAGCGAGTAGATTGTGTGTCGTTTTACGGCTGAAAAGCCAGAAAAACGTTGGATTAGGGGGGAGTTTGGGAATCTCTGATTTTCAAACTGCTGATTGATGCGGTGCCGCGGCGATGCGCGCGGTATCAGGAAAGAGGGAAACATGCAGGAAGACGAGAGGAAAAAAGGCGCACCAGAGGATATGGAAACAATGGGTGGGGTTACCAAAGATGTGGGAATACGCTCTGGGAGCGGTTTCGCGGACGATACGGAGGAAGCCGGGGATTTTGATTTCCGGGTGGATACCGGCGGGATATTTGAGGAGGATGAGGAGGAAGAACTGTTTGCTTCCCTGAACGAGTCGTTGATGCGGCAGGTAGCACAAGAGCTCGACGGCGGGGAAGATACGGTGGAAGATGCCATTGGGGAGGCATCGGAAAAAAAGAAAATGGGAAAGCTGAAAAAGTCATTGTTGATAGCCGGTTCCATATTTTTGGTTCTGTTGCTCGGAACTGTGCTTTTGGTCGGGACAAAACCCGGACGGAAAGTAATATATGATTTCGTGGCAAAATATATTACAACCCATGTAAACCATGAGGACATGAAGCGGGTTGTCCTGGCAGTCCTCCCGTTAAAACCGGGGGATTCAGGGAATCAGGGCGGAGAGAACATACCGATCTCACCGCAAGTAACCCCGGTACCTTCGGATGCCGAGGAGGTGCGCAAGGAGGAGTATGTAAAGAATATCCTTATTTTTGGAATCGACCAGGGGAACATGGACACCGTACATTCCGGCAGCCTGAACACCGACACGATCATGATTGCTACGTTGAACACAAAGGACAAGACGGTCAAGATCACCTCCATCCTGCGTGACATGTATGTCGAACTTGATGATGGCGTGGGACGGAAAGTGAATTCCATCTATGCGGTTGGCAGGAGGGACGGTCAGGGTCCGGAGCTGCTGATGCATACAATTGAGGACTATTATAAAATTGACCTGATGGGTTATGCTTATGTAAAACTTGAGGCGTTCGAGGATGTCGTGGACATTCTCGGCGGGGTTTCGATTGAGCTCGGTTCAAAGGAAGCAAATTACCTGAACACGACGAATTATATCACGAACCCAAAAAACCGCAATTTAAAGGCGGGCATGAACGACATGAACGGGAACCAGGTAGCGGGTTATTGCCGTATCCGCAAGGTCGAGACGCTCGGCGGGGCGACAAACGATTACGGGCGCACGCTGCGCCAGCGCCGTGTCCTGCAGGCAATCTTCCAGAAGTATAAATCACAAAATGTATTCAATCTGCTGTCGGTGACGGAGAAATGCCTTGCGAAGATCACGACGGACCTGACGGCGGAGCAGATTTCAAAACTGCTTGAAATGTTTGTGGAGAATGGGATTTCCACAATGGAATCCTACCGTCTCCCGATCAATGATTCCTTCTATGATTCGGCTAAAAAGGGGTATAACGGTGTCACTTACGGATTGGTAGTGACCGATATCGAGGCAAATGTTTTGTATCTGTATGAGCATCTGTATGCGGATACACCGGAGGAGGCAAAAGAGAATTACGACGCATTAAAACGCTGAAAAGGAAAAAAGGTCAGTCGGTTTGACTGGTCTTTTTTCAAAAGGCCTTTTGGGCACGCGGTGGCAGTGTCCGGCGAAGGAGTAATGAATGGGGAAAAATGAGTATCCGGAAGAATTTGATCCGACGAAGGATGAAGCTTTCGTAAAAAATCTGGAAAAGGCACTTGAGCCGGAAGGCTACAAAAACGAGGTGATCGACATCGACATGGAAGGGCATACGTCCATCCTGACCATTGCGGAGGACGAGGAAGAACTTCCGGTGATCGATACGAGCGCCCTCGACTCCGACGATGTGCCGTTGGAAAAGGAAGTTGACGATGCAGTGATTGAAAACATCAGCAACCAGTTGGCTTCCCAGGTCGGTGTGGAATACAGCGTGCAGGAAAGCATGCGGAAGAAGGCGGAACGTGTTTTGCCGGCTTGGCTTTTGCCGACCCTGATTGCTGCCGGGATTTTTTTGGTTGGGATGCTGGTCCTTTTTGTGTCAAAGCCCGGCAGAAATTTTTTACTCGCGCACGGGATCGGCAAATTGTTCGGGGATAATACAACATATATTCCGGAGAAAGAAATGAGGCTGCAAAAGGCGGTTGTCCCGTTTTTTCCATCCGTTCTCCCGGAACCTACCGTAATTCCGGACGATACAGCTGAGCCGTCTGCCGCGCCGGAGTTAACGGTCACGGCAACGCCGACGGTATCCGAACCGGTGAAGGAGACGGTCTGCCATTTCCTTGTCCTTGGGATGGATGACGGGGAAGGGAGCGGGGAGGTAAGTTCCGACCTGATCCTGTTTGTTACCGTGAACGCAGATACCGGGGAAATTAAGCTGACCACCATCCTCCGGGATCTCTTTGTGTCGATGCCGGGTGCCGGCGAGGATAATCTTTCCGTGGCATACGCGCGCGGCGGTATTGCGCTTGTCTACGACACACTTGAGGAAAATCTTGGAATCCGGCCGGACGGCTATCTCCTGTTTTCTTATGACAAATTCCGCTCCTTCATTGACCAGCTCGGAGGCGTAACGGTCACCCTTACGGCAAAGGAAGCGGATTACCTGAATAAAACAAATTATATTTCCGTGCCGGAAAACCGTGTGATGGTCAATGGGGAAAACCATCTCAACGGCGATCAGGCGCTCGGTTACTGCCGCATCCGCCATGTCGGCACTGCGCAGAATGAGTATAATGATATCGGGCGCACTGCAAGATGCCAGCGCCTTATCATGGCGCTGTATGAGCAGAACAAGGGGCGGCGCTTAACGGAACTTTTCAATATTCTGACGGAGTGTTTCCGTATGATAACAACTGACATTACCGGGGAGGAATGCAGCGATTATCTGAATTTATTTTTTAATATGCCTGAAAGTACATTTTCTTCTTGCCGCATTCCGGCGGAGGGAAGTTACACAACAAGTATCATCCGCGGAAAGGCTGCCCTTGTGGCAGACCTTTCGGAGAACCGCGCGATGTGGCAGGAGTTTTTATTCCCGAAAAAGCCGGAGGCAGAAGCAACCCCGCAGGCGGAAGAAAATCCGCAGGCGGGAGCCATACCGCAGGGGGAGGCCGGCATAGGGCAGTGAATTGTACATCGAGGGGCAGGCAGGAATGGGGTTTTTATGCAAATTCAATTATGGAGAGAGATCTTGGAGCCTTACACGCTCGCAGTGGAAGAACTCAAGGTAAAATTTAACCATATGATCGGGGAATACCGCAGGGCAGGGGAATATTCCCCGATCGAACAGGTGACAGGCAGGGTAAAGACGATTTCAAGTATTCTGGAAAAAACCCAGAAAAAGGGGATCGCAGTTGAGGAGATTGAACAGCAGATTGAGGATATTGCAGGTATCCGGATTATCTGTCAGTTTGTGGAGGATATTTTCCGTGTGGCAGAGCTGATCAAAAATCGCCGGGATATGAGATTAAAAAGCGAGAAGGATTACATTTCCCACCAGAAGGACAGCGGATACCGGAGCTACCATATGATCGTCTGGTATTCGGTCGAGACGGTAAAAGGGCCAAAGACCATCCCGGTGGAAATCCAGATCCGCACGTTGGCAATGGATTTTTGGGCGACGGTGGAGCATTCGCTCCAATACAAATATAAGGAGCATATGCCGGAGCGCTTAAGACAGCGCCTGCACAATTCGGCGGAAACGATCGTGATTCTGGATAAGGAAATGTCATCGGTGCGGGATGAGATCATGGATGCCCAGAATTCTTTCCGTATCAAAGCCAATATCATTTCGGATATCTTAAATAATATCCAGAATCTCTACAAAGTGGCAAACAAGCGGGAAGTGGTAAAAATACAGGACGAGTTTTTCCGGATTTACAATATGGAGGATATGGCGTTGCTTGAAAAGTTCAACCATGAACTGGATGTGATCGCGGAGGGATATCAGGCGCAGAGTTTGCGCTGACGATGCAAGTGAATGTTTGGAAAGGGGGATGAAAATGCGGTTTCCGGTGGAATATGAAAAAAGGATGCGGTTACAGCTTGGGGCGGAGTATGATGATTATGTGCAATGCTTCCAAAACCCTTCGTTTGGCGGGCTGCGGGTCAACACGCTGAAGGTTTCACCGGAGTGCTTTCCTGCAATTTTCCCATACCCTCTCCGCCGCATCCCCTGGATCAAAAATGGGTACTTTTATCCGGAGGAGGTTTCCCCGGCAAAGCACCCGTTTTATTTTGCCGGTCTGTATTATTTACAGGAGCCAAGTGCGATGACCCCGGCAAGCCTGCTGCCGGTGGCACCGGGCGATAAGGTGCTTGACCTTTGCGCGGCACCGGGCGGAAAGAGTACGGAGCTTTCAGCAAGGCTTTGCGGGAAAGGGGTGCTTGTGGCAAATGATATCAGCAATTCCAGGGCCAAGGCACTGTTAAAAAATATTGAGCTCTTCGGTGTGAAGAATGCCGTCGTGGTAAGCGAAGCACCGGGCAAACTTGCAGAACGGTTTTCGGGATATTTTGACCGGATTCTGGTGGATGCCCCGTGTTCGGGGGAAGGGATGTTCCGAAAAAGCCCTGCCATCATGAAAAATTGGGAGCAGTACGGGACGGGATATTATGGCGAACTCCAAAAACAGATTTTGCCGGAGGCAGTAAAAATGCTTGCCCCAGGAGGGTATCTGCTGTATTCAACCTGTACCTTTTCACCGGAGGAAGACGAGGGTACGGTACAGTTTCTTTTGGAGCAATTCCCGGAACTTACCCTTGCTGCGGCGCTTCCGGGAAACACACCGGAAGGGGTGTGCTACGATGGGTTTGAGGCCGGAAAGCCGGAATGGGTGGAGAATGGCACGGAGGCACTCCGAAATACACTGCGTCTATGGCCGCATAAGCTTTCAGGGGAGGGGCATTTTATTGCGCTCCTGCAAAAAAAGCAGGACGCACCCGTACAGGCGGCATACGATCCTGAGCCCATACACGCGGCAAAGTTATCCGCGGAGGCGGAAGAGTTTATGGAAAAGGTCGGCTTTTCGTTTGACAGGGCGGACATAGAGAACCGGCAGGGTCGGCTCTATCTCATGCCGGACGGGCTTCCGTCCTTAAGCGGCCTGCGCATCCTGCGTTCCGGACTTTTGCTCGGCGAGGAAAAAAAGGGGCGGTTCGAGCCGAGCCAGGCACTGGCGATGGCTCTGAAAAAGGATGAATATCCGGAGGTTTATTCGCTGCCTGCGGATCATCCGGATATTGTGCGGTATCTCAAATGTGAATCTATAACAGTGCGGGAAGCACTTTCTCCCGGCTATGTGCTTGTCTGCGCGGGGGAGTATCCCCTTGGCTGGGCAAAGGGCGGATGCGGAAACCTGAAGAATAAATATCTGCCGGGCTGGCGGATGATGTAGCGGCAGATTGCCGCAGCTGTGTTATGTTTTGGCAACATTTTTCAGATGGAGGAGAAGATTTGGAGGAAAAGAATCTGCGTCTTGACAAATATCTGGCGGATATGAAAGTCGGGACGCGCAGTGAAGTGAGAATATACATCCGAAAATGCCGTGTGGCAGTAAACGGGGAAACCGTGCGGGATATTGGCTATAAAGTATCACCTGCTGACCGGGTAACGTTTGACGGCGGTGAGATCGGATACACGGAAAAAGAATATATCATGCTCAACAAGCCCGCAGGCGTGCTGACCGCGACGAAGGATAAAAAAACGCCGACGGTGCTCTCGCTTTTGTCAGGGACAAACCGCAGGGATTTGTTTCCGGTCGGAAGGCTTGACAAGGATACCGAAGGGCTGCTGCTGCTCACAAACGACGGGCAGCTGGCACATAATCTGCTGTCGCCGAAAAAGCATGTGGATAAAGTTTATTATGCAAAAGTTTCCGGCAGGGTAGAGGAGGAACATGTGGCGCGTTTTGCCGCCGGACTTTCGGTGGATGAGGACTTTACGGCGCTCCCGGCGAAGCTTGAGATATTGGGGACAGGGGAGGTTTCCGAGGTCAGGCTCATCATACAGGAGGGTAAATTCCATCAGGTGAAGCGTATGTTCGCGGCGGTCGGAATGGAAGTTTTGTACTTAAAGCGCCTTGCGATGGGATCCCTTTGGCTGGATGGGACGCTGCGGGAAGGGGAGTACCGTGCTTTAAGCACGGAGGAGCTTTCCGGGCTGATGCGTTTGTGCGGCGGCAGGCAGGATGGAATGTGCGGGGCTGGGAATGCTGCCACCCTGGAATGTGCAGCGTGGGAAAACACGGTGGGGGCAAGTGCTGCTACCGGGAAGGGAACCATCGGGGACGGCACAGCGGCGGCAGGCGGAACGCAGGATGCTGCCACTGCGGAACATACGGCAGGGGATCACACTGCGGCAGCAAGTTCTGCCAGAGCACGCGCAGCGGATGAAATCCCCTGCCTGCTTACCGCCATGATGGACGGTGTAAAAGGCGTACTCTTTGATCTTGACGGGACGCTGGTGGACTCGATGTGGATGTGGGAGCAGATTGATATCGAGTATCTGGACCGCTTTGGTATTTCGCTTCCGGCAGGGCTGCAAGGCCAGATCGAGGGCATGAGTTTTTCGGAGACGGCGCAGTATTTTAAGGGACGTTTTCCGCAGATTACGGAGAGCATTGAAGAGATGAAGGTAACCTGGAACCGTATGGCATGGGAAAAATACGCGCGTGAAGTTTTTTTAAAGCCAGGTGTGCTCGGTTTCCTGAAATATTTAAAGTCCCGCGGGATCCGGACGGGGATTGCGACAAGCAACTCGGCGGAACTCGTGCACACCGTGCTTTCTGCGCTTTCCGCGGAGGAATATTTTGATGAGGTGCACACGGCATGTGAGGTTGGTGCGGGCAAGCCAGCGCCGGATATCTACCTGTACGTGGCAAAGACCCTTGGGGTCGCGCCGGAGAGTTGTCTGGTGTTCGAGGATATCTGTAAGGGCATCGAGGCGGGCAAAGCGGCGGGCATGCGTGTCTGTGCCGTGCAGGATGTCTATTCCAAGGAAGCAGAGGAGAAAAAACGCGCGATGGCGGACTACTTTATTCAGGACTACACGGAACTTGGATTTGCAAAGGAGAGCGGGGAATGAAGTTTTTGAACCGGTAGATTCTTATTTTCTGCCAGGGAAATCAGTTCCGGATATTGTAAATTCGCATGAACGAATAAAAATTATGACCGAAACACGACACTTGCCGGAACTTTGCATTGCCGTGGGAAGGAGGTATATGGCGAAGAGAAAGAAACGCCCCATGCGCGGGCAACAGGGCTATGTGGACACCCAAAAAGCGTTCCGCATCCGGAAAACACTGTGCTATGTCCTGGCTGGCATCGGCATTTTTGTGCTCGGGCTCTGCCTGAACAAATTTGAAAAAAGCAATATTTTTACCGTGTTTGCCGTCTTGACGGTACTTCCCGCTACCAAGGCACTGATCAGCGTGATCGTGTTGCTTCCGTACCGCTCGGTGGAAAAAGAGAGGGTGGAGAAGGTGCGCGGGCTTCTTTTGGGGGAAGATGTGATGTATACGGATGTGGTTTTTACTTCAAGGGAGAAGATTATGTTCGCTTCGTTCCTTGTGATCACCCAGGACGAGGTGCTCTGCCTCGCAGGCAGGGAGAAGGAAGACACGGCGTACATGGAGAAATATCTGGGCGGGGAGTTGAAAAAACGGATGTTCGGAAAAAAACTCTACATCACAAAGGACGAGAAAAAATTTCATGAGCGGGTGGCACACTCCGCGCCGGCACAGGAGATCAAGGAAGAACTGGTCTTGTACTTAAAATCGCTGATGGTGTAGGATTGGGGGCAAAATGCAGGAAATCAAAGTTACGGGGCGGGAGGAGGGAGGAACCCTCATAAAACTTCTCGGGAAATATTTAAAGGATGCCCCGGCCAGTTTTTTTTATAAAATGCTTCGCAAAAAGAATATTACGTTGAACGGGAAAAAGGCGGAGGGCAGGGAGCGCTTGGTGCAGGGCGATGTCATCCGTCTGTTTTTGAGCGACGATACGATACGGCAATTTGGCGGGGCAGCCTGGCTTCCTGCGGAGGACGGGACGCGCGGCACGGCGGCTTTGTGTGTACCGGCGGAGGAAATCTCCGCGCGGGAATCGGAAATCCCCGCACGGTGGATTGGGCGTTTGGGGCAGGAGCCTGAAATCCATGTACGGCGGAATGAACATTCCGGACGGAAACCGGAAATCCCTGCATGGGGAAAGGAGCATTCCGGACGGGAAACGGGAAATTCAGCACAGAGAAACGAACGTCCCAAAAGCCAGCCGGTGATCCTCTACGAGGATGAGGATATTCTGCTCATCGGAAAACCTGCCGGCTGGCTGACGCAGAAAGCTGCACCGGGAGATTTTTCCCTGAATGAATGGGTCGTGGAGCATATGCAGCAAGGGGGCAGCATCACGGAAAGGGAGCTTTCCACGTTCCGGCCGGGAGTCTGCAACCGGCTTGACCGCAACACGAGCGGGATTGTATCGGCGGGAAAAACACTCGCCGGATTGCAGTTTTTGTCGGAAACGTTCCGCGAGCGGACGCTACGCAAGTATTACACCTGCATTGTCGCTGGGAAGATTGATAGGGCGGCGCGGATGGAAGGGTATCTGAAAAAGAACGGGCAGGAAAATCTGGTGAGCCTCTTGCCGGAAACCGTACATGCGGATATAGGGTATGGGAAGGTGAGCCTTGCATACGAGCCGCTCTCTGCTGCCGAAGGGTTTACTTATCTTAAGGTTGAACTGATCACCGGGAAAACACATCAGATCCGTGCGCAGTTGGCGGCGGCAGGACATCCGATTCTCGGCGATGTAAAATATACCGATGAGGCGGGAAAATTTTTGTGCAGGAAATACCACACGAAACATCAGTGCCTGCATGCGGGACAAATCGTGTTTGGAGAGTATGAAGGACGTTTTTCCTACTTAAACGGCAAAGAATTTACCGTAAAAGAGCCCGGTGAATTCCTTCGGTTAAAGGAACGGATTGGCTTTTCACCGGAACGTTAGGGGGAAGATATCATGGCATGGAATTCACGCGGCCTGCGCGGCTCGATGCTGGAGGAACTGATCAATCTGACAAATGAAAAATATCGTGACCGGGGGCTCGCGCTCATCCAAAAAGTACCGACTCCAATCACCCCGATCGAGATTGACAAGCAAAGCCGCCATATTACCCTTGCATATTTTGACCAGAAGAGCACCGTGGACTATATCGGCGCGGTGCAGGGCATCCCTGTCTGTTTTGATGCGAAAGAATGTGCGGCGGATACCTTTGCGCTTGCAAATGTACATGAGCATCAGTTAAGATTTATGCAGGAATTTGAGAGGCAGGGCGGCATCGCCTTTCTCATCATCTACTACAGGAAAAGGGATGAATATTATTATATGCGCCTTGCAGAGCTAGTAACCTACACGGATCGCGCAGGCGGTGGCGGAAGAAAAAGTGTGCGCTTTGACGAACTGGATGCTTCTTATTTTTTCCATGTCCACCAAGGGCTCTATGTCCCGTATCTGGAAATGATTAAAAAAGATTTGGAGGAACGTGAGGCTTGACAAAACACGGGATGTCCAGTATAATGGTTACATTGTTTTAGTAGCATGGCATCACGTTACCACATGAAAGTGATATGTTACGTGGAACTCAGACCAGCAGGATCCCGGAGCAGCGCCGGAAGAGATTTCAGGAGCAAAGCGGATG
>CAMRSM010000063.1 GCA_947053345.1 uncultured Lachnospiraceae bacterium
TAGGTTTATTTTACCATACAGCTTTTCTGTTGTAAAGATTAATGTGAACAGGCTCATGTTAAAATATTTTAAAGTATCTTAAAATCAGCAGGGGGAGAGTATGCCTATGCAGCGTGTGGGAAACAGGGAGATAGAGTATAAGATCAACAGGAACCTGATCATCGGCTGGCTGATCATTGTCGGCATTTTATTGGCGGCGTATTTCGGTGAGTTTTTAAAAAGGCAGCGCACGGGAAAATATATGCTCGCATTCTCGGTTGTCACGGCGGTGCCGGCCTTGGTATGCGCATTTTTGTTTTGGAGGGATCACAGGAACCATAACCTTCGGTATTTTATCATCGGCGGATATTTTGTGATGTATGTGTTTGTGCTCCTGACGGGCAACACGACACTTGTGTTTACATATATCCTCCCGCTGCTTTCCCTGATCGTGTTATACCACCAGCCAAAACTCGTGGTGATCCTGTGGCTTGGTTCCCTTGTGGCAAACTTGATCTTTATTGTCCGGCAGTTTGTGGAAGGGAAGATCAACATTGAGACAAGCAAGGATATTGAGATACAGTTGGCGCTGTTGTTTTTGTGTTTCGGGTTTCTTCTGGTGGCTTCAAGGCTCTATGATGACCTGTACCGGAAAAACGAGGCTTATATGCAGGAATTGGCGGAGAAACAAAGGCAGCTACAGCGCGTGACGCTCCAGACGATCACGACCATCGCAAACATCATTGACGCGAAAGATGAATATACGAAAGGCCACTCGCAGCGCGTGGCGGATTACTCGGCGGCAATCGCGAGGGAACTTGGGTATGATGAGGAATATGTAAATAATGTGCGTTACATTGGTCTTTTGCATGATATTGGGAAAATCGGTATCCCGGACTCGATTTTAAATAAACCGGGAAAACTGACGGATGAGGAATTTGAGCTGATGAAGCGCCATGTGGAGATCGGTGGCAATATTTTGAAGGACAACCGCATGATCAAGGATTTAAGCGACGGTGCGCGCTACCATCATGAGCGCTACGATGGGCGCGGTTATATGCAGCACTTAAAAGGGGAGGAAATCCCGGAGATTGCGAGGATTATCGGGCTTGCCGACGCGTACGACGCGATGACGAGCAACCGCGTTTACCGCAAGCGGCTGACGGACGAGCAGGTGACGGAAGAGTTGGAACGCTGTGCCGGCGCGCAGTTTGACCCAAGGATCGCGGGGGTATTTATCAGGCTCATCCGGCAGGGGGAGATCAAACAGCTAAGCCCGGATCTCCCGGCACAGGCGGAGGATGAGGCAAGTACGCTCGAGCAGAGCACAAGGCTGTTGCAGGACATGATCCGGATGCAGAAGGAAAACGATGTGAAAAATGAGGAGCGCGACTACCTGACCGGAGCTTACACGCGCAGGGCGGGGGAGCGCAAGATTGCCGGAAGGCTTGCCGAGCACGACGGTGCCCTGCTTTTGGTGGATATTACGAACCTTGACGGGATCAACCGCAGGCATGGTTTTATCTGCGGGGATCATCTGATCCGGCATGTGGCGCAGGAGCTGGATGCCTTCCGGCCGGGGATGTTTGTGACGCGCTATGGCGGGGATGAGTTCATGTGCTTTCTGGATGGTGTGACGCACCGGGAGGATATGGAGAAACAAATGGAACAGTTACAGGAGCGGGCAGAGCAGTGCATCCGCGAGATGCCGGCTTATGAGGATGTGAAAGTCTATGCGGGCGGTGCGCTTTCCGTCACGGCCGGCAGGGAATATGCGATGCTGTTTTCGGCGGCGGACAAGGCACTCTATCACATGAAGCAGATGAGGGAGGGGGGCTGGTATCTGTTTGGGGCGAGTGAGCGCCAAGACGAGGGCGGCAAGATATCAAAACTTGATCTGGAGCAGCTCGTTGCAAACATTGTCCGCGAGGGTTCCTATGAGAATGTCTATTGTCTGGATTACCCGGAGCTGACAAGAGTCTATGAGCTTGTACGTAAAGTCAGCGCGCGCACCTCGAAGGATATCCAGCTGATCCTGATCACGCTCAAATCGCTCAACGAGAAAGCGACGACCGTGGAGGAGCGCGATGAGGCGATGGGCTATATGGAGAAAGCGGTGAATGCTGCCCTGCATAAGGCCGATATCATGATGCGTTTTTCGAGCACACAGTTTTTAATCCTGTTCATGAGTCTTGCCAAAGAGCAGATTCCTGCCGTGACAAACCGCATCATGAACAATTTTTACCGCTCGTACGATAAAAAGACGATGGCTCTGACTTACGATGTGGCAGAATTAAAGAATGAGGGGATTGATTAAAGGAGGTTTTGTTATGGAACAGACAGGATACCGGCACAAGGTACAGTATTATGAGACTGACCAGATGGGGGTTGTGCACCATTCAAATTATATCCGCTGGTTTGAGGAGGCACGCACGGATTTTTTGGAGAAATCCGGGTTTTCCTATGCCTGGATGGAGGAGCAGGGCATCGTCATCCCGGTTCTTTTTGTGCAGGCGGAATATAAAGCGATGGTGCATTACGGAGAGGATGTGCTGATCATCCCGGCGGTGAAGGAATTTAACGGGGTGAAGCTTGGGCTCTCCTACGAGGTGAGAAACGCACGGACGGGGGAACGGACAACAACGGGGACGAGCGGTCATTGCTTCTTGGGACGTGACCACAAGCCGCTGCGCCTGAAAAAGGAATTCCCGCAGGTGTATGGGATGTTTATGGAAAAGCTTGCCGCAGACGTTTCCTTGTGAAAGGAGGAGCCGCTGGCAAAGGGGCTCTTTTCTTTTCGCATCGCAGAATGCGGCTGGCTTTGGGCGGGGATTTGCTGTTTGGCGCTGCAGGTTCGGTTCGGGGAGCGCCCCTGGTTCAGCCGTCATACGGAAACGGCTGCGGGGCAGCAGGGAGGATAGTCGCCGCAGCATATCGCTTTCATGCCATAGACACCGGCGAGGTTTCCGAGTGCGGCGGGGATGAGGTCTACGGGCAGGAAACTTTTCTGGATCTCGCCGGCGATGATTTCCCTAAGACGCGTGACCGGATAGGGCTGCTCAAAAATACCGCCGCCGAGAAGGATGCGGGAAGGGTTAAAAATGTAGATCAGTGAGATGAGCCCGTAGCTGATCTCCCGCACCCATTCCTCCACGAGTGTTTTCACCTTCGCCTCCCCTCGGTTAAATGCGGCAAAGATTTTTCTGCCGTCGGTCAGGGAAGGATCAAGTTCAATGGCGTTTCTCACGAGTGCGGTGGCGGAGGCGCAGGTTTCGTAGCATCCCCTGCCGCCGCAGCCGCATGGCCGCCCGCCCGGATGGATGCGGATATGCCCGAATTCCCCGGCAGCCTGGCGGCTTCCGCGCAAGAGCGTCCCGCCTGCCATGACAGCGCCGCCGATGCCCGTGCCATAGGCAGCCATCAAAAAATCCGGGTATCCCTTTCCGGCACCGTACGTTCCTTCGCCGATGGCGGCAGCGTTCACGTCATTTTCGATATGGACAGGGAGCGAAAATTCTGCCTCGAAAATCTCTTTCAATTTCATGCCTGTGTAGCCGGGCATGACATCGTCGGCATAGAGGATGGATCCGTTTTGGGCATCCACCTGTCCGGTGGTGCTGATTCCGATGGCATCCGCCGGATATTTCCGAAGGCATTCGCACAGGATGGCTTTCATATTGCCTGAAAATACCTCCGCGCCGCGCGCGGATCCGGACGGGCGTTCGCCCTGGCATACGATTTCATTGTCATGGAAACAGGCGTATTTCATTGCTGTTCCGCCTGCGTCAAGCGTTAAAATGTTCATGGTTCCTTCTCCTTTTGATTTTGTGGGAAAGATTCCCCTAACATTGTGGATATGTGCCGTCCCTGCGCTCCGATACAAATGTGAGGAAGCGCTGTGCCGATTTTGGGAGTTCGTGGTTTTTGGCAAAAGAGAAACCAACCTCCCTTCTTTTGACCGGGGAGGACAGCGGCAGGAGAGAGAGCTGGCCGTCCGCGAGATCCTCCTGCACGAATTCCTTGATGACGCAGGCAATGCCGAGCCCCGTGCGCGCGAACTCAATCAGCAGATCCATGCTGCTCACCTCCAGGATCTGTCCGGTGCGGATATGGTGGCTTGCGAGATAATTGTCAATGTAGAGGCGGGTGATGTTTTTTTCGTCGAGCAGCATCAGGTTTCCTGCAAGGAGCAGTTCGTCGCCCTGCGGCGAGAGCCCTTCGCGCAGGCTCAGGTTTTCGAGGTAGGCTTTTGTCGCGACAAAGACATCTTCAATCTCGCCAATCGGGAAGAAGCTCAGCCCGTGCAGGTTTTCCGGGTATCCGATCAGGCCGATGTCCACCTTTCCCTCCCGCAAAAGCTCCATCGTCTGGAAGGAAGACTGGCACTGTATGGTGAAGCGGATGTGCGGGTGGGCCGCGACAAATTCTTTTAAGTAGGGCAGCAGCAGGTATTTACATAATGTAGTGCTCACGCCGATGCGGATATGCCCGATGCCAAGGCGGGAGAACTGGCGCAGTGCCACCTCGCCCTCGCTTAACGCGCGGAATGCCTCGCGCGTGTATTCGTAGAGGAGTTTGCCTTCCTCCGTGAGCCGCACGCCGCGTGAGCTGCGGGAAAAGAGTGTGGTATTTAGTTCTGCCTCCAGTTTTTTGACTGCTTTTGAGATGGCGGGCTGGCTGATAAATAATTCTTTGGCGGCGCAGGAGATATTTCCTGTTTCCGCCACCTTGTTGAAAATTTGGTAGTGGGAGAGGGTGGTCTGTGGTTCCATGTCGATACCTTTCTGGTGTGTGGATGAAGTGGAAATCCTCTCCGGTGTTAGGAAAGGGCGGCGGGATTTTGGCTGTCCCCGGTTCCGGGATGCCCGGATTCTGCGGGAGTCGGTGCCATTTTTGGGATATGGCTGCGCCATAGGAGCGTGTTGTTCTGTTCCTGGCTATGGGATATCTGTTCCATTCCTTAAAGTTATATAAAATATGAATAACATGTATTTTAATTATAGCAGAGGCTGTGCTATAATAGCAAGCAGAAAATACAAGAATAACCTGATTTTTTCGCGTCTGCGGAAAGATACGGGGGAAATGGGGGATGGCATGGATTACAATATTGCTGTGATCCCGGGCGACGGGATCGGGCCGGAGATCGTGCGCGAGGCATGCAAGGTTCTGGATGCGGTCGGCGCAAAATATGGACATACGTTTCGTTATACTGAGGTTTTGATGGGGGGTGTTTCCATTGACGCGACCGGGGTGCCGTTGACCGAGGAGGCGCTTGCTGCCGCAAAGGCGAGCGATTCCGTGCTGCTCGGCGCAGTCGGGGGAAATGTCGGGCAGTCAGACTGGTACAGCCTGCCGCCGCATCTGCGCCCGGAGGCGGGGCTTTTGGCAATCCGCAAGGGGCTTGGGCTTTTTTGCAACCTGCGCCCGGCGGTATTGTTCCCGCAGTTAAAGGGCGCGTGTCCGCTCAGGGATGAGATCATCGGCGGCGGTTTTGATTTCGTTGTCGTGCGCGAACTGACGGGAGGCGTGTATTTCGGGGAGCGCAAAACGTTTACCGAGAACGGCGTGCGCAAGGCGGTGGATACGATGCCGTACGACGAGAATGAGATCCGCCGCATCGCGAAATGGGCATTTGAGGTGGCGATGAAGCGCGGCAGGCGCGTGGTCAGCGTTGATAAGGCGAATGTGCTTGATACATCAAGGCTCTGGCGGCAGGTCGTGGCGGAGGTTGCCGAAGAATACCCACAAGTCACGGTGAGCGATATGCTCGTGGATAATTGTGCGATGCAGATGGTGAAAGACCCGAAACAGTTCGATGTTGTGCTGACGGAGAATATGTTCGGCGATATTTTGTCGGATGAGGCGAGTATGGTGACCGGGTCGATCGGGATGCTTTCTTCTGCAAGCCTTGGGGAGGGCAGGTTAGGGCTGTATGAGCCGAGCCACGGTTCCGCTCCGGACATTGCGGGGCAGGATAAGGCAAACCCGATCGCGACCATCCTCTCGGCGGCGATGATGCTGCGGTATTCGTTTGACCTTACCGCGGAGGCAGACTGCATTGAGGCAGCGGTGGGACAGGTGCTCAACGAGGGATGGCGCACGGTGGATATCATGTCTGACGGCTGTAAGCTGGTCGGAACAAAGGAGATGGGTGATCGGATTGCGGAAAGAATTTAGCTATGCGAAGCTGATAAAGATTTCGTCCATTGTTTATTGTGCGGTAACCATTTTGTTTTTCCTGCTGCTAAATATGGCGGCAGGATTTATCGGGCAGGCGGTCGAGAACGGCCAGGATGTGAACGGCGTGATTGAATTTACCGATGCGCAGCAGTTTTGCATCGCCGCAGTCAATATTTTGATCTATGTGGAGCTGTTTGGGTATTTCGCGGTTCTTTGGATGGTTTTTATGTTTTTTTTAAAGAAAAACCAGTATTCCAAAGCGCACCGGCCGTGGCCTGCCACGGAGAAATTCCCGCTCTGGTTTTTCCTTGCCGGGCTGGTGTTCTTCCTGATCTTTATGAGCATGATGAAAGCGATGCTCCCGGGTGCATGAAAAACAGATTTTCTCCCGTGATGTTTCCCCTGTTTGGCGTGCGGACGAAACCGTGATACCTTGGGCAGGATAATGATTTTGGTTTTCAGGTATTTGGCCGGAGTATGGCGGGAAAACGGAGTTCTTTCGGATAGGGTACCGACGGCGGGGGAAGGATTCCCGGCATGCTTTACAGGACGGGATGTTTTATAACGCGGCAGTCTTTGCAGAACGTGGATTTTGCGGTGTGGCTGCAGGAATGCCAGTGAGCTTATGGCCTGGCGGCACCGGGGATGGAACAATATTAAGGCACCGGGGACAGGACGGTGTATGTATAAAAATGGAGGCAGAAATATGGGAATGACAATGACACAAAAAATTCTCGCAGCCCACGCAGGGTTAGACCACGTGGAAGCGGGGCAGCTGATTGAGGCGGATCTTGATATGGTGCTCGCAAATGATATCACCGGTCCGGTCGCGATCCATGAGGTTGCGAGGCTGAATAAAAAAGAAGTGTTTGACAAGGATAAAATCGCGCTTGTGCCGGATCATTTTGCGCCGAACAAGGACATCAAGTCCGCGGAGCATTGCAAATGCGTGAGGGAGTACGCAAAGGCGCAGGGCATCACGAATTATTTTGAGGTCGGGCAGATGGGCATCGAGCACGCCCTGCTGCCGGAGAAAGGCCTGGTTGTGGCGGGGGATACCTGCATCGGCGCGGATTCACACACCTGCACGTACGGCGCGCTCGGCGCGTTTTCTACCGGTGTGGGCAGTACCGACATGGGGGCGGGCATGATTACCGGAAAGGCGTGGTTTAAAGTTCCGTCTGCAATCCGCTTTGTCCTGACCGGAAAGATGAAACCGTGGGTATCCGGCAAGGATCTGATCCTACATATCATCGGGATGATCGGTGTGGATGGTGCACTCTACCGCTCGATGGAATTTGTGGGGGAGGGTGTGGCAAATCTTTCGATGGACGACCGCTTCACGGTTGCGAACATGGCGATTGAGGCGGGGGCAAAGAACGGGATTTTTCCGGTGGACGAAAAAACTATTGCGTATATCAAGGAGCATTCCGCAAAGCCGTACCGGGTTTTTGAGGCAGATGAGGATGCCGTTTACGACGAGACTTACACGATTGATCTCGCGAGTCTTGAGCCGACCGTAGCGTTCCCGCACCTGCCGGAAAATACAAAGACCGTGAAGGAGAGCGGCGAGGTAACGATCGACCAGGTGGTGATCGGTTCCTGCACGAACGGGCGCATCAGCGACATGCGCGCGGCGGCGGAAGTTTTAAAAGGCAGGAAGGTGGCGGACGGCGTGCGCGCGATCGTGATCCCTGCCACGCAGGCAGTTTACCTGCAGTCGATGGAGGAAGGGCTGTTAAAGATTTTCATTGAGGCAGGCTGCATTGTGAGCACACCGACCTGCGGTCCTTGCCTTGGCGGACATATGGGGATCCTTGCTGCCGGGGAGCGGGCGGTTTCCACGACCAACCGCAACTTTGTAGGCCGCATGGGGCATGTCGAGTCCGAGGTGTATCTGGCAAGCCCGGCGGTAGCGGCGGCATCCGCGGTAACCGGCAAGATCAGCGAGCCGGCGGAGCTTGGGTTATAGGAGGCTGGATTTAAGCGGGATTAATATAGAAAGGCGGTTTGATATATGAAAGCACATGGTACGGTTCATAAGTATGGGGACAACGTCGATACGGACGTGATCATCCCGGCGAGGTATCTAAATTCCTCCGACCCAAAAGAACTTGCGAAGAAATGTATGGAGGATATCGACGCGGATTTTGTGAACCGCGTCAAGGCAGGGGATATCATGGTGGCAAACAAGAATTTTGGTTGTGGTTCTTCCAGGGAGCATGCCCCGATCGCCATCAAGGCATCCGGCATTGCGTGCGTGATTGCCGAGACGTTCGCGCGGATATTTTACCGCAACGCGATCAACATCGGGCTTCCGATCATCGAATGCCCGGAGGCGGCGAAGGAAATCTGCGCGGGGGATGACGTTGAGATTGATTTTGATTCCGGCATGATCTATGACCGCACAAGCGGGAAGGAGTACAAGGGGCAGGCGTTCCCGGAATTCATGCAGAAGATCATTCAGGCGGAAGGGCTGATGAATTACATCAATCAGAAGGAAGCTTAAGTTCGCATAAATAAGGTTGTTGGAAATAGAAATTGCATGTTCTGATATATGCCCGGTGAAAATTCCCGGGGCAGGCCGGGCAGAAATCCCTCTGCCGCGGTTGTATGGGGCGTATGCGGGACGAAAAAGACAGTATGCGCAAGGAACAAACAGTGCCCGGAAAGAATTCCGGGTACTGGGCGGGCAGAAATCTTTCCGCAGGGCTTGGTGCCGTAAGGCGTATACGGAACGAAAATAGGAGGTCGGTATGTACAAGATTACAAAAAAAAGGTTTTTGGCCGAAAATATTTTCCTGATGGATGTGGAAGCACCCCGCGTGGCAAAAAACTGTCATCCGGGGCAGTTTGTCATTGTCAGGCTTGATGAGAAGGGGGAGAGAATTCCGCTTACGGTCTGCGACTATGACGCGGAAGCGGGCACGGTGACAATCGTCGTACAGATGATCGGTGCCTCGACGAAAATGATGGCGGAGTATGAGGAAGGAGAATATCTGCGCGATTTCACGGGACCGCTCGGCTGTAAGTCGGAGCTGATCGACGAGCCGGTGGAAGAACTGAAAAAGAAAAAAATCCTGTTTGTGGCGGGCGGGCTTGGGACCGCACCGGTGTATCCGCAGGTGAAATGGCTGCACGGGCAGGGGGTGGAGGCGGACTGTATCATCGGTGCGAGGAACAAAAGCCTGATCATCCTCGAGGAGGAAATGAAAGCGGTCGCCAAAAATGTCTATGTGGCGACGGATGACGGTTCGTACGGATTCCACGGAAATGTCAACGACAAGATCAAGGATCTTGTGAATAATGAGAAAAAAACATATGACCTTGTAATTGCGATCGGGCCGCTCATTATGATGAAGTTTGTCAGCCTTCTCACAAAGGAACTTGGGATTAAGACGGTGGTCAGCATGAACCCAATCATGGTGGACGGTACCGGAATGTGCGGTGCCTGCCGTCTGACGGTCGATGGCAAAGTAAAGTTTGCCTGCGTGGACGGGCCGGAATTTGACGGGCATCTCGTAAATTTTGACGAGGCGATCAAGCGGGCGCAGATGTACCGGACGGAGGAAGGACGCGCGGTTCTGCGTGAGAAGGAAGGCGCAACGCATCACGGCTGCTGCGGGCATTGCAGCGATTGAGGCAGGCATAAGAGGAAACAGCGAACAGGTATCTGTCCCGACAGGCACGCATGTGGTTTCAACGTGTGGTTTGGATCCGGAAAGCGCGCACAGAAAACGTGCCTGGTCAGACAGTTGTGGAACTTATTTGTAGAAAGGACATGGTAATGATTCATGGAGGTTGATGTATTAAAAAGGATTCCGGTCAGGGAACAGGATCCGAAAGTCCGCGCGACGAATTTTGAGGAAGTATGTTTGGGATATAATGTGGAAGAGGCGATGGCGGAGGCTTCCCGCTGCTTGAAGTGCAAGAATCCGCAGTGCCAGAAGGGATGTCCGGTCAATATTGATATCCCGGGCTTTATCCGCGAGATTGAGGCTGGGAAAATGGAAGACGCTTTTCATGTGCTCAGCATGTATTCTGCGCTGCCGGCAATCTGTGGGCGTGTCTGCCCTCAGGAGAGCCAGTGTGAGGCAAAATGTATCCGCGGGATTAAGGGAGATGCCGTCTCGATCGGAAAACTGGAGCGCTTTGCGGCGGATTGGGCGAGGGAGAACGGCATCCGTTTGCAGGCTGCGGCAGATAAGAAAGGAAAGAAAGTGGCAGTCATCGGTTCAGGCCCGGCAGGGCTGACCTGTGCCGGGGAGCTTGCGAAGGCGGGTTACGACGTGACCATTTTTGAGGCGCTGCACGAGCCGGGCGGTGTGCTCGTGTACGGGATACCGGAATTCCGTCTGCCAAAGAAGAGTGTTGTTGCCGCGGAGATTGAAAATGTAAAATCGCTCGGTGTCAGGATTGAAACGAACGTGGTGATCGGAAAATCCACCACAGTGGATGAGTTGATCCATGAGGAGGGCTTTGAGGCGGTGTTCATTGGCTCCGGCGCGGGTCTGCCGAAATTTATGGGGATTCCGGGGGAGAACGCCAACGGTGTGTTCTCGGCAAATGAATTTCTGACCAGAAATAACCTGATGAAAGCATACCATGAAGATTATGATACGCCGATCTTCCACGGCAAGAAGGTCGCCGTAGTCGGCGGTGGAAATGTGGCGATGGATGCCGCGAGAACCGCGCTGCGTCTGGGTGCGGAGGTTCACATTGTCTACCGGCGCGGCGAGTCCGAACTGCCGGCGCGTGTGGAGGAAGTTCATCACGCGAAAGAGGAGGGGATTATCTTTAACCTTCTGACCAACCCGAAGGAAATCCTGGTGGACGAGAACGGATGGGTGCGCGGCATGGTATGTGTCGAGATGGAACTTGGTGAGCCGGACGCGTCCGGGAGAAGGCGGCCGGTGGAAAAAGCAGGCTCGGAGTTTGAACTTGCGCTCGATACCGTGGTCATGTCGCTTGGAACCAGCCCGAACCCGCTGATTTCTTCCACGACCGAGGGGCTTGAAATTAACGGCCATCAATGTATTGTTGCAAGCGAAGAAAACGGCCAGACCACCAAGGCGGGAGTTTATGCCGGCGGGGATGCCGTGACCGGGGCTGCGACGGTCATTCTTGCAATGGGTGCAGGAAAGGCAGCAGCACAGGGGATTGACGAGTTTCTTTCAAAATAGCAAAAAAGACGCGGGGCAGGATTTGCCCCGTGTCTTTTTTGCAGTCTGGAGGAGAGTTTTTTGGCAGGGAACCGTATGTGTTTTTTGCGGCATGTCTGGAAGCATATGGAATATTTAAAATTTTTCTTTACAAAACAACGGAATTGATATATAATAAGGACGTTAAAGGATTTCATTAAGAAATCAAAATTCATAAGGTAGCGTGCATCTGTAGCTCAGTTGGATAGAGCACCGGCTTCCGAAGCCGGGTGTCGTAGGTTCGAATCCTATCAGGTGCATTTTTTATTTCACTTTTTTTGTTTGGTATGCCATTTTACTTTTTTGTTTGGATATATTTTGTTGCAAAAAACCTGTATGGATTGATTGGTGAGATCATATGAAAAAAAAATATAAGAAGCTGACCTTTTATCTGGTTGTACTGGTGATGGGGATTGGGATGGTCACATTTCCCATTGGTGAAGGGGATACGCAGGAGAAGGAAGGGGCGGAACAGGTAAGCGCAAAGGTTTTACCGGACGCGCTTTCCTCGCTTATGGATACGATGGGAGAAAACACTGTGCCCCCGACCCCGACGGTAACCCCTGCGGCGACGGCAACCCCGACCCCGCTTCCAACCCCGACTCCGGTTCCGACCCTGACACCGGAGGAGAACAAACTCTTGGAGTCTGTGCCGGAAGACATTGTTGAATTTGTGGAAAAATATTTTGCCGTGCGGTTAAACGGGACGGCAGAAGAGTACCGTGCGCTGTTTTATCACGGCGGTGAGTTGGACGAGCAGCTTGCGAACCGGCGTGTGGAATATATTGTTGCCTACCATGATCTAAAATGTTACGCCAAGCGTGGTACGGGGGAGATTGATTATGTGGTGTATGTCCAGAATGATGTGGAAATTGCCACGATTGATACCTATGCGCCGTCCATCGACCAGCTTTTTATCAAGTATGACGAGGACGGGGAGCCGAAGCTCTATCTGTACGGGAATACCTTCACGCAGGAAGAGACCGCGTATTATGAGGCACTGCGCACCTCACAGGATGTGGCGGCACTCATTGAGGATGTCAATGCGCGTCTGGAACAGGCCATAACGGCCGACGAGGCGTTGCGCGACTTCTTTGCCCGGCTATCAAAGGAAGCAGGGGAAGAAGAGTGATTTTTGGAAAAGATTGGCCGGATCCAACAAAAAGCAGGGAAGCTGCAGGGGTATGCCGCTGCCCTGCTTTTTTGTGTGCCAATGAGCGGACTGCACGCATCACCGTATGCGGGAGGATCGATTTGGTTGTGCCTGCCATATTTGCAGCCGGATGAAGCCCTAAGGCATGGCGAGAAAATCCTTTGAATGGTAAGCGCGGTCGGAGAGCACCTCCTCTTCCGGAACCTGTGTCAGGTTGATTTCGCGGATCATATCATTTAATTCGTCTTCCTGAAAGGAATTGGTTACGGGAAGAAGGAGCAATTCGTGGATGCTGGAGGGCAGGATATAAAAATCGGACTGAAAATATTTTGTCAGATTTGCCAGAATTCCGGGATACAGGATACAGGCAGAACCGTTGATCCCACAAAGGTTGGAAAGGACAAAAAGTTTTCCCTCCCTGTTGCCGGAACTATAATGGGATGAAAGAAATGGTATGGAAGGGGCTCCCCTTTGGGCGAGAAGTGCTTTCAGCACATCGTCCAGCAGGCTTAGCTTGACAGGGAAAAGTCTCTGTGTGTTTTCGAGCGCCAGACAATACAGTTCCCCAACCGTTGTAAAAACCGGTGTTTTTCCGTCGGAAGAATCGGAGAAGGAGCAGAAATGCTCCCTTGTAAATCTCACGGTGCCTATCCCGTCCTCATCCTGATAGACCATAAAATGAAAAACGACGGCCAGGTCAAGGATGCGGATATAGGGTATGTTGTGCAGAAGGGCGGAGTTTCTTTCGTAGTTTACGATGCGAAGGATAACTTTGTCTTTCATGGCGAGGGGGGAGAAATCAATATCCTGAAAGAGCTGGCGCTTGGATTCGTCCGAACTGTCATGGTAGGTATAGAGTACCTGCCGGATGATGTCGCCAAGACATTTCCCGGTACAAAAATCCTGATAGTACTCGTCCAGATAGATTGCCGGGGCGGCGGCTTCGTTTTCTCTGCGGATCAGGATACCGTTTTTTAAGATCCCGTTGTTTCTGGTGTTTGTGATCGGCCTTGTCTCGTAACCGGAGCCGAGCTCACGCAAAAGACCGGCTGACAGGTCAAAAAAGAAATTGTTGTAATCTTGTTCTATAATATTCATTCATCCTCCTTAATTATTTTTTCATGTGGGGTACGTACCGGACAGAAATTGAGATAATACAGATCAGGAAACCTCCTGCCGGCTTTAGTGTAACACAAACATGCGCGCTCCGCAAGAAAAAGTATCGGGCAAATGTAGAGAAAAAAATATGGTAATCTTGTGAAAACTGCATACAGGGTAAAATTGGAAAAAACCGTGAGAAATAGCCCCCAGAGCGGTCTGGGGGCTATGGAAGAATCAAAAATGTTTGTGTGTGGGAGACATAAAAGATGCCACAAACTGCGGATGTGCGACACCTGTGGTTCTCAGGAATAAAAGCTTTGCCGTCTGGCTCCGCTGATCGTGATCATGACCATGCCAATCAGATAAAACGGCCAGAGGAAAAGCCGGAGATACTTGGTGTAAGCCTCTAAAATGCTTAGGAAAGGTACCTGTGTGGACAGATAGGTCACCGCAAGCAGCACATCGCAAATAAAATAAGAGAACATCCCAAAAGCATAGTAGCGCAGCGGGCGCATGTCATCCAGCAGGCGGACATCGTGGCTCACACAGAAAGCATGGATCAGGTTCAGCACAAACCCGATCCCGTAAAAAAGAGCGGCTGCAAAAAGAGGCGCGTTGTCGATCTTAATGAAAAATGATGCGGCGATCAGCCCGGCGGAAGGCAGGAACTGAATAAAATTTCTCAAAAGCATTGCTTTCCAGATTTTGTAACTGCGGTAGGAAACCGAAATCCTTCCGTTCATGCGAACGATGGAGCGGTGTATGGAAAAAATGCGGATCGTGTGGAATTCCTGCACAAAACAAAACAGGATCACACCAAGCAGATATTCCTTTGTGAAAAGGAGGAACACGTCCGCGGCGGCGGCAAAGAACATTGAGAGCATCAGCACCACGCGGTCGGAATCTGCATTGTAAAAGAACAGAAAAGACGCGGTAAACAAAAAGCAGAGCACAATACCCGAAAGCTTCAGGCTGTCAGAAACTATTGGAAAAACATCTAAAATGTCGAAAGCGGTAAAAGAAATCAGTAGCAACGCTGACAGGACAAGCAGAACCCGTGCCAGACGATTTTCTTCCTCGTCAAAGTGTGTCATTTGGAAACCTCTCTATTGAAAAAGCGCCAATCGCGCATAAATTTGTTGGATACGGTAGCTTAAGCATATCACAATATGAAACAAGCTTCAAGGGGGAATGCGGAATTTTTTTATTTCTAATTGAAAATATTGCGAGGAAGTGCTATTCTGTTACTTAGGTGTCCGTCTGCCAGATCCCGTCCAGCCATGTGTGCCAAGATGTCATGCGGGGCGGTCAGAGCGCCGTAAGAGGGCACTGCCGGGAGGCGTGGTCAGGTCTGCAAATAAGGATGTCAGGAGGAAGGAAAAAGTATGGCAAAGTTAACGAAAGGTTTTTTTGAAGGTACGGGCCGAGACGAGGGTGTGCGGGTCAACAAATATTTAAGCGATGCAGGGGTATGTTCCCGCAGGGAGGCGGATGAACTGGTTGCCGCGGGGAAAGTCCTCATCGACGGAATGCCTGCCGTGATGGGCAGTAGGATCCTGCCCGGACAAAAGGTGATGCTTGACGGGAAGGAATTGGAAAAAGACAGCCACATGGTTTTGATCGCGTTCAATAAACCGCAGGGGATCGTGTGCACCACGGACCGACGGGAGCCGGACAATATCATTGATTTCATAAACTATGGCTCGCGCATTTTCCCGATCGGCCGCCTGGACAAGGATTCGGAGGGATTGATCCTGCTCACCAATGACGGGGAGATCGTCAATAAGATTTTGCGTGCGGGAAACGGGCATGAAAAGGAATATGTTGTGCAGGTGAACAAGCCGTTGACGACGGAGTTTTTGAACGGGATGGCGGGAGGCGTGCCAATCCTTGACACGGTAACAAAGCCCTGCCTTGTGGAACAGCTTGACAAAATGACATTCCGCATCGTGCTGACACAGGGATTAAACCGGCAGATCCGCCGGATGTGCGAGTATTTTGATTACCGTGTGCGTGCCTTGCAGCGCGTGCGCGTCATGAACATAAATCTCGGCAGGCTGAAAACGGGAACCTACCGCAACCTGACGGACTGGGAACTGGAGGAACTGAACCGGCTGATCGTGGATTCTTCGAATGCACCCGCATCAAAGGCAGGTGCAAGGGAAAAGGGGAACATGCCGCCGGAAGGAATCGCCATTGTGAAGAAGCCGGAGAGAAGGCCTGCAAAGAAGAGGGATTTGGAAGGGAAAGTGGCAGGAGCGGCAGGTAAAATGCGTGCGAATGCGCGAGAAAATGCTTTGCGGACGGCAGATATGCCAGGGAAGAAGCCTTTTGGGAAGACAGAGAACCTTCCGCAGAACCGGAACGAGGTGGGAGACAGGGAGTCCGTGCGCCCGAAGACATGGATAAAAGGGGAAGGCTGGACGAAGAAAAAGGAAGACCGGCCGGAAAAGGATGGCAGGGGGAAAAAGAACTTCCGCGCCGGAGCCGGGAAGGCGGATATTTATAGCAGGGAGAAAAAAGAAGACTTCCGCCACGGGAATGAGAGGGAAGATTTGCGTGGAAGGGAGAGGAAAGACAGCTTCCGCCGCGCAGAAGAAAAGGAAGACTTGCGTGGAAGGGAGAGGAAGGAAAACTTCCGCCGCGCAGAAGAAAAGGAAGACTTGCGTGGAAGGGAGAGGAAGGAAAAC
>CAMRSM010000064.1 GCA_947053345.1 uncultured Lachnospiraceae bacterium
TGCGCGACAAGATCCTATCTTCCCCCCAGCCGACTAAGTCCGCTTCCGCGCAGACCAAGGGAATCTCGCAGGAGAGCGCTCTTGAAATCGCCAGGACGGACGCAGGGGTTTCCGAGGGCGAGATCTTCAACCTTGAAATCGATTTGGACTACGAAGACGGCATAAAAGTTTACGAGATTGAATTTGACACCGCTTCCACGGAATACAGCTATGAGATTGCGGTTTCCGACGGACGCATTGTTGATAAGAAGACCGAGCTGCGCGACAAGATCCTATCTTCCCCCCAGCCGACTAAGTCCGCTTCCGCGCAGACGGATGAAATCACGCAGAATCGGGCACTTGAGATTGTAAAGGCGGATGCAGGCATTTCTGCAGGCGAACTTTATGATTTAGAAATCGGGCTGGATTACGACGATGGCATCCGTCTTTACGAAATTGAATTTTGTCACGGTGGCTGTGAATATGAATATGAAGTATGCGCATGGAACGGCGCAATCCTGAAGCGGGAATGTGATGACTGTGATGACTGGCATCATTCCGGTACGTCCTACCACCACCGCGGGCACGGCTGCAACCGCAGCTGCTATAATCCTGCAACATACGGAAAAAAGGCTTAACAATCAAAATCCCATCCACCGGGAAGCCATGCATACAAATACGCTTCCCCGCGGATGGGATTTTCTCCTCCGACGGCGTTCCGCTATTTCCCCTCTATTTTTAGATCACCCGAAGTCGTGTCCACATCATACTGCTTTGTCCCCGCCCCGAAAACATAATCGTCCCCCTTCTTTTTCATGGCAAGTTCACTGTCCAGCGAACCGCTCACCGTATCCAGACGGATCGTAAAATCCGCATCCTTCGGCAGACAAAGCAGCACATCGCCGGAAATGGTATCCACGGAAAGCGCATCGGGCAGTGATTGCAGGGCCAGCTTGATCTCCCCGCTTGTGGAATCAAGTTCCAGCCCTTCCGCACCTGGTATAGACAGATCAATATCGCCCGAAACCGTGTCCGCCGAAAGTTCGGCAAGGTTTCCGCCAAAATTTGCGGTTATATCACCGGAGGTTGTTTCAAAATCCACTTTACCGGAACATGTCACATCCTCAAACGCGATATCACCGGAAATTGTATTGAACTTTCCCCGTTCTGCCGTAATCCCCGACACACTCACATCCGCAGAAATGGAATCAACCCCGACTTCCTTTAACTCCATCCCCTCCGGCAGCCAAACCGTCAGTTCCTTGTTAAGTTTTACAGGAGTGGATTTACCGGACTTCGCAAATTTAACCCGCAGCGTATCCCCATCCACATAATAATACATTGTTGTTTCATCTTTAAGAGCCTTGTCCGCTGTTTCCGAAATGGAGACAGTGTCCTCCGAATGATATCCGATCTTCACTTCGCCGCTCACCCAATCAATATCAATCGACGTGATTTTGTCCGCCTCAAGGTCGGCATTCCCCATCGTGTATTTATCCGCGTTATCATAGACATAAGTGGATAAGTTCGGAAAACCTGACGCACTGCATCCTCCAAAAGCCAGACCAGCCGCCATAAATATTACGGCACGAAAAATTCTTTTTTTCATTGATGTAAACCCCTTTCGTTCCTGATTGTCACCATGATACCACGTCATCCCGACATGGTTTCCTGCGGGACATGCACACAATTCACCAAAGGAATTGCCCTCCTTCGCCGGACGGCGAACCGGCGCTAGTATAATGTCTTGCGGACATTATACCATGTCGTTCCGACATGTTCCCTGCGGGGCGTGCACATGATTTGCCAGGGAAACTGTCCTCCCTTCGGTCGGACGGCAAATCAGCGCTGGTATCATGTCTGTCGACATTATACCATGTCCTCTGGACATGCTTCCCTCCGGGGGATGTGCATGATTCGCTGTAGAAATTTTTCTCCCTTCGGTCGAAAGCGAATCAGCACTGGTACAATATCTGTCGATATTATACCATGACAAAATCCGGATGTGCATTATAATATCATTAAAATACAGAACGGCTTATTCCCACTGCCGCAAAAGGATATCCGCATCGCAAAGGGCTGTCCAAGAAGCATATTCCCGACACTGCATAAAATGCATTCGTTGGTTCTTTCGCTTTCGATCCATCACTTCATAACAGCAAGATATTCTCTTTATCTACTGTCTCTTATCATCGCCATGAAAATCATATACCCCCATCTGCGGCTCCCTCAACAGCCGCATCTTCCGCTCCACGACCACATCCTCTTCCTTTATGGAATCACATAAAACCGGCGAAAATGCATCGTATTTCCCACGGCTTTTTCGCACCGATTCCGCGCTGTGGTTGGCGTAGCAATATAGACATCCATTCCCGCAAGTATTATAAGTTCCTACTTCTACGCTCTCCACGCAGCCGCACGCCGTTCTTTGATTTTTGTCCCTGCCTGCCTTCAGCCTGCACCCGATAATCCGTTCAATCAGTTCTTTGTCAATACAGCAATTATGCCCAATCCCACACTGAGCCAAATCTATTTTTTCGGCACAGCTGCCCATGCTCATCCCGTTTTCCCTTGCGATTGTGCTGATCGCTTTGCAAAATTCAAGAAGCTCTGCTCCTCCCAGTTCATATGCCCCCATCGCCATCATGTTTTTCCTGTTTTTGGCATAGGTATCCACAAAGCTGATCACACAGTGCTCCGTGCAGCCACGCAATGCCTCTGCAATCTGTCCAAACGCACGCAAATGATATTCCGGGGTATATTTCTTAGTAAAAATGATTGGATCATACCGCCATATCATCCGCCTGCAGCCTATTTTTTCTGCCAGAATACAAAATGCCGGTATCAATTTTTCTTTTTTTGGAGGAAGGCCACATTCCATGTCCTTTCCATATCCGGTCAGGGTAAACTGAAAATAATATTGGTATTCCGCAAGCTCCTCCATCCGTGCAAACATGGGTTCCGGATTTTTTGTCCAGAACACGATACAATCCACAGTTTCCGGCGACAAGAAAATCTTACTGACCTGCCGCAGATTCATCGGATTACGCACACAGAGGAAACCTGCTTTAAGACGGTTATAAAACCAATCGGAATAATAGGCCGGGATATCCGTCCGGCGGCTTACACTTAGAATCATGCGGGGATTCCTTTCTGCCACAAAGGGAGCGACTTCAAAAATTACCAAAAATCATCTTATTCCATTAAAAAATTTTTTTCCGTTCCGTAACAGGGCTACACAATCCTTCCATAAAGTCCAGTGCACAAGACTTCCTCCCTGGCCTGTCCCTATGAAGAAAGCCCGCATATGGATCAAGGCCTGCCGAATAAACAGCACCCGCACACCCATTTGCCAACAGTGTATAAGCACTAAGTTTACTTTTCTTTTATCCCAACCCATTTTGAGAAGGTATTTTATAATCTCTAACCATATTATGAAATGAAAATGTCATTCTCCCATTAACAGTTGAAACGCCGATCACATTATGAGAATAAGAAACTGCAGGTGGAACAAAAACTATATTTTCAATTTTATAGCTCCCATAAAGGACAGGTATATCTATCACTGTTAAGTTAGTAATACCCAAATCCCTTGTTTTTCCAATATAGCCCATAATTTTTGCAGTCTGTTTTGCTAATCGGTCAGAATAACAATTATGTGTATTGAGCAAAACAGCATCTATCAAGGCCTTGGAAGCTCCGCAAGGAATTGCAATGCAAAAACTTTCTTTTTTTGTAATATAACAATATATACATTCGGTTCAAACAAATTGACACGTTCCGCTAAAATTTTTTTCATTGTCCCCCTCCGAAAATACTTCTTAATCCTATGTAACCAAACTTTTATTGTCCGTATTTATTGCAAAGGCTATACATTGAAATGGTGGCACTTTACATCGAATATCCGTCATTATAGTCGCACTTTGCATAAATGTCAATTATTTCATTTATCCTTTCATCCATATTTCATCTTTCCAACACACAGCATAACAGAAAAATATTCTATTTTGTTCAATGAATAACCATATAATCATTAATCTAAGGAAAGTGTGCAATAAATTCTATTCTTTGGATAATCAGCACTTGCACTTTCGTCAGCCCCCTCCCCTCCTATCATACCTCTCCTCCCCCATCTACGCAAGTCCCTTCCTCTTATACATCACCCCAAACAATCCCCCCGCCGCCAAAATATTCCCAAAGATCACTGCCCAGGCGCGCACATCCTGCCCTGCCGCCCCCGTCCGAAAGACCCGCCACCAAAATCCGCACCTGCTCCGAGTATGTAAAACCCGCTACTTTCGCAACCCCATTATGGAACATCGAAAGCATCGGCAGAAGCGAAAATACCTGCATTACCGGGATGCCGGCCGAAGCCGCTCCCATCTGGTTCCTGCTGCCGACCCCCATCACCGCCCCGATCATGCCGGATGCCAAAATCCCGGCAGCCATGACCGCGAAAAATATGCCCCTCCCCCCGGCGGACACACAGCGTATTTTTCTCCTTTTCCTCCGCTATGACTGCGGATAGGCTGGTGAGCGGTGCCATACCGACGTACATCGACGCGAACAGGTTTACAAAAAAATTCTTCGGCATCCCGTCGATCTTCACCAGCTTCGTCATGATGACGACCAAGACCGGAAACATCACAAACTGGATCAGCACCGCTTTATTTTCCCATGTATCCTTCCATTGCTTCTGTAAAATCATTCCCACGGACTCCATCACACATTCAGCTCCTTTCCCGTCAGCTCTAAAAATACCTTCTCCAGATCCGGCTCCGTGGAATGTATGCTCACGATCTCACCCGCGCACATCCACGCCGAAAGTTTTTCCGCGCTTTCTCTGCCATTGGGCAGCACTGCACGGAATCCGTCCTTTAAAAACGACTGCGATCTGATTTTCCGCATTATATTTTCTGCACAATTTTTCCGGCTTCCCCTGCTCCACGATCTTCCCGTTATCAAGCAGCAATATATTATCGCAGAGCAGTCCGGCTTCCTGCATATTGTGTGTCGTCAAAAAGATCGTTTTCCCGGAAGCTTTTTGCTCCAACATCAATATTTGCTGACTCGGACAAACATATACTCCTCCAGACGTTCCTCCAATTCGTACAGCTTGTATGCCGATCCATAAATCTTCTCCTGCGTATACACAATGCATTTCCCATCCACCGACTCAATGTAAAGGATTTTCTCCAGAGCAAGCGGCGTGATTTCCCCGTCCAAAAAAACCCATGATCTTGCCGGTCAATGATCCGGAGTGCCGCGACCAGCCGCTCCACAAGCGCCGTTCTCTCCCTGCATGTTATCGTGACCTCCGGCTCCTGTGCATCTTCGCAGATCGGAACCTCAATCCGCAATGGCCATGCCCCCCTTTCCTGATCTTTTCCCCCATCATTATTACCACAAAAAAACGACAGCACGCAAGTACCAAAACCGCATGTTGCCGTTTTCCGGATATAAGCTGCCGCTTCCGCCGCTTCCGGCCCGTTTTTTAAGTTGACAAGCGGGCAGGAATCGTCTATAATATCTCGAATAGCAGGCACGTCGTGCCTTGCGTTCCGTCGCAAAGAACGATATGCCGGAATGATCATGGAGGAGAATGGTACGGATGGCAGAAAAGAAAAACATTTTGACGTATGCGGGGTTAAGACAGTTAGAGGATGAGCTTCAGGACCTGAAGGTAAACCGCAGAAGACAGGTGGCACAAAAAATCAAAGAAGCCCGCGAGCAGGGAGATCTCTCGGAGAACGCGGAATACGATGCCGCGAAAGATGAGCAGAGGGACATTGAGGCACGCATTGAGGAAATCGACAAGATCTTAAAAAATGCAGAAGTCGTTGTGGAGGAAGACGTTGACGTGGACGCGATCAACATCGGCTGCAGCGTGAAAATCATGGATATGGAGTACGAGGATGTCCTGGAATACAAAATTGTCGGCTCCACCGAGGCAAACAGCCTGAAAGGCAAGATCTCCAACGAGTCCCCGGTCGGCAAAGCTTTGATCGGCGCAAAACTCGGGCAGGTCATCGAGGTTGAGACACAGGCCGGACCAATCCAGTACAAGGTACTTGAAATCCAAAAAACAAACTAGACTTTATTATAGAAATGAGGGATACCGTGGCAGAAGAAGTAAATACGCAAAACGTGGCGGAAACGGCACAGACAAGGGAGGAAGTCAACAAACTGATCCAGGTCAAGCGCGAAAAGCTGGCTCAGCTACAGGCGGACGGCAAGGATCCGTTCCAGATCACGAAATTCGACGTGACACACCACAGCCAGGAAATCAAAGATAATTTTGATGCGTTGAACGGCACACAGGTGTCGGTTGCCGGGCGCATGATGCAAAAGCGTGTGATGGGCAAAGCATCGTTCTGCAATGTGCAGGATCTTAAGGGCAACATCCAGTCCTATGTTGCACGCGATTCTGTCGGCGAGGAAGTGTATGCCGCGTTTAAGAAATTTGACGTGGGGGATATCGTCGGCATCAAAGGCGAAGTTTTCCTGACAAAGACCGGGGAGATTTCGGTCCATGCGCAGGAAATCACACTGCTCGCGAAATCACTCAATGTCCTGCCGGAGAAATACCATGGCCTGACAAACACCGACCTACGCTACCGCCAGAGATATGTTGACCTGATCATGAACCAAGATGTCAAGGACACCTTCATCAAACGCTCCAAGATACTCGCTGCTATCCGCAAATACCTTGCAGGCGAGGGCTTCATGGAAGTTGAGACACCGCTTCTTGTGGCAAACGCGGGTGGGGCGGCAGCAAGGCCATTTACGACACATTTCAACGCGCTTGACGAAGATTTCAAACTGAGGATTTCGCTGGAGCTTTACTTAAAGCGCCTGATTGTAGGCGGTCTGGAGCGCGTGTACGAGATTGGGCGCGTATTCCGCAACGAGGGCATCGACACAAGGCATAACCCGGAATTTACGCTGATGGAACTTTATCAGGCCTACACGGATTACAACGGTATGATGGATCTGACCGAAAAGCTCTACCGCTACGTGGCGCAGGAAGTGCTCGGCACAACGAAGATCACGTACGGCAGCGTGGAGATGGATCTTGGGAAACCGTTCGAGCGCATCACAATGGTGGACGCAGTGAAGAAATATTCGGGCGTTGATTTTCATGAAATCCATACACTTGAAGAGGCGAGGGCTGCAGCGAAGGAACACCATGTGGAATTTGAGGAGCGCCACAAAAAGGGCGATATCTTAAACCTGTTCTTCGAGGAATATGTCGAGGAGCATCTGGTGCAGCCGACTTTCGTGATGGACCATCCGGTGGAAATTTCCCCGCTGACAAAGAAAAAGCCGTCCAATCCGGAATACGTGGAGCGTTTTGAGTTCTTCATGAACGGCTGGGAAATGGCGAATGCCTACTCCGAATTAAACGATCCGCTCGACCAGCGGGAGCGCTTTAAAGCGCAGGAGGAACTGCTGGCACAGGGCGACGAGGAGGCAAATACGACCGACGAGGATTTCATGAACGCACTGGAACACGGTATGCCGCCGACAGGCGGGATCGGCTTCGGGATCGACCGCATGGTGATGCTTCTGACCGATTCACCGGCAATCCGCGACGTATTGCTCTTCCCGACCATGCGCCAGTTAGATTAAATATATCGGATTTTCTGACCGGAGCCTTTGCGCCTATCTGCGCGGGGCTCCGGTTTCTGTTAAAGAATTGGCCCGCCAGGAAAAAATCTCCCAAACATATGGCAAAAGAAAAATAGGATCCATGCCCCGGTATCCTGAACCAAAAAATCCCCCGCACAAAACAAAGGCTCACGGTGCAAACTTCACCGTGAGCCCTCTGATCATTCTTTTTATGCTTCCTCGTTTCTCGCCCCGCACTCGCTGCAGAATTTCTTTCCCTCAGAAAGCTCCGCACCGCAGCTTACACAATAGCGCTTCGGCTGCTGCTCCACCTCACAGGCTTCCACATCAATGATTTCCGGAAGCTTCGCGCCGCAGTCAAAGCAGAATTTCGCACCTTCCGGGTTTTTGCTGCCACATTCCGGGCACTCCTGCTCCGTACTTTCCGGTGCCGGGTTCTTTGCCGCGCGCTTCGCCGCATTCATCTCATTGATTCTTGTAAGCTCCGTCTGGCGCTCCTCGATCTTCGTGCTGTACTTGTCCGCGATCATACAGATATTTACCGCGTCCGGTGTCAGCGTCTCACCATTTTTATAGAGCTCATAATAAATCGCACCAAGCTTCGCCATCTGCTCCGTCAGCGCCCTGCGCTCCTCCGCAATCCCGGCTTTGAGCCTGGAAACCTCGATCAACTCACTTGTCTTGTCACTTGCCGCCTTTACAATGTCCTGCACCCTTTCAAAAACGTCCATATCCATATCCTCCATTCCGCCGCATCCCAAAAACCACTATGGCCTTTCCCGCACGGCTTTGCTTTTCTGACTCCTATTGTAACAGGAATTTTTCCCTTTTGCATTAAAAAAAGATTGGATTTTGATTAAAATAATTCAAACGATGTCGAAAAATTCTTTTAAAAAATTTGAAATTGACAAAAAGCTGACTTATCTGGTGTTTATACTAATGCCCGAACTATAAATAAAGTTCATTACATATTTTGGTACAAGATGTACTGCAAACAGCATGTACAATTTCACTGCCGGCCATTGAGCTGTCCAGGTACATACAGGACTTATAACAGCATGTACCCGGACAGCACCCTGAGAAATTCCATGGGAACTGTGCGGATCAAATCCCCTCTGCCAGCCGTTGGTACTTAAAGGGTACATGCGGGACATAATATAAGAAAGGACCTATCTATGAGACACAAAAAAGTAACACGAATCTTCAAACGCTTGTTGGCGGCATCGCTCCTGCTCTTCCTTACGACATCCGCCGCCTCCGGAGCCGCGTTTGCGTCCGCGGATGATGCCGTTCCGGAAGAACCCCGGACAGTACCGTCGGAAACCATTGATTTCCGCGTTCTGGCAACGGGGGATCTGCACGGCCAAGTAACTGCTTTCAATTACGAAACCGGAGAGGAGGACAAGACCGTCGGGCTTTCGAAGATTGCCACGCTCGTCACCAAGGAACGCACCGCGGCAGGGGGAAGGTCGAACACCCTTCTGGTTGATGCGGGCGACACCATGTACAACTACTTCGCCAATTTCATTTACGAAAAATATCCGGACGACATCCAGCCGGTCTATCAGGCTATGTCCTACATGAAATATGATTGCATCACCCTTGGGAACCATGATTTTGATTATCCGTGGGAATATCTTTACGGACAGCTCAAATCCGCGGGACTGCTGAAAAAAACGCTTGTAAGCAACGCGGTCTACACCGAGAGCGGCGAGTATCCGTTTGCAAAGTCCGCCATCTACACAAAAAACATGACCACCTCCTCCGGGCGCACCGTCCCGGTAAAAATCGGGGTGGTCGGCGCAACCCTGCAGAGCCTTTCCTCAAGGCGCTACCGTTACAGCGGTTTTATTGATGGACTTGACGTTTACGAGAGTGTCAAGACGGAAGCTGCGCAACTAAAGGCAAAGGGCGCGGATGTTATCGTTGCCGTCATCCACGGCGGTGTCGGCCTTTTAAGCGGTTCAAACACAAGCATCCAGGCCGGGTCACGCCTCATCAAACTCCCGGAAGTGGACGCTGTTGTCTGCTCGCATTCCCATGAAACTTTTCCGAGTACGGACAACACTTACCAAAAGATTACCGGAGTCGATGAGCAGGCTGGAACTTTTTACGGCAAACCGATGGTGGAAACCGGAAGCTACGCGCAGGGACTTGGCGTGATCGAATTTACGCTCGCCGTTGACAAAAACGACACGGTCTCTATTTACAATGCCGCTTCCGCCGTCCGTCCGGTGAAGGCTACCACCAAAGAAAAGGCAGCGATCGTCGGCTACGCGGAACTATATAAGCAGGAAATCTTAGACACCTTCGATAAGACAGAGTACGAAATGGCAGACGGCCTTGTCTATACAAATGTCGACTGTGCTGTGCAGGATTCCTCGCTCTACCAGCTTATGAACGACGCAAAGCTGCATTTTGCTTCCTCCTATATTGCCGATTACACACCGCAATACAAGGATTACCCAATCATTGCAGCCACCGTCAACAACCTGGACAACCGGGAAGAGGCAATCGCCATAAGTGGTACCATCAAAGAGACCGATGTCTCCGCACTCCTTGCGCTCTCGAGCAGCCAGCGTTCCAGCGGATACATCCATATTTACAAGCTCTCCGCGACCAACCTGATTGAATGGCTGGAATACAATGCGAGTATTTACGCTACGGCGGGCACACCGCTTCCAGAAAACCTTGCTTCCTACGCGGCAAAGCACCCAGAGGTTTCTGCCCTGCTTAACACCGAAAACACCGCCGAATGGAAGAGCTTTTTTGCCTTTGACGGTATTTCCTACGATATCGACCTTTCGGTGGAACCGCGCTACAACGCCGCAGGAACCCTGCTGCGCTACACGCACCGCATACAGAACCTGACCTACCAGGGCAAGCCCGTCACCACGGACATGACATTCCTCGTCACGATGGATTCGGTGGCAAAACGCTACAAATTTATGCCGACGGATGATAATTCCATCTTCCTTGAGGCAAAAAATCCTTTCGTTAACAGCCATGACCTGCTGATGGATTACATCCGGGAGCTGGCCTATTACGGACCGGTGCGCGTTACCGCCGATGATAACTGGCATCTCATTGTACCGGAGGGCTATCAGTTTGTTGTTGCCATGCCAAAGGCATATGAAAGCTATGTAAAGGCACAGGACTGGTACGAAAAACGCGTCAGGCGTGAGAGCAACTACTATTATTATCAGGGGAATGTGCCGGCAAACGTGCAGGATGTCCATGCCGTGCTCTCCCCTGACATCATACAGGAAACCAGCCGTAAAATCCCCGTGCAGGTCTACGCATCAACTGCTCCGGATGCATCCATCACGGAGATCCTTTACCTGACCGGGACGGTGCGGAATGTCAAGAACACGCGCTGGGAATCCGGCAAACCGGTATCCGGCAACACATTTACGATCAGCAAGAACGGCAAATACAGCGTCCGTGTGACGGATTCCCTCGGACGCATGGTCATAACGCACATCACCATTGACAATTTCGATTCCGCCATGCTTGAAATGCCGAAAGTCAATACGTTGACCAACCGCATCGAAACGGCGACCGGCACGGCAATCCCGGGATCTATGATCCATGTCGCGCTGCCGGACGGCAGGATTGTGACCGAAAAGGCCGCCGAGGACGGAACTTTCTCGGTTCCCGTTCCCCTGCCTCGCTCCTACGACCTTTACACCATCTGGGCGACAAAGGGAAACAAAACAAGTCTTCCAGTTGAGACGACCGTAAAGAAAACCGGTGCAAACCAACCGACGGCAGACCCGCTTCAGGAGCTTGATACCGTGATCACAGGCAGAACCGACCCGTATACCACACTCTCGGTCCGCATTGGCCCCACGGTTTATGTCGGTTACGGCGAGAAAGATGCCTACACCAAATCGAGTGTCTACAAAAAATCGCACAAGCTTGTCGAGACAGAAATTTTGATCAGCAAGAACGGAAATTTCCGCATTGTGCTCCCGCGCGAAGCACAGCAGGGAGAAACTTGGATGCTCTACGCCACAGACCGCAACGGCAACGCGAGCCGCATCGTATACATTGAGGTAGAGCCAAAAGATCCGGCGGCAGCGGCACTGACCAATGTCCTTATTGATCTCAGCCATGTACCGCTAACCGCCGATTAGAAATCCGCCAATTATTTTGTCCTGGCAAGACAGTTTTCCAGATAAGCCCGGGATGCCTCCTGATGTTTGGCTAACCGGGCTTTTACCTTGGCATAATCCGGCATCGGCATGGAAAAATCCTCCGGAAGTTCCGCGGCATCCGCGATCAGATGGTCGCTAAGCTCCGTCTGCTCCAAAAGATACGTCATGCGCTCCGGGTAGACCTTGTGCGGGATGGTGATGAAATTTCGCTCGTACATGATCGCAAACAGGGTCGCATGGAACGAATTTGTCACGATGAACGATGCACCCTCGATCAGCCCGATAAACTCCTCCGGCCCCGCATCGGAAAAACGCCCAAGCTCATGTTCATACTGCTTTTTCATACGGTTCTGCACAATTCTAAGCCCAAGTTTTTCCGACATCATCTTCGCAATGCTCTTCACATTTCTGTCCTTTCCGATGATGTGCACCAGAAGGTACGGTTCCCGAAAACGCGGCTTCTTTTTTACCGCATCAAAATCTTCGCGTTCCAGCAGCAGCGTCGGATCCGCAACGACCGTGATCTCCTGCTTCACAAGCGGCTGGAGCAGCATTTTTGCTGACTGCTCACGTACCGCAATATTGTCATACTTTTCCAGGCACTTTGTAAAGAACTCCCGCTCCGCGTTCGTCAGTTCCGTCTTCCCGATACTCGCCGCATAGGAAATCTTTTTTTTGTCTGAATGGTCAAATTCCAGAAAATACGCGGGCTTGAGTCCCTTGGTGATCGACCCGTTCCACACTTGGTCGCTTCCTGTGATCAGCACGTCATACGGAGCACCCGCATCCTGCTCCTCCAGTTCCGTGAAAGAAGAGTAAACTTTCGTTGTATTCATGGTTTCATTGATAAAATGCTCAAACTTCTCCGCTTTTTTGATGCGCGGTTTCTGTGTCAGGTTAAATTTAATGCGGCGCAGCCCATTGTACACCGAATTGAGAGCCCGGTTGCCAAAGCGCTGTCTCTCCTGGAACAGGCGGTAAACGCTGTCAATTTCCGGAATCCGGTAATTGATGATCGACGCTTCGTGCCCCACCTTTTCCAGATAGCGCTGCAATGACCAAGCCTGAAGCACGCAGCCGTAATTGTAAGCAGAATTGATCGTCATGATCCCTATTTTCATATGCCCATACTCCTATTTTAAGTCCCACATGCCGCCTGCTACCCCATATCCCATTATGGATTTTGAGCCCCTTTTGGAGGGGCGAAAACTCCCCTGGGCATCACCGGACAGCATGCCGTTTTCCATCAGTCAAAAAGATGTTCAAAATTATTGACAATATCCCGGTTGTAATCCTCGAAAGATATCTCCAGCGGCGGCACCTGCCCGCGCATATATGCATCCATCCCCGAAAGCAGGCCTTCTTCGCTGTTTTCTACCAGATATCCGCCATAGCGGCGCATAAAATCCCCCGAACCCGGAATGTCTGTCGCTACGATCGGCACATGCAGTGTCGCGGCTTCCAAAAGAACCAGCCCAAGCGGCTCGCGGTTTGACGGGAGCAGGAAGAGATCGCACTCACGCAGGATCGTAAACGGATTGGAAATCGCCCGCACGATCACAATGTGGTCGGCACATGCGAGGGACTGTGCATACTCGACCGTCTCCCCATAGAGCACACCGTACCCTCCGATGATGATAAGATATGCCTCGGGATGATTTACCGAGAACCTGGCAAACGCGTTGATCAGCTTTTTATGCCCCTTCTCCTCCGAAAACCGCCCGATCGTGATAAACTTTTTCTTTGTCCGGTCAAGCAGCAGTCGTTCAAACTCCGGGATTTCGACGGTGATCCTTGTTTCCGGGTCAATCTCAAACGGCTGCTTCGCCTTCTCAAGCACACCCTGATAATAGTGCGGGTTTTCCACGATCACGACACTGTCCTGATTTTTCTCGATTTTGAGCAGGGAATCTTTGACTGCCTGGCTCACCGCCGCAACACGGTCGTATTCGCGGTAGGCATGTTTCAAGGTCTTTAGGTGCTGGTTGCCTTTCTCCTTGATCTCGTCATACATGTCATTATGGACAAAAATCGCTCTCTTCACAGGGGCATAGAGGTAAAGCATCGTGATATACGGCGCGTAGCCCGTAAAGTGGATGATCTTGTCAATCGGGACAAGCCCATAACGCTTCCGGTATTCCCTCGTAAACAGTTCTTTTAACTTGCGCCCCACCCATTTCGTCTCGATGTTAAAGCGGAAATATAGTTTGAAAGCAAGTGTTTCCGTAAACGTTTTCTCCGTCATATTGCCGCTCATCGGCATCAGGTCAACAAAAGTCGGCACGCATTCCAGCCTGTCCGGAACCTTCGTGAACTGCGCCTGCGGGAACGTGAAATAGTAATTTTCCTTTTCATGGTCGATCAGCTGGATCATATTGAGCAGTGAGGTCGTCATGCCGTTGCGCCCGAGGTTCGAACAGTAAATCAGCGTGTTCGGTTTCCCGTTCGGCTTCGCCCTCTCCTCCTTGCAGCACCTCTCGCCGCGCAGGACATGGCGCAGAATGCGGTTTGCGGCATGTGGATTATCGTAGCGGCAATACTCCTCGCAAAAGGCCGTGTCATCGTAAGCTTTCGGCGAACGGATCTCCCTTACCAATTCCTCCACCGAACCCGCCTGCGGGAATGGGAAACTGTCAAGCGGAACATAAAGCCCGCGCTCGTCAAGATATTCGTCTCGGTCGTAAGTAAAAAGGACGATTTTTTTGTGCGTGTTTGCAAAATCGTAAAACACACTCGAATAATCCGTGACCATGACATCCGCCATATTCAAAAGCTCATACGTGTCATAACCCTCCGGTATGGGGCGGATATGCTTATATTCTTCATAGTTAAACTTTTTTGCTGTAAATATATGGAATTTCACATAAAACACTTCATTGTCGGTAAGCTGCCTGTCCAGAAGATAAAAATAGCATTTTGCCGCCTCCATCTGGATATCGCTCTTTTTGTTGGTAAGCACACCCCTCCACGTCGGCATGTAAAGAATCACGCGTTTGCCCGCAAGGCCAAGCTCCTCCCGGACATCCGAAACGCGCTCCTTTGAAAAAAATACGCTGTTGCGCGGATAGCCTTCCAAAAGGGCTGTTCCCTTCCATGTATTGTGGAGCATATACGCACCCATCATTTTTTCCTTCATATAATCGTTCGGATACAGAAGGTAGTCCGCAATCTGGAAATTATGCTGCACATTACCAATCGCGTAAGCGCGGTTCCAGACATCACGCCCCATCATTTTAAATGGTGTGCCGTGCCAGGTATTCAGGTAAACCTGCCCCTCTCTCTTGATAAACCATGCCGGAAACGTCGTATCATTGAACAGGTATTTCGAGGTCGCAAGCCGAAGACGGTACTCTTTCGAACCGGTCTTTACAAACTTTACCCCCACGATCCCGTAGCGTGCAAGCAATGCCTCAAACGGTGCGATCATGGATGCACCCGCCGCCAGATAGACCGTAAATTCCACGAACTGTCCTTCCCTCAACTCCTTCAGCAGATAAAATATATTTCCCGCGATGTCCTTCCCGCCTTTGGACTCCAAAAAGACCGCGTGCGGGTCAAGCTCCTTTTTCTTCAGACAGCGGATATAGTATGATGTTCTGGACGTGTATTTCCATTTTTTCACAAAGCCGCGGATTTTTTTCTTCAGCTTCTTTGGCAGCCTTTTGATCTTGGCAAGCCCCATAACATTCACCCCTTTTCGTTTTTCCATTTCCTTCTCTCTTTGCTTGAACGGGAAATGTTTCTTTCCCTGTCCGACGCACGGCCTGCGCGCCGCTCTGCCGGCATACTTCCTCTGCGCAGGCCTGTTTTTGACCGGGCAGGGAAATGTTTTTCC
>CAMRSM010000065.1 GCA_947053345.1 uncultured Lachnospiraceae bacterium
CTTCCGGCACTGTCCGGGCGCATGCTGTTTTATCTCGTTCCGCATACGCCCTCCATTGCCACCTTGGGGGAAGAAAGCTTCCGTCCGTTCCCCTCCCGGAACCTTTCTTCCGGCACTGTCCGGGCGCATGCTGTTTTATCTCGTTCCGCATACGCCCTCCACGCATATTTTATTCTCATGGCTCATACCATATCCCAAGAAAGATTGCGTGCCGCATACTGCGCGGCACAGATGAGGTCCTCATGAACTGGCTCTTTTCTTTTCTCGCAAGCTATGGAATGCCTGCCATGCTGCTTTTTATCCTGCTCGAATACGCCTGCTTCCCGGTTTCCTCCGAGATCGTCCTGCCGTTCTGCGGCGCGCTCGCGGCGAAACAGGGGATTTTTTACCCGTTGCTTGTGCTGCTCTCCGCCGTTGCCGGACTGATCGGCACTACCTTTTGCTACGGCATCGGAAGACTTGGAGGTAACACGCTCCTGGATAAAATCATGAAACGATTCCCGAAAACCCGGTACGGCCTTGAAACTTCCTATACATATTTTCAGAAAAAAGGGGCACAAATCGTCCTGCTTGGACGCTTCATACCCCTTTGCCGCACATATCTCGGTTTTGTTGCAGGAGCACTGCGCCTGCCGCTTGCTTCTTATCTCGCCTACTCCTTTGTCGGCATATTTTTCTGGAACGCTATGCTGTGCGGCCTCGGCTACTTTCTGCAGGACAACTGGCCCGTTGTCGCCAGCTGGTATACCCGCTACAAAAATATCCTGCTGCCTGCCCTCGCGATATTGATCCTCTTGATTATCGCCGCAAAATGCAGAAAGAAAGATGCCGCATCTTCCAAAAAAGCATAGGCTTGCCCGGAAAGTTCCCCTGCTATAAATTCAAAAGCATAAAAAGAATCTGTAAAACCACATTGACGATGATCACGATCGCAATCACCTTCCCGACCTTTTGGGAGGTCGTCGAAGCGGGTTTCATGGTTCCGGAAGCCGTTCCGCGCTCCACCGCCTCGCTGGCAAGCACGGCACGCCGCGGCGCACCCTGCACCCCCGTGCCAACCCGGCTTCCTGCACCCGCACCGGAAGAAACGGCGCTCCGGGTATTTCTGCCCTGCGCCGATGCCCCCTGCGCATTCCCCGCTCCGTACGCCCTCTCATAATCCGCCTGGTAGGACGCGTCCTCACTGTCGCGGTATGTATCGTCGTGCGGATGCTCTTTCGGCGCATGAAGATTGCAGTCGCACTCATTCGGTTTCGCGGTCGGCGGCACGTTAAGTTCCGCCGTCGTCTCCACAAGCACCGGTTTCGAAACCCTCGACCCACAAAAATCACATTTTCCCTTGCCCTTGATCTCATGATCGCAATACGGGCACAGCATCTTTTGCATTTTGTTCCCCCCTTCTAAACTGCTGCAGGCTTCCCTGCAGTACCATATCTTTATTTCCTTGCATTCCTGATATCTTCAATCATATCAAGTGCCGCCTGCCTTGCCGCCTCTGCAAAATGCCCCGCTCCAAATTTCGCGTACTGCTCCTGTTTGTACGCCGCAATGATGCCGCGCGAAGAATTGACGATCGCACCAAGGCCGTCTTTATTAAAGAAATGAATCAGATCTTTCCCCTTACCTCCCTGCGCACCATAGCCCGGCACAAGAATATAGGCTTTCGGCATCAGGGCACGCAATACCCTGCCCTGCTGTGGATAAGTCGCACCCACGACCGCGCCGACCGCACTGTAACCGCATGCACCGACACAGCCCTCCCCCCATTCATTGACTTTCTCCGCCACATGTTCATAGAGGGGCTTACCGTCGATCAGGCGATCCTGAAATTCCCCGCTCGACGGGTTTGAGGTCTTGACAAGTACAAATATACCCTTCCCCTCCTGCGCGCACACATCAGCAAAAGGCTTCACGCCATCCGTCCCCAAGTAAGGGTTCACGGTCACGAAATCTTCCCTGAAACCGCGCAATACCCTGCCCCCGACCTTTACCGTACCGATGTGTCCCGCCGCGTACGCCGCTGAGGTCGAACCGATATCGCCGCGCTTGATGTCACCGATCACGGTCAACCCTTTTTCCCCGCAGTATTCCACTGTCCTGGCAAACACCGCCATCCCCGGCACACCGAACTGCTCGTACATCGCAATTTGCGGCTTCACCGCCGGAACCAGGTCACAGGTTGCATCCACGATCGCTTTGTTGAACTGCCACACCGCCTCGGCAGCCGCCTCAAGCGTCTCCCCCTTCTCCCTGACCGCCTCATCTACGATATGCTCCGGGATATAGGAAAGCATCGGGTCAAGCCCGATCACAACCGGCGCGTCCTTCTCCTGTATCTTTTTTACCAATTCATCAATCATTTATCTCCATCCTCCAAATCATCCGCTGCCCGGCCGTGTCGTTTTGGCTGTATTTATGGCCAATCCTTTTGTGCCGGGCTTTCCGTCTAAGTTCTCCCGGCTATGCTTCCTGCCGGGCTTTCGGTACAGGTTTTTTCTGCCCGAAACCATCGGCAGAAATTCCCACCACGCCGCATTCAGGCTTCGTACACTACCTCGCCGTTCACCATTGTAAGCTCAATCTTTCCGTACACCGTCCTTCCGCCGAACGGAGAATTTTTTCCTTTTGAGATCAGTTTTTCCACATCAATCACATACGGATGCTCTACATCCGCGACCACCAGGTCCGCAGTATGGCCGACCGAGATATCTCCCTTGTCAATCCCTAAAATCCTTGCGGGATTGACCGAAAGTTTTTCCACAAGCTGCGGCAGCGTCAAGTGCCCAGCCTTCACAAGCGCCGTGTAAGAGAGCGCAAACGCAGTCTCCGAGCCGACGATCCCGAACGGTGCATCCAGGAAGGAACGCTTTTTTTCCTCGGCGGAATGCGGCGCATGGTCGGTCGCGATGACCTCCATCGTCCCGTCGGAAAGCCCTGCGATCAGCGCATCCACGTCCGCCCGGGCACGCAGCGGAGGATTCATCTTATAATTGGCATCGTCGCCCGGGATATCATCCTCCGTCATCGCAAAGTGGTGCGGGCAGACCTCCGCCGAAAGCCTTACGCCGAGCGACTTGCCAAAGCGCACGAGTGCAACCGAGTCCGCGGTGGAACAATGGCACAGGTGCAGCTTCACCCCCGTCTCTTTCGCAAGCAGGATATCCCTCGCCGCAATGACATCTTCCACCGAATTTGTGATTCCCGGAAGTCCCAGCTTTTCCGCTTTTTCCCCCGCGTTCATCACGCCGCCCGCCAAAAGCCCACGGTCCTCACAGTGCGCGAGCATCACAAGCCCAAGTTCTGCCGCCTTTTTCATGCCCTCTTTATAGACGAGCGGATTCATCACGGATTTCCCGTCTTCGCTCAGCGCCAGTGCCCCCGCCGCCGCCATGCCTTCAATATCGGCAAGCACATCCCCGCGCTGGGATACCGTCACCGCGCCGACCGGAACCAAATTGACCGCGGAATCTTGTGCCGCCTTGTAATTCAGATACTCCACCATCACCCGGCTGTCAATGACCGGCTTTGTGTTCGGCATCGCACAGATGGTTGTAAAACCGCCGACCGCCGCCGCCATCGTCCCCGTCGCGACCGTCTCCTTGTACTCAAAGCCCGGCTCGCGCAGATGCTCATGCAGATCCACAAAACCCGGCATCACATATTTCCCCGCGGCATCCACCGTAAGATGTGCTTCTTTTTTGATCTTTGGCGCGATCTCTGCGACCGTCTCATCCACGATGAGCACATCGTTTACGCCGCAGAGCCCGGTTGCCGGATTGACCACGCAACCGCCTTTTATCAATGTTACCATATTTCGCCTCCATGCTGCGGCTTTCTTGTAAGGCCAGCCGACGGCCCATGTTTTTGCGCAGCCCGGAAACTTTGAGCCGAAACTTAAATTTCCCCGCACAAAAAGTGTTTCCGCGCAGGCAAAGCTTGCCGCCTACCTCAGGTCAAACGCGCGTTCCAAGTCACCTAAAAGCTTTCCGTTCGTGATGTAATCCCGGAATTGTTCCTTCGGCACAAAAAGGCTGTCATGCAGCTCTTCCGATAGTATAACCTCATCCCCAAGCGCCATACACTCATAGCTGATCCCGATATGGTGCACATCGCCGACCATGTATGACCAAGTGTACACGATCCGGTCAATGATCGTCTGAAGCCCTGTCTGCTCGCGGATCCGGCGGATCACCGCCTTGTCCGGTTCCTCCCCGAACTCAATCTGCCCGTCCACAAACTCCCACTGATACGGGTTCTCGATCCGGTCGTCGTACCAGCGCTTTACGAGCAGGTACTTTCCCTCATACCGCACGATTCCCTTCACCATAATGGCATATCTCTCCATTTTCTATTCCTCCTTTATAAAAATCAAATATTTCGTTTCGCATCCATTCTTCCGCGGGCACTGCGGCGGAAAAAGCCGTCCCCTTCCCCGCAATGCCCACGGAAACGTATCCCGGCATCGCGCGAACCTGCACAGGTCTTCGCGTATGCCCAAAACTCATTTCCGCAAGTCATCACGCCTGCCCACCGGCAAATTCATCTCCGGCAAAAAAGCAGTTTTCAGATACACGTCAATAGAACACATCCGTCAAAAACAACCCCTGCGCCGGAAGACGCTCCCCCGCCTTCGCGCGGTCACATCCCTCGATCACCTTTTCCACCGCGGCAGGCTCCATCTCCCTTTTCCCGACGGCAAGTACGGTTCCCGCCATGATGCGGGCCATGTACGGCCAGAAATCATCCCCCTCCATGCGGATCAGAATCTCCTTCTCATCCCCGTACACATCAAATTCACCGATTTCCCGCACCGTCGATTTCTTCATCCGCTTATTCTCCGAAAATGCCGCAAAATCATGCTTTCCGACTATGTATTTCGCCGCCTCGCGCATCCTGCCCACATCCGGACGCTTAAAACTATAGTAATTGTACTTCCGCTCAAACACCGACGGCACATCGCCGACGGAAATATGATATTCATAACAAAATGCCTTCGCCAGATACGAGGCGTGGAAGCGCTGTGCCGCCTCCGAAACATCCAGCACCGCGATATCACGCGGCAGGAAACGGTTCAGATAATGCTTGATTTCAAGGCAGGTCATATCCGTCCCCGTATGGAAATTCGCGGCCTGCCCGCTCGCGTGAACCCCCGCCTCCGTGCGCGCCGCCCCGGTCACCTCAATCTTCTCATTCTCCATGCGGCACAGGACATCCTCAAGCTTCTCCTGCACGGTCATGCCCTTCGCCCCCGCGGCAGGCCGCTGCCAGCCGTCGTAGCGCGAACCGTCGTACTCCATCAATAACTTAATATTCCTCACGTAAAACCTCATCCTGCGGCTGTATTGTTTTAAAACAGATCTGTGCGCAGTCCGGACCTGTGTTCATTATACACGATTTTTTTTCGGTTGGCAATATTTTATGTTTCAGCAAAATGAATCTTTTCCTGCATTTTGGATTTTATATGTAACCAAATTCCTGCCAGGTCACTTGTGCAATTTTCTCCGTTTCCCGGATTGCCCTTCCCGCCGTTCTGGCAACAAGCCCCAAATGCCCGTCCGTCCATGACAGAACAATATCCATACCAGCCTCCTGCATTTCCACTCCCGGCTCACATCCGCAAAGCATCCCAGACTATAAAATTATCTACATTTTATCATATCAAAACTATTTTTGCCACCGACTTTTCAAACAATCTAAAAATGACAGAGATCACATGAACCTAAAAACAAAAGAGCTGCTGCACACATACACAACAACTCTTCTGCCCATCCTCTATTCAAAAATCACCCGAGTGTCACCACAACATCATGTTCCTTCCCGTCCCCAAAGACCGGGATCACATTTCCGGCAACCTCATTTCCGTCCACCGTCATGCCTGCCACACCCTTGCATACATGATCCGGGTTCTTTACCTTCACCCGGTAAATATCGCCGCGGAACTGCCTCGTCAGCTCGTATCCATCCCATGCCGCCGGGATTGCCGGGTCAATCATCAGCCCGTCGTACTCCGGTTTCACGCCGAGGATATACTGGGAGATCGCCACAAAATTCCACGATGCCGTACCCGTCAGCCAGGAATTTTTTGCCTCGCCAAAACGCTTCGCATCCTTTCCCGCCACCATCTGCGCATAGACATACGGCTCCAGGCGGTGCACTTCGGAATACTCCTCCGTGTACGCCGGGGCAATCCTTGTGTAATAATCAAACGCTTTGTCGCCGCGGCCCATAAAGGCCTCCGCGCACATGATCCACGCGTTGTTGTGGCAGAACACGCCCGCGTTTTCCTTGTATCCCGCCGGGTAGGTCGAAATCTCACCGTACTCCACATAATATTTCGTGAACGCCGGGTTATTTAACACCAGGCCGTACTTTGAGCCAAGGCGCTCCTCCACCGCATCCAGTGCCCTGACCGCCTCGCCGTTTTCCAGCCCGCATTTTCCAAGAATACAGAAGCCCTGCGATTCGATGAAGATCTTGCCCTCCTCGCACTCTTTGCTGCCGACCTTCCTGCCGAAATCGTCATAGGCGCGCAGAAACCACTCGCCGTCGTAGCCGTCACGCATGATCGTCCCACGCATTTTTAACACTTCTGCCATTGCGCGGTCATGCTCCGCTTTGTTTCCGGTCTTCTCCATCAGGACGGCGTACTCCTCGCCGATGTAGGCAAACATTCCCGCAATCATGACGGACTCCGCCACCTTGCCGTCCTTGCTCGTTGCCGTCTGGAAAGACTCGCCGGACTCGGTCGAGAAACAGTTGAGGTTCAGGCAGTCATTCCAGTCCGCGCGGCCAATGAGCGGTAGCCCGTGCGGTCCTAAATTGTTGATCACGTGGTCAAAGGAGCGTTTCAGATGGTCGGACAGCGGCGCGGCAAGCTCCTCCTTATTGTCGTACGGGGTCATCACATCGAGGATACCGTAATCGCCCGTCTCCTTAATGTAGGAAACAACCGCCAGGATCAGCCACAGCGGGTCGTCGTTGAAGTTTCCGCCAATCTCGTCGTTGCCCTTCTTTGTGAGCGGCTGGTACTGGTGGTACGCACCGCCGTCCGGAAGCTGCGTGGAGGCAAGGTCGATGATACGCTCCCTCGCGCGGTCCGGGATCTGGTGCACAAAGCCCAAAAGATCCTGGTTCGAATCCCGGAAACCCATGCCGCGCCCAATACCCGACTCAAAATAGGAGGCGCTGCGCGAGAGGTTGAACGTCACCATACACTGGTACTGGTTCCAGATATTCACCATGCGGTCCACCTTCTCCTGCGGTGTCTTTACGGTATATTTGGACAAAAGCCCGTCCCAGTATTCCCTCAACTCTGCAAAAGCCTGGTCCACGGCCTGTGCCGAAGCGAATTTCGCGATCATTTCCTCCGCTTTCTTTTTGTTGATCACGTTTGTCGCGTTCGGGGCGAGCGAGGACAGCAGGAGCCCTTCGGTATCCGGCGTGCCGGTTTGCCACTCCCATTTTTCTTCCGGCGCATTCTCCACATAGCCGAGGAGAAAGACAAAATCCTTCGCCTCGCCCGGAGCAAGCTTGATCTCAAGGCAATGCGCGGCAACCGGCGACCAACCGTCCGCCACGGAGTTCGTGCAGGCTCCCGTGCGCACCGCTTCCGGGGCATCAAAGCCGCCGTATGTACCAAGGAATGCCTCGCGGTCAGTGTCAAAGCCCGCGACCGGTGCATTGACCGAATAAAAAGCATAATGGTCGCGCCGCTCTTTGTACTCCGTCTTGTGGTAGATCACGGAACCCTTGACTTCCACCTCGCCGGTATTAAAATTGCGCTGAAAATTCGTGCTGTCATCCTGCGCGTTCCAAAGACACCATTCCACAAAGGAGAACAGCTTGACCTCCCGCTTCATAGTTCCGGTATTTTTCACCGTAACCTTGTGAACTTCGCCGTTGTAGTCCTTCGGCACAAAGAAAGTCACCTCCACCTCTATGCCCTTCCTCGCGCCCTTGATCTTTGTGTAGCCCATGCCATGCCGGCACTCGTAAAAATCGAGCGCCCGCTTTGCCGGGGCGAAACCAGGGGACCAGAAATCCCCCTCGTCGTACAGGTAAAAATAGCGCCCGCCGCCCATATCAAGCGGGACATTATTATAGCGGAAACGTGTGATGCGGCGCAGTTTCGCGTCCTTATAGAAACTGTACCCTCCTGCCGTGTTTGAGATCAATGAAAAAAAATCCTGCGTGCCAAGATAATTGATCCACGGATACGGGGTCAGTGGTGTCGTGATCACATACTCTTTGTTTTCATCATCAAAATAGCCGAATTTCATGCTGCAAATCCCCCTTCTCTTCAAAATATCCCTCTGCCTCTTAAACGTTTTCGTAAGCTTATAATGGCATTATACCATAAAACAAAACAGAGCGCTATCCCCTATTTTGCCAAAAAGAAGAGAGTTTCCTTGTGAAAAAGCAACAAGTTTTCTTGCTCGCACATCCCCTGCCCCGTCTCAAAGCCCGCCTCGACCTTGCACGCACAAGCGGTCTTCCCCACTTTTCGGGTAAAAATCTTACCGCTTTGGCATGTCCGGTGGATTCTATCTTCCCTCCGCCTCCATGCACCGGTTTGGGACGGATCCGGCATACGCTATCCGGTTTCACAAATTCCGTTGACCTTTTCCTGCAGATTTCGTATACTATATACTTAAAGAAGCTTTGTTTTACGGATCCTCCGGCGCTCTGCCGGGCAATCTGTGCTATTTGTTCCAAAAGCACATCCGATGTGCGGAATCGAGACCTTATGCAGCAAACACTTATCATGCGGCAGCCGTTACTGCCCTTTGACTCGGACGAGTACCGGGAATGTTCCGGTCCATTGCCGTCCGTCCTTACCACCTGTGAATTCAGGGCATCAAAGCCCTGCCTGCACTTAATCTGCGGGGCATGCATCGAGCTGCTGGTTCCGCTGCTTCCCTCCCCCATGCCGGTTCCGCCGCTTCTGCTGGCCGGCGCATCAGGGCAATGTATGGAAGTTCCGGCCGAACCTGGCTGCCGCTACTTTAGCATCCGCTTCGCACCCGGCATCTTTTACTGGAACGTGCCGTGCGCCCCAAAAGAACTGTTCGGCCGTATCCTCCCCTTTCCGGATCCGGAAGATTACGCCCCGCTCCTCCCCTCAAACCTTGCACGCTTTGAAGGACTGGAGCGGAGGACAGCCTATTTCTGCGAGAATGTCCTTCCCTGTTTAAAAAAATATCCCACGCCGCTGCCCGTCGCCCATATGATTACACGCATTTTGGAGGCGGAGGGAAGCCTTCCGATCGCCAGACTGGCAGAAGAACTTTCCTACTCCGAACGGCACGTCAACCGGCTCTTCCTACGCTGTCTCGGCTTTGGTCCGAAACTGTTCTGCAAACAAGTGCGGTTCCAGTCCACACTCGAAAAACTGACAAAAATGCCTGACCGGAAAATCGCCCCTCTGCTCGCGCAGACAGGCTATTCCGATCAGGCACATTTCCAAAGGGAATTCAAGGAATTCACCGGGCTCACGCCAAAACAGTACCTGCGGCGGCTCTACGGCTGATATTCTTTCAATGTCCCGATCAACGCGTCCACTGCACCCGCATCTGCCATAAAGATGCAGGTGCCGTTTTCCTCAATCGCATAATGCTCTGCATCCCCGGCAACCGGCAGATAGCGGACTTCGTGCAACACCTTACCCGCAGCATCCTCAAGGAAGGTAAGCGTGAGCACTGCATCCCCGGAAAGTTCCGCCCCCGCCGGGAGTTCTTTTGTCAGCCGGACTGCAATGACCGCCTGATAGATATCACGGAATGCATCGCTCTCCTCGCCGTCATCCAACGCTTTCCCGTCCACCGCAAAATAATCCTCGGTCGCGGTCGTGCCATCGTCCCTCTCCACCGTCTCATGGGTAATTGAAAACACTCTTTGCGTATCCTCATATGTGATGTTCAGCCCGGCGATCGTCGTAATATTCACCATCTGCGTATACATACTGATCGCCGAAAACGTGTCCACCGCAAGCAGGCTCTCCCGGTTTTCTGCCGGCATCACAAAGACCTGGTTGGAACCTTCAAGCCGCACGTACACACCGCTTTTGTCCTCCGTGCCGTCACCGAAATAAATGGTAAAATCTTTTGTCTGTTCCGTGCCGTCCTCGCCGCTTTCCGTATACCACACCGTCAGCGCTTCCGACGGCTCCGAAAGACCGTATTTCGGCAGATCCCCAAAACGGTATGAAACTGCCTCCCCAAGCGTGATTCCCGTGTAGTTATCCATAAGGGTGGAAAAGTTTGTCAAATCCACACGCACCGGTTTTTCATATATACCGTAAAGTGCAAGCATATAAAGCGCCATCGAAGTCAGATCCGGCAGATCCCCGGTACTGTCCTTGATCGTAAATGACGGGTACACATCGCTTTCCACCTTTAATCCGACCGCGTCCGCCGCGGCAAATGCCGGAACCGTATCAAGGCTCATAAGCTGTGTCTGCGAAAGATAGAAGCAATCCCTTATTTCCGCGTCCACCAGATAAACATCTCCCGTCCCTGCCATGCAGGTGTAATAGCCGCCGTCCGCACTGGAATTGTCACCGATATGGATCTTGACCTGCGTCCCGTCCGCCTTCTCCACCTCCAGCTTAAGCGCCGGCTCCGAAAGACCGTATTCCGACAAATCGGCGGCATCCGGCAGTACCAGGCGGCTCGCCCTGAAATCCGTCAGAACCTCCGCCATCGCATCTGCCGCCGCCCTGTCCAGCGGGAACTCTTCGTCCCCCTGCACCGCCCAAGCACCGTCCCTGCTCTCTAACGTATAGGAATACAGATCGCTCACAACGCGGATCACTTGAATCTTTGAAGTTTCCACTTCCGCCAGCAATATGCCTTCGCCTTTGCCGTCCGCGTCCTCGTTTTCCGCTTCCTTCCCCTTCCATTTTGACGCTGCCGCATATGCCGCAATCAAAAGCAGGAGCACCGCCAAAAGCGAGAGCAGTGTAATCATATTTTTCTTTTTCTTCTTGCCCGAAGCCATAAAAACCTCCGTATTTTAAATTTCACAGCACCCACGGCAATCTGCTACTTTCTGCGCCTGCGCACGACAACAATGATTCCGATGCCGATGATGGCAAGCGGCAGGAGCACCGCCACGCCCACCGCAATTTGGTTTGCCGTAGCGCTCGCGACCGTCAGCTGCGGCTCAGCCAGACTTTTTGCCGCCACCGCCACCGCGTTCTCCTGCTCGGTAAAAGAGTTGATCGTGTTGAGGAGAATATCCATGTTGCCATAGGAACTGTTCGCAATCAGCGTATCCTCAAGGAAATATTTCGCGGAATAAACCGCAATCCTTGTCTCCTCGCTGCCTGCCGGCTCCGTCAGCTTCAATCCCACGCAAAAACGCCCGGACAGATCGCCCTCTTCTTTTTCCAACGACTCCGAAGATGCCGGTTTAATATAAGATTCCTCGGATGTCTCAAGCAGCTTTTCGATGCTGAGCGATTCCCTCTTGTCCTCACGTATCGTGATCCCGCTCGCAAGCTGTGTCACCACGTATTTTCTGCCGCGCACGCTCTCTGTAAGTTCCGTGTTATAAACCGTCGGCAATATGACATACGGAGCCTGGAACATAATATATCTTGAGTCACCCTCCAGAAGGATTCCCTCATGCACATCCATGCCGTAGTAGGTCAGCAGCTCATTAAAATTAGCAAGCTCCGGTGTCATAAAGTCAAGGATCAGGATGGCATCCCCGCCCGCCGCCAGATACTCGCGGATCATCGTGATCTCCTCCGGCATGTAATCCGTCTGCGGCTGGTTGATCAAAAGGATGTCGCAGTCCTCCGGAACTGCCTCCTGCGTCACAAGCCGCACTTCGTTCAGGGTGATATTATTTTTGGTCAGGATACCGGAAAGCGTCGTAGAAATGCTGCCCTCACCATGTCCCTGCACATTGTAAATCACCGGAAGATTATCGTTCGTCACGTACTGGATCGCCGAATTTAAGGCATTTTCAAGGGATACACCCGTCACCTGTGTCCGGAAGGTATTATAATTCAGTTCCGTGACCACCGCCTCGGTATACGGCACATACTTCGCCCTGCCGTTTGTCTCGTTGACAACCAGAAAACTCTGCTCCGACACGGCATCCTCTACATACTGTGAAGCAAACCTCGGATGCAGCACCGGGTCTTTGTACGCGATCTTCACCAGGCTGTTATAGTCATCATACTTTGTAAACAGATTATCAAAGTATGGGGACTCCCCGCCGCTTGCCGTAAAATAGTAGATCGTGATTTCCTCGTCAATATCCTTTAACAGCCGGATGGTCTGCTCATCCAAGCTGAATTTCCCGTCGTCCGTCAGATCCACCTGAATGTCAAGCTTCGTAACGAGCAGGTTGACTACGATCACCAGCGCTACCGCGATCACGGAAAGAACCATCGCGTAGGCTCCGCCCCGGAATTTCCTCGTCGAAAAGGAGGCTTTTATGCTCCCGCCATTTTTTTCTTTCTCTGCCATCTCTTATCCCCCTTTTCTTTAGCTCCACCTTCTCTTTTTGACCGCCTGAACCGTCAAAAAGACAAAGAGCACACAGTAACTGATAAAATAAACGATTGCAGCCACGTCAAATTCGCCGTAAATAAAATTCCCAAAACGGTCTCCGATCGAAAACCAACTGAATACTTTAACGACCGCACCGTCAAGCGCATCCGGCTTCGCGCGGTAAAGAACAAAAAGTGCCAGTTCTGCAAGAACACCAAACGCCACGCTCACTGTAACATTGTGCATAATCACGTAGCTTATGCCCGCAAATATCAGGATCAGAACCGAAAAGACCAGCCATGCCATCTTGGCGGTGGTCGGCATCAGCTCGGCGACCTGCGCGGCAAACACTGAGACAATGACCACCACAAAAGTCATGATCGCCGCGAATGCCTGGCTCTCCGTGAGCGCGGAAATAAACAGCCCGATCGCCATATAGGCCGCCCCCATCAGGAAAAATGCCAGGATGCAGGCGTAGGAAGACTTCATGTTGACCGTCCCGTATTTTGACAGGATGACCGGATAAACACAGGTAATGAGCATTACGATCCCGAACATGGAAATGACCGAAAAGTATTTCCCAAGGATGATCTTCGTTACTGACAGCGGGCTTGTGTAGAGCAGCTGGTCGGTCTTCTGCCGGTTTTCCTCCGCCATGATGCGCATCGTCACCATCGGCACGAGCAGGATAAAGAACATCATGACCCAGCTGAGGGCATTCCCGAAATTCGGGTTTCCGGAATACAGATTACTTGCATAAAAAAACATCCCGATCAGCGCAAGAAAAAAGCCAAGGAACAAATACCCCACAATGGAGGTGAAATACGCGCGCATTTCCTTTTTGTATATTGCAAACATTTTTTATTCCTCCTCTCCTGCGGCATCCGTCATCCCGCCCTCACCACAAGCATTCTCCTGCGCCTGCGGGTTTTCATGGGACGGTACAGCTTCCGGCGCGGTATCCTCGCTCCCGGAAAGCGGCAGCACATTTTCATCGTCTTTTGTCATCTCAAGGAAAATATCCTCAAGCGACATGCTGTCTGAGGTCATTTCAAAGATTGGGCAGCGGGCAGCGGCAAGGGCGTAAAATACCTCCTCGCGCACATCCGCCTTGTCCTTTGTCCCGACAAAAACCGAGAGGAATCCTTCTTTCTCGCCCGGTTTCACTGTAAGCTTTTCCAGGCTTTTTACCGATGCAAGCGCCCCCCGCACGCGCCCCTCCTCGCCCTTCACCACAAGTTTTAAACTCATCGTATGCTCCAGGTGCTTTGGGAGGTTTTCCACGCTGTCCATCACGACAAGTTTTCCCTTATTGATGATCATGACCGTGTCACAAACCTCACTGATCTCCGAGAGAATGTGGGAACTGATGATGACCGTGTGCTTTTTTGCCAGATCTTTAATCAGATCACGGATCTCAATGATCTGCATCGGATCCAGGCCGACCGTCGGCTCATCGAGGATAATGACCTCCGGATAGCCCACGATCGCCTGCGCAAGACCCACGCGCTGCCGGTAGCCCTTTGAGAGATGGCGGATCAGGCGGTCCGCAACCTCCCTGATCTGCGTGCGGGTCATGATATCTTCCATCATCGCCTCGCGTCTTCCCCTCTGTACTTTTTTAATGTCCATCACAAATTTTAAGTACTCACGCACCGTCATATCCGGATAGACCGGCGGCAGCTCCGGCAGATAACCGATGGATTTTTTCGCCTCCTCCGGCTCTTCATAAATATCAAACCCATTGATCGTAACACTGCCCTCCGTCATGGAAATGTATCCGGTCAGCATATTCATTGTCGTTGATTTCCCCGCACCGTTAGGTCCTAAGAACCCCAAGATCTGCCCTTTTTCCACGGTAAAATTCAGATGATCCACGGCAATGTGGTCACCGTACTTTTTTACGAGATTTTTTACCTCAATCAAAGCCTCTTCCTCCTTTTGCCTTGCTCCTTCTCACAGGGATATTATCATAAATTTGTGAAAACTTGCGGCGCATTGTGTGAAAATCCTGTGAACATGCAGATATGACACACGCAAAAAAGGGAACCAGAGCGGTTCCCTCTTTCATCTATGCCCCAACAACTCCCTGCATATCGTACATCCCCGCCTTTTTCCCGACAAGGAATTTTGCTGCCTGCACAGCGCCCGTGCCAAATACTTCGCGCGAATATGCCGTGTGCCTGAGCTCGATCACCTCGTCGCGCCCGGCAAAGATCAGCTCGTGCTCCCCGACGATCGTACCGCCGCGCACCGCCGAAATCCCGATTTCCTTCGGGTCACGCTCCTGTCTGCGCCCGCTGCGGTCAAAGGTGTAGTGGTAATTTCCGCCAAGCGCCTGATTCACGCGGTCTGCCAGAAGCAGGGCCGTGCCGGACGGTGCATCCAGTTTCCTGCTGTGATGGCGCTCTACAATCTCCATGTCAAAGCCTGCCTCGGCAAGGATCTTTGCCGCCGCTTCCGCGAGTTTTGCCAGCGTGTTGATACCGAGCGACATGTTCGCGGAACGCAGAACCGCGATTTCTTTTGCTGCCTCGCCCACCTGTGCAAGCTGTTCCTCCGAAAAGCCCGTCGTGCAGAGCACGATCGGAAGTTTTCTCTCCAAGCAGACATTCAGGAGCTCCGTCAGTCCTTTCGGCGAGGAGCAGTCGATCACGATATCCGCCGGGATATCACACTCCGCCAGATGTTCAAATACCGGATACGGGTTTGCCACGCCGTCGGACGGCATCAGATCGATGCCCGCCACCACCTGCGTTTCACTGTCGTTTTTCGCAATGTCCGTGATCACCTGTCCCAACCTGCCATTGCAGCCGCGTATTATAATGTTTATCATGGTTGTTCCTTTCTTATTTTAAGTTCCGCAAATCCCCTTCCCTCGCCCTTTGCACTGCGGAGCAATTTTTG
>CAMRSM010000066.1 GCA_947053345.1 uncultured Lachnospiraceae bacterium
GAGCAAAAAGAAATTCCTCCGTGGTGGTGGTACTGGGAGAAGGCATGCGGGACTTTAAATGGAGGGCGGGCGGATGGAACGCAGGGATAAGACCAATTACTATCTGGATATCGCGGAGACAGTCTCAAGGAGGAGCACTTGCTTAAGGCGGATTTACGGCGCGGTCATTGTAAAGAACGACGAGATTATTTCGACCGGGTATGTCGGCGCGCCCAGAGGCAGGAAAAACTGTTCGGACCTGAATTCCTGCCTGCGCGAGAAAATGGCGATCCCGCGCGGGGAGCGCTATGAGCTCTGCCGGAGTGTCCATGCGGAGGCAAACGCGATCATCAGCGCGTCGCGTGAGAAAATGCTCGGCGCGACCTTGTATCTGGTCGGTTTCGAACTGCCGGAGGATACTTATATTGCAAACAGCAACAGCTGTGCCATGTGCAAGCGCCTGATCATCAACGCGGGCATCGAACAGGTGGTTATCCGTGATACGAGGGAAGATTACCGGGTGGTCGCGGTGAGGGATTGGGTTGAGAATGATGAGTCGCTGGAGGGCACGAAGGGATATTAAACCGGGAGGGAAGTATCATAGTGGATGCCAGGCCGCCGCGGGATAAGTGAAGCTCTGCTTTACGGCAAAAAGCCCTTATCCCCCGAAGTTTTGGTCAGGGCATGCCGGATAAAAACAGACAATGAATCAGGAACCGTGCGGATTGGCGGACAATAAGGCGCATACCAGGTGCCTTGGCTGCCGATTCGCATTTTTTGAGTAAAACTTCGCACAATCTAAGAGGTTAGCGGATTGACTTTTTGGCGTTCACGCAATATAATATTAGTACAAGGCTTGCCGCGGGGTGCGGTGTGCCGCAAATAAAGGAAAGGTGAAGGTATAAGACACATGAACAACATTCCAAAGGTGAAAATCGGTATTGTGGCGGTCAGCCGTGACTGCTTCCCGGAGTCGCTTTCCGTAAACAGAAGGAAGGCTCTTGTAAAAGCATATGCAGACAAATACGGGGCAGAGGATATTTACGAGTGCCCGGTCTGCATCGTGGAGAGCGAGATACATATGGTTCAGGCGCTTGAGGATATCAAGAAGGCAGGCTGCAACGCCCTCTGTGTATACCTCGGCAATTTCGGCCCGGAGATTTCCGAGACCCTGCTCGCAAAGCATTTTGACGGACCGTCTATGTTCATCGCGGCAGCGGAAGAGTCCCAGGCGGATCTTTCCGATGGGCGCGGCGATGCGTACTGCGGTATGCTCAACGCGAGCTACAACTTAAAGCTTCGCAATGTTAAGGCTTATATTCCGGAGTACCCGGTCGGCACGGCGGAGGAGTGCGCAGATATGATCAAGGAGTTCGTCCCGATCGCGCGCGGCATCATCGGCCTGTCCGATCTGAAGATCATCAGCTTCGGCCCGAGGCCGCTCAACTTCCTTGCGTGCAACGCACCGATCAAGCAGCTTTATAATCTTGGCGTTGAGATCGAGGAGAATTCCGAGCTTGACCTGTTCGAGGCGTTCAACAAGCATGCGAATGACGAGCGCATCCCGGCAAAGGTGAAGGAGATGGAGGAGGAGCTCGGCGCGGGCAACATGAAGCCGGAGGTTCTCCCGAAGCTTGCACAGTACGAGCTTACGCTGCTTGACTGGATCGAGGCGCACCGCGGCTACCGCAAGTATGTTGCGATTGCAGGAAAGTGCTGGCCGGCATTCCAGACGCAGTTCGGCTTTGTTCCTTGCTATGTCAACAGCCGCCTGACCGGCATGGGCATCCCGGTATCCTGCGAAGTTGATATCTACGGGTGCTTAAGTGAGTACATCGGTACCTGCGTGAGCGAGGATGCCGTTACCCTGCTTGACATCAACAATTCCGTTCCGGCTGACATGTACAAGGAAGCCATCGAGGGCAAATTCCCGTACACGCACAAGGATACGTTCATGGGCTTCCACTGCGGCAATACCTGCTCCAGAAAGCTTGCTGCCTGCAGCATGAAGTACCAGAAGATCATGGCGAGAAGTCTTCCGGTGGAGGTTACCAACGGCACGCTCGAGGGCGACATCGCACCTGGCGATATCACGTTCTACCGTCTGCAGAGCACCGCGGACTGCAAGCTGCGCGGCTACATCGCACAGGGTGAGGTTCTTCCGGTAGCGACGAAGTCCTTCGGTTCGATCGGCGTGTTCGCGATTCCGGAGATGGGACGCTTCTACCGCCATGTGCTGATTGAGAAGAACTACCCGCACCACGGCGCGGTTGCGTTCGGGCATTTCGGCAAGGCGCTCTACGAGATTTACAAATACATCGGCGTTGAGGTGGATGAGATCGGTTACAACCAGCCGGCATCGGCGAAGTATCCGACGGAGAATCCGTTCGCGTAAGTTTTACCTGAATATAAGAGAACGCTGCGGGCGAAGGGGGTGCACCCCTTCGCCCGCAATGCGTGTTGCGCTCTTCTTTTCGCACGGGCTTTCTTCCGTGTTTCCGGGTATGACAAAAAGAAAGGGGCATGGCGCACGGTGAGGTTTATTTCACCTTGAATTTGGAATACCGATCGGGGCGGGAGAAACAATTAGCCTATAACAAAAATTATTAAGAGGTGGGGAATTAAATATTAACTTGCGCCAAAAGAAAAAATCAGGAAGAATGTGGAGCGACTTTTTTGTTTTCATTGACAGACAGGAGAAATTGTGGTATGTTTGCGATAAATGTACAAATTTTAAAGGCGGGCGAAAATATACATGAAAGATGAGGTTTTGGAGAAGTATATCAGGTTGCTGGGGAATGAGGAGGAACCGAACAGGGTCGGCGAGATGACGGAGAAGGAGCTTCTGCTTGGAAGGACGTTGAAGCGGATGCGTGAGTACCGTCAGATTTCGTTGGAGGATATGTCGGAGGGGATATGTGCGCCGAGTGATATGACGGCGATGGAGAACGGGATAAAGGCCAGCTTACTTATGACTGCTGCTTATCTGACAAGGATGGGGAAATCCGTAAACAAATTCGAGTTTTATTCTACCAATCTTGAGTACAGCCAACAGTGCAAGCGGGATCATATCGTGGAGGTTTGGAAGAGCAACGAGCTGGAGGCGGCCAAAGGGTATCTTGCGGAATATGAGCGGTATTTCCGCTCAAAATTCAGCCGGCGCTGGGGTGACTGGCAAAGACGCTGCATCGCGCTGCGCGGCGGGGAGCTTCCGGGCGAGAATAGGGAGGTCTGGGAGGGGCTGGTGCGCCAGAAACTGTATTTCACGCAGGAGGAGCTGGATTACCTCTGGGAGCTTGCCGGGTTTTACGAGCGGACCGGGGAGGCTGACAGGGTACATGAGGTTTATGCGCTGATGTACCAGAATACAATGGCGACGGGAATGTTCCTGCCGCAGAACAGCAAGGGGATGGACGAGGAGCGCAAGCTGGAGATCTTGCCGGAGCTTTGCATGGCTTACGGGCATTTTGAGCATACGCACGGGAGGGATGAAAACGCGCTGCAGGTTTTGGATACTGCAGTTGAACTGCTGCAAAAGAGCATGCGGATGAAGCTGCTGAGGGAATTGCTGGAGGAGCGTATGCAGATCCGCCGGGAGCTGTGGGAAACCACGGGGGCGGAGCGGATGTATCAGGGAATGGGTGCGGACGCGCAGAACCTGATCGCGCTCGACCTGGTGTACGGCAACATTCCCAAGGTTTATGAAAGGACGAAGTGGCTTAGGGAGGAGACTAAATGGGAGAGTACAATATTGGACAGTTTATATACCGCTCTCGAAAAGCGGTCGGATTGACGCAGGAAGAACTGTGCCGCAATGTGAACGGGATCATATGCTGTTCAGTGGAGACGCTTTCGCGGATCGAGAGGGGCAAGCAACGTCCGAATTACAGGACGATGAGGGATATCATGCGCCGCCTCGGAAAGGAAAACTGCTTTTGCACGCCGTACCTGAAAACAACGGATTACCGGGTACTGGAACTGAACCGGGAATTAAAGCGCATATTGACGCTGAATGATTACAACAAGGCGGAAGAGCTGCTTGCGGAGCTGGAAGGGGAGCTGTCGCTGCAATATGTGACGAACCGGCAGTATCTGGTTCGGATACATGCCACGCTTGACCAGAGACAGGGAAGGATCACGGTGGAGGAAGAACTGGAGATGCTTGAGAGAGCGCTTAAGATGACAGTACACTCCTATGGCACAAAAAACTTTTCTTATGAAATCCTTTTACCGGAGGAAATCGTAACGGTTTGTAATATTGCGGATAGCTACGGAAAGTTGGGAAATATTGATAAGGCGCTGGTTCTTTTGCAGATGATCACGGAAATGCTGAATGACATGACTTTGCAGATTAATTATCCTGCCGGGATATATGAGATGGTATATCGGAACCGAATTAAATGGATCGGGGAGAAAGGGCTGTACCGGGAAGCAATCGAGGAATGTGACAGGGCAATCGCTGATTGCCTGAAAAGAAATATTTTGAATACCTTGCCCAGCCTTTGCTACGCAAGAGCGTACAATATGCAGAAACTCAGGGAAATTTACCGAAAACCTTCTGAAGGCAGAAATGAAATGGTTGACCTTGATTACATAAAATGTGCGCTGCTTGCGGAGCTGATCCAGGATGAGAAAGGGCGGGATAAAGCCCTTTCCAAACTGGTTTAAGGCTGGTTTTTTCCGGATTAGATAAAGTTAATGCATTCCCAGTCATCCGCTAACAGGGTACCGGAGGATGGGGAAGCCTGCGAACAGTCTTTTTCGCTGGCAGAGGAAGTGTTTTCCGCATGGGCGGTCGTTGCCGCGGCAAAGAAAAATGCAGCAGCAAGAAGGATTGCCATTACGGATTTTGTGGATTTGGATAAACGTTTCATGGTGAAATCTCCTTTCTTAATTTGGAATTGAGGCTATAATATCAGAGATTTTGGCAAATTACCATGTTATTATTACGAAAATGCGCTTAATTCGACAGAAATTTTACGTAGAATCTATAAAATGATAGAAAAGTCGGAATTTTGAAAAAATTTGGCGCGGGATAAATCGGGGCTGCTCTTGCAGCCCCGATTTATCCCGTGTTTGCGGTGTTCTACTGAAAAATAGGTGGTGGAAGAAATAAAGTACACCGATATTTTGATGTAAGGTTAGTATATATTCGTAATTATGACATGGTAATTGGATGGAAAATGTGTTATGATGAGATTGGGGCGGAAATGGCAGTAGAAAAGTTCCGGGAGAATCCCTGAAAAATCCGATGGAGGTATTATGGTATGGTAAAGAAGAGGGTGAAAAGGGCGGCAGCGCTCGCACTGGCGGTAGCAACGACGATCGGGGGGCATTGCCTGCTTCATCACCGGCTTGGTTTTTAACCACAAAATTTCTTGTAGTTCGTGCGGTGCCTATTTAAGCAGAAATTCATACGCTTGTACGGTGGAGCACAGTAAGTGCGGCAGCAGGATCGTCAATCATCCGGGTTATTAGTTCCGGTTGGGTCTGCCCTTCCGGGTATCGAACGGAAGCGCAGACCGGAAGCATGGAGGGAGTATTATGAGTGTAAAAAAAGCCATTCTGATTTTTGCTGCTGTTATGTTTTGTGCGGCTTGTGGCAAAGGCGGCGGGGAAAGAAGAATTGCGGACTCCGACCGTTCGGGCTATATGGCGGTCGATTATGCCGATGTTTCGGTGGAGGGCGGTATTGAATCCTTTATGATCAGCGGGGAGGGAAGGATTCTTTGCAGCGGTGCGGATGAAAAATTATATACCTGCAGTGGTGCGGGGGAGGACCAAAAGGAAATTCCGGCGGCCTCCTTTTACGGGAATCTATGTGCGGCAGATGGGGTAGTTTATGCATATGATTATAAGAAATCGGCTATCGTGCGATTGGGAGGGGACGGTGGATTGCCGGAAGGCCAGACGGAGGAAATATCTAATTCACTTTCCTTCCACACCATCCGAAACATGGTCGCTCTGGACGATAAGATCTATGTCCTTGCGATCCCGGCCACACAGGAAAATGCCGAAACATTTTATTCCTTTGGGATACAAAGGTTCGAGGACTACGGGGAGCAGGTTTACTGCATTGACATAAAAAGCGGGGAATCCCGGATACTGGGGCTTGAGCACATCACGGCACAATACCGCTCGGAGCATGGCAGGTTGTTTTTTTACGGTTGGAAGGAAGAGAAGTATTGGCTTTACGAGTATGATGCTGAGAAGGGGAAAGTGGCCGGGAAGCTTTCCTTTGACAGTTTTGGGAATTTTTTGAACATGGTTGTCGAGGGGGGCTATCTGTTCGGGTTTGACCCGTCGGAGGGACTGGTCGGTATTGATCTGGCGGACGGTGAAAAGACCGTTTGGACATCGGACGTTTATGCAATGTTTGGAAATGACCTGCAGTTTTACCGCGGGAATTTATTTATGAATGACGCGGCGGCGAAAAAAATCCGGCAGGTGCTTGTGATCGGCAGGGAAGGGGATATTACGGAACGGCTTGGACATACCGGCACGGTCTGCGTGGACGGGGCGGATGGCAGGACACCGGGAAATGAAGAAAGTGACGATGCGGTTTCGGCGGAAAATACCCCGCAGCCGACCGAGTGGCCAAAGCGCACAGAAACGGTTGCCGTGGCATCGAACAGTCTTCTCGAAATATCCACAAAGGAGATCAAGAGGATCAGTGGTATGAAGACTAAGGAAACAACGATGCCGCTCGACCTTGAGGCGGTAATCACGGAATTGATGGCAGGAAACCCGGATGTGGATATTTATGTTTTTCCGCATAGCTGGGCGGTGACCCAGCGCATCAAGGAATTGGGGCTTTATGTGCCGTTAAATGGTTCGGAGATTATTTCGGGGCATATCGGAAAATGTTTCGATTATATTCGGGATGCGGCGACAAATGATAATGGTGAGCTCTGGATGCTTCCGCTGTATGAATATTCCTCTGCGACATGGTATATTCCGGAGAATATGGAGAAATTCGGGATAACCACGGAGGAGCTTGGCACGGTGGACGCTTATCTGGCAGTTTTAAAGCGGCTGCACGGGCAGACCGGAATTTATCGGTATTATAACCAGGCATCCACTTTTTGGGATCACTGCGATTTGCTGTACGACCTAAATTATAATGATTATACAGCGGGGATGGTTGATTTTGATACGGAGCGTTACCGCAGCCTCGTGGAGCTGCTTTTGACAGGCTGGGATCGCTACAGCGGCCCGGAGGCAAACCATCCGTGGTTTTTCAATGTGGCGCAGCAGGGCTCCGGGGAACACAGGGTGGGGAAGACACCGGATTTTTATCAGGCCTCTGTGATCTTCAAGACGGATAGTGTCAATGCGCATTTATATAAAGAGCTATTTTCTGCTCCGGAACAATCCAACGTATTTTTGGAGGGGTGGCGGGCGCTGCCGTTCCCGGGGCTGGGGGCGGAGGGTGAAAAAGGCTTGGTTTCGTTGGAATACGCATATGTAAATCCTTATGGCAGGCAGCAGGAAGCGGCAGTTGCGTATTTGGAGGTGATCGCCGCAAACCAGAACCGCATTTCCAAATTGCCGTTGTTCTTCCGGGAGGACGTGGAGTATTATGAGGAGCTTTACGACACTTCCCTGCCGGTATTCCGGGATCTTTATGGGATACACAGGGATGCTCAGGTAATATGTGGGTATTCCTGGGATTTATCGGACAGCTATGTGACGGATTACCAGGGTGGGCTGATTTCCTTGGATGAGCTGGTTGAGCGCAGGCAGAAGCGGGCGGTGACAGGATTGTACGAATGAAGGTTATATGCAATGAAGATAATAATATTTCACTTTAGAGTGGAAAGAGATATATCATTATTGCTGGAATAAGATTTGATATAGAGACTTAAAGTATGATAATATAAACAGGACAAATAAATATTGTCCTGTGGTTTGTTCTACGGAACAGCAAGTAAGCGAAGGAGGTTTTACGAATGGTGAAAAGAAGCTGAGGAAAGCGATGGTGCTGGTACTGGCCGCATTGATGACAATGGCAGCAGTACCAGCAGGAACAAAGGCGGATCATGCACTTCCGGATGGCAGTGGTGGTAGATGTGATAATACATACCGAAAATATGTATGTGGAGCCTACATCACGAGCGTATCTCAGGGATCACATGTGATTTCGGGTGGTATTTCTTGTTTCATTACCGGATTAGTTCACCACCATAGCATTTATTGCAATTCGTGTAATGCCTATTTAAGCAGCAACGCATACGCTTGTACCGTGGAACACAGCAAGTGTGGGAGCAGGATCATCAACCATCCGGGACGCTAGTTGTATCATTTGGGTTTACCCGCCGAAAATCCAGGCGGGTAAACCCATAAAGGAGGAAATTTTGAAAGGGAAGAAATTTTTTGTGCTTTTTGCTGCTATCTTCTTTATTGTTGGTTGTGGTAAAGATAGCGGGAGAAAGGAAATCGCAGATGCGGATTGCTCCGGCTATGAAGTGGTTGATTTTGTCAGCATCCCGATGGAAGACGGGGTAGAAGCATTTATCGTTAGGGAGGACGGAACTATTCTTTGCAGCGGTGGGGATGAGAAATTATATGTTTGTGAGGGGACAGGGGAGAATCCACAGGAGATTCCTTCCTCTTCTTTTTATGGGAATCTGTGTGCGGAGGACGGGGTATTTTATGCATATGACTATAAAAATTTAGCAGTGGTACAACTGGGAGAAGACAGCGGGTTGCCGGAAATCCATACAAGGGGGATTCAGAGTTTGGTCGCTTTCCATACCATCCGCAATATGGTTGCCTCAGACGGTAAGATTTACGTTCTTGCAATCCCGCTCACGGAGGAAAACACGGAGGATTTCTACTCCTTTGGCATAGAAAGGTTTGAGGACTACGGCGAGCAGGTTTACTGCATTGACGTAGCAAGCGGGGAATCCCATACCCTTGGGCTTGCGCACATCACGGCGGAGTATTGCTCCGAGGATGGCAGGTTGTTTTTTTACGGCTGGCAGGAAGAACAGTACTATCTCTACGAATATGACACAAAAAAGGAAAAAATAGCACAGAAGCTTTCCTTCGACAGCATGGGAAATCTTTTGAATATCGTCGTGGAGGGAGGATACCTCTTTGGCTTTGACCCGTCGGAGGGGCTGCTTGGCATTGACCTGAAAAACGGTGAGAAAACGGTTTGGTCTTCCGATGTATATGCGATGTTTGGAAATGACCTGCAGTTTTACAGGGGCAACTTGTTTGTGAATGATATAGCGGCAAAGGAAATCCGGCAGGTGCTTGTTGTTGATACGCAGGGGGAGATCCGGGAGCGGCAGGACGTTTTAGATCCGGCGGTTGCGGATGGAACCATCGGCGATGCAAAAGAGGACAAAGATTCCGGGAGCACGGTGGAATTGCCGGAACATACGCCTTCGGTGACGGAGTGGCCAAAGCGTACCGAGACGGTCACGGTGGCTTCGGCAGCTTATCTTCCTTTCTCCGCAAGGGAAATCAAGAGGATCTGCGGGATGCGGACGAAGGAGGTCGAACTGCCTGTGGACCTTGAAGCGATCGTCACGGAACTCATGGCGGGGAACCCGGACGTGGACATTTATGTTTTTCCGCTTGTCTGGCCATTGACACAGCGCATCAAGGAGCTCGGACTCTATGCACCGCTCAATGATTCGGGGATCATTTCGGATCATATTGGGAAATGCTTTGACTATGTCACGGCTGCCGCAACAAATGGCAATGGGGACATTTGGATGCTGCCGATGTATGAGTATGCCCAAGTCACGTGGTATATCCCGGAGAACATGGAGAAGCTTGGCGTGACACCGGAGGAGCTTGGTACGGTGGATGGGTATCTCGCAGTTCTGGAGCGCCTTCATGGGGAGACCGGAAAGTATCGGTATTACAACCAAGCATCCGTATTTTGGAATCAATGCGATGCATTATACGATATGGTATATAATGATTACGAATCAGGTCAGGTAAATTTTGACACGGAGCGCTACCGCAGCCTCGCCGAATTTTTTTGGACGGGTTGGGACCGTTACAGCGGGCTGCAGGCGAACCATCCTTGGTTTTTCAATGCGGAGCAGCAGCAGACAGGGGAGCACAGGGCAGGGAAAACACCGGATTTTGACCGGAATTCTGTGATATTTAAAACGGATCATGTGAGTTCGCACTTGTATAAAGAATTGTTTTCCGTGCCGGAACAGTCTAGGATTTTTCTGGAAGGATGGCGGGCAATCCCGTTTCCAAGTCTGGAGACCGGCCAGGAAACAGGATTGGCATCCATACACTACGCGTATGTCAACCCTTACAGCAAACAAAAGAATGCGGCGGTGGAGTATCTTGAGGTGATCGCGGCAAACCAGAACCGTATTGTCGGGCTGCCGGTATTTTTCCGTGAAGACGTAGAGTATTATGAGGAGCTTTACGATACTTCCATGCCGGCTTTTCAGGATATTTACGGGATATATAAAAATTCCGCGGTGAAATATGGATATTCCTGGGATCTGTCAATGGAGTATATCACGGATTACCAGCGCGGCCTGATCACCTTGGACGAAGCGATCGAGCGCAGGCAGAAGATTGCGGTGACAGGATTGTACGAATAAAAAATCTGTACAAAAAGTGAAAAGAATGCTACAATTAGATACAAAGGGGGTATTATCATGAAAGTACGAAAGTTATTGGAAAGACCGACCGCATTTGTGGTTTTCGTGATGCTCTTTGCGGGAAGTATTTTTGCGGGCTGTGGGGGGGATGACAAGGAGAATATAGCAGGGGCCGACCGCTCCGGCTATGAGGAATTGGATTTCCATGCGATCACAAGGCCGGAGGGGATGGATTCCTTTGTCCTCCGCCCGGACGGGACGGTGCTTGGCGGCGGTTCGGCGGGAAAGCTGTATGCTTATGCAAAGGACGGGACGGGGCAGCAGGAGGTTGCGGAAAGTGATTCCCGCCAGGCGTTTTTTTGCGTGGATGGGGAAAGGGTATATGCGTATGACGGTGGAAAGGGCGCGGTTGTGGAATTGACAGGGAAACCGGGTGAGGGGAACACCTTTTTGGAGGATGCGAGAGTGGTCACGGATGCCGTTTCCTTCCATACGATCCGCAACATGGTCGCACTGGATGACAAGATTTATGTTTTGGCGATCCCGCTCACGGAAGAGAATACCGAAGCATTCTATGCGTTTGGTTCTGGGAAGTTTGAGGACTACGGCGAGCAGGTTTACTGCATTGACGCAGACAGCGGGGAAGTCCGGGAGCTGGGGCTTGGGCACATCGCGGCGGAGTACCGCTCGGAGGACGGCAGGCTGTTTTTTTACGGCTGGATGGAAGAAAGCTACTACCTATATGAATACGATACGGAAAAGGAAAGGGTTTCGGAAAAGCTCACATTTGACAGCATGGGAAATCTTTTAAACGTGGTCGTGGAGGGCGGCTATCTTTTCGGTATCAGCCCGTCGGAGGGGCTGGTTGCGGTCGATCTGGAAAACGGGGAAGAGGTTGCTGCCATAAAGGATGTCTATGCAATGTACGGAAACGACCTGCAGTTTTACCGCGGGAATCTGTATGTGAACAATCAGATAGGGCAGCAGATACAGCGGGTGCTGACGGTCGGGACGGACGGCACGGTCGTGGAAATGGCAGAAAAAACCAGTGGTGATGCAGGGAAGGAAACGGGGGATAAAGCCGATTCCGATACGGAATCCGGAAAGCGCCAGAAACGCAAGGAAACCATCCGGATAAGCGCCAGCGGGGGAAAGTATAATACTCCGTTGCGGACGGATGCAGTCCGCTCTGCCAGTGGGATGAAAACGAAGGTGGTCGAGCCGTCCCTTGACCCGGAGGCAGTGAATACCGAATTGATGGCAGGGAATCCGGATGTGGATATTTATGTATTTTCATATGGCTCCGTCCTGACACAGCGCATCCGGGAGCTGGGAATGTATGTACCGCTCAATGAATCAAAGACGGTCACGGATTATCTCGGAAAATGCTTTGGTTATATTCAGCGGGCTGCCACAAATGACAACGGTGACATTTGGATGGTCCCGCTGTACGGGTCTGCCGAAACGACATGGTATATCCAGGAAAATATGGATGCCCTTGGGGTAAAGCCGGAGGAGCTGACGATGTTCGATGATTACATGGCGGTGCTTGGGCGGCTGCAGGACCGGAAGGGGGATTATTGGTATTATAATAATGCTGCTACCTTCCTTTACGAATGCGATTCGATCTACGATTATAATTATAATAATTATGAGACCGGGGAAGTCAATTTCAATACGGAGCTTTACCGCCATATTGTGGAAACACTTTGGCCGGGCTGGGACCGTTACGGTTCCGCGGAGGCGAACCATCCGCTGTTTTATAAAGTGCTGCAGCGCGGGGGTGTGATGACTCTTGGGGAAACGCCGGATTTTGACCGGAGCAGCGTGATCTTTAAGACAACACGTACAAGCGAGCACTTTCCGTACAATGTGGGAATGGGTACTGATAAATTCCGGGCGCTTTTGGAGGGGTGGAGGGTATTGCCGTTTCCGAAGCTGCAATCGGCTTCCGAGAAAAACCTGGTCGCGTTGTCCTACGCGTATGTGAATCCTTACAGCAAGCAGAAGGAAGCGGCAACAGAGTATCTGGAGGTGGTTTTGGAGGGACAGGAAAAATGTATCAGTATGCCGCTGTTCTTCCGGGAGGATATGGAATTTTATGAGCCGTATTATGATACGTCCGCACCTGCATTCCAGGACCTTTACGGCATTTTCCGGGATGCGGATGTGACCTTGGGATATGCCTGGGATCTGTCCACGGAGTATATCACGGACTACCAGCGCGGGCTGATTTCCTTTGACGAGGCGATTGACCGCAGGCAGAAGTGCGCGGAGACGGGGTTGTATGAATAATCGGTAAGAATGGAGGGCAAAACCTGCATTTGGGAAATGGGAAAAGCCCTGCGGGTCGCATCGGTATCGGGATGGCGCAGCAGGAGAAGGGTTTATCAGGAAGGGAGAGACTATGAGGCGGGGCCAAAGGTTGAAAAAGCATAACAAGGTGATACTGATTGCGGCACTGCCGGGTCTGGGGATGTTCCTGTTTTTTATTATCCTGCCTTTTTTGACCAGCGCGCGCTACAGCCTGCTGAATGATGTTTACCACAAAGAGTTCGCTGGATTGCGAAACTTTGGCGAGGTATTCCGCAACCCCCGCTTCCGCCTGGCATTCGGCAATTCGTTCCGCTTTGCCGTCATCGGGGTGGTGCTGCTTCTTCTGATCTCCACCCTGTTTGCACTTGGCATCCACCGCCTGAAACATAGGACCGGACTGCTGCGCCTGCTCCTTGCCATGCCTGTGCTTGTGCCGACGGCAGGGATCGTGTTTGCGTGGCATAAGGTGTTTAAACAGATGTATTATTATGACCTGATGCGCAGCCCGGTTTTGGGCGATTTCTGGTATATCCTGCCGATCTACCTGATTTATCTGTGGAAATATTCCGGGCTCTGCATGCTTGTCTTGCTGGCGGCGCTCGACCGTATCCCGGATGAATTTTACGAGGCGGCAAAGCTCGACGGGGCATCCCGCGGTATGTGTACGAGGCGGATCGCGCTGCCGCTGATGCGTCCGAACCTTTTGCTGGTGCTGATGTATGCTTTTATGAGTTCCTTAAAAATATTTAAGGAAAGCTACCTATATTATGGGGAAACGAAATATCCGGAGGACGTTGCGTACACACTCCAGTATTATATGAACAACCAGTTTTTGAAAATGAATTATCCGACGCTCGCGGTGGCGACGATTCTCTTTACGGCGGTGATCGCTTTGATTGTGTTTGTGCTCTACCGCTCGGAGGGGAGGTTCTCGGAATCTCTGGATTCCATGTGAAAGAGGGCAAAGGTTTGCAGGGGTTGTAAATGGATTGCATCAGCAAAAATGTTGGTATGGGTGTGGTTTTATATTTGTTTGGAAGGGGGAAAATAAATGCGCGTGAAAAAAGGGAAGGGAGATATTGGCCTGAGGGTGCTTCTCTATCTGGTGGCTGCGTTTTTTGTACTCCCGGCCATCTATGTCATATTTTCGTCCTTCCGTGTGGAGGGAGGGTTCGGAACCGGCCAGTACAAAAGGCTGTTCCATGATTATCCTTCCTACCTTGTGGCGCTTCGCAATTCATTTTATTACGCCGCGGTGATCACGGCGGGCGGCCTGCTGCTGTCGGTTCCGGTGGCATATCTGTTTGCGAAGGTGGCTTTTAGAGGGCGCAATTCCATGTTCTTTCTTTATATCATCATCATGATGCTGCCGGCACAGTCCACGATCCTCGGGCAGTATCTGCTGATGCAGTCGCTTGGCTGGGTCGACACGCCGAGGGCGCTGTATCTGCCGCTTATGCTCTCGCCGCTGACGGTATTTTTGCTGCGCCAGAATTTAAAGCTTGTATCTGCTGAGATCATTGATGCGACGAAGCTTGAGACCAATTCGTTTTTTGTGCTTCTGATGCGCATTGTGCTCCCGCAGATCAAGGGGACGATGGCCGCCGCGGGAGTGCTGTTGTTCTGTGAGAGCTGGAATATCATTGAGCCGGCAATGATCCTGCTTCCGAAAAATGAGGAGATCAAGCCGCTTTCCGTGATGATGGGGCGTTACCCGGAGGAATTGCAGGCGGCGTGCGCTGCGGTCTACCTTGCTCCGGTCGGTGTGATCATGCTTGTTTTTGCGGCAGGGAATATGGTAAAGCGAAGGAAGGTGAGCCAGGAAAATCTTTGATTTTCTTGGCTCGTTTTGTGGTTTATGGTATAATATCGTCAGATATTATACCAGTGCTGATTCGCTTTCGACCGAAGGGAGAAAAATTTCTGCAGCGAATCATGCACATCCCCCGGAGGAAGCATGTCCGGAGGACATGGTATAATA
>CAMRSM010000067.1 GCA_947053345.1 uncultured Lachnospiraceae bacterium
CAGGTTCATCAAAGATATAAATCATGGAATCCTTCTGTGAATCCAAATGCTGCATCAGAAATAGCTTATGCAGTTCACCTCCGCTCAACGAAGGGATCTCGCGTGACAAAGACAAATAGCCTAACCCAAAGGTTATCATTTTATTTATTTTCGCCAATATCCTCCCGATCAGCTGCCTTGTGTTTTCAGAATGCATTTCTTCCATCCGTACCCCCAAAAGCATCTCTTTTAGGTTTGTCACACCAAGAGACTGCATTTCACAAATATGCAATCCCCGAAACTTCAAACTGCGTCCCGCTTCCCCAAGCTTATACCCCTGACAGCAAGAACATTTTTCTTCCCTTGCAATACCAGGAATTAACGTACCCTTCCGATAGGAACTTTCCACTGCCGGAACCACACCCCAATATGCCCCATACGCCATATCGGGATTGTCGAACCCATATAAAAACTGATTTCTCTTTTTACGGTCCAGTTCCGCGAATCTCACCGTTTTAGGATCCATTTCATAGTAATCGGTAAAGCGGGACAGCGATTTTATCAGCAACGGTATTTTCAGCCTCTTACAGATATCATAAAGGGTATCTTCTTCACCAGTGATAATATTCTCCATATGCAGTTCCATACGATGACCCCGTCCCTGGCATTCCAGGCACATTCCCTCCGGAGAATTAAATGAGAGCTGCCGATAGCTGACCACCGGCAGAATATTATTGCAATCCGGACAAATCTCCTGATTGACAGACCGGACACCACAATGGGGACAAAGCACCGTTCCTTCCAACAGGTATAACTTTTTTAAATCATCCGTGATCTTTAATCTGGTACCGATCACGGATTTCGGATTCGCCTGCCGTATCGTATTTTGGCGAACCGCGATCACCGGACTTAAACCAAGAATCTCATCACAGGTTTGAATTTCCAATGTATCCGAAATAAAATCCCGATACCGATAATACTGATTCACACTCTTTTTATACAGAATATCATATACGATACTGCTCTTTCCCGAACCGCTGACACCAATAATTGTCACCAGTTTGTTCTTCGGAATCGGTATGTCTACATTTTTTATATTGTGGACATTCGCATTCTTTATGATAATCTGCTTCGTAAAATGCCCCATCATATACGCCTCCTTTCCGGTTGATATGATAAAGCATGACACCGTGCCAAAGTCAAGAGGAAACACGGAAATCGTCCGTTTCTGCAGGGTGTAAAAATCAGGGCGCAGGTTTTTCCGACAACATGATTGCTTTGCGCGGCGGCCGGCGGTATAATAGCAGTATCCGCCGCCCTTTTTCCCAAAAGGGAACGGCCAAAAAACATGCTTTCCCAGAAAGGTGCTTTCCTATGAATACCAGACCAGATCCATGCCCTGCCGGTTCTACCAAAGACCATGCAAAAAAGCCCTCCCCGCCCAACAAAGGCGGCAGACGGGTTCTCCTGTTCGGGCTGTTTGCCCTGCTGGCTGCCGCTATCGGCTTTGCGGCGGCAAATTTTCCGAAAATAAAAAATGCATTGTTCCTGCGTTTCGCATCCCCGCAGGCTTATATGGCTTACGTCGAGGCAAACTATTTCCGCGCACAGGGAAAAAAGTGGCAGGCGGAGCAGCAGGCATTATCCTCCCTGTTTGAAAACAGGAATTTGTCCGGTGCCAGAGTGGATCTTCACATCAACCATCTGCTTACCTCCCTTCTCCCAAAAGAGGGTACATCCACAAAAAAACCGGATTTATCCGGCATATCCCTGCTTTTTTTGGCTGCGGAAGAAAAGGAGCTTTCCCTGTTTCAGTTTTTGGCACAGGTTGGCGGATCCCCGCTTGCCTCGCTCGATTTCCTCACGGATGCTGCCGCAGAACAGATTTATATCTCCTGCCCGCAGGCGGGTGATACCGCCCTTGTGGTATCCACTGCGAAGGATGACCCCATTGTCATGCTGCTGCAATCTCTTGGCAGGCTTTTGCAGGCGTTTCGGGCATCCATTTACGATACGGTTTCCGCGGATCCTTACAGTTATCTGTTCCCTTACCTTGATGTCATCACAGAAGTCACGATGGACCGCGATGTGCCGCTCCCTGTATCGGATGCAGATCTTACCGGAATCCGCCTGAATATGCTGCTCTCCCTCGATACCGCGCTCGATATTGCCGCCAAGCAGCTCGACGGGCTGAAAAACGCCCCCGGGGTCACGGATCCACTGCTGCCCTGCTACGAATTGTCCGTCGGGTTGCTCCGCTATCTTGCGGAGCACGATTCCGCCGACCTTGGGATCACCGCGTATGTTGATGATGACGGCAAGGTTTTGGGGCACGAATTTTATATCCTTTCGGGGGATGATGTCCTTCTTTCCCTTACCGGAATCCTGACTCCTTCCCCTGCGGGCGGAAAAAGCGGGGAACTTACCTTGTTCTCTAAGCTCGGGAACTCACCGCTCACCATTCTGCTCTCTGTCTCCAAACTGGGGTTTGATGCCCCGACCGGTCTTCCCACCGGGAAGATCAACATTTCCGGCGACCGTCTTTCTGCCCTGCACTTCCAGTTGCTTCTTGGCAGCACGGATCATCTGCCGAAGGTTTCCCTGCTCGTGCGCGCACTGGGGGGAACGGCGGCCTCGCTCGAACTCACGCCGACCGATATGGTTCCTGACTCCTTCCCCGACCCGCATGGTTACCGGGAGACCTATGCTTTGACGCAACTGCCGTCCTTCCTGAAAAGTTTGGATCTTTCCGGCATCCTGTCCGACTTTCAGGACAGAACCGGCATCGACCTTCCGCTTCTTCTGCCCGCCCTGCCGTTCTCTGTAAAATGATCCTGTCAGAGCCGGTAAGATTCGCCAATACCCAAAATATGGAAAAGCACAGGACACCGGTTTGGCAGGATGGATGCCTGAGTGCGTATATCCGCCGGAAGCCATGCTGCCCATTTTGGAATTTTAAGAATGTTTTTATATTTCTTTCCTTTTTTCTCCCCTTTATTTGTGCTAAACTATATCTTATCAAAAAAACTTCGCCGCGTTTCACCCGTGCTGCCTGCGCGGCGACATGTTCCCGGATATAGCCGGTCCATGCCAAATGCTCCTGGGATTTCCCTCAGAAAACTGCCTTCTTCCGGATGCGAATGAACTCTTCATGGCAAATGCACGATTTGCGGGAGAATTCGTGTCAGGGTCAGGAAGCTTAAGCAAGCTGCGTTGGCGGAATTTGGTGCGAAGACCACACAAATCAGGGTGTATCGGTGGCGGGAATGATTTTTCCGACAAGCCTTGGGCAAAGAAAATCCGCGCAGCACAGAAATGAGGTTCCCATGATCACATTAAAGGACAACGACGCAAATGAAAAGAAAACTGCGTTAAAAGATGACGCTTCCATCTACCAGAAGCGGGAGGAAAAAACCGAGCGCCAGAAATTCAGCGAAATGAAGACTTTTCAGGAGAAGGTCAATTATTTTAAAATGTATTACTTAAAAAAGGTACTGGCCGGCATGCTGATCGCGTTCCTGGCAGTTTATCTGATCTACACCATTGTCTCGCCAAAAGATAAAAACCTGCTGCGCGTTGCTTTTGTGGACTATTACTTTATGGAGGAAGTGACCGAACAGATGGCGGAAGACTTTATCCGGGAAAGGCAGATCACGCTCGGCGAACACGAGGTCATCACATTTGACGGCACAAACTACCAGATTTCCGGATCCGGCAATTACAATGCGGCAACCGTATTTTCCACCCATGTCATGGCAAGGGAAATCGACATGGTCATCGCGCCGGAAAGCTCCTTTCAGACTTACGCATTCAACGGTTCCATCGGCTCCTTGACCGAACTTTTGCCAAGTGACCTTTACGGCGCGGTCTCTGACCGCTTTTTCCTCTCCAAGATACGGCAGGAAAATGAATCACTAAAAGATGCTGTCGGTGAGGACTATGTGCTTGGCATTTACCTGGACGGCACACCGTTCTGGGAAAAATACGCTTCGTCCGTGAAGGGGGAGGAACGCCCGGTAATCGGCATCATCATCAACGGCCCAAACAAGGAGCGGGCAGTTGAGTTCCTGCGGTATGTATTTCATCGATAACGCATAAAAAAGCTATGGGAAAACATTTTAGATGTCCTTCCCATAGCTTTTTTACGTTCCGATGCGCCGGCTGGCTTATGCAGAGCGCACCAATTCCATCCATACGGACTGCGCGAACCAGCCGCCGCACCTTAAAAATCCCTTCCGCCTGCCCAACGCCCTTTCAATTTTTTGCGGTGATCTGCCCCTGCGCCTTTAACAACTCCGCAATCAGTACCGCGCCGCCCGCCGCGCCGCGCTTGGTATTGTGGGAAAGGCCTACGAACTTGTAATCGTAAACCGTATCCTCGCGCAAGCGTCCCGCGAACACACCCATTCCTTTTTCCGAATCACGGTCAAGCTTTGCCTGCGGACGGTTCTCCTCCTCAAAGTAGGTGATGAACTGCTCCGGCGCACTCGGGAGCTTTAACTCCTGCGGAAGCCCCTTAAAGTCTTTCCACGCCTTTAAAATCTGTTCCTTCGTCGGCTTCTTCTCAAATTTAACGAACACGGCAGCCGTATGGCCGTCAGATACCGGCACGCGCAGGCACTGGCAGGTAATGACCGGAAGCACGGCCTTCTCAATCTTTCCGTCCACAACCCTGCCCATGATGCGCAGCGGCTCCTGCTCGCTCTTTTCCTCCTCGCCGCCAATGTACGGTATCACATTGTCCACCATCTCCGGCCAGTCTTTAAAGGTCTTTCCCGCGCCGGAAATCGCCTGGTAGGTCGTAGCGACCACTTCCTTTGGCCCAAATTCCTTCAGCGCCATCAACATCGGCGTATAGCTCTGGATCGAACAATTCGGCTTGACCACGATAAAACCGCGCGTTGTGCCAAGGCGTTTTTTCTGCGTCTCAAGCAGCGCCAGATGTTCCGGGTTTAATTCCGGAACAACCATCGGCACGTCCTCCGTCCAGCGGTGCGCGCTGTTGTTGGACACCACCGGGGTCTCGGTCTTTGCGTAAGCTTCCTCGATCGCCTTGATCTCTTCCTTTGTCATATCCACCGCGCTGAACACAAAATCAACGGTCGAGGCAACTTCCTCCACATCGGATACGTTCTTTACCACAAGCTTCTTTACCGCCTCCGGCATCGGGCCTGTCATCTTCCAGCGGTCACCCACCGCTTCCTCGTAAGTCCTGCCCGCGCTCCTCGCACTTGCCGCCACCGTCACGACCTCAAACCACGGATGGTTTTCTAACAGCGCAATAAACCGCTGCCCCACCATCCCGGTCGCACCTAAAATACCAACTCTCAATTTACTCATCTGATTTCCCTCTCCTTCTGCGGAATGTTTTCCCTCCACGGACATTTGTTTTTTCATATGAAAATATTATACGGGATTCGCAGGAAAAATCAACTGTTTTTCCGGTTTTTATATATATTTGTGCAAGATGCCCAAGATTCGTCCAGCGGTTGCCGCCAATCCACGGAATTTGCACAAACATGTCCGGCGGACCTGCATGCAGAACTTTCTTTACGCAATCCCGGATAGCAATTCCTCCAGATCCCCCATCGTCGCAATCGCGTTCACGGCCTGGCGCAGCTTTGCGGAATGCGGATATCCCGCCGTATACCAGGCAACGTGCTTGCGCATCTCACGGATTGCGGTAAACTCCCCTTTCTCTGCGATCTCCGCCCCCGCATGGCGCAGGATCATTTCCTTCACTTCGGATACGGACGGGCGGGGCGGCTCTTTCCCGGTCGCAAGGTATTCTTTTGCCCGTGCAAAAAACCATGGGTTCCCCTGCACGGCGCGCGCTACCATGACGGCATCACAACCCGTTTCCCGCTGCATCCGAACCACATCCTGCACGGTTTTCACATCCCCGTTGCCAATGACGGGGATGTGCAGGACCTCTTTTACCTGACGGATGACCTCCCAGTCCGCCGCACCGCCGTAGAACTGCTCCCTTGTCCTTGCGTGCACCGCGACCGCGGCAGCACCGCTCTCCTGCGCGATTCTCGCCACCTGTACGGCGTTGATATGCTTCCCGTCAAAACCGGAACGGATCTTCACGGTGACCGGTTTTTGAATGGCGCGGGAAATGGCAGATACGATCTCTCCGATGCGCGCCGGGTTCTTCATGAGCGCCGAACCCTCACCGTTATTAACAACCTTCGGCACCGGGCAGCCCATGTTGATGTCCAATATGTCAAAGGGGCGCTCCTCCACGCGCTTTGCCATCTCCCCCATGATCCGCGGATCCTCGCCAAAAAACTGCAGCGCCACCGGCCGCTCCTCCTCAACCGTCCGGAGCAGGGCTTCCGTATTTTTATTATTATAAAGGATTCCTTTTGCGCTGACCATCTCCGTGTAGATTAGATCCGCCCCCTGTTCCCTGCACAAAAGGCGGAAGGGCAGATCCGTCACGCCCGCCATGGGTCCAAGTACCAGAGGTCCGGCGATATGGACGTTTCCGATCCAAAACCCCATTTCCTTCCCAGTCTCCTCTGCCATCCGTTTTATCCTCCCTCCCACAAAATATGCCGCGGGATTTATCCACTGGTGCAAAGCGGTACACCTGGCTCCCTGTTTTTATTCTAACTGCTCCATCCACAGCGCCGCGGACGCATCGCTCGGCATGCGCAGATCCCCGCGCGGCGACACTGCCACCGAACCGACCTTCGGTCCGTCCGGCAGGCAGGAACGCTTAAACTGCTGTGAGAAAAACCTGCGGTAAAAAGTACGCAGCCATTTTAATATCGTGCCGGAATCATATTCCCCCGCAAAAGCATGCACCGCCAGACGATAAATCTTGCGCGGGGCGAAGCCGAAACGCATTACATAGTACAAAAAGAAGTCGTGCAGCTCGTAAGGACCTACGATGTCCTCGGTCTTCTGCGCGATCTCCCCGTCCTTTGGCGGGAGCAGTTCCGGGCTGACCGGGGTATCCAGAATATCGTATAAGACCCGTGCCAATCCGTGGCTCTTTGCCGTATCCGCAAAAAAGCCGACCAGATAGCGCACCAGTGTTTTCGGCACGGAGGCATTGACCCCGTACATCGACATATGGTCACCGTTGTAAGTCGCCCAGCCGAGTGCCAGTTCCGACATATCGCCCGTCCCGATAACCAAGGCATTATGCTGGTTTGCCATATCCATCAGAATCTGCGTGCGCTCCCGCGCCTGCGCGTTCTCATAAGTGACATCGTGCACGTCGACCGGATGAGAGATATCGCGCAGATGACCGCGCACAGCTTCCTCAATCTTTATTTCGTAAAGCGTCGCGCCAAGCTCCCTCACCAGCGCGCAGGCGTTCGCGTAGGTGCGCCCGGTCGTGCCAAAGCACGGCATCGTGACTGCGTGGATTCCCGCCAAGTCTAGCCCGGCAAGCTCAAAGGCGCGGCAGGTAACAAGCAGTGCCAAGGTGGAATCAAGCCCGCCGGAAATTCCGAGCACCGCGCGGGACATTCCCGTATGCACAAGCCGCTTTTTCAAACCCATCGCCTGGATGCGGATGATCTCCTGACAGCGCGCGGCGCGCGCCTTCTCGTCCGACGGGACAAACGGGGCTTTGTCGATATAACGGGTCAGCGCAATCTCCGGCAGGTGATCTGTCTTTCCCGGAAGAAATCCTTTCTGCCATTCCTTTTCGCATTCCGGCGCGGACACGTTGCGGGTATTCCCTTCTTCCGCCGCTGTCCTTCCATTGCTTCCCGTCCCGCAATCCTGCGCAACCGCAAGCGACGGCAGCGTAAAATACACCGTTTCAAACCCTTCGTCATCCACCCGGAAGGTTGTCATCCGCCGGCGTTCCCCCGCCAGCTTTTCCAGGTCAACCTCCGCTGATATGGCTCCGTTTTCAAACCTTGCGCTCTCCGCCAAAACCGCCCCGTTCTCCGCGATCAGGTTGTGCGCCGCAAATACCAAGTCGGTTGTTGACTCGCCCTCCCCCGCATCCGCATACAGGTACGCCGTGACCGTGCGCGCCGACTGGCTGCTTACAAGCTGCCTGCGGTACTCCGCTTTCCCCGTAGTCTCGTCGCTCGCGGACGGGTTGGCAACCAGCAATGCCCCCGCGCAGGCCAGTGCCCCGGACGGCGGGTTCGCCACCCAGAGATCCTCACAAATTTCGACACCGAACACAAAATTTTTCAAGTTCCTGCATGCAAACAGAAGCTTAGTCCCAAATACCGTCTCCTCACCGAAAAGGCGGATATGCTCCGTCCGCCCGTCCCCTGCGACAAAATGTCTCGCTTCATAAAATTCGGAATAATTCGGCAAATGGGTCTTCGGCACAAGCCCAAGAACCCTGCCGTCCTGAATCACGGCTGCCGCATTGTAGAGCTTACTCCCCTTTAAAAACGGGAGCGTGAAAACGACTGCCACATCCATGCCGCGCGTCGCCTCCCGCACATGGTACAGCCCTTCCAGCGCCGCGTCCGTCACGACATTCTGCAAAAACAGATCCCCGCAGGTGTAACCCGTCATGCACAGTTCCGGCAGCACCAAAAGTTTTGCGCCTGCTGCCTCTGCACCGTTCACCGCCCGGATGATGTTTTCGGTGTTAAAATGACAGTCCGCCACATGAATGTCCGGCGTTGCTGTCATGACTTTTAAAAATCCGTCCCTCATCTAAAACCCTCCTTCCAAAATGTTGCGGCACAGCCTGCAGCCACACGGCACGGCTGCCCCTGCGCCCTGCAGCTGAACGCTTTATGCCGAATCCGCTTCCTAAAATTTCCTGAAATTATTCAGGTCGGCTGCAATGATCTTGAAGCCGCGGATCAACCGGTCAAACATCCCAAGCCGGTAGAACGAGATCAGCACCATCCCGACCGGGATGCCCAGGATCATACCGACCACACCGGAAAACTGGTAGCCGACAAACATAAAAATAAGCGCGGCGAACGGGCTGACCCCGATGCTGTCCCCGACCATTTTCGGCTGCAGAAGTTGTTTTACGAGCAAACAGCCAAGGTAGAGGAACGCCAGTACAATGGCCCGCTTGTAATTTCCGTTCACAATATCAACGACAATCCAGGGACCTAGGACCGTACCGGTTCCAAACACCGGCAAAAGGTCAAGAAACGCAATCAGGAGCGCCAGCAAAAAAGAATAATTCACATGTAATATCTCAAACACAACAAAGAGAATCAGCGTGATAATCCACATAATCTTAAACTGCGCCTTAAAGTATCCCCCGACTGCGTTGCGGAAATTATCGGTAACCAGATGCCATGTCTTTTTCACAGATTCGGGCACGATGCGCGAGACCGTCACAGCCAGCTTATCCTGCTCCGCAATGATGAAATAGGATGCGAGGATCGTAATGATAAATTGCAGGAAAAAATTGGCAATATTTTTCACATAGCTGCCGGCATCCGAGAGCGTCGGCAGGCTGATTGAACCGACAAACTCCGTGACATACTCGGTGATCGTGGCATTGATATTGCCAAAAGCTTTCTGTAAACCCTCCGGCAGCTTGACCAGCACCCCGGAAAGCTCCTTCGAGAGCGTGTCAAAAAACGCGGTCACGGCATTGACAATGTTCGGGATGTCCTGTACCAGGGAAACGGCCTCATGTATAATCAGCGAAACGGCCAGATAGATCAGCCCGACCACGGATGCAAGCACAAGGACGATAATGATCGCCGAACCATGCTTGCGCACGATTTTGATCTTTTTTTCCATAAATTTCACGACCGGATTTGCAATCAGCGAAATGATAAATCCGATCACGAAGGGCATGAAAAACCGCAGCAGTTTCGGCAGCACAAAAATAATCAGAAGCATCAACACAGCCGTCAAAAGCAGATTTGTTAAAATTTGCAGATACACCTTTACCTTTTGCATAAAACACCTCCCACAAGATTTTTTGTAACCACTGCATCCACCCGTCCCATTTTTACATCTTTACCAGCGGCCGCACCAACAGCGTCACAAAAAACAGCAGGGATGCGACCACGACGATCATCGGTCCCGCTGCCATATCAAGGTAAAAGGACAGGATCAGTCCGAGGATGCCGGAAAAAACGGAAAGCAGCACGGAAAACAGATGGTATTCCCTCATATTTGCCGCCATATTGCGCGATGCTGCCGCGGGCAGGATCAAAAGCGCATTGATGATAAGAATGCCGACCCATTGGATGGACAGCATGACAATCACCGCGATCAGGACAACAAATATATTGTCGATCAGCGCCACACGGATGCGCTTGCTTTTGGCAAGACTCGCGTTTAGGCTGATGGCATGCAGTTTATTAAAGGCGAATGTCCAGAACAAAAGAGTTACCGCGAGAATGATCAGAAGGCGCAAAATCTCCGCCGGGGTGATACTTAAAATATCCCCGACCAAGAGTGCCGAATATTTTGAAAAACTGCCCCCCCGGGATAAGATGACAAGCCCAAGCGCCGTGGAGAGCGAGGAGAACACCGAGATCACCGTGTCGTTAGCCGCAATCCCCGAATGTCTAATCTTGTTGAGCAAAAGCGCAAAGACAGCCGCAAAAATGACCATCGACAGACCCGCGTCCGTCACGCCGAAAATGACACCCACCGCCATGCCCGTCAGCGCCGAATGTCCCAGCGCATCCGAAAAAAAAGCCATGCGGTTGTTGACGATCATCGTGCCCAGGATCCCAAAAAGCGGGGTGATGATAAGTACTGCCAAAAGGGCATTTTTCATAAAATCATATTGGATATAGTCAAACGGAAGGACGGCTTCCATCCATCGGTATATTGTCTGCATATGTTTTCGTTTCCTCCCGGAACAGGCGTATCTCCTGTTTCCCTGCGATTTTCGCCTCCCGGCATATGGCACCGCTTGCCCGGTTCTTATCCGGACATGTGCCATTCCCCGCCGGTAAAGGGATAGGTTCGTTCCCGCTTCCTAACCGAATACCTCGTGAAATTCCCTGCTTGAAAACACTTGGGCAGGGCTTCCCTCTTTTCGCACCGTCCGGTCAAGCAGGATCACATTGTCGGCATATTTTTCGACATAGGCGAGGTCATGGCTGACCAAGATCATAGCGAGGTCGCATTTTTTCTTTAAAGCGTTGATATTCCCGTAAAAAAGCTCCATCCCGTTGCGGTCAATGCCGGAAACCGGCTCGTCAAGCAACAGGAGGTTTGGCACCGGGTCACATGCGATTGAGAGCAGCACACGCTGCAGCTCACCGCCGGAAAGATCCCCAAGCTGTTTATCCATCAGCTCCTGCGCCTCGAACATGGAAAGCGACTGCCGGATGCGCTCCCGCAATGCTTTTGTCCTGCGCAGGAAGACAGGGACATTGCTGACATAACTGGCAAACATATCGTAAACGCTCGTCGGCGTATCCTTCCCGAAATTCAGGTGCTGCGGGACATACCCAACCCTCAGGTCCTGGATGCTTTTGTCGCGCATATCACGGAATTCAATCGTGCCGGTGTGGCGCACCTCGCCAAGAACCGCCTTGATGAGCGTGGATTTGCCCGCGCCGTTGCGCCCGATGATCACCGTCAGCTTTCCGCAGTGGATGTGGAGATTGACATGCTCGATGATGGTCTCCCGCCCGATGGTCACACCGATGTCATTCATCTTGATACAGTGCAGCCCGCACGGCGGCTGCAAGATCCGGTATTTTCGTTTTACGGCTTCCTCGTTCATTTGGTTGGCCCCCTTGCCAAACGGATGCTGCTTTACAGTTTTTCGTTCCGCAGCCATATTTTGCCCGTCCCACGCTGCCGCAAAAACCCCTGCCAGCATTGCTCCTTTTCAGGTATTTGGGTTTAGCGGCTAAAGCTAATTTATGAAATTTTTTTTCAATTCTTCCAGATTATTTCTCATACCGGCAAGATATGCTTCCGGATTGTCCTCACCGGAAGTAAGGGGATCCAGATACAGCACGCTGCAGCCCGTCTCCGCCGCGATCTGTTTTGCAATGCTGCCGGTCTCTTTGTCGGCAAATAGATAGCGCACGCGGTGCAGGCGGATCTCATCCGTCAGTTCTGCAATTTCCCCCGCGGACAGTGCACTGTCCGCGTCCAGGTCAAGCCCGTGCACGACACGGATGCCAAGACTGTCGCAAAGGTAAAGAAAAGCATCGTGGAACGTGACGACACAAACCCCGGTAAGCTGATTTGCCAAACTTTCATATTCTGCGGACAGCGCGGTGATCCTTTCACAGTAGGAACGCTGATTTGCCCGGATGACAGCTTCCTGTTCCGGAAATGCCGTACACAGAGCGTCGGCGATCGTTTCTGTCTGGCAAAGATAGCGATCCATATCCATCCAGACATGGCCGTTTTCGGCCAGTTCCCCCTGTACCGCCCCATCCGCCAAGCCCTCCGCATCCGGATCATCCCCGCCTGCCTCATCCGCAATATCCGCGTCCGGTGTGCCATGGCTGTCCAGGCGGTCTTCTGGCTCCTCCCCGTGCGCATGGTCATGTCCTTCCCCGGCAAGCAATTCCATGCCTTGGCAGGAATCCACCACGGTAAGCCCACCCAGTTTATCCGCTGCCTGCAGGACAAAAAGCTCCATTCCCCCGCCGTTGATGATGAGCAAATCCGCCGTTTCAAGCAGGAACATGTCCTTCGTCGTCAGCTGATAATCATGCAGGCATCCCGAATGGTTTTCGGTCAGATTAATGACCTGCACCCCCTCCATGCCCTGCGTCAGGTTTTTGGTGATCAGATAGACCGGATAAAAGGAAGTGAGAACCGTCATGCCCTGCTCTTCCCCCTGCGCAAAAGACTTCCTGCCGAATGCCGTGATTAAAATGTAGCTGATCAGGGAAAATATAAGCATTGTGCTGCATATAATCCCAAGTTTACGCCGAAACATAATATTTTTGTTCTCCTATTTTAAGTTCCGCATGTTGCCTCCCAGTCCCTTTCCACGCGGAGCAATTTTTGTCCGTTTCCCTCCCAAAAATTACTCCCGGGCACTGT
>CAMRSM010000068.1 GCA_947053345.1 uncultured Lachnospiraceae bacterium
CGGCGTTTTTCCGGGCTTCTGCTGTTGTAAGTTCCGCAGAACCCCTCCTCCACGCCCATTCCGTGGAACGCCTCTCCGTCCGCCCTGCTCCCGGACAGCCCTTCCGGCGTTTTTCCGGGCTTCTGCTGTTGTAAGTTCCGCAGAACCCCTCCTCCACGCATATCTCACTCTGCCTTATGCTTGGAATTGGAACCGTCATCAAAATCTGTCTCGCAGATTTCTTTCACCGTGTCAAAATACCCGGCGTTTGACGAGCAGGTAAGTAACAATGCATGCGGCATGGCATAGTAGCGTTTGCCAAGCTGATAACCCAAAAACTTCGCCCCGCTTTGGAACAGCAGGTCTAACACCGCAAGATAACGCTTCTGACCGACCAGATAAGAGAACGTATTTTTCACAAGCCGGAACCCCTCGCCCTCCGCCGGAACCCGCGCAAAAATCTCCCGGTACTGCGCATGTGATACACCGAGATCGAAATTGCGCCTGAATTGTTCCGCAAGTGAATAATTATGGGAATGATAGACCTTCGCCTCTGCCACGTAGGAAATACTATAGCCCGCATCGATGAAACGCGAAGCGATGATCGAATCTTCATTAAAGATTGTCCGTTCCACAAACCCCCCGACCGCCTCGTAAGCGGAGCGCTTGTATACCGCACAGACATCCGAACAAAAATAAGTTTTAATTCCCAGCCGCAGCAGATCCGCTTTCGTTTTCGTGCAGCTGACATTCGGGTAATTGAACATCCGCGTATACTGCTCCACGACCGTCGCATGGATCGGTGCGCACTGCCTTGCATACGCCAGCGCGCAGCCCTCCTCCTTCACTGCCAAAAGCAGCCGTTCCAGCAGATAATCATCCGCCGGGACTGCATCCTGCGTCATCATCACAAAATAATCCGCATGGCTTCGCCGCACTGCCATCCTCCGCGTACCGCCATGATCGAAGTCTTCTTTTTTTACCGCCGTGATAAGAACCTCAACATTCTTTTTCCCGTACACCTTCTGTCTGCGCATCAGCCGGTTCAGACGCTTCCGGATATCCTTACATGTAGAGCCTTCCTCCTCAGTATTCATCAAGATGATCCGATCCGGCTTTAAGGTCTGTGCCAAAAGTGCCGCGAACAGCTTCTCAAATTTTTTGTCCGGCCTGTACACCGGAATAATCACGTCAATCCCCATTTTTTCACCTCTTTTTTAAGTCCCGCAGGAACCCTCCCCAGTGCCTTCTTGGCGGAAGTGATTTTATCTGCAGTGCTCCTAAAATCCCTTCCGGCACCGGGGAGGGTTTCTGCTGTTTTAAGTCCCGCAGGAACCCTCCCCAGTGCCTCGCTAATTTTTTGAAAACTCCGCGAGTTTTAACCCCTTATTGCGGTCCTGCACCGTCCCGATGCTCCATGCATGTACAAACAGCAGAAGCGGGTTGTCCCTCATATCCTTCACGCGCTTCGTGTCGGAAGTCACCGAAAGCCCCGCCACATCCACCTCGTTTTTATTTTCGATCCAACGGATGTGCTCATACGGCAGCGGTTCCAACCGGATCTCCACGTTATATTCTGACTCAAGCCGGAATTTTAATACATCAAACTGCAGCACGCCGACCACGCCGACGATAATTTCCTCCATTCCGGTATTAAATTCCTGAAAAATCTGGATTGCACCCTCCTGCGCAATCTGTGTCACTCCCTTGACAAACTGCTTGCGCTTCATCGTATCCACCTGCCGGATTTTCGCAAAATGCTCCGGCGCGAAGGTAGGGATCCCCTCGTAGGCAAATTTCTGCCCTGTAGCGCACAGCGTATCGCCGATGGAAAAAATCCCCGGATCAAACACGCCGATGATATCTCCGGCATACGCCTCATCGAGAATTTTCCTCTCCTGCGCCATCAGCTGCTGCGGTTGCGAGAGGCGCAGCTTCCTGCCGCCCTGCACATGGTAGACCTCCTCCTCGGCGTTGAATTTCCCCGAACATATGCGCATAAACGCGATGCGGTCGCGGTGCGCCCTGTTCATGTTCGCCTGGATCTTAAATACAAACGCAGAAAAATCATTGGTCACCGGATCAATGATTCCGGCATCCGAAACGCGCGGCAGCGGCGTTGTCGTCATTTCAAGGAAGTGCTCCAAAAATGTCTGCACACCGAAATTAGTCAGTGCCGAGCCAAAAAATACCGGTGTCAGGTTGCCCGCGCGCACCGCATCAAGGTCAAACTCCTGCGCCGCCCCGTCCAGAAGCTCAATCTCCTCCGAAAGCTTATCGTGCGCCTCCTTGCCGATGATCTCATCCGTCCCCGCATCCCCGATTGTCACCTCGACCGAGTCCACTTCCTTCATACCGTTGTTGGCCGCAGTAAATCGCGAAACTGTCCTCGTACCCCGGTCGTACACACCCTGAAACCGTTTTCCTGAACCGATCGGCCAGTTGACCGGGCAAGTCGCAATGCCGAGCACCGTCTCGATATCATCAAGCAGCTCAAACGTGTCCTTCGCCTCGCGGTCCATCTTGTTGATAAACGTAAAAATCGGGATATGGCGCATCACACAGACTTTAAACAGCTTGATGGTCTGTGCCTCCACGCCCTTCGAGCCGTCGATCACCATGACCGCCGAATCCGCCGCCATCAGCGTGCGGTAGGTATCCTCCGAGAAATCCTGATGCCCTGGCGTATCAAGGATATTGATGCAATAACCGTCATAATTAAACTGCATAACCGACGAGGTCACGGAAATCCCGCGCTCCTTCTCAATCTCCATCCAGTCCGATACCGCGTGCTTTGCGGTCTTCTTGCCCTTGACGGATCCCGCAAGGTTGATCGCCCCGCCGTAGAGCAAAAGCTTCTCCGTCAGGGTCGTCTTGCCCGCGTCCGGGTGGGAAATGATCGCAAATGTCCTTCTTTTCTTTATTTCCTGTGAATAATCCTGCACTGCTTGATCCTCCGAATCTAGTTGATATCATAAAATATTGCCGGAAAACCGGCTGCACCGCGCCGGCTGCGCGAAATCTGCCCTCCGTTTGTTCCAAATCCGCACAGGGTTCCGGGATGCCAAAGCAGCGGGAAGGTTTTCCCGCTGCTTTGGGCTTTGTAAAAACTATACTTATGATAATATTTTGGAAGAGATTTGTCAACTAGGGGAATGGAGCCTGATCCCAAAAACCCCCGCGGACACCGAATGGATAATAGTTTGTCCCATCGTATCAGAAAGCATCTGCCATGACCGGCAAGTGCGTTCTTTTATTCCCCCTCACAGTAATACCGAAAATACCTCTCCTTCAACCCCCGGTATGCTCCCCTCGGCAGATAGATCCTCTTCCCGCCGCACAGGCAGACTTCCTGCCCATTGATATTTTCAACGTACGCCAGATTCATGATATAGGCGACCCCGACCCGCACAAATTCCGTGTACACGCAAAGCAGCTCAAAAATTTCCGTTATGGTCATGCGCAGCTTGTGGACTGTCCCATCCGAAAGGCAAAGGCTCTGGACCTTCCCCTGCGCCTCACAGTATACAATATCATTTAAGGATATGCGCTGTATCCTGCCGTTGACCCGCAGCAGGATAAACTTCCTGCGCTCCTCTTCCACTTCTTTTAAAAATCTGTCCAACACGGAAAACAGCACGGATTCCTCCACCGGTTTGACAAGATACTGTGCCGCATTCACGCCGAACGCATCCAGGGCATGTTCTTTTGATATTGTGAGAAATATGATCCGGCTCTCATTCCCCATGCAGCGCAGTTCCCTTGCCGCTTCCGTCCCCAGCTTTTCCGGCATATAAATATCCATAAGCAAAAGATCCGGCATATAGCCTTTTTCCCCCGCCAAATAAAGCAGTTCATCCACGCTTTCGAATCGGTCCACTACAAAATCTATTTTGGGATGTGAGCCCCCGTACCGGCTTAACATCCGCTCCGTCTTATCCAGTTCCGCCGCTTCATCGTCACAGATTGCAATACGGTACATAGCCCCACCCCTTTCGTCACTCCCATTATCATACCATATCGGTCATCTCAAATCAATCCGCCCGGAGCATTTTGGCACGGACTGCCCGGCAGACCTGTGCCTGCCGCCGGAATGTTCATGATCAGCCGGAAAACAAATAAACCGTTGTCATTCTTAAAATCATATTCCCCACCAAAATTTTCCGCCGTTTTGATAATGCTCGACACGCCGATGCCACCTGTAAATTCCGGCTTCGGCTGGCCGTGGATCAATTCCGTCTCCAGCCTGCAGGTATTGCTGCAATAAATCACAAGCTTATTTTTCTTTTGCTTCATCATCAGATGGATCAGGCATTCCCGGCTCTTTGCCTGTTTTTTCACCTCCATACATGCGTAGATCGCATTCTCATAGGCATTCGCCAGGATCGTTACAAGATCAATATTTGGTATCGTCAGTTCCCTTCCGACCCTCACATCGAGCGATACCCCGATCTGCTCTTTCCGCGCCCGCCTCGTGTAGGCGGAAAGAATATTATTGACCGCCGGATTGGCGCATATGGCTTCCGGCAGGTTCCCGTCGATCCCTTTCCCATATTCCCTCAAATATTTCAGCAGTTCCTCATCCTGCCCCCTGCGGGCATACTCCGCGATCGCTGCATTATGGTGCCTTATATCATGGTGGATTCTCCGGCTGACCTCCACCGATTCCTGCAAAAGCTCCAGGTTCCGTTCCATAAGACGGTGGTTCATCTGCATCAGCTGGTTTTCCTTCTCATACTCTTTTTCCCTCCCCACATGCAGATAAAGCCGGAATGCCAGAATCTGCAGCGCACCGGTAAGAAAAAAATTCATGGCAATCTGAAAAAGACGGTAAGGCGTATATTCCTTCAGGCTCGGGTTCATAATAAAACCGATTCCAAACAGGATGCTGATGGTCATGATGACAGCACTGACACGGTCCAGTTCATTTTCCATATAATTTCCAAAATCACGGATGGAAGTTTTTATTTTCCTTTCAATAAAAAACGCCATTGCAGTGATTAAGAGTATCCGCACAATGATATCCACCCATACATTCCCGCCAAAGAAAATCATGGAAACCTCGATTCCTCCAATCAGGAATACCGCCAGCAAATAGAAAGTGAGCGACAATTTGTAAATCGACAATCCAATGTGGTCGCGGCTCATGAATACGGCAAAAACCGAAAAACACATATACATCGCAAAAGCTACCATCCTCACACAGCTTTCCTGGTCAATAATATACCAAAAACATGCCGCCACAAGCAGCACCGCGCTAAAACAACCATAGCTAAGCATGGTTCGTTTCTTTCCAAATCTCGGCTCGCTCATCAGCGAATATAATATGATCACCCCGGCCAGACTAACCGTGAACCGGGTCAGTGCGATATATACGGATCCACCCAACATTGCCTAACAAGCCTCCTTTTCCTGCTGCTAAAATTCCCACAAAACGAAACACTCGCCGCTTTTAAAATCCATATCATTCTTTACCGAGTGGAAATTATAACAAAAAAAATGGCTCCATGTACATAGCCGGCACAATTCGCACTTTTTCCGGCACGTTCTGCAAAACGCCGGAAAGGGGAGACTGCAAATACAGCCTCCCCTTTTCCGCGCAAATAAATATCATTTTTCCGCCATATCACATTTCACATCCGGCAATCTCAAGCGACAGTAAAACACCGGAAAACGGGGCTAATGTGCTGACCAGAATGTCCCCTTCCAACCTACAGATTTCCGCCTCCTTCGGTGTATTCCCGCTATAGCATTCCCAGTCCGAATAAAGCTCCACCCTTACATCCTTTGCTCCCGGTATCTTCACCTCATAATCGCATTGCTCCGCCGCACCAAAATTAAAGACCGCCGCCATCGCTTCCCCCGCCCCCTTGCGCAGAAGCGCATACAGACAACGCTCCTCCTGATGGCAATCAAGCCACAAAAAGCCGTCCTGCGCGTAATCCCCACAGGAAAGTGCCGGGTGTTCCAGATAAATGCGGTTCAGTTCCACCATATAGTAATAAAAAGAGTCATGGAGCGGATAGGCGCGCAGCTCCCAGTCCTGCTGCCTCTTCTCATCCCACTCGCGCAGCTGCCCGATCTCGTTTGCCATAAAATTCAATTTTTTCCCCGGATGTACCATCATGTACAGATACAGCGCCCGTCCCTGAGGAAACTTCATGTCGTACTGCCCGTTCATTTTCTGCAAAATGGTCGCCTTTCCGTGCACCACCTCATCGTGCGAGAGCGGGAGCAGGTAGCGCTCGTTCCAGTAGTACATCATGGAAAACGTCAGCTTGTGGTAGCGCTGTGTCCTCTGTTCCGGCATGGACTGGAAATATTCGAGCGTGTCGTGCATCCAGCCAAGATCCCATTTATAATCAAAGCCAAGCCCGCCCTGCGATATTTCTTTCGTCACCCCGGCGTAGTTGGTCGAATCCTCCGCGATCAGCATACAGCCCGGATTCCTCTGTTTCAGCCCGGCATTCATCACCTTCAGGAAGCCGACCGCATTCCCGTTTACCCCGCGGCGTTCCTCCCCCTGCCAGTAAATGATGCGGCTGATGGCATCCATGCGGATCCCGTCAAAATGGAATTCTCTGAGCCAGTAATTGGCACACGACTGTAAAAAGCTGCGCACCTCGCCGCGGGAATGCATGAAATTGTAGCTCCCCCACTCGCTCACCCCGACATCCTGGTGCGGGTACTCATACAGTGCCGTCCCATCGTAATGCGCCAGGGCGTAGGAATCAACCGCGAAATGCACCAGAACAAAATCAACGATCACCCCAATACCATTTTGATGGAGCAGGTCAATCAGCTGCTTCAATTCGGATGCCGTGCCATATCGGCTCGTCGGCGCAAAAAATCCTGTATTCTGATAGCCCCAGCTCTCGTCGCACGGATGCTCGGCAATCGGCAGAAGTTCCACATAATTATACCCGCTCTCCTTCAGATAAGCAATCAGCGGCTCTGCCAGCTCCGCATAACGATACCACTCCCCATCCTCCTTCCTGCGCCATGAGCCCAAATGCAGCTCGTAGATGTTCAGTGGTTTATCCAGACAATCCGTGCGCTGTGCCATCCATTCCCCGTCTTCAAATTTATATTTATACATATCCGTGATGACTGACTTATGATCCGGGCGCAGTTCCATGCCAAAACCGTAAGGGTCGCAATGATCCGTATATCCCCCATCCTGCGTGTAGACCCGGTACTCGTACAGATCACCCTCCTTCGCCCCCGGGAGAAAAAGCTCGTAAAACTGGCCGTCATGAATGCGCTGCATCGCAGACTGCCCCCCATTATGCAAAAGGCATACCCCTTTCGCTCCCGGCGCGAACGTCCGGAATACCGTGCCATCCGGCGTAACATGGGCACCGAGAAATTCATACGCGTCAAAAACCTGCCCCACATAAAATTCATGCATGTTCATAAAAAATACCTCCTTTGTTTTTTCCTGCTCCCCCGCACATTTGGCATTTGTGGACAGTGGAAAGAACGGAAGATTACAGTGTTATGTTTATGTATCATATTTTACCACAAAACTAAGGGATATGTCCATTGTTTTTCCGTTCCCTCCCCCTCCTGCGGCCATCGCCCTGCCGTCACTTTGGTCACGGCAAAAAAACGGGACTGCCGCATGGCTGACGGCAGTCCCGTTTTTTTCTCACTTTCCTCACGGTTTTTCTCGGATTTTGATGCCCGTGATACACTCCTTCTTTCGCATCCGGTCGTGTTTATGCCGCCCTACGGCTCCTCCACCACACCGGTGAACAAAAGCGTGCCGTCCGCGCCGGTGAGCGCGAAAAGGAACGGGCGGTCAAGCACAAAGTCGATCTCTTCCGGCGGTTCGAAGTAACCACTTTCATTTATCGCCATCATGGTATACGCCGCGGCGGTACAGCCCTTCTCGTCCACCGAAACGCGTGCGGCATGCTTCGCCTCGCTCACGTAAAGTCCGTCCGCATCTTCCTTCAGCGACCCAAAATCAGCGGCATACTCGTCAAAGACATCCGTGACCCCCATCGCCTTTAATCCGTCGATCAGATTGATCTCGGACACCACGTCAAATTTCGGCATGGCGAGGTTGATCGTCGCGGAAACCCGGTTCTCCCAGTCCCCACCGGATCGGAGAAGCTTTAGCAGGTCGTCCCCCGCGGCAACATCGTTGACATCCGCCGTTTCATCCGGCAAAAACAGCCACATGTCACCGCTGTGCTCCAGGCTGAGGCGGATGGCAGAAAAATTCTCTCCCTGGTAGCAGACACCATATTTTTCCTGATGCATAAAATCGCAGGTAATATCCCCGTCCGCCGTGTGGAAGATATCCTCCCTCGTATTTTCCTCAAGAAAGATATCCTGCCACTGCGCACGGTAATAAATGGTGCTGACAAGTGCCAGAACCATCTCCGGCTCCAGCGAAAGCCCTTCCACCTGCTCCTCCAAAAGCCCCCCGGTCTGCGCGTTCATCCACGCACGGAACGCCTGTGTAAACTCCTCCGACCCCATCTCCCCGCAGAAGGAGGATGCGTGGTACGTGTCCGCCAGAGTCTGCATCGTCCCCGGATTAAATTCATCGCCCTGCCGCAGCCACAGCGAATTTGCCAAAATACTGGACACCATGCCGTCATCGCTATAATTTGCGATCCAGAGGGCGGAGGCACGCTCCCGCACCGCCGCGATATCCGGTACGCCGAGCAGCTCCAAAATCTGCGCGCGGGAATTTCCTTTCGTCATCTCTGCCAGCATGGAAAGTGCCATATAGAGGTTCAGCGGCGAATACGTGCGGTTGACCTTCTCATCGCTGACAAGAAACTCCTTCATGGTCGCCCCGTAATACGGGTACAGCCCATCCCGGTAGGCTTCTGACTGGCCGATACGTTCCCTCTGTTTGCTCCAATTTGCCCACATAGTCTTGTAATCATCCGCACCCTGCGAAGCGTCGCCAAATTTTTCCGCATCCGGGTATGGCGCGCATTCCGGGTAACTTGCCTGCACGATGGCATAGTCCGCATAGGCTGAATCCGCCTGCAGATCCCCGCCCGGATTTTTCTGCGGATCTTTGGAAAGCGGTAATGTCGGTGCCGCCGGTTCCCTGTTCTGCCGGTCTGCCCTTCCTGTGCCGTAAACCAAAAGCCCCGCCCCGACAACAAGGCACAGGCACGCCGCTGCGATGCCCGCTGGCAGAAATTTTCTCCGCCCTGTTTTCCGGTCGGCTTTTTGTGCATCCTGAACGTAACTGCTGTCGATGTCATTCATGGCATGCAATAAGTCTTCTTTTTTCATGGCAATCCTCCTATTCTTTGTCCCATTTGTACCCTGCCGGTACAATCTCCGGCAAGGGGTTTTCTGTCCGTTCCACTCCCATAAATCCCTTTGGGCACTTCTAAGATACCGGGTAGCCTTCCCTCTCGAGAAGCTCCTTCAGTTCGTCCCGCATCCGCATCAGGCGCATTTTCACCTTGCTCTGCCCCATCCCGCAGTGCGCGGCAAGTTCCTTCACCGGATACAGATACCAGTAGCGGAGCACAAACAGTCTGCGGTTCTCCCCACTAAGCTGCCCTAGAAACCGATCCAGCAGGGCGGTCAGATGTTTGAGGTCAACCGACTGCTCCACACCCCCGCACGCGGGTACACATTCTTCAAGCTCCTCCAAAACGACCGTCACCTCCCCGCCCCCGCGCTTGGCGGCATTTTGTTTCTCGTAACGGCTCAGGGAAAGATTCCGGGTGATCTTGGCAAGGAACGCCGAAAACAGCACAGGACGCTGCGGCGGCATATGCTCCCACGCACGCAGCCAGGTGTCATTGACACATTCTTCCGCATCCTGCCGGTCTTTTAAAATCCGGTATGAAATGGAGCGGCAGTAATTACCGTACTTTTGTTCCGTCTCGGAAATAGCGTGCTCCGAACGCTGCCAATATAATTCGATGATCTGGGAATCTTCCATCATTTTTTATGCCCACCTCCCTCTCTCTTTGCTTATATAGACCGGAAAATTGGTGGTTGGTCACAAAAAATGGGAGGCGGCGGGAATATATTTTTTTCCTGCCCCTCCCGGTCTTTGCTAAAAGCTGCCAAAATTTACTTCCTCAAAAGCCAACATTCCAAACTTACTTTACGGTCAGATTTTAACCGGCAAACATAGCCTTATTATAGCAGACAAAAGGGATCCGTTCAATCTTTTGTTACCACTCCTCATTATTTTCCGGTTTTACCCTCGTTTCTCCTATCCTTCCCCGCAGTCCTTCCATAGCCGTGCCAGAAATATTCTTCACTTTCTAACCTTTCACTCCGCCGCCTTAAAATTATACACAGCCCTCACCCGTTCCACAATCTCAACCGTCTCCCCGATCTGCCCGATGATCTCCTCCATACTCTTATACGCCATCGGCGACTCATCGAGTGTCCCTTCCTGGATGCAGGTCGTAAAAACCCCCGTCATTTCCGCCCGGTACTGCTCCAGAGAGAGGGAATCAAACGCTTTCCTCCGGCTCATCAGCCGCCCGGCTCCGTGCGGCGCGGAGCAATTCCATTCCCCGTTTCCCTTACCGATGCAGATCAGGCTCCCGTCCCGCATATTGATCGGGATCAAAAGCTTCTCGCCCTTCTTCGCCGACACCGATCCTTTTCTCAAAACCATTGCCTCCATATCAATGTAATTGTGGATGGTCGTAAATTCTTCCTCCGGTGAAAAACCCATACCCGAAAGGATCACGTCCGTCATCGCCCTGCGGTTGAGTGCCGCGAATCTCTGCACGATACGCATATCATGGATGTAGTCCTCAAAAAGCTTTCCTTCCACATAAACGAGATCTTTCGGGATCTCGATATTATGTTCTTTTTTCAGCGCCTGCACCGCGGGTTCAATCTCGGTAAAACGCCCCTGCGCCTTGAGGCTTGCGATCAACTCCGCAATCTGGTGGTACGCGCCGCCCCACAATGCCTGCCGTCCCTGCTCCTGATAGTATTCTGCGACTTCAACGCCAAGATGGCGGCTGCCGGAATGTACGATCAGATATAACGCACCGTTGTCACTGCGGTCAACTTCAATAAAATGATTCCCCCCGCCAAGTGTACCAATGCTTTTGCGCGCGCGCTCCAGATGCACAAACGGGGCGCACCGCAGGGCATTAAGTTCAATTTCCCCGCTCAGTGCATGGGGCTTTTCCCGGATCTCGCGCCCGCAGGGTATCTTTTCCCGGATCAGGGCATCCAGTTTTTCAAAATCAATTTTCTTTTCTGCAATTTTTACCGTCTCCATACCGCAGCCGATATCGACACCGACCATGCCTGGAACGACCTTATCCGTGATGGTCATGGTCGTCCCGATGGTGCAGCCTTTGCCCGCATGGACATCCGGCATGATGCGGATCTTGCCCGATGAAAAAACTTCCTGGTCACAGACGGCGCGGATCTGCTGCTTTGCGGCATCCTCAAGTTCCGTACAATAACAAATCGCAGTATTAAATTTCCCCTCTATCTTGATCATAGAATCCTCCTTTCAGGAACAAGTGGTAAGAGCGCCGCAAAAAAAACGATAAGGAGCCGCCAATAAAATTCCAATTCCTTCGGCTTCCCTTTCAGCCCGCCTTGTCCTCAACACTCTTCCCAAACAGTCCGAGCAGCTGCGTGAGCACATTCCCGTTCCCGTTTAAATTTATATTACCGACATTTTCACATATTTTTTCCACATATTCCAGTTCTTTTAACTTATACAGTGTTTTGTTTTCCTCCATCAGCTTTGCCGTATTTAACAGCGACCTCGTCGAAGCCACCTCCTCACGGCGCGCGATCACATTTGCCTGCGCCTGTTTTTCCGCTACCAGCACAGTATTCATGATGGCGCGGATTTCCCCCGGCAGGATGATATCCTTCACCCCGGCATCCGTGATCTCAACAAAAAACTCTTTTTCTTTTGCTTTCAACCGCCCTAAAACATACTGCGCCAATTCCTCCTTCGCCGCCAAGATCTCGTCGAGCTTATAACGGCCGACATATTCCCGGAGCGCGAGCTGCGCCGCGACATGCATCTGTTCCAGATAATCATCAATCTCCGTGAGGATTTTTACGTAATCGGTGATTCTGTAATTGCAGACAAAATTGATGCGCACGGCGACCTTATCCTGCGTCATGATCTCCTGCCCGGTAATATTTAACTGTGTCAGGCGGGTATCAACCATCCCGGCCTCCACCCGGATATTATTCCTCCAAAAATAATATGTACCCGGCTCCAGGATCCGCACCAGTTTCTGGTTAAAATACAGGCGCGCCCGCTGGTACTGTGCCACATCGACCCGCATGTACATTCCGGATGGGAGTTTCCCCATGATATAGTCCGGGATATCCTCACCGACCTCCGGTGTGGAAACATCCGCAATCTTATATTCGTGGCGGTCGGTGACTGTCCAGAACGCATATTTTCCACGGAGAAGCGCAGAGAAAAATTTCCCGTTCACAAAATGAAGCGCAATCTGCTGGTCCGCAACTTCCACGACCGAGACCTGCTTTGCAATTTCCTCATTGGCGCAGAGAAGGTCAAGGGAGCACTTCGCCGAGAAAAGCGGCGCGTCAAGCGAGACTACCTCAATTTCCCTGTTACCAAAGATGCGGTATTTTCCCGCTCCCAAAAGTTTAACAAATTTTCCGTTTTTAAATAAAAATCCCCGTTGGTTTTCGTTGATGATGATATTTTTCATAACATTGCCTCCTATTTTAAGTTCCGCATCTGCCCTTCCGATACCTACCACGCGGAAAGGGATTTCTGT
>CAMRSM010000069.1 GCA_947053345.1 uncultured Lachnospiraceae bacterium
AGAAAAGCACTTCCACGGTAATTGGGCATTGGGAGGGGAAATGCGGAACTTAAAACAGCAAATCCCCGGACAGTGCCCGGAAGAGGTTTTCTTGGAGCAGGGCGGAAAGAAAAGCACTTCCACGGTAATTGGGCATTGGGAGGGGAAATGCGGAACTTAAAATAGGAGACTTAGCATGATATTTCTGGAATTTAATATTGGGGCAGTAGGAATGGCTGCCCTTGTGGTGGGAATTGTCGGTTTGCTGGTCGGTGTCCTGCTCGGTATCGCGGCGAAAGCGTTTGCGGTGAAAGTGGATGAGCGGGAGGGCAGCGTGCGGGAGCTTTTGCCGGGCAACAACTGCGGAGGCTGCGGCTATGCGGGGTGTGACGCGCTGGCAAAAGCAATCGCGGCGGGTGAGGCCGCGGTAAATGCCTGCCCGGTGGCGGGTACGGCAGTCCATTCGCAGATCGGTGCGATTATGGGGCAGAGCGCCGAGGCTGCGGAAAAGAAAGTGGCGTTTGTGAAATGCCATGGAACCTGCGACAAGACAACGGTAAAATACCGCTATGACGGAATCGCAGACTGCAAGAAAGCGGCTCTTCTGCCGGGGCGGGGCGAGAAACTCTGCAGTTACGGCTGCATGGGCTACGGCAGCTGTGTGGCGGCATGTAAATTTGACGCGATCCATGTGGTGAACGGCATTGCGGTCGTTGACGAAGAAAAATGCGTGGCGTGCGGTGCGTGTGTAAAGGAATGCCCGAACAGCCTGATTGAGCTGGTTCCGGCGGCAGCGGCGCAGCGCGTGGCATGCAGTTCCCATGATAAGGGCAAGCAGGTCAAGGACGCATGCGAGACGGGCTGCATCGGTTGTATGCTCTGCGTGAAAGCCTGCGAGTTTGGCGCGGTATCCGTGGAGAACAACCTGGCGCATATTGATTATTCAAAATGTACACACTGTGGAAAATGTGCGGAGAAGTGTCCGCAGAAAATCATTACAGTAAGCGTGAAAGAGGCATGAGATAAGTGGCGGATATGGGGAATGTTCCCTATCCTTACGTAAGCAAAAAGCGAAAGCATTTTACTTACCGTAGGATGCGGCGGCGGGCTCCGCATTTTGCAGTTGTTTGTGCCGTAAGCGGGTGCTTTGGTATGGCTCAGATGCAAAAACAGAGCGGGCAGCATGGAGGAGATTATGGTATGTAGAGCATGTGGGCGGACGATCGCCAATGAGAATGCGAATTTTTGTGAGTATTGCGGGACGGCGACCGACGCGAGCCGGGAGGGCGGCAATGTTAGGGAGGCGGCAGGGAATGCCCCGTACCGCCAGTCTTTCGGACAGACAGAGGATGGCCAATGGGCGGGGCAAGAAGGGAGAAGTTTCCGGTACGGCGGGGAACCTGCCCGCGGAAACCACACCGCCGGGGATCCGGGGCTGGCAGGGATTCTGAACGGCACGGCGGGCTTGGCGGAGGCAGAGAATTCAATAGGCTTCCTGCACTGGATCGTCGTCATGCTGTTACCGATGGTTCCGATGATCGGCATGCTTGCATATCTCGCGCTGCTGCTGATCTGGGCATTTGGGCACACCGCGAGCAAGACCCGCAAAAACTGGGCGCGTGCGACACTTGTTGTCTTGGTATTTTCGTTTTTTATGGCGGCATACATGCTTCAGACAATGCTTGGGAGCGAAGGGATGGCGGAGTTGATGAATTCTGTGCTGGGTGCAGGCGGGGGAGTCTGATGCCGCGTATCATATAAAGACAGAAAATTATTGTTGTAACCCGATAAAAATGGAGAGAGTATGGACGATTATGTGATCAGCTGCTGCTCGACAGCGGATATTTCGGAGGAACATTTCAGGAATAGAGGACTGCAGTACATCTGCTTCCATTATGTAATGAATGGCAAGGAGTACACCGACGATCTGGGAAAGACGATCACCTTTCAGGAGTTTTATAAAGCGATGCGGTGCGGGGCGGCCACACGGGCGGTTTCCATCCGTGCGGAAGAATTCGAGCGCTATTTTGATTCCTTTTTGCAAAAGGGGCAAGATGTGCTTCATGTATGTCTTTCCTCCGGGATTTCCGATGTTATCCGCTCAGCGATGACGGCGAGGAACCGGCTGGAAGAACGTTATCCGGAACGCAAGATATTTATCCTTGATTCCTTTGGGGCATCGTCCGGTTACGGCCTTTTTATGGACCGCCTTGCCGAGCTTAGGGCGGAGGGAAAGACGATTGACGAGCTGTATGACTGGGCGCGTGCAAATCGCCTCAAGCTCCATCACTGGTTTTTTTCCACCGATCTTGATTTTTATGTCAGGAGCGGGAGCGTTTCAAAAACTGCGGGTTTTGTCGGCGGGGTATTGGGGTTATGCCCGCTGCTCAATGTGGACAACCGCGGCAGGCTGATTCCGCGTGACCGGATCCATACAAAGAAAAAAGCGATCGCGGAGCTCGTAAAGCGAATGGAGGAACATGCTGCGGATGGGTTAAATTATTCCGGGAAATGCTATATATCGCAGTCGGCTTGCTATGGGGATGCGCGGGAAGTGGCGGACCGGATCGAGGAGAGATTTCCGAAACTGGATGGCGGTGTAGAAATCAACACGATCGGTACGACGGTCGGAAGCCATACCGGTCCGGGAACGGTTGCTCTGTTTTTCTGGGGGAATGACCGGACCGAATGATATGACCGGATGGACGGGCTGGATTCTTCATCATAAGATGGGGAATCTGGCTCGTCTGTTTTGCCTCCGGGATTCCATAAAATAAGATTCCATGAAAAAAGCAGAAATATATTACATATTATTTCTCGATATACAAATAATAGTTATGCGACGATCAAAGAAAAAAGATGAATCTGTAAACGGAGGCAACGATAAATATGAAAGCAACAGGTATTGTGAGAAGAATCGACGATCTGGGACGGGTGGTTGTGCCGAAGGAAATCCGCAGGACCCTGCGCATCCGCGAGGGGGATCCGCTGGAGATATTCACGGATCGCGAGGGTGAGATCATTCTGAAAAAGTATTCCCCAATCGGGGAGTTATCGCAGTTTGCGAAGGAGTATGCAGATGCGCTGGGACAGGTGACAGGGCATATTGTGGCAATTACGGATAAGGATCAGTTCATTGCAGTCGCGGGCGGCGCAAAAAAGGAACTGTTGGCAAAATCCATCAGCAAGGAGCTTGAGCAGGCGATCGAGGAGAGGGAGATGAGGGTCACAAGCAAAGAAGAGCGTGATTTTATCCCGGTATCAACTGAATTCTCGGATGTGGCAAGCCAGGTTGTTGTCCCGGTATTGAGCGAGGGGGACGCAATCGGTGCTGTTTTAATCCTCTCAAAAGATGATGGGGACAAGATTGGTGACACGGAGAAAAAGCTCGCGATGACCGCGGCATCCTTTCTGGGGAGACAGATGGAAGGTTAGAGAAGGCGGATCGTCCGATACCATGCGCCGCGCGGTACGGTGGAGGCCAGGGAAAGAATGGTTGTGAGGGCATCCGGCACTTGTCCGGGGTCATGCGGATGAGCCGGATGCCGCCGCAAAAAATAATAACGGTTTTGGTGACTGATTTTGGGTATGCTGCCCTGTAAGGGGCAAATCCGGCGGGATGGCAGACAAATATCGTGCCGGTTTTTTTAAGCGGGCTCAACTGGGATTCGGCACGGATTACCGGGAGACGGCTCCGACGTGCAGTTAATGCACGCCGAAGCCGTTTTTTCCGGTTAATAGGTGTATTCACGCTTTGGCTGATAGAAAAAAGTCTGGAGCTGCCTGTTGCGCCCATAGGTGACGGTATAGCAGTCAAGAGGTGCGTTTTCGGAAAGCTTTTGCTGCAGAAGCCCCTCGAACGTGCTATCCTTCTTATGGCCGGAATAGGAACCGGAAGCAGACTGACGGGTATCACGCCTTAACTTCGGAATCGTGGAAACAACCTGTACCGGAACCACCTTGAAATTGCTCGAAAATCCATTTGCTGCGTCAATCCCTCCTTGGATACATATTTCAACAGTGACTCGTTTGTTTCTATAAAATATATCGGTTTATTTTGGGAAAATGTTAATGGGGATAAGAAAATAATTGTCAGGTTCCACAAGAAAATAACCTTGCCAAGCGAGAACATATATTCTATAATGTCCTTAGCGTAAATACCGCGCTGACCTGGCAAAAAACAGGTATGGCGCACAAATTATTCATGCCACCTGCGTGCCGGACAGTTTGACGGCACGGGGAAGAAGGAATGGCCAAAGCTTTATATTTACTGCATTTGACGGCATGGAACGGGATCACAGCCGGAGAAGAGAAACAGAAATAAAGCAGCCGGGGGTACACTCATGGCGGCGCAGGGAAGGAACAGGTGCGAGGTTACGGATGGAAGGCCGGGAGAAAAGAAAAGAGAAGAAAAAAGAGAACTGTGCAGAGGCAGAAGCTTCCGCACAGACACAAGCGATCACCGCAGCGGACCCGTCTGGCGATACAGGTGCGGGGGACAGCCAAGGGGGACGTACGTTTGACCGCGCACATCAGGTAAGGATTTCTGTGCGGGGGCTTGTGGAATTCATCCTGCGGCACGGTGATCTGGACAATTCCGCGGGTTACAGCGAACCGGACGCGATGCAGGAGGGCACGCGCCTGCACAAAAAAATACAAAAATCAATGGGCAGCTTTTATGAGGCGGAAGTTCCGATGACGATGGCTTCCGAGGTAGAGTATGACGGGGAATGGTTCGAGATCACCGTCGAGGGCCGTGCGGACGGCGTGATGACAGCCAGTGGGACAGGGAAGGATACGGTGTCCGGGGCGGGATCAGGAAAGGCGGGAAAGGGCATGGCAGCAGGGACGGGTGAAGGAAAGAAGCCGGAACCTGAATCCGAAGGCGCGGCAGCGCAGATTGCCCCGGAATCTGCCGGGAACAAAGAGCCTTTGGACTTGCAAAATTTATCTCCCTGCATCGTCATTGACGAGATCAAGTGCATTTATCAGGATCTCCAGCATGTAAAGGAGATCCGCCCGATGCACCGGGCACAGGCGATGTGCTACGCGAGCCAGTACGCCATCCGGCACGGCCTGCCTCAGGTGGGGCTCCAGCTCACTTACTGCAACATCGAGACGGAGGAGGTCAAACGTTTCCGGGAGGATTATACGAAGGAGGAATTGACGGAATGGTATAGCGGTCTGCTGCACGAGTACGCGAAATGGGTTGCGTGGCAGTACCGGTGGAGCCTGGTGCGCGACGCTTCCATGAAGAAGCTTGTTTTTCCGTTCCCGTACCGCCCGGGGCAGAAGGAGCTTGCCGCCGGGGTATACCGTACAATCCTGCGGGAGAAAAAGCTTTTCATCGAAGCGCCGACCGGGGTCGGGAAAACGGTATCCACGCTTTTCCCGGCGGTCAAGGCCTTCGGGGAAGGGCTGGTGGAAAAAATCTTTTACCTGACGGCGAAAACAATCACGCGCACCGTCGCGGAAGAGACCTTCCGCATCCTGTCGGAGCAGGGGCTTAAAATGAAGCTGGTCACGCTGACCTCGAAGGATAAAACATGCGTCCTTGAAAAACCGGACTGCAACCCGGCAGTCTGCGAGCGGGCGCGGGGGCATTTTGACCGCGTCAACGATGCGGTTTATGATATGCTGACGCACGAGGCAGGCATCACGCGGGAACTGATCCTGCAGTATGCGGAAAAATATAAGGTTTGTCCGTTTGAGATGTGCCTGGATGTGACAACGTGGGCGGACGGCGTGATCTGCGATTATAATTATGTCTTCGATCCGAAAGCTGCCCTGAAACGCTTTTTTGCGGGCGAACGGAAAAATGAGTATGTCTTCCTGATCGACGAGGCGCACAATCTCGTGGAGCGCGCCCGCGATATGTACAGCGCCGTGCTGTACAAGGAAGATTTTTTGGCAGCGAAGCACATGGTCAAGGAAAAATCGGCGCGCATGGCAAGGCAGCTTGATGCGTGCAATACCGCGCTGCTAAAAATGAAGCGGGAATGCGACGAGATGGAAGTCTGGGAGAACGCGGGCGAACTGCCCTTGATGCTGATGCGGCTGCTTTCGGAATCCGAGGAATTTTTGAAGGATCACAAAAGTTTCGACGGAAGGGAGCTCATGCTGCAGCTTTATTTTGACGTGCGGCATTTTATGAATATCTACGATCGCCTTGACGATAATTATCTGATCTATTCCGATTACAGCGAAAGCGGGGATTTCCGGCTGACTTTGAAATGCATGGACCCGTCCGGGAACCTTTCCCAGTGTTTCAAAAAGGGGCGCAGCGCGGTTTTCTTCTCGGCGACCCTGCTTCCGGTGCGCTATTACCGGGAACAGCTCGGCGGGAGCGAGGAGGATTACGCAATCTACGCACCCGCACCGTTTGAGAGGGAAAAGCGCCTGCTGATGGTGGGGGCGGATGTCAGCACGAAATATTCCAGGCGCGGTGAGGAGCAGTACGGGCGCATCGTCGGCTATATCGAGGCGGTGACGCGGGCAAAAAAAGGCAATTACATGGTCTTTTTTCCATCCTACCAGATGCTCGAGCTGATCTATGAGAGGGCGCGGGAGCGCGTGCCGAATATCCTGCCCCAGCAGGCTTCCATGACCGAGCAGGAGCGGGAGGAATTTTTGGATGCGTTTGTGGAAGCGCCGGAGGAAGGAATTGTCGGTTTCTGTGTGATGGGGGGGATATTCAGCGAGGGCATCGACTTGAAAAATGACCGTCTGATCGGGACGGTGATTGTCGGAACCGGCCTGCCGATGGTCTGCAATGAGCGCGAGCTGCTCCGCGGTTTTTTTGACCGCAGGAACGGGCAGGGATTTGACTATGCCTATCTTTACAACGGCATGAACAAGGTGCAGCAGTCCGCCGGGCGTGTCATCCGCACAGTGGAGGACGAGGGGGTGATCCTGCTGCTTGACGAGCGGTTCTTAAACCGCCAGTATCAGGAACTGTTCCCGCGGGAATGGTTCCCCTACGAGACCGTGAGCCTTAGCACGGTGGAGGGGAAAATGAAAGATTTCTGGGCGCGGCGGGGGAAGGACAAAGACGGCTACAGCATCACCCGGACCTGCTCCCCAGCGCATGAGTAACGGATATGTTTTTGCCTGCCCGCAAACTCCCCGTCCGTGTGCAGGACCGCGGAATCTTGGCAGCGGATTTCAACGCTGGAACAGTCAATCACCTCAAAGCCAGGGACGCGAGTGTGCAGGCCAAACAACAGCGTGGGCAGCAAAAGAAGGATTTTTGCTGCCGGGAAATCGCGCACGACGCAGACGGAGAGCTTCCGGTCGTTCATTTTTGCCTTTGGGGCGAGGCGCAGCCCGCCGCCCTCCCTGGCAGCATTCATCGCGGCGATGAACAGATATTTTCCGCTCCGGGAGCACACGCCGTCAAAAACCAGCTTTGCGTGAAGCGGCCTGTGTGTGAAAGCCTGTTTGACGGCGAGGATAAGGTAGATCAGTCTGCCAAGCCGCAGGCGGTTTAAAAATACTTTGGCGGGCGTGGTGGATGCCTCAAGACAGATATCCGCGTCGTAACCGATGCCGGAACTGACGCAGAAACGGCGCGCCTTGCCTGTTTGCGTACAGTGCAGTATACCAAGGTCCATGCGGACGGTGCGCCGCGGGGCGAGAACATGTGCGAGCGCCTCCATCGGGTCAGACGGGATGCCGAGCGCGGCGGCAAGATCATTGCCCGAGCCGATGGGGAGGAATCCCAAGATCACATTTTGGAAGGAGGAAGCGGGGATGCCGTTGACGACCTCGTTTGCCGTTCCGTCCCCGCCCGCGGTCACGATGACAAGAGGGGCACTGCCCCTGCCGTGCGAGGCGCACAGCCGTGCGGCGATGTCCGATGCATGTCCGGTGTATTGCGTAAAATATGTCCTGTATTTTACATGTCTCCGGTTCAGTTCGGCTTCCAGTTGCTGCCACAGGCTGCGGGCGGTATCGGATTTGGAGTTCAGGTTTACGATAAAATGGTACATAGAAAGCCCTCCTTGTATAAAGCTGCCTTGCCCTTATTTTAACATCACCGGGATGCGGGTGCAAGATTTGTATTGTATTTTTTTGGAGAATTGTGCTATGATATTGATATAAAAATCAGGAAAGGAACCAAAAGTATGAAGGGCATTATTTTGGCAGGGGGCTCTGGAACGAGGCTGTATCCGCTGACAATGGTCACCTCAAAACAGCTTCTCCCGGTCTACGACAAGCCGATGATATATTATCCGCTCGCGACGTTGATGCTTGCGGGCATCCGGGAAATCCTGATCATTTCAACGCCGCAGGATCTTCCGAATTTCGAGAGGCTTTTGGGGGATGGCAGCCCGTACGGGATATCACTTGCCTACAAAGAGCAGCCGAGCCCGGACGGGCTTGCCCAGGCATTTTTGATCGGGGAGGAATTCATCGGCGGGCAGCCTTGCGCGATGATTTTGGGGGATAATATTTTTTATGGCAATGGACTTGGGCATTTGCTGCGCACTGCGGTGAAAAACGCCCAGGGCGGGCGGGCTACGATCTTCGGCTATTATGTCAATGACCCGGAGCGCTTTGGCATCGTGGAGTTTGACGGGGAAGGCCAGGTCATTTCCATCGAGGAAAAACCGGAGCGGCCGAAGTCAAATTATTGTGTGACGGGAATCTATTTTTATGACGGGCGGGCGGCGGAATACGCGAAAAAATTAAAGCCGTCGGCGCGCGGGGAGCTTGAGATCACCGACTTAAACCGCATGTACCTCGAGGAAAAGGCTCTGGATGTGAGGCTTATGGGGCGCGGGTTTGCGTGGCTTGACACGGGGACGATGGACAGCCTTTTGGACGCTTCGGATTTCGTACAGATGCTGCAAAAGCGCCAGAGCATCGTGATCTCGGCACCGGAAGAGATCGCGTATATCAACGGCTGGATTTCAAGGGAAGCGCTGCTTGAAGCCGCGGCACGTTACGGAAATTCCCCGTACGGGGAGCACCTGCGCCGGGTGGCACAGGGGATGCTGCGGTATTGAGCCGGGCACATGCTGTTTTGCGGGACGATGGAGGTGGAAAATGAAAATTTTAGTGACCGGCGGTGCCGGGTTTATCGGGTGCAATTTTGTACATTATATGTTAAAGGAGCACCCGCAGGATACGGTAGTGAACCTTGACCTGCTTACTTACGCGGGCAATTTAGAATCGCTCGCGGATGTTGAGGATGCCCCAAATTACCGCTTTGTAAAGGGCGATATTGCGGATATGGAGTTTGTCGATGCGCTGTTTGAGAAGGAGCGTTTTGACGTGGTGGTAAATTTTGCGGCGGAGACACATGTGGATCGCTCCATCACGGATCCGGGGGTGTTCGTGCGGTCCAATATGATGGGGACGCAGGCGCTTTTGGATGCCGCGAGGAAGTATGGCGTGGAACGTTACCATCAGGTTTCGACGGACGAGGTGTACGGCGACCTGCCGCTGGAGCGAAAGGATCTGTTTTTTACGGAGCAGACACCATTGCACACTTCCAGCCCGTATTCCGCGAGCAAAGCGGGTTCCGACCTGCTGGTGCTTTCCTACTACCGCACCTTTGGCCTGCCGGTGACGATATCGCGCTGTTCCAACAACTATGGGGCGTACCAGTTCCCCGAAAAAATGATCCCGCTCATGCTCACGAGGGCGTTTTATGACCAGACCCTTCCGGTTTACGGTACGGGAGAGAATGTGCGCGACTGGCTGCACGTGTACGACCATTGCAGCGCGATCGACCTGATCCTGCAAAAAGGAAGACTCGGCGAGGTGTACAACATCGGCGGGCATAATGAGAAGACGAACCTTGAAGTCGTGCGGGTTATCTTAAAGGCGATGGATAAACCGGAAAGTTTAATCCGTTTTGTCGCGGACCGGAAGGGGCATGACCTGCGCTATGCGATCGACCCGAAAAAGATTGAGACGGAACTTGGCTGGAAGCCGAAATACACGTTTGAAACTGGGATCCGGCAAACGATTGAATGGTATCTGGAACACAGGGAATGGTGGCAGCATATCTTAGACGGGGAATACAGCGATTATTTTAAGAAAATGTACAAGCTTTGACGAACACGTCTTATACCGGTGCCTATGCAGGAAACTAAAAAAAGCGGGAAAACGAACCAGGCCGTTATATGGCTTTGGGTTACAGTATAAGTATCTGTCCCGGGCAGGTGCACATTTGCCCCGAAAGGGCAGACAGGAATCGGCCGTTGGGCAGCAATGGCAAATGACAAGTTGAAAACTGGGCCGCGGCAGGCGGCGGAACGGAAGGGTGAAAAATGGGAAGGATCAAGGTGACAGACTGCGGGATCGAGGGACTTTATGTGATCGAGCCGGAGGTACACGAGGATGCGCGCGGATATTTCGTGGAAACATATAACTACAGGGATATGCAGGAGAAAGGGCTTGACATGGTTTTTGTGCAGGATAACCAGTCAAAATCCCACAAAGGTGTGCTGCGCGGGATGCATTTCCAGATGAGGCACCCGCAGGGGAAGCTGGTGCGCGTGATCCGGGGGCGTGTGTTCGACGCGGCGGTTGACCTGCGGCGCGGTTCGGTGACCTATGGGAAATGGTATGGCGTGGAGCTCTCGGAGGAAAATAAAAAGCAGTTTTATGTGCCGGCGGGTTTTGCGCACGGTTATCTGGTACTTTCGGACGAGGCGGAATTTTGCTATAAATGTACGGACTTCTATCATCCGGGGGACGAGGGCGGCATCCCGTTTGATGACCCGGAGGTTGGGATAGAATGGCCGTTCGAGAAAGGAATGGAGCTTATGATTGCCGAGAGGGACCGCAATTGGGAGCGCTTGTCGGTCAGCAAATTTGCATTTTGAGCTATGGAGGCAATAAACGGGGAAAGCCCCGCAGAGTCTGTGCCGTTGCGGCATGGATTCCTGCGGGGCTTTTTTTGTATCTGGGGAGGTATTTGAAAGAGGGAATTTGGTCGAATCTGTCCTGTAAAAAGTAGACGAATTGATGCAACATTTTGCGGGAAATGTTGCAT
>CAMRSM010000070.1 GCA_947053345.1 uncultured Lachnospiraceae bacterium
ATTTTCTGTCAATAAACAATTCTTAAAAACTTGACAAACTTGATAACCTATTATCAAGTTGTAGAAGTTAATGGATAACTTGTATAGTTTACGGTATACAAGTCGGCGGGCGGAGCCGCCGCGCCCATCCGCGATACGGGAGCAATTAAATGCTTTGCAGGCAGCGGGGCAAAACGGAAATGGGGGATGAGATGAAAGAGGAGAAGGATGGAATGCGCCTGGAAAAAAAGGTGCACAGCAAAAGAGAAAGGAAGGAAAAATGGGTAAGAATACTGGTGATCTTACAACTGGTGTTCTTCGCAGTATTTTTTCTGTTTCCCTTTGTGTGGATGCTTTCGGTATCCCTGCAGACGGAAGAGGAGCTGATGACCACAGCAGGTTTTCTCGAGCAGATCGTTCCGAAATCATGGCGTTTTGAAAATTACGCGGATGTTTTTAGGACACTGCCCTTCGCCAGATATTTTGCAAACAGCGGTATTGTCACGCTGCTCACGGTGTTTGGGACGCTGATGTCCTCCTCCTTGGTGGCATACGCATTCTCAAAGCTGCGGTGGCCGGGCAGGAATTTCTTTTACTCGCTGATGCTTGTGACGATGATCCTGCCGGCCTTTATCCTGATGATACCGACCTATAAGATGTATAGCGCATTCGGTATGACCAACTCATGGGTTCCCCTGATATTGCCGGCGTTTCTTGGCGGCGGCGCGGGCAATATCATTTTGATCCAGCAGTTTTATCAGGCGGTGCCGGGAGATATTGTCGAGGCGGCAAGGATTGATGGGGCAGGGGAATTTGGAATCTGGTGGCGGATCATGCTCCCGCTGTCAAAACCGGTGCTCGCGACGGTGGCGGTGTTCGCATTCCTGTTTTCATGGAATGATTATTTAGGGCCGCTATTGTACGTCAACGACCAGAGGCTGACCACGGTCGCCCTGGGGCTTCGGGCGTTCCAGTCGCAGAGCAGCACGAATTGGGGGCTTTTGATGGCCGGTTCGGTGATTTCCGTTGTGCCGAACCTTATCATTTTTACATGCGGACAAAAATATTTCCTTGAGGGGACAAAAGCGGGGGCAGTCAAAGGATAACGGATTCTTAAGTTTTGGGGCAATATTGCAAGGTGTGCTGCCGGGGATTTTTGGCGGCGGAGAGGAGGATTTATGAGAAAGACAGGGGTAAGAAAGGCAAAAAGATGGTGTGCGCTGTTTATGGCAGCCGTTTGTATGGTGGCGGTGTTTGCCGGGTGCGGCAAAAGCAGCGGCAAACGGGATGAGGATGGAAAGATTTCGCTGGAGTTCTGGTCCATTTACCCGGAGGGTGACCCGAACTATGAGTGGACGATGTCCGTGATTGAGCGTTTCGAGAAGGAACATGATGATATCAAGATCCATTATACGGGGATTTCATTCTGGGATTATTTTACGAAGATCACGACCGCGATGACAGATCCGACCGGACCGGATGTTTATTTACAGACCATCAAGGATACGGCCGACCGGGCAAGGGGCGGCGTGTCAATGAACCTGACACCGTTTTTTGATGAGAGTTTCCATGCCGGGACGGAGTTCTTTTACGAGGAGGACGTGCTCCCGATGACGTATGAGGGCAATGTGTACGGCGTGCCGTACGCGCTTGATAACCGTGTGCTCTACTATAATATTGACCTGGTTAATGCGCTAAAGGACAGCACGGACGAGGATTGGATGAAAACAAAGGTGGCAGCGAAGGAAGGCAGCACCATCACGGGAAAGCCGGGTGATCTGATCGGTGCGGACGGCAATGTCAGGGCACCGGAAACCTACGACGAACTTTTGGCTTACCAGGAGCTTCTGACCGTGACGGATAACGGCAAGATTACGCAGCTTGGTTTTGATGTGAATGTCGGGAATTTTAAGATTGAGAATGTGGTCTGGACGAACGGCGGCGAGTATTTTGACGAGGCAGGAAACCCGCTGCTGGATACCGATCCGGGCGTGCGCAAGGGTTTTGAAGTCTGGTATGAGCTGACCCACACGCTCTCCTCCGCAAGGGTCAATGCCTTTTTGGATACGGCGGGCGATAATACGACTAATCTGTTCTGGTCGGGCAAGGTGGCGATTATGATCGCGACCAATGAAATCCCGTGGCAGAACGATAAGCTGGGTGACCAGAAGATCCATCTGGGGGCGGCTCCGGTTCCGTATGATAAAGTGGAAGAAAACCATTACAATTTTACGGGCGGTTTTTCGCTTGAGATTGCAGAGCGCCTTGCGAAGGAAGATGAGAAAGTGCAGCAGGCAGCCTTTGAATTTATCAAGTATCTGTGCAGCGAGGAAGTTCAGGTTGAGGTACTGACAAAGAGCAGCAATATGCCGGCGAACATTAAGAGCTATGATACATTGTTCGCGTCGATCACCGACCCGGAAAAGGTTGTGGTGCTTGAGGAGATGGCACACCGCAAGGCTTTCAATTATGTCTATGACGCGCCGAACTGGTGGGGTGAGGTACAGAATGCCCTCACGGATTACGTGGCGGACAAGAAGGATCTGGATCAGACGTTGCAGCGCGCACAGAAAGCAATCTTGCAGTTGAAGGCAAGTTATTGATGGGAATGGGGCAGGGCAGGCTATTTTATTCCGGGAGGATATAAGTTTGCCAAATGTATGAAAGGGGGACATGTATGAAGGTGAAAACGAAAGCGGGAAGGAAGAAGAGAAAGGAGGCGGTGATGGGATATCTGTTTGCCGCGCCGTGGCTGATTGGGTTTGTGGTGCTGATGGCGTTCCCGCTTTTTTATTCCCTCTACCTTTCTTTTACCAACGCGACGACCACGTCCATGAGCACGCAGTGGCGGGGAATTTCGTATTATAAAACGATATTGGCGGATCCGGTGTTTTGGGGGAGTGTCAGCAATACCTTGAAGTTCGTCCTCTTGAGCGTGCCGCTGAACCTGCTGTTTTCCCTCTACCTTGCATTGCTTTTAAACGCGAAGGTTCCGGGGAGGAAATTGTTCCGGGCGCTGTATTACATCCCGACGCTTGTGACCATTGTGGCGGTCGTGTATTTGTGGAGGCAGCTTTTGGGTTCGTCCGGTGTTATCAACCAGGTACTTTCCTGGTTTGGCGTGACGGGACCGGATTGGTTCCATGATTATAACTGGGCAACGCCGGGTCTTGCGGTCATGGGAATGTGGAGCGTGGGCGGTGTTGTCGTGATCTTTCTCTCCGCCCTGACGGATGTCCCGTCCGAATTGTATGAGGCAGTCAGTGTGGACGGCGGCGGATGGTTTACAAAATTTTTCCGTGTGACCCTGCCGATGATTTCCCCAATCCTGTTTTACAACCTTCTGACCGCAACCATCGCGGCGTTTCAGGTTTTTGTGCAGCCAATGCTGATGACGGGCGGGGATTACAATACAAATTATCTGGGTTACTCGATCTACACGACCGGATTCACCGTGGGCCGGCAGGGCTACGCCTCCGCGATGTCGTGGATTATGCTTGCGATCGTCGGGGTATTCGTGCTCGTGATACAGTTGGCAAGGAAGAGGTGGGCGTTTTATAACGACTGAACGGCGCAGGAATCCGTGGAACTAAAAATCAGCAGATAACAGGAAGCCGCCGGAGTGGTTTGCGGGAGCAAAGCGGACGGAAGGCACTCCGTGTATGGGGCGGCGGGAAGTTGTCTGCGGAACTCAAAAATCAGCAGAAACCCGGACGATGCCGGAAGGAATTGCTGGGAGCAGAGCGGACAGGAATTGCTTCGTGGGACGGGGCATCGGGAGGGTTTTTGCGGAACTCAAAAATCAGCAGAAACCCGGACGATGCCGGAAGGAATTGCTGGGAGCAGAGCGGACAGGAATTGCTTCCTAGGATGGGGCATCGGGAGGGTTTTTGCGGAACTAAAAATAGGAGAATAAGAATATGAAAAAATGTATGATGTTTTTAGCTGCATTCGTGTGTGTACTTATGCTTGGCGCATGTACGGCGGTGCAGGTGTCCGGGGAGCTTATGCTCAATGCGGACGGCAGCGGCACAAGGAAGATTGTCGGAAGGATTGCGAAGCAGGACCAACAGGACGGTTACGGCAGTGCATACTACTATTTTAAGCAGCACGGCGAAGAGCTTGCCGCTTCCCTCACACAGATATATGGGGCGGAAGTGGAAGGAGCCGGCGAATGGCTGAATATCACGGTGGATGATAGCGGCAGCGACTGGGAAACCGTGACACTATCCTTTGATTTCTCTTCATTTGAAGAGTACACACAAAGACTGAGGGCATTAGCCTACAATGAAACTTTTGCGGAAAGCTATGCAGACCCGCAGATTACAGTGGAGAACGGGCAGGTAACAGGGTATACCGAGCCGACGGCAGTGATGACAGCGATCTTTAAAAGCCTGCAGGGCAGCGTGATGGCGGACGAAGCACTCTACGATGAGCGCTGCATGAAGGACGGCGAGGCGTTAAACGATGGTTCGGCGGACGGCCAGCTTGAGGAGTACGGTGTGGAGCTGATTAAACCGGAGAACGGGAGCGGGTTTGACCTTGTCGCGGACGGAAAGGAACTGGTGAGCCTTACCGCCGTGGATGGCATGTTTACTTACGCGGCAGCAGGAAACACGGAGGAGGAAGAACACGAAACAAGTCTGGTACTTGATTACCGGTTTGACGGCGACCTGAAAAACGGCGGAAGCGAAAAGGATGGCGATCTTTTGATGGGGGTGGGTTCCGCGTCGGAAAACCCGGTCTTTACAGAAGGGATCGACGGGCAGGCAGTGCTTTTTGACGGGGCGAGCTACCTTGCATCCCCGAACAAAACATACAGCTACAAGGAAATGACCATCAGCTTTTATTACCGGATGGATACTTATACCGAAACGGATACCGGAGCGAACATGGTGCTTGTCCCTGCGGGGCTTGGTGCTTTGGGAAGCGGTGTGATCGACGTGGAATTTATCCGCGAGGCGGATGTGAACGGGACAATGCTGCTCGGCAAGATGAACAGCTCCAACTGGCAGACGCAGGACAAGCTTTATTCGGAAGGTTACCTGATGGAAAAGCATCTGTCCGAGTGGCACTGCTACACGCTTGTATACCAGAATGAGTACGGTGAGGACGGCGCGATTGAAGATGCTTTTGTGTATATGTACATTGACGGCAAACTTGCGGCGCGGTCAAGGCTTTCTGCAGCTGCGGGGCTGACCTATAGTCTTGGCAGCTATGACGATGGTTCCGCAGGGGACCCGAACGGCGGTTTCAATGTGGGCGGCTATTTTGAGAACGGTCTGGTAAAGCGCGGCTGCACCGGGGCGCTCGATAACCTTCTTATCTTTGACGGGGCGCTCAGTGAGGAAGAGGTAAATACACTTTGCTACACCGTAAAAGTGGACAAGGAATATGACCCGGATGTTGTGGATACCGTGGAACCGGAACCGACACCGGAGCCGACGGCACAGCCGGAGGAAAAGGATGACCCGACAAGTACGCCGGAGCCGACAAAGGCACAGGAACCGGGAACGGATGACAAGACAGAAACAAAAGACGAGGACGGTGGAAGCAATACGGCGATTATTGTAATTATTGTGCTGGGCGTTGTGATCATTGCGGGTGTGGCAGTTGCCGTGGCGATGAAAAAGGGCGGTAAAACCCGGTAGAAAGGGGTGTTGCAAATGAAGAAAAGAGGGTTTGCCCTCCTGCTTTGCATCCTGTTCGCGGCGGCGTTTGCCGCCTGCGGCAGGACGCAGGGGGAAGGCACTGCCCCGGAAACAGAGGGTGATTCCGGGGACGGGAATTTGGGAATGGAAGATGGCGATAACACTGACAAGGGAACAGAGGGTGATGACCGGAATACGGAAGATCATATTCCGGAAGAAGATGGGGAGAAACAGGGGGAGATCGGGGATATGCTGACATTGACAGCGTTAAATAACGAACATGCGCCGATTGTGGACGGTTCCGGGATGAGCGGGGCGGGCGGCAGGATACATCTGCATTCCGCGGATGCCGGGATGATGTACAAAGGAACGGGGGATACCTTCCTTTTTGATATCGGGCATACGGAGAAGTTAGGGGAGCTCCATATCTGGAATTACAACGCGTCCGGGGATACCGGCTGTGGTGCGAAGGAAGTCGAAATCAGTGTTTCGGAGGACAATGAAAACTATTCCGCCCCGGTAAAATATACGCTTGCCCAAGCGTCCGGCAAGGATGGGCAGTCCGCCACAAACACTTTGGACGGCGCTCCGGTTGATTTTAACGGGGGGAGCGCGAGGTATATCAAGATTCGGGTACTTAACAATTACGGGGGGGACAGCATCGGGCTTTCTGCGCTGCGCCTGTTCCGCTACCGCCAGCAGCCTGTTGTGGGCGAGAGCATCTCCTGCGCGCCGATCGAGCGTTATATTAACAATGTATGGTCGGCAAAGCCCGAGCAGTACAACCTGACGAACGGCAGTGGTCTTGATGATTTCCGGCAGGAGGATGCACTTCACGACAACAAGCCGGAACATATGTATTTGCAGACGGCAAAAGCAATTGATTTTTCCATTGACCTGAAAGGCGAGTACCCGGTATCAAAGATTGTGGTCTGGAATTATAACGACCCTGAACATTTGGATTACGGCGTGAAAAAATTCCGCCTGAAAGTGTCCGATGATTATTCACTTTGGACAACCATCGGGACATATACGATGGAACAGGCGGACGGGAGCGAGGGGATGAAACCATCCCTTACCATCGAGCTTGACAATGTCCATGCCCACTATGTCCGCCTGGAGATCCTTGACACTTTCAGCAAAGAGATGGTCGGGCTTTCGGAAGTTTCCGTGTTTATGGGCAGCGGCTGGTATTGTGAGAGCGAGCCGGATTATACGGCGCTTTTGTCCAATTTTGAAGGCTGGGCGGGGGCGGACGGTATCTACACCGTAAATCTTGACGGAAAGGACGAAAAATACGGCGAGGAAGCAAAGGATGCAAGGACGTTCTTTGTTTTCAGCGACACCATTTTGTCCGATGTAGACCCGGTGACCGGACTGCGCAGCAATGTGACAATGGTGAATAATACGAGCGCGCTCTTAACCGGGAAAGCCGCAGACCCGGCGAAGATGGAATTTTTCTACCCGGGGGAGGATGGGACGGCAAATATTGTGCCGGAGCCGAAATTACCTGCCACAAAGCACGGGAAATTTATCTATTACTGGCTGGGGGACACCTTTGTGAGCGGGGACTATCTGTATGTGTACGCGCTGCGTATCGATTCCGTGGAAGGGGTTTTTGGTTTCGCGCAGATCGGTGTGGATCTGGCGCGCTATGAAATCCGCGGCGGGGAAGTGGATTTTGATTCCCTAAAGATAATCAACGATGACAATATGCGGCTGTGTTCCGCGTCGGATGCAAAGCGGAAATGGTATTTTGGAGGTGCGGTTTACCAGAGCACCGAGCAGGCAGGCGTGCAGGAGCCGGACGGCTATGTGTATGTTTACGGCTACGAAGACCTTGAGGGTGCGGGCAGGCGGCTTGTTGTGGCAAGGGTGCGCGCAGATCAGATTGAGGATTTTAGCTGTTATGAATATCTGGCGGCGGACGGCAGTTTCTCGAAGGAGATACCGGATAAGTTTCTGCCTCTGGCAGAAGATATCGCCCCGGAATGCAGTGTGACGCAGATTACGTCCGGGGAACATAAGGGAAAATTCCTGTTTGTCAACACGCATTTTACAAACACCGCGACCATCAAGGCATCCATTGCGGATTCCCCTTACAGTGTATTTGGGGATAAGACAACCATCTATGTGCACGATACCTGCCTTTCCATTTTGGGCAAGGGAAATAATACCTACAATGCGAAAGCGCACCCTGCCCTGTCCGGCAAGGGGGAAATCATTATTTCGTACAATGTGAACGGGGATGATTGTTTCAAATACGCGGATATCTATCGGCCGAGATTTTTGCGGCTTGGGAATGTGAAAGAAGCAAAAGGAGAGTGAGGGCATGTACCGCATCGGGATTGATATTGGCGGGATGAGCGCGAAGTTCGGGCTGGTGGAAAAAGACCGGGTGCTTGAGGAAAGAGTGCTGGAAACGGGCGCGGACATTTCATATGGAAAGTTCCTTGATGATGCTTCGGATGTGGTTGCAGCGCTTTGTGAAAACCGGAAGGTTGAGGCGGTCGGTATCAGTTCCTGCGGTCTGATTAACAGCGGTCAGGGGAAGATTGTTTATTCCAACAATATCGGTTGGGAGGATAAGAGGATCGCTGCTGATCTTTTGGAGCGCACCGCCCTGCCGGTCCGGGTGGCGAACGATGCGAAATGTGCTGCGCTTGCCGAGGCTGTGTACGGTGCCGGGAGAGCCTATCAGCGCGTTTGTATGATAACGCTTGGCACCGGCGTGGGAGGCGGGTTTGTCTGCGGCGGCAGACTGCCCGCCGGGCTTTACGCAGATGCGGATGGAATTATGGGACATATCACGGTGGAGCGTGGGGGAAGGTTATGCAGCTGTGGCAGGAAGGGCTGTCTTGAGGCCTATGCCTCCGCCACGGCAGTGATGGGGGCGTACCGGGAAATGACCGGGGAAAACCTTGCCGCAAAGGAGATTTTTATGCGCGCGAAAGCCGGGGAGGGCGCGGCATGTAAAGTTCTTTCAGAGTTCCGGTATTATCTTGCCGAAGGGCTTATAAGCCTTGTCAATGTACTACGCCCTGAGGTGGTGATAATCGGCGGCGGGCTTTGCGCTTCTTCGGCTCTTTTTATAAAGGAAGTGGAGGAGCAGGTCAACCGGTATACTTTCGGCGGGGACAGGCTGCCGGTAAAAGTAGTTCCGGCAGAGCTTGGAAACCGGGCTGGCATAATTGGTGCGACTTTGCTGTAATGGGTAAATTTGTATATATTTGGTGATAATTAGATTGTTTATAAGAATTAAGGGATGGTTTGTGGTTTTGAGGGAAGGGGGCATAAAACATGGTAAGGAACTATCATAATTATGATAAATACCCGGCAAAAAAAATCGAGGGTTTTTCTGCCTTTGAGGGGTATGAGGCGATTGTGGGAGTCCTTAAACAGGCAGTTGATGGCAGGGAACATGCGGTGATTACCATAGAAACTTACACGCAGGTGGACCAGAATGAGATTACAGAGGGGATTTCCGGTCTTAATGCAACATTTTTTGATGCGGAGAAGTGCATGGTGAGCGACCGCGAGTACATGGATTATATCAGGCAGTATCTGACAAATGACAGGGTGTTCGGCATTATGAACACGCTGAAAGTTGAAGATTTTTATGTGGAGGAGCGCGTTAAGGAAATGCGCCGCAAGATTGAAGAAACGGACGGTATCTGCGTTGTGTACGGTGTGGGGGCTTCTATCGTGCATGAGGGGGATATTCTGGTTTACGCGGATCTTGCCCGCTGGGAAATCCAGCTTCGCTTTGCCGCGGGGGCACCGAACTGGAAAGCACACAATGAAAATGCCCCGAAACTCGCGAAGTTCAAGCAGGGATTTTTTGTGGAATGGCGCATGGCAGACCGCCTGAAAAAGCAGCTTTTTGACCGGATTGATTTCCTGCTTGATACAAATAGGAGGGGAGAGCCAAAGATGGTGTGCGGGGATGGGTTCCGCGCGGGGCTTGAAACTTTTTGCCGCGAGCCGTTCCGCCTGGTGCCGTATTTTGCGCCGGAGGTCTGGGGCGGGCAGTGGATGAAGGAAATCTGCGGGCTTGATCCGGATGCACCAAATTACGCATGGGCTTTTGACGGCGTGCCGGAAGAAAACAGTATCTTTATGCAGTTTGGGGAAGTGCGCGTTGAAGTTCCGTCCGTGGATGTCGTATTTTACCGCCCGGCGCAGCTTCTTGGAAGCCGGGTACATGCGCGCTTTGGGGACGAGTACCCGATCCGCTTTGACTTTCTTGACACGATGGGCGGGCAGAACCTTTCTTTGCAGGTGCATCCGCTGACGGAGTACATCCAGTCCGCGTTCGGCATGCATTACACCCAGGACGAGAGCTATTATATACTGGATTGCGGTGAGGACAGCGTTGTCTATCTTGGGTTAAAGGAGGGTGTGGACAGCGGCGCGATGCTTGACGAATTGAAACAGGCGCAGGGCGGAGAGACCGTATTTGATGCGGATAAATATGTAAATAAATGGAAGGCAAAACGCCACGACCATTTCCTGATTCCCGGAGGAACCGTACATTGCAGCGGGAAGGATACTATGGTGCTTGAGGTGAGTGCGACCCCTTATATTTTTACTTTTAAGCTTTGGGACTGGGGGCGTGTGGGACTGGACGGCCTGCCGCGCCCGGTACATATCGGGCACGGTGAGAAGAATATACAGTGGGACCGGACGACGGGCTGGGTAAAGGAAAATCTGTTAAACCGGATCGAGCCACTTTGTGATACCCCGGCAGTGACCGTGGAGTGCACGGGGCTGCACGAGAGGGAGTTTGTGGAAACAAGGCGCTATACCATCCGGGAGAGTGCTGTCCTAAAAAGTGAGGGCGGCGTGAGCAGCTGCAATGTTGTGGAAGGTGAGGGCGCGGTGATAGAGAGCGTGGACGGTTCCTTTGCGCCGTATGAGGTGCACTATGCGGAAACCTTTATTCTCCCGGCGCAGGTTAAGGAGTGCGTCATCCGCCCAATCTGTGGGGAGGTAAAAATCCTGCGGGCAACCGTCCGGTAATCGAATATAGAAAACCATAGAAACAGCGAATCCCCTAAGAGTGCCCGGGAAGGAATTTGCGGGAGCGAAGCGGACGGAAATGCCTTCCGCGCTGGGGGGCACTGGAAGGGGAGTCGCGGAACTTAAAAAAACAGCGAATCCCCGGAGAGTGCCCGGGAAGGAATTTGCGGGAGCGAAGCGGACGGAAATGCCTTCCGCG
>CAMRSM010000071.1 GCA_947053345.1 uncultured Lachnospiraceae bacterium
CGGGAATCCCACTGCGGGCCATAGGTACTGGGAAGGGGATATGCGGAACTAAAAATAGGAGGACACCCAAAATGGCATTCACACATTTGCACGTACATACAGAATTCAGTCTTCTTGACGGTCTTGGGCGGATCAAGGAGCTGGTGGCGCGCGCGAAGGAGCTTGGCATGGACAGCATCGCGATCACCGACCACGGTGTCATGTACGGCGCGGTCGATTTTTACCGTGCGTGCCGTGATGCGGGAATCCGGCCGATTTTGGGCTGTGAGGTCTATACCGCGCCGGGTTCGCGTTTTGACAAGGAAGGGGCAGTATCGGACGAGCGCTACCATCACCTTGTCCTGCTTGCCGAGAATAACAAAGGCTATTCTAATTTGATGAAAATTGTCTCGAAGGGCTTTACCGAGGGGTTTTACTACAAGCCCCGCGTCGATCATGAGATACTTCGTGAATACCATGAAGGTATTATTGCACTCTCCGCCTGCCTCGCGGGGGAAGTGCCCGCCCTTTTGCGCAAGGGATTTTATGAGGAAGCCAAGGAGGCGGCCCTCACCCTCTCTGATATTTTCGGGAAAGACCATTTTTACCTTGAACTGCAGGATCACGGCATCCCGGAACAAAAAACGGTGAACCAGGGACTTTTGCGCATGCATGAGGAGACGGGGCTTGCGCTGGTCGCAACGAACGATATCCATTATGTGCTGGCGGAGGACTGGCAGGCGCACGATATCCTGCTCTGCATCCAGACGCAGAAAAAAGTAACGGACGATAACCGTATGCGCTATGAGGGTGGGCAGTATTACCTGAAATCCGAGGAGGAGATGCGGGAACTGTTTCCGTACGCGCAGGAAGCAATCGAGAATACGCACAAAATAGCTGCGCGCTGCGAGGTGGAAATTGAATTTGGGCATTATAAGCTGCCGAAATTTGATGTTCCGGCGGGATATACGGCATGGGAATATATGCAGAAGCTCTGCCGAAACGGGCTGGTGCGCCGGTATCCGAACCGGGCGGCGGAATTAGAGGAGCGTCTGGAATACGAAATGAACGTCATCCATGACATGGGATTTGTGGATTATTTCCTGATTGTCTGGGATTTTATCCGCTACGCGAAGGAGAACGGCATTGCGGTAGGACCCGGGCGCGGAAGCGGAGCGGGCAGCATTGTCGCCTACTGCCTTGAGATCACGAACATTGACCCGATCAAATATAATCTTCTGTTTGAGCGCTTCCTGAATCCGGAGCGACTGACCATGCCCGATATTGATATAGATTTCTGCTATGAGCGCAGGCAGGAGGTCATTGATTACGTCGTGGAAAAATACGGGAAAGACCGTGTGGTTCAGATCGTCACCTTCGGTACGATGGCGGCGAGGGGTGTGCTTCGCGATGTCGGCAGGGCACTTGATATGCCGTACGCGCAGTGTGACGCGATCGCGAAGATGGTGCCGAACGAGTTAAATATCACGCTTGACAAGGCGCTTGTCATGAATCCGGACCTGGCGGCGGCGTACCGCTCGGATGTGCAGGTCCAAAACCTCGTTGACATGTCAAAGCGCCTGGAGGGATTGGCGCGCCACAGCTCGATGCACGCGGCGGGGGTATTGATCAGTAATGCCCCGGCGGACGATTATGTACCGCTCTCACGCTCCTCGGACGATACGATCACGACACAGTTCACGATGACGACGTTGGAGGAGCTCGGGCTGTTAAAAATGGATTTTCTGGGGCTGCGCACGCTGACGGTTATCCAAGATGCCGTGCGCCTGATCCAGAAGGGATATGACGCGGAAAGAGGAGCAGGGCAGCTCCGTGGTGCGGAAAATGCAGATAAGGCTCCGGCAGACACCCGCTTCCCGGGTTTTATCGACGGTGTGCTCGACATGGATAAAATTGACTACGCGGATGCGCGGGTTTACGAGCTATTAGGCTCCGGCCATACCGAGGGTGTGTTCCAGCTTGAAAGTACGGGTATGAAAAACTTCATGAAAGAGCTTAAACCGCACAACATCGAGGACGTGATCGCAGGGATTTCCCTCTACCGCCCGGGACCGATGGATTTTATCCCAAAATACATTAAGGGCAAGAATGACCCCGCCTCGATCGAATATGAATGCAGGGAACTGGAACCGATCCTTGAGCCGACCTACGGATGTATCGTCTATCAGGAGCAGGTCATGCAGATTGTGCGGGAGCTGGCGGGCTACAGCTACGGGCGCAGTGACCTGGTACGCCGTGCCATGTCCAAGAAAAAAGAGTCCGTTATGGCGAAGGAACGCAAAAATTTTGTCTACGGCAACGAGGCGGAACATGTCCCGGGCTGTGTCGCGAAGGGTATCCCGGAGCAGGTGGCTAACCATATCTTTGACGAGATGACAGATTTTGCGAAATACGCGTTCAACAAATCACATGCGGCGGCGTACGCGGTCGTGGCATATCAGACAGCATTCTTAAAATGCTATTATCCGGTGGAATTTATGGCGGCGCTGATGACCTCCATGATTGACAATCCGGGGAAGGTAGCGCAGTACATTTTCCACTGCCGGCAGCTTGGGATTTCCATCCTGCCGCCGGACATCAATGTCGGCGAGGCTTCGTTTTCGGTGGACGGCGGTGCCATCCGTTACGGGCTGACCGCGATCAAGGGGCTTGGCCGCCCGGTGATCGACGAACTTGTAAAGGAGCGCGGACGCGGCGGGGATTACCGGAGCTTAAAAGATTTGGCCGTGCGCCTTTCCAACAAGGAAATCAACAAGCGCACGACGGAAAATTTGATCAAATCGGGCGCGGTGGACAGCCTTCCCGGGACACGAAAGCAGAAAATGTACGTATATGCCTCCGTGCTCGATACGGTAGCGGAGGAAAAGAAGGAGTCCGTAAGCGGCCAGATGAGCCTTTTTGACATGATTGCGCCGGAGCAGAAGCAGGCGTACGACAATCAGTTCCCGGCGGTAGGAGAGTACACGAAGGAAGAACTGCTGGCGTTTGAAAAGGAAGTTACGGGAATCTATATCAGCGGGCATCCGCTTGAGATGTACGAGGCGGCGATGCGCAAGAACGTGACCAAGACAACGCTCGACTTCCTTGTGGATGAGGAGACGGATGAGTGTAAGGTGCAGGACGGCAATACGGAACTGGTCGGCGGTATGATCACGGGAAAGACGCTAAAGACAACGAGGAACAACACGCTCATGGCATTCCTGAATCTGGAGGATATGTTCGGGGCGGTGGAGGTTATCGTTTTCCCGCGCGACTACGAGAAGTATAAATTGTTGTTGAATGTAGATGCTAAAGTTTATATCCGCGGAAAGGTGGCGGTTGAGGAAGATAAACCGGCGAAGTTGATCTGCCAGGAAATCATCCCGTTTACTGCTGTTCCGCGAGAACTTTGGGTGCAATTCTGTAATAAAAACAACTTTGTTGAAAATGAACAAAAATTATATTCTTTATTGGGTGAATTTGACGGAAATGATACGGTCTGTGTCTATTTATCGCAGGAAAAAGCCGTAAAAAGGCTGCCCAAAAGTAGAAATATTGGCATAAATAACGAGAGCCTAAAGAAACTTTACGAAAACTTTGGCAAAGAAAATGTCAAGGTTGTGGAAAAGAGTATTGAAAAACGCTGAAGGTTGTACTAAAATGGAAATCAATGAGTGATATGTGCGGCGGCTGGATGGTGGTCAGACGCTGCGCGGGATGAAAGGTTTGGGAGGAAGCCTTCCAGACCGTTTGTGAAAGCAGTACCGCAGGTCTGCGGTAGGCACGGGTATAAAAATGAGAATGGGAATCATTCGGAAACGAGGTAGAGTGTTATGGCAAGGGCAAAAGCAGCAGACAAAAAGCAGGTAAAGACAATCGGTGTGTTGACAAGCGGCGGGGACGCGCCGGGCATGAACGCCGCCATCCGTGCAGTAGTCCGCACGGCGATTGCAAACGGATTGAAGGTGAAGGGCATCCGCAGGGGCTATACCGGTTTACTGGAGGAAGATATCATAGATATGAATGCGCGCAGTGTGGCGGACATCATACAGCGCGGCGGCACGATCCTTTACACGGCGCGCTGTCCGGAATTTATGACGGCAAACGGGCAGGATAAGGGTGCGGACATCTGCCGCAAGCACGGGATCGACGGTCTGGTCGTCATCGGCGGGGACGGTTCGTTCCAGGGTGCAAGGCAGCTTGCGGCGCGCGGGGTCAATACCGTCGGCGTGCCAGGCACGATCGACCTTGATATTGCCTGCACCGAGTACACGATTGGTTTTGACACGGCAGTCAACACCGCGATGGAGGCGATCGACAAGGTGCGCGATACTTCCACTTCGCACGAGCGCTGCAGCATCATTGAGGTGATGGGCAGGAATGCAGGTTACATTGCGCTCTGGTGCGGTATCGCCAACGGCGCGGAGGACATTCTTACCGTAGAGTGCTATGACCGTGACGAGAGCAAGATCATCGAGAATATCCGCGCCAAGAAAAAGGTCGGCAAGACCCACCATATTATTATCAATGCGGAAGGCATCGGCGATTCTTACGAGATGGCAAAGCGCATCGAGGCGGCAACCGGCATGGAGACAAGGGCGACGGTCGTTGGGCATATCCAGCGCGGCGGCAGCCCGACCTGCAAGGACCGTGTCTACGCGTCGGCGATGGGCGCGAAGGCCGTCGATATCCTGACGGCAGGCGGGAGCAACCGTGTTGTAGCGTATAAGCACGGGGAGTATGTGGATTTTGACATCGAGGAGGCGCTTCGCATGAAGAAGACACTTGACCCGTATCTGTTTGAAATGTCGAAGAAGCTCGCGAGGTAATTTGGAAAAGGTGTTTGGCTTTGGCGGATTTATCCGCGCCAGCAAGAACCGGAAACGGAGTCTGTGGGACTGTGTTTCCGGTTCTTTTTCATTTTGGGAAGGGACCGGCGTTGCCTGCGTCCCAAAAGGAAGCGGCGGATATAGATAAAGAGGGAGGATTGAACATGTCCGGGGGACATGGTATAATGTCGTCAGACTTATACCAGCACTGATTTGCCGTCCGACCAAGGGGAGGACAATTTCATCGGCAAATCATGTGCATGCCCCGCAGGGAAGCATGTCCGGGGGGATATGCTTAATATCGATCGATATGATACCAGTGCCGGAGGGAGTACATTTTCCTTAAGCTTATGAAAAATGAAAATTTTGCATTAAGGAGGAAAAAACCATATGAAATTAGAAAACGCCGGAAAGCAGATCGGAATTTTGCGCAAAAAAATGAAAGTGTCAAGAAATAAACTTTGCAAGGGTCTTTGCTCGGAGGCGGAGCTGCGCCTGATCGAAAAGGGGGAGGGGAAGACGGATGTCATTTTGCTGGCAGCTTTGTTTGAGCGTCTTGGGAAATCGGCGGAGCGCCTGACCTATATCCTGACCACGGAGGAATATCAGAAAATCTGCATGCGCGATGAGATTGAGGAAGCCCTGCGATTTGGGCAGCTTGCGGATGCAAGACAATTATTTGGGGTGTATCAGGAAAAGAATCCGGCGGGCAAAGACAGGATTTTGGGGATGTATGAAGAAAGGATCGGGGGAATCTTAGCCCTTGAGGAATTTCGCGGCGGTGTGTACGGCAGGGACGGCTTCGGGAAGCTCGATGAGGCAGCCGCACATTTTCAGGCTGCCATCGCACGGACGCTGGATATAAAGAATTTGTTTGACGGAAAACTTGGCAGGCAGCTCCGGGCGGGGGAAAGGTTTCTGGCAATGTTTGAGATAGAAAATATCATGCTTTACCTGCATGTGCTAATGCAACATGGTATGAAAGAGGAGCAGGTCAGGCTTTTGGAGAATATTTTCCATTATCTGGAGGAGAAGGTGCAGGACGAGGGACTGCGTGCACAGTTTCTTGCCAAGGCTGGGATGCTGCTTGGCGAGCAGTATCTGGCAAAGGGCGATTACAGTACTTGCGTGAATCTACACGAAAGGATTTTGGAGCTGAACCGGCAAAACAAGCTGATCGTCTGCGTATTGCCGCTGCTGGAGCAGATGATCACGGCATATAAAAAATTGGAAAATGCAGAAAAAGCCCAGCTTTATACAATATACAAGGAGAATTTCGAGGCGGTGTTCCGCGAGCTTCCCTTTTCCGCGGATTGTATCAATAAGCTCTACCATACCTGCAGGCTGCGCCAGTATTTTCTGGAGGGCAGGCTGATCGCGGCGGAGCGCAGATGGCGGGAAATGACGCAGGAAGAATTGGTGGACGGGATTTATGAAAATGTAGAGAATCTTTCGCGTGTCGAGAACGGAAAAGCGAATTGCGACCGGATAAAATTTTATTCGCTGATGGAGCGCTTGGAAATGGATAAAACGCGCTATGACGGAAATCTCGTCACGGATGAGTATCAGGTGCTGGAATTGGACCAGAGCATTGAAAGGCATCTGGCAGAGGGGGAATATGAGGAGGTCGGGCATGAATTATACCAGCTGGAAAAGTCCGTGGATATGTCGGAAAAATGCAACCGCCAGCTTGTGTTGGGATTAAAAAACAGGGAGGAGCTGCGCAAAAAGAAAAACGGGACGCAGGAGGAAATCCGAAAAGCGAAGGAAGAAGCTCTGGAGAGGGCGAAGGAGCTGTTGGAGCTGACGTATCATTTGGAAAATGTGGAAGCGGAGGGGCAGCGTTACCGAAGGCTCCCGTTCCGGAATGAGATGTATTTATTTAACCAGATCTGCCTGCTTCTTAGGGCGACGGGGAGGACTGCGGAGGCAATCGAAATGTCCGAGAGGATGATGCGCACATATGATATGGCGGTGGAAAAGAAAAAATTCCATTTCCGGAATGTGTACTTGTGCGCGACAAATCTGAGCCGTTATCTGGAGTCGGTCGACCGGCTTTCGGAGGCGGAGGGGCTTGCGGATGAACTGATCGGGCAAAAGTTCATGCTGGGGAAGATTTCCCTGATACACAGCGGATATGCGACGAAGTTTGACATCGCAGAAAAAAGAGGGGAAAGAATGAAATGTGGTCTGGAATGGCTGCGGCGGGCCTGCTTTTGGAGCGAATGGTGTGGATATGAAAAGGATCATGGAAAGCTGCTAAGAGCGTGGAACGAGTTCAAAAAACAGCCGGACCATAAAAAATGTTGCATTAAACCGCATGGAACCCGTTAATGCAACATTTCGCAAGCACGTTCAATCAATCGCAACCATAAGCTCAGTCATGGATCTCGATGTCGTCCGGAAGGACAGTGCCATATGGCGGACGGGAAGGAAGGGAGCAGGCGGAGATCCCGGGTTCCGGCTGCACCGGATTCTTTGGCAGGGCACTGCCGAGCACCGGAACGGTAAGCATGGCAGACAGACAGATGGCTGTAAGCTTTTTCTTAAAATTTTTCATGTTCGTTCATCCTTTCAGGTTTACTTTGAAATCTTTATGCATGGGGACTGTAGCAAAAGGTTGATTTTCATAATATTTCGGATAGAGCATCCGACCGGATTCGGTTATATACAATAGGATATCTTTTTTTACGACAGTCCCCTGTGAAGTGGCTACGTGGTAAGCTTACCATATTTTGAAGAAAGATGGAATGATTATTTTATACGTTTTTCGCACGAAATAATCAAGTTCTTCCGATAGTAAAGCCCTTTTATTGATTATTTCGTGCGAAAAACGTATAAAATAATCATTCTAATTTTGGATGGAAAGTGGTAATCTATGTATGTAGCAAAAAAATGAACGAAAGGAGAATGTTTATGTTTAGGAGGATTAATTTGTTACAGAGGATGAAAAAATATCAGCGGGGTTTAGGAGTATTCCTTACGGCATTAATGTTAGTATCGCCATCTAGTATAACAGCGAGAGCGGAAGATGTTTAGATGAGTGCCAAAAGTTAAAAACGGAACAGGAAGAAGCAATTGACAAACTTTTTGATGAAATAAATGAGCTTACTTTACAAAAGATTATAATGTTGGAGGAAAAGGATATTGCAAGCGCTTGTGAAATTTTTGAGACCGATATACAAGAAGAACTGGAAAGGATAGATGCGGAACTGGCGTATTTGGGGGTGAAAAAAATAGATGTAAACAATGTGCAGGATAGAGTGATGTTGGATGAAATGCCGATTTTTCCTGCTGATGGTATTAAGGTGCAAAGTGATATCTATGATGATGCGCCTACGCTTTCCGTAATAGCTGATTATTATACTATATACATATATGATGGTGAATATACTTGCAATAGTGGCAGAACATATCCACATCGGAGAATTTATGTACACGATGGGAAAGGTCTTGCTCTTGTACAATTAAAGACGTATGACTTAGGACTTATAAAAAAACCTTGTGCATTAAAGGATTTGCTGGATTACAATTTTCAATATGGCGTTTCACAGTTGTTGGCGAATGTTTCGTATGGAGCGGTGTTGGACTGGGCTTTAGGAAATGTTATTACTGTGTTGAAATCCTATGATCGGAATGCGGGAGTTACGATTCATGATGGTAATAGTGTATATAGGGCAGATGTGGGAACCCAAACAGAAATGCACTACTATTATGTGTATGATGGTACTTGGAAACTAATTGGGAATTCTGCCACGACATGGGTTAGCCGCTTTGATGAGTTTATTGGAGTGATAAATGGTCGTTTTGTAAAGGAATCGGCAGATCCTGAGAAGTGGCATTGCAGTAATGGTCAAGCTTATTGGAAATATATTGAAAGCTATGACTTAACAGGAAGAAATAATAATTATTTTATGCTTAGCTTTCCGTTGGGGAGTTTTGAGGTAAAGGGTATGAGCAAAACTTATACTGTTAAACCTCTTTTTTATGAATACCCGGGCGAGATCGTTTTAGGAAAGCCGGGTGAATAGAAAAGCACCTCTGTAGTTAGGATGGTATGGGGATTTTAAGGAGGGATCGTGAGAAAAAGGATCTGTATTTGCAGTATAACCTTTGCCTTTTTTCTTTTGATATGTGCCATATTCGTTTGGTACAGGCAACCGCAAGAATATTGCAACATGGAAGACGCTGTCACGATGTGTGACGGGACCGGGGAGAAGGTCATTCATATGACCTGTGAACTGTATTTGCACCGATATTTTCTGAAAGCTTCCGAAATACATGGCAGCATATATGTGGACGGTGTGAAATACACGAGTATATTCGATCTGGAGGAGTACCAAAGGTGGACCGGGGGCTTCACGGATGGGAACGGGTTTTCTGCGAAGCTTTCCGGCAGGAAATTTGCCGTGCCGTTCATCAACGTGGAATACTGGACGGGGCTTAAGGAAAAGGATCTGCGTACCGATATGTTTTTCCGGCAGGAAACCATTGACGATTTCCTGGTCATGCTTGCGGAAGAAAATATTTTTATGATTACCCTTTATGGGGAGGATAAGAAACCGACGGATTATTTTGGGCCTGCGGAAAATGCGGCAGAGTATGATGAGGTCATGGAAAGGCTGGAAGAGTATTGGGGGCAAATATAAGATAGGGGAATGGCTTGTTGCCCGTGTGGGTGCGCAAAGCCCCGTTGCCGATGAGCTGAAAAAATCCGGAAGCGGTTGAAAGCTTTAAGGGCAGCCGCCAGGAAAAACAGGCGATGCTTTACTGCAAGCAGCCCGGCAACAACGATAAAGATCAGTCAGAGAAAAAAGCGTAAATGAAAACTGCCGCTGTGGGAATGGGCGTTCCCGCAACGGCAGTTTCGGATGGGTATATTTGATTTTTTAAAGATGTCGGAATCATCCGCCTGTTTGAAAAAGCTCTACACTGTATTTGGCGGGATTCGCCTTGTCGATATAAACATTCGCATGCAAATCTTCCTTTCGCTTAAACGGTGATAAAACATAATAGTTACTTACTGCTTTGTATTCCTCACCTTCATAAGTAAACCGGCAGACAATTCTGCAACTGATGTAGAGCCTGTTCACATAAAAACAGCGTCAAAAATCATGACAAGCATAACCACAGAAAGGAAAATGGAACTGCGCTTATCATAACGGGTAAAAACTTTCCGGAAACGTTTTAACCTTAAAAAATAGCGTTCCACCTCGTTGCGGCGTTTATAAAGTTCCCTGTCATAATCCCATGGCTCCCTCCGGTTTTTCTTTGGCGGGACAACAGGAAGGAACCCCTGTTTTGCAGCCAAAGCACGGGTTTTTTCATCTTCATATGCCCTGTCCATCAAAAAGGGTGGCTGTCCCCGGGACAAATGCCCCCAATCAGCTTCCTGCCTTCCGGGGCATCGTGGCGGTTCCCGGCAGACAGATGGAATGCAAATGCATACCGCTCTAAGGTACAGCAAAGATGGAGTTTTGTTGTCAGCCCCCCCCTTGAACGCCCAGTGTCCTGGTTCCCATTTGATTTCCTGGCACCGGCGGCATCCGGGTGGGCCCGGATGCTTGTACTGTCAATACAAAGGACATCCGTGCCAGTTTTTATAAGACCCATTTCCTGCATCTGATCAAAGATTTTTTGGATTGTGCCGTTTTTCGACCACCG
>CAMRSM010000072.1 GCA_947053345.1 uncultured Lachnospiraceae bacterium
GAAACAATTTCTGTCCGCCCTGCTCCCATAAATCGTTTCCGGTTCTGTGCGGGTGCCTGCTGTTTTTAAGTTCCGCAGCCACCCTTCCAGTCCCAAAACCAGGGAAACAATTTCTGTCCGCCCTGCTCCCATAAATCGTTTCCGGTTCTGTGCGGGTGTCTGCTGTTTTTAAGTTCCGCAGCCACCCTTCCAGTCCCAAAACCGGGGAAACAATTTCTGTCCGCCCTGCTCCCATAAATCGTTTCCGGTTCTGTGCGGGTGTCTGCTGTTTTTAAGTTCCGCAGCCACCCTTCCAGTCCCAAAACCGGGGAAACAATTTCTGTCCGCCCTGCTCCCATAAATCGTTTCCGGTTCTGTGCGGGTGTCTGCTGTTTTTAAGTTCCGCAGCCACCCTTCCAGTCCCAAAACCGGGGAAACAATTTCTGTCCGCCCTGCTCCCATAAATCGTTTCCGGTTCTGTGCGGGTGCCTGCTGTTTTTAAGTTTCCGTCAGATCAAATCAACATCCACCGTCGGCAGGTTGATTCCGCACTGCGCTTTGTTCGCCTCAATGATCCCCACCAGTTCCGCATCGGTCATGACCGTAATGCGCCCGTCGTCATATTCTTTGTCCACCCGTTCCTTAATGCAGGCAACAAGCGGATGGCTCTTGTCAATCGCCGCCCCTCCCTTTAAATGATAGAAGGTATTGATCCAGTGCGCGATCCCGGCAAGGCCGGAAGTATTGGATACGGAGACAAGCACCGGACGGTTTAAAAATTTTTCCGTATCAAATATATTGTATATTTCTTCATTTTTTAGCAGCCCGTCCGCATGGATCCCTGCGCGGGTGACATTGAAATTCTTGCCGACAAACGGTGTGCGGTGCGGAATGCTGTAACCGATTTCCTTTTTATAATATTCCGCAAGCTCCGTGATCACCGTGGTGTCCATGCCGTCAAGCGTGCCTTTTAACTGTGCGTACTCAAAAACCATCGCTTCAAGCGGCGTATTCCCGGTGCGCTCGCCAATCCCGAACAGCGAGCAGTTCACCCCGCTCGCGCCGTACAGCCATGCCGTCGTCGAGTTTGTGACCGCTTTGTAAAAGTCATTGTGCCCATGCCACTCCAAAAGCTCTGCCGGAACACCCGCATGTGTGTTTAAAGCGTAAATAATGCCCTGCACGGATCTAGGGATCACCGCGCCCGAAAAGTTCACGCCGTAGCCCATCGTGTCACATGCGCGCACCTTGACCGGGATACCGTACTCCGCGCCGAGCTTCATCAGTTCCGAACAGAATGGGATCACAAAACCGTGGATGTCCGAGCGCGTGATATCCTCGAGATGGCAGCGCGGCGCAACCCCTGTCTCAAGGCATTCGCGAACCACACTTAAATAGTGGTTCATCGCCTGGCTTCTGGTCATCTTCATCTTATAGAAAATATGGTAGTCGGAGCAGCTCACCAAAATCCCTGTCTCTTTCATCCCAATGTCCTTCACCAGCTGGAAATCTTTCTTGCTCGCACGGATCCAAGAAGTCACCTCCGGAAATTCATAACCGCGTTCCATACATTTATACACTGCATCGCGGTCTTTCTTGCTGTAAAGGAAAAATTCGCTCTGGCGGATGATGCCGTTTGGTCCGCCCAGGCGGTGGAGATAATCAAAGACCGTCACGATCTGTTCGGTCGTGTACGGCGCGCGCGATTGCTGCCCGTCGCGGAAAGTCGTGTCCGTGATCCAGATTTCTTCCGGCATATTGTGCGGCACGATGCGGTCATTAAACGCGATCTTCGGCACTTCGTCATACGGGAACAGGTTGCGGAAAACATTCGGCTCCTTCACGTCGACCAGCTCATAAATATGCTCCTCAAGAGAAAGCAGGTTGTTGTGGCGGTTCAAATAAACTTTGCGGTTCTGCATACTACTACCAATCCTCCATTCAAGCCGCGGGAAGCGGGCGGTTTCGATTTTACTTGTTCTATTGTATACAATGATACGGGTATTGTCAAGAGCGGAATCCATATTCTTGCTGACAAGCAAAACAAAACCTCCGTCATCCTTAAATGACAGAGGTTTATCCCGAAAGAAATTCCCCACTCCGGTACATCCCTATATTCACTTTTTTGGTTCTGTCCTGCCGTTTTGGCGGTGATGGCCGCCATCTTCCCGTCCGCCGGGCTCCCAGCCATGGTGCCCTCCCTGCATCTCCTGCGAATCCCCGTCATTCCATAAGTCATGATGTCCTTCCGGTATCTCCTGTGAATCCTCTTCATTTTCCCACCCGTGATGACTGCCGTCCTGCACGCACCCGTTTTTTGCCATCTCGCGCAGTTCATGCACGGAATGCCCTTTGCAAGTCTCAAAATCTACCTCCGGATCCACTTCAATCAACCCCTCAATGGCAAGATATTTCGCCGGGCTGACCTGATGTTCTTTGGCACAATGCTTGACTTCTTCCGTAACGGCGTAAATCTCCGCCGGGATATCATACACCCCTCCCTCACTTTCCTGTGCAACAATCTCCTGCAGGCTTTTGAGCATACTCCCCTCCCGCCCGGACTCCCCTGTCTGCACTGTGACGGACAACAAAGTATCCGGCCGGAAATATCCCTCCTGTTCCATAGCGTCAAGCAGACGTTTTGCCGCCTCGGCATAATTTACATGGCTCACATTGACATATTCTAAGATTTCCTTCCCGTCGTCATTGTATGCATGGGAGGCGATCACCCGCCCAAAGCGGTTGACACAGAACTCAATGGACGGATTAACATCAAAGTCAATGTAGGCAACCGGAGTGAAATAGAGCCTGAAAAACACGCCGCCGCAAAAAAATAGCAGCGCGAGCAAAAGACAGCAGGACGCGGCGCGCACCGCCCGGTACCTTCTCCTCATCCTGCCCGCGGCCTCCTCCTGCAGAAAGCTGACGGTTTTTTGCTTTAAATTTTCTTCCGCATGGATCTTTCCGAAAACCTCAAACGCTTTTTGACTCAATGAAATCACCTCCCAGCTTTTCCTTCAATATTTTCTTCGCCCGTGCAAGCCAAGTGTAAATTGTATTTTCTTTCCGGCGCATCAACCCTGCGATCTCCACAGCGGAATAACCTTCATAATAAAACAGGTAGAGGACATCCCGGTATTTTTGCGGCATTTCCAAAATGCAGCCAAGCAGTTCCCCTTCCTCTTTCTGTATGTAAAACGGCTCATATTCAATGTCTTCCAGCGAGGTGACCCGCCTGCGGAACGGGCTTCGCAGCATATCCCTGCAGACGTTGATCGCAACGCGGATAAGCCATGCCTTTTCATGGGCATGGCTCTCAAAATCTTCTTCGTGGAGGAGATATTTCAGGAAAATCTCCTGAAACGCATCCTCCACATCCTCATATTTTTTTAAGTGTACAAAACATATGCGGCGGACGGTATCCGCGTAGCATTCGACCGCCCGCAAAACCTCTTCTTCTGTTCTCATCGCTCCCCCCATAGGTTGGGTTTCCCCGCTTACGGCCGTCTTGCGTATGTCACATCCGGCAGAGACCGACTGCGGATACACCCTAGCGGCAATGCCTCCTGCCCCTGCTTCCGGAATGGCATCCCGCCGTGCTGTGCGTATCCGCACAAGGCAAGCAGATCACGCCGTCATGCTCATGTTCCCCGGTCAACCAGCAGCCGTCCACATCGCAGGCTTCATGGTAATCATGACCGTCTCCGATATAGTGCCCGCAGTAATACATACCGTCGTGCTCGTGAAGGCTTGTTACATGGCAGTCCTCCACCCCGCAGAGTTCATAGGATGCCTGCCTCCTGCCGCAGCCTCCCCTGTGCCCGTGCGCCATTGCCGCCACGGCTGCCTGGCCGGCGATCAGTGCACCCGCAAGTGTAAGCGCCAAAATTGCTTTTTTCTTTCCCATCGGATTCCTCTCTTTCTCAGCCCGTCACGGGCTGACTTGTGATGTCTGTCTTACTTGTTTCATTGTTTTTTGCTCTTATACTTATAATACGTTTTAACTCCGGAAATCCTTTCATTTATTTTTTATTTTTTTCTTTTTTATTTTCTATGGGCATGTTATAGATCCTGCCGCTGTACCGTCCCCGAAAAGATCCATCCCGATGTGCTGCCCCTTTTCTTGTTTTCCGGCTGAAAATAATTCCGCACACACCTTTGCACCGCAAATGCTCACCTGCCTGCAAGTTCCCTCCGGTACCCCGCAAGCTCCCTCTCATTCCCGTAAACAAAATGCCCACGCTCTATCTCCGCCCAAACCGGCTTATCCGCCGAATAATCATGACAGGCAGGGTCATAGAGTTTCGGCTGTCTCTTTTTTGCAAGCACCGGGTTCGGAACGGGAACGGCGGACAGCAGCGCCTTCGTGTACGGGTGCAGCGGATGCGCAAATAGCTGCTCTGTCCCTGCCAATTCGACGATTTTTCCTTTGCGGATCACCGCAACGCGGTCGGAAATGAAACGCACCACGGAAAGGTCATGGGCTATAAACAGATAGGTCAGCCTGTTCTTTTTTTGCAGCCCTGCCAGAAGATTTAATACCTGGGCACGTATCGAAACATCGAGTGCCGAAACCGGCTCGTCTGCGATCACGAGGGATGGCTTCATGATCAGGCTTCTCGCAATCCCGATGCGCTGCCGCTGCCCGCCGGAAAACTCATGCGGGAAACGGTCCGCAAATTCGGCAGGCAATCCGACTTCCCGCATCGCCTCCGCAACAAGCCTTCTTCTCTCCGCCTCCGAAAGCCCCTTTTTCACATTCATCAACCCTTCCGAAACAATGTAATCCACCTTGGCGCGCTCATTTAACGATGCCATCGGATCCTGGAAAATCATCTGTATCCGCTGGATCAGCTTACTGTTAAGTTCTCTTGGTATCTTGCCGTTGATCTTCTCCCCCTCAAATATAATATCCCCCCTGCTTGTCTGGTTGATGCGGACAATCGCACGCCCAAGGGTCGTCTTGCCCGAGCCGGACTCCCCAACCAGCCCAAACGTCTCCCCGCGGTAAATATCAAACGAAACATCATCGACCGCAAGAAAACGGTGCCCTCTCCCGCCAAAAGCCACCTCCACGCCGCGCAGACTGAGCAAAACCTCTTTCCCCTTATCCATTCCGCCATCCCCCCTCCTCCCCAAGCCTTTTGATATGCCCCGGGGGCTCCACTTTCGGCGCGCGCGGATCCAGCAGCCAAGTGCGCGCCGCATGCGTCGGTGTCACATAAAAATACGGTGGGCGCGCCTTAAAATCCGCCACAAGTGCCTGCGGGTTGCGGGGCGCGAATGCATCCCCCCGGATGGTCTGATACAGGTTGGGCGGCGTTCCCTTAATGGTGCAGAGTTCCTCCCCCTTAGCCCTGAGCTGCGGCATGGAAGACAGCAGCGCCCACGTATAAGGGTGCCTCGGATCGAAAAAGATTTCCTCGCAGCTGCCGACCTCCACAATATCCCCCGCGTACATGACCGCGACCCGGTCCGCCACCTTTGCCACCACACCAAGATCGTGCGTAATGTAAATGACAGTCAGCCGATACTTTTTCTGCAATCCCTTTAACAACTGCAAAATCTGTGCCTGGATCGTCACATCGAGCGCGGTTGTCGGCTCATCGCAGATCAAAAACTCCGGCCGGCCGGCAATGGCGATGGCGATTACGACGCGCTGACGCATCCCGCCCGAAAACTCGTGCGGATACTGGCGGTAACGGCGTTTTGGGTCGTCGATGCCGACATCCGCCAAAATCCGGTATGTTTGCTCTTTTGCCTCCGCCCGCGAAAGACTCCCGTGCAGAAGCAATGCTTCCCGGATCTGCCCCCCGATGGTTCTTAGCGGGTTTAAGGAAGTCATCGGATCCTGAAATACCATCGCAATGCGCTTCCCGCGGATCTGCGTCCATTCTTTTTCTCTGGAAATTTTTGTAAGATCGCATCCATCAAACAAAATGCTGCCCGAATCAACCCAGCCGTTATTGTCCAACAGCCCCATAAAACTTTTTGCAAAAACCGATTTTCCCGAACCGGACTCCCCGACAATGGCAAGGCTCTCACCCCGGTACACGTCAATGGAAACCCCACGGACTGCCGTCAAGACCTGCCCGCGCAGCTTAAATTTTATCACCAGGTCCTGCACGGATAGGATCTTCTCCCGACCTGCGGAACTTTCCGTGTTCTTCGCAAACACTTTGCCGCCCTGTGCCGATATCCGCCTCTCTTCCGGCAAAAAGGACTTTGTGCACACCTTTTCCAACTCTGCCATAACCCCTCCGTTAACGATGGTTTCTCGGGTCCGACGCGTCCGCAAACGCATTGCCGAGCGCGTAAAACGAGACCGTGATTGCCGAGACGACGATGACCGGGAAATAGAGCTGATAGCGCTGCCCTGCCACCAGCATGACTGCCCGCCCCTCATTGATCAGCGTACCGAGTGACGGCATGGATACCGGAAGCCCCAGCCCAATATAGGTGAGGAACACCTCCGAGCCGACCGCACCCGGTATCGCCAGCGCCGTATCAAGCATAATCGCGGAGACCAGCTGCGGAAGGATATTCTTCACAATGATCTTCCCCGCAGAAGAACCAAGGCACTTCGATGCCAAGTTAAACTCGCGGTCGCGGTAGATCAGAATCAGGTTGCGGATATATTTTGCCATGCCGACCCACCCGGTCAGGCACATGACAAATATCATCGTAAACAGGCTTGGGCGGAGAATATAAATTAAAAGCATCCGCAAGATCGTGTATGGGATGTTATCGAACACATTGTAAATCTCAGTGAACAATTTATCCCATTTTCTCGCATAGCCCCAAATACAGCCGAGCACAATACCGACAAATGCCGAAAAGGCGGCACTGCACAGGCCGATAAACAGTGAGATGCGGGTTCCGTACCAGATACGGCTCCAAAGATCCTGCCCGATCGCGTTCGTCCCAAACCAAAATTCCCCATTCGGGCGGACATTGCGGTACTGCGTACCCGTCTGCGGATTGATGAAGATTTCCGTCGGGCTCTTCTGATCCGGCAGCAGGGGCTGCAGAAAGGTAAATGCCAGGAGCAGCAACAAAAAAACCAGGATACCGACGGATACCTTGTTCGAAAAGAACATGCGGAAAGTGCTCTTCCAGTAGGAATATCCGGAATAGCCTGTGTGTTCTGCCTCCGCCATATCATTGCCGGCAAAAACGAACATATCATCGGTCACTTCCTCCTCCCCGTCCGCCTTCTGCACCCACCTGTCGTATATGCGGTTTTTGACATGGAACCTTGAAAAGAGATCCCCCATTAACGTCCTTCCCCCTTTCTGTCACCAAGCGTGATCCTTGGATCAAGGAGCATCATCAGGATATCACCGAGCAGCATACCCACAATGCTCAAAACGGAAAACAACAGCACCAGTGCCTGCACCAGGGTATTATCCTGCCGCTTTATTGCCGTGACAAGAAGCCCGCCCATGCCCGGAATCGAATACAGGGACTCAATGTAGAGCGAGCCGGAAATCGTAAAAAGAATGGAGGCCGGCAGGGATTGGGCCATCGGGATGAACGCGTTGCGCAGCATATGGCGGAAAGCGACCTGGCTGCCCGTCATGCCCTTTGCCCGCGCAAGCCGAATGTAATCCATGTTCATCTGATCCACCATATAGCGGCGCATCCACATGGCAGTGGAAGCGATGCCGCCGAGTGAAAGGGAGATTACCGGAAGGATCATCGTCCCGATCTGTCCCGGCCTGTAGAGCATACTCACTCCAAAAAGACCGAAACCGCCCAGCTGGATCAGCAAATAATATACCGCAGCAGGAAGCGCGTTGATCAGAAGAATGTAGAGATTCCCAAAACGGTCAAAAAACTTCCCCTTGTAACGCGCCATCAAGACCCCCATCGGGATGCCAGCCAATTTCTCGATCATGATCGCCGCAAAACCAAATTTCAAAGAAACTTTCGCTTTCGGCACGATGATCTTGACAACCGATACGCCCTTGCGGTACACGATGGATTTCCCCATATCCCCGTGCAGCAAATCCTTCCAGAAATTTCCAAGCTGTTTGTACCACGGGTCGAGCAGGCCAAGACTTTTTAGTACCTGCTCTTTGACCTTCTCGTTCATGGCATCGGAACGATCCCCGAAATACCCCTCCACCGGAAGGAGGCGCATCAGCAAAAACACCGCCGAGAGCACGGCTGCCATCGTGACCAGCGCCCGGAGCAGCCTGCCGATGCTATATTTGAGCATTCCCATAGATTCCTCCATTCCCGGAGGCCGGCACGCGGAAAAATACCGCCGCATACCGCCTGCCGCCCATCCGCTGCCATATCATGACGTTTGTACCCGTGCGAGCCGCGGTCCTAATAATCAAGTCCCGCTTCCTGCGCCGCGGCAATCCGCCTTGCCCGCTCCTGTTCCCACTCGCCGTAAAGCCTGTTGTACTCCTCGGTGCCAAACGGCTCCGCATAAACATACTGATATTTATAACGGCCGGAAGAAGCCCCGAACGCCGCGTACTGGGACTCAAACGGATTTAGGTTTGAGGCGACATACCCGGTGGCACCGAGCGTCCCGAGCGGAATGACATACGCCTGGTCAAGCAGCCATGCCTCCACGTCCGCAAGCGCCTCATACCTCTTTGCCAGATCGGCAACCTCCGCGCCTGCTTCGAATACCTTCGCATCATAGACTGCGTCCTTCCAGTAATTCCCGTCAAAGCCGAGCTTGCCTCCCTCGCCTTCCCCGACCTGCACCGCCATGCCGTCCGCCATGTAGATATAATTATACTTCTGCCCGATCACAAACGGATCGGTGAAAGTCACCGGGTCGGCAAAATCCGGCCCCCAGTTGGACATCATAAAACTATAGTTCCCGGCGCGCCTTGTCGTGTTTAAAAAGTCGGTATCCGGATATCCTTCAATCGTAATGTCGATATAGTCCGCACCGAGCGCCCTTTCAAGCTGCTGTGCCACCACCTGCGCCAGATTGGTCTGGTTTGTGGAGCCGGTGTTGTACGGCATATAGACCTTGACCGGAAACTTAACCCCCTGTGCCGTCAGCTCCGCGACGGCTTTTTGCTTGTACGCAAGCGCAAGCGCCTCATTGTGCTGGTCATTGTCCGTGTATTCCAAAAGCCTGCCAAGCTGCGTGTAATCCGCGCCGTCCGCCGCCGCGAAATTGCGCGGCGTGATCGTGTTCAGGATGAAATTGTGCGGATTGTACGGGTCGTAAACCTGCAGTGCCGCCACACGGTCAAGCGCATGGTAAACAGATTTGCGGAAATTGATATTGTTCACCGCCTTCTTCCATGTGTCCGCGTCGTACTCTTCCGGGAAATTCGGCCAGAAATTGAAGAGATAAAAATAACTGTACGCCGAGCTTCTGGTTGGACGGATCATCTTGCTTCTTTCCGGGTCATTCATCCACGCATCCAGCTGGCTTGCCGGGATATCGGTCGTCGTCACCTCCCCGCGCAGATAAAGTTCCGCCTCAAGGGTGGATGCCTCCGCGTTGTAGGTGCGCTCGATCTTCTCAATATGGATATTTGCCCGATCCCAGTATGACGGGTTCGCGTAGTCATGGCGGTAGGCTTCCGGCTCATACTCCCTGCACAAAAACGCGCCGCAATATAGCAGCGACTGATTATCAAGCCCAAACGCTTCCCCCATCTCCTCCAGGTACGCTGCATTGGTCGGATATCCCCAGTTGTATTGGAGCATGGAGAGGAAATACGAGATTGGTGCATTCAGGGTAAACTGCAATTCATACTCCCCGGTCGCTTTCACACCGACCGCGGAAAAATCCGCCGCCCTGTTATTTGCCAGAGCGTCATAATATTCCTCTGCTCCCTGAAACACAAACAGCAGGTCAGCGGTGCGCGCCGCGTTCTTTGGGTCAAGGATATATCTGACGGTCGTCACAAAATCCTCCGCCCTCACATCTGCACCATAAAAACTGCCGTCATAATACTGCCACTGCACACCCTCACGGATCTGGAACGTCCATACAAGGCCGTCCTCCGATTTTGTCCAGGACGTTGCAAGGCACGGCTGGCAAAGCCCGTAATTGTCATACTCCACCAGATGGTCAATATAATTAGCCCATGTTGACGCGGAGGACGGCACCAAATAGTTCCACTCCGAAATCTCGGAGGAGTACACCGTCTTAACCACCTGTTCCTTGGCGAGTGCCCTTCCCGTGTCGATTGCGTGATCTGCACCGTCCTGACCCGGGATTGGGGTCACCATGATGCCGCCCGCCGGCGCACCGCCATCATTCTTCTTCCCACAGCCCACCGCAAAAACCGCTATCAGCGATATCAAAGCGGGGGCAAGAAACCGCTTCGCAAACCCTGCCGTCTTTCCCATAAGACCAAAATCCTCCTATATCTCGTTCCGCATACGCCCTCCATTGCCACCTCGGGGGAAGAAAGCTTCCGTCCGTTCCCCTCCCGGAACCTTTCTTCCGGCACTGTC
>CAMRSM010000073.1 GCA_947053345.1 uncultured Lachnospiraceae bacterium
GAATTCCACTGGGCACTGTACGGGCACACGCTGTTTTTTAAGTTCCGCGTATGCCTTCCCAGTACCCTCACCGGCAGTGGACTTTTAATATGCATTTTTGTTGATAAATCCTTTAAATAGTGTCAGGAACAATATTTTAAAGTCCAGACCAAGCGACCAGTTTTCGATATAATAAAGGTCGTACTCAATCCGCTTCTTGATCGAGGTATCCCCGCGGTATCCGTTGATCTGCGCCCAGCCGGAAAGCCCAGGACGAACCTGGTGCTTGATCATATAGCGCGGGACTTCCTCCCGGAATTTCTCCACGAAATACGGCCGCTCCGGGCGCGGGCCGATCAGGCTCATATCCCCCTTGATGATATTGATGAGCTGCGGCAGCTCATCAAGGCTTGTCTTGCGGATGAACCTGCCAATCCCCGTCACTCGGGAATCGTTCGCTCTCGTCCATGCCTTTTTCTCCTTTGCCTCGCTCTGCACCTCCATCGAGCGGAATTTGTACATCTTAAATTCCTTGTTGTGCAGCCCGACGCGCACCTGCGAAAAAATCACCGGTCCCTTCGAGGTGCATTTGATAATCGCGGCAATGACAATCATCGGCAGAAAGGAAATGGCGAGCGCGATGACCGCACCGACTAAGTCAAATACCCTTTTTGTGATACTGTTAAAAATATTATTCAGCGGTACATTCCGGATATTGATGGCGGGAATCCCGTCCATATCCTCCATGACCGCCACCGTTGGTATCACACTGCGGTAATCCGGGATGAACTTCGTGTGGACTCCCGATTTTTCGCAGATGCCGACCAATCGTTCCAGCTTGACATACTCATTGATACCAAGTGTCACCACAATCTCATCAAAATTGTTTTCACGCGCTATATTTTCCAGTTCATCACAGGTGCCGATCACTGCCGCCTTTTTGTACATCGTCCCGACTTCCATGTTATCGTCGAGAATCCCGTGGATATGGTAGCCCCACTGCGGATTCTGCCGGACACGGTCAATGTAGGCTTCCGTCGTGCGGCTGTAACCCACGATCAGCACATGCTTCTGGTTGAAGCCGCGCCTGCGGATAGCTTTCAGTATCCTGCCGACAACGAAACGGAACCCAGCACCAAAGGAAAAATTCAAGACCGCGAAAGTCACAAAAAGACCGCGCGAGATATCATTCTCGCGGATGGCGTAGAGTACTGTCGCAAAGACGAGCAGCCCGAGGATGTTCGCCCTGAACAGGTTCCAATACTCCAACCGTCCGCCACCGCCACGCTTCGGGCGGTAAAGACCGCAGTTTGCGTAGATGACCAGATACGCCGGGACAAGGTAATACAAGTTTTCCGCATATTTTGCCAGCGAGTAATAGCGCTCGTTCTGCGACAGGGCAAACAGCGAAAACCGCGTCAGGACGTGGAAGCGCACCTCGTACGCCAACACGAAAGCCGCAATGATCAAAATCGCATCAATCACTATGTGAAGCCGGTTTAAGGACTTTTGGTTATCCTTGATCATAAACTTAAGCACCCCCCTCTTTCGGCAGGCCTGTGAAAAACGTAATCATTCCTGCCTTTCAGCATACATGATTTCTTCCCGCAACACAACAAAAAAAATATTAAGAAATCTTAAAGAAACCGTAGGAATTCGTTCACATTTCCATCACAATATTTTGGTATACTGCAACTGATTATAAACATTTTTTCATAATATGCAAGCAAAATTTATCCAAATGATACATAATTCTGTTTGAAAGGAGTCTTTTTTATGACGGATGAGACCCAAAACGGCTATAGCTTCCTGGCAGAAGAGGAAGGGAAGAAGCAAACTTCCTGCACAACGGCAAACGAATCCCATGCGGACTCCGTTCCTGTGGCATTCTTCGCCGCATCCGAGAAAACGGAATCCTCCCCGGCCGCCGATACCGTTTCCACCCCGGTTATGCGAACTTTAGGGGAAGGGGACGCGCCGGCCGGGCAGCCCGACGTTTTGGAGGAACCTGTTTCCGCCGCATCCTGCGAAGTTCCCCTGGCTCCTTCATTTCCGCCGCAGGCGGCATTCGAAGCCAGGTACAATAATGCCGAAAATATACGGCAGAAACACGTGGGCAGGCACGGGAAAGCATTTTTCCGCCGCTGTCTCCGTCTGGTTGGTGCCGCCGCGCTGTTTGGCACTGTGGCAGCGGGGACATTTATCGGCTTTAACGAGCTCTACTACCGCCTGAACCCTTCTGCGAAACCTTCCTTCCGCACGGACTCCGGAACCGATAATTCCGCTTTTGGGCAGATGCCCATCTCCTACACGGTGACCGCACAGGGCACGTCCGTCGCAACTTCCGATGTCTCTGCCATCGTCAGCGCGGCCATGCCCTCCCTCGTCTCGATCTCCTGCACTTTCCGGAACACGACGAGCTTCTTTGGCTATCTGTACGAGGGAACCTCGGAGGGCTCGGGCTCGGGCATCATCGTTGGCAAGAACGACAAGGAACTGCTGATCGCAACAAACAACCATGTGGTTGATGACGCGGTCACGACAACCGTCACTTTCCTTGACGGCAGCCATGTGGACGCGTTCGTGCGCGGCACGGAGGAAACTGCCGACCTCGCCATCGTCTCCGTGCCGCTTGAGGACATCCCGCCGGAGACACTCTCGGCTCTTACAACCGCCATCCTAGGGGATTCCGACAACGTCAAGGTCGGCCAGATGGTCATCGCGATCGGAAATTCCCTCGGCTACGGCCAGACGACAACGGTCGGCTATCTGAGCGCAAAAGAACGGCAGGTTACCGTGAAGGATTCCGCAACCGGGAAATCCGTAAATTATATGGCGCTTCAAGTCGATGCGGCGATCAATCCGGGCAACAGCGGCGGCGCACTGCTTGACGCGGACGGGAGGGTGATCGGCATCAATTCCGCAAAACTTTCCAGCACAAATGTGGAGGGAATCGGCTACGCCATCCCGATCAACAACGCCATCGACATTTTGACAGAACTTATGAACCGCGAGATCCTGACGGAACAGGAGCAGGGCTATCTTGGGATCAATCTCTCCCAGCAGGAGATCACGGATGAGATCGCCAGACTTTACGGCTTTCCGCGCGGTGTATTTGTCTCTAATGTAATTGAGGGTGGAGCTGCGGCACGGGCAGGGATCCTCTCCGGTGATATTATCACCGCGGTGAACGGTTCCGCTGTCACCACAAGGACACAGCTGCAGGAAAAAGTGAAGTCCTACCGGTGTGGCACCGAGGTCACGGTAACGCTCGCCCGTCTGGAAAACGGAGAATACGTAGAGCGCGATGTGGCCGTGACCCTTGGGAGCATAGCGGATTTTGAATAACGGGCAGGGGAACGCATACGGAAGGAAGATAGAAATGCCGACATTTGAAGAAGCAGTAGAATTTCTTGACCATATCGGAAAATACGGCGTGCATCCGGGCATTGAAAATTCGCAGAAACTGCTTGCCGTTCTTGGCCATCCGGAACAAGGCCAGAAAATCATCCATGTTGCGGGAACGAACGGCAAGGGTTCGGTCTGTGCTTTCCTCGCGGATATGCTGACGGCACAAGGCCAGCGTGCAGGGCTTTTTATCTCGCCCCATCTTGTTGATATCCGCGAGCGCATCCAGCTTGACCGGAAAATGATCGGGAAAGAAGCATTTGCCGCCTGCTTTGCCAAAGTGAAGGAAGCCGCCGGGCATCTTTCGCGCGAAGGCTATGCGGGCATCACATATTTTGATTATTTACTCGCCGTCGCGCTCTGCTGGTACCGGCAGCAGGGAGTGGATTATATTGTCCTTGAGACCGGGCTTGGCGGGCGGATGGATTCCACCAACGCCATCGAAAACCCGGTTCTCACCGTGATCACCTCCATTAGTTTCGACCATACGGAAATTCTAGGGGATACGCTCGCAAAGATCGCAGCGGAAAAAGCAGGGATCATAAAGCCGCAGATACCGCTGATTTACTGTGCCGATGAAGCCGAAGCCTGCGATGTCATCAAGCGGGCGGCAAAAAGCGTGGGTGCGCCGTGCATTGGGGTTGGGCGGCGGCACTGCAAAATCCATTCAGGGCAGGATCCGGATGCAGGGACAACGGATTCCAAAAGCCTCTCTTCCCGCCTGAGCTTCACGTATCACCTGCCTGCGGCAGAATGTGCTGCCCTGTGGGATAATGGCAATATGCTGCGGGGCGGTAAGGATTCCAGCGGACAGCGGTTTGTGCCTGCCGCCCCCGCAGACGATTTCTTTGCGGACGAAGGGAATAATGATTTACAAAAACGGCATGTTTCTTTCGCAAAACCGTATTATGCAGACGGCATCCATGAGATACTCACCGTGAACAGCACTGCACTGTATCAGGCAGAAAACGCAGCGATCGCCTACACGGCGGCGCTCTGGCTGTGGCTCCGTTTTGCGCGCGTCCCGGCCTATCAGGCTCCTGCAGTTCCTTATGCCGGGGCGCACGCAGCCCAAGATGGACAGCATGGCTTCCTGCCGCTTCCGGCTCCGCCGGATTCCCTGGCGGATGTGTGCGCCACATTGCGGCGCGCGCTTTCCCGGTCGGTCTGGGAAGGGCGCTTTGAAGAAATTCTCCCGGATATCTATCTGGACGGTGCGCACAACGCCGACGGCATCCGCATGCTGCTCGCCTCCCTTCGCCAGGTCGCTGCAGACCGCCCTATCACCCTTCTTTTTACCGCGGTAAAGGAAAAGGATACTGCGCAAATGATCCTTGAAATCTGTGAAAGCGGACTGTTTTGCCGCTACCTTATCACGACTGTGGGCGGTGCGCGCGCCATTGCCCCGGACGATCTAAAACAGCGCTTTCTCGCGCACACGGATACCCCCGTCACGGCCTATGATTCCCCGGAGAAGGCATTCTTTGCCGGGCGGGAACAGGCAAAAAAAAGCAATGGCATCCTTCTTTGCGCAGGTTCCCTCTACCTTGTCGGTATCATAAAAGAACTGCTGCCTTCCATCTCCTGACGGAAAGCAGCAGTTTCGTTATTATATGAATTTGTTGTTTTGAATGCTTTATTCACTTCAAAAGCCGGCATTTGCAAAGCCTTCACCCATCAATGTCCGTCAATAACACAAAATTAAATGCTATATGCACTGCCAGGAATATGGCTTCCTTTGTCTTTGTGGCTTCCCCCCAGCGATCACGTTCCCCTGATTTTTATCCGACTGTCCCGACCTGATACAGTGACGCATACAGTCCGTTCTTCTCCATCAGCTGCGCGTGCGTGCCTTTCTCGCAGATCCCGCTCTCCGTCAGTACCAGAATCTCCCTCGCGTTGCGGATGGTCGTCAGCCGGTGCGCGATCACAAAGGTCGTCCTTCCCGCCGCAAGCTTTTCAAGCGACTCCTGCACTACCTTCTCGCTCTCATTGTCAAGTGCAGAAGTCGCCTCGTCGAAAATAAGGATCGGCGGGTTTTTGAGGAATACCCTGGCGATGGACAGCCTCTGCTTCTGCCCGCCCGACAACTTCACGCCGCGCTGTCCGATATAAGTATCATAACCGTCCGGCAGCCCCATAATGAACTCGTGCGCGTTCGCACTCTTCGCCGCTGCCTCGATTTCCTCCATCGTCGCGTCAAGCTTCCCGTAGCGGATATTGTCCGCCACCGTGCCCGCAAAAAGATAAACATCCTGCTGAACGATCCCGATGTTGCGGCGCAGTGAGCGCAGGCTGGCATCGCGCACATCCACCCCGTCCACCGATACGCTTCCCTCCGAAACCTCATAAAAGCGCGGGATCAGGCTGCACAGTGTCGTCTTTCCCACACCGGAGGAACCGACAAGCGCCACATATCCGCCTGCCGGGACTTCCAGGTTAATATGCTCAAACACATCCTCTCTCGTGCCCTCATAGCGGAATGCTACATTTTCAAAGCGGATATTTCCTTTCACACCGGAAAGCTCAACGGCATCTTCCTTATCCTTAATATCCGGCTCAATCTCCAGAATATCCATAAAACGCGAAAAACCTGTCACACCGTTCTGGAACTGCTCGGTGAAATTGATCAGCTTATTCACCGGCTCGATAATATTATTGACATAGAGCAAAAAGGTCAGAAGGTCGCTTACCGCCAGGCCCTTTTTCGCGATCAGAAGCCCCCCGCCGACAATGACGACAACATTGATCATGCTTGTAAAAAAACCAAGACCCGAATGGAAGGTCGCCATCTGCCAGTACGCATGGCTCTTGCTCCTGACAAACTCCCCGTTGCCGGTTCGGAATTTCTGCTTTTCACACTCCTCGTTCGCGAAAGATTTCACGACGCGGATACCGGAAAGATTGTCCTCAATCTGCGCGTTGATCTGGGCGATGTTTTCGCGGTTTTTGCGGAATGCCCGGTTCATCCGCCCCTTCATGATATACGCAAACACAAACATCAGCGGGATCACCGCAAACAAAAGCAGCGTCAGTTTCCAGTTGACCGAAAGCAGGATGATGAACGCGCCGGCAAATTTAATGATGGAGATCACGATATCCTCCGGTCCGTGGTGGCAGAGCTCCGTGATCTCAAACAGGTCGTTTGTCACACGCGTCATCAGCTGCCCGACCTTCTGGTTGTCATAGAAATTAAAGGACAGTTTCTGATAATGGTCAAAAATATCATTGCGCATATCATATTCCATTTTCGCGCCCATGATATGTCCCTGGTAGTTGATGAAAAAATTGCAGAAAAACTGCAAAACGGCAAGCGCCACCATCACCGCCGCAAGCTTCGCGATCTCCCCCGCCGCCTCGCCGATCTCGTAATCTATGAGCACAGTGTTGGTGATATAGCGAACAATCATCGGCAGGATCAGGGAAATCCCCGCCACCGCGAACGCGCAGAGCATGTCGGCGGTGAAAACACCGAGATATGGTTTGTAATAAGATAGGAATTTCTTTGCTCTTGGATTCATTGGGTCCGGCTCCTTGTTTGGTGTTTATTTTTGCTATTTGGGTTGATTGCATTTCGTTTTGGCCGGGCAACGGCAGCTTCTTTGCCTGGCGCAGCTTTGGGCTTTTGCGCTTTGCGGCTCGCTTTTCCAAAACTTCTTTTGATGATAACGCTTTCTTTTTGAATTGTCAATGGGCGTTTGAAGAATCTCACGATAATCGGTAACGGAACAAAGCCGTTGCGGCTAATATCCCTTTACATTACGGAACAAAAAATCTAAGCCCCGCGCCTAAACAGACAAAAATACTGCCATACTCTGGGCTGTAAGGCAGTATTTTTGTCCCGCTATCCATTTTTAGTATCACTTCACATCCGGATTTCTGATATGTGTTTTGGATTCATCCTTCATTTTCATGATTGCCGCCAGATCTTCTTCCGCATCCCGGATAATGCATTTAAGTATAACCAGACAAAGAATCAAAAACACAAAAACCAAGCACGCGATACAGAAATAAACGAAACTACGGGTACATTCACTTGTTAAAAAATAGTATTTTACCGAAAACATCCGAATGCCAAGAATCATCCCGAGGCATACGCAAAAAAACATTAAAACCCGATATAGGATCTTACACCTGGTGAAAAATCTCATATGTACCCCCTTTATATTCAGCCCTGGCCATGAAAGAAAATAATATTGCAAACATCCCTTTCTGTATATGTTACTCCTTTGTTTTTGGTTTGTCAAATTGTTTTCCAAGCCATTGGCTGGGACATGGCAATTTAGAGGTAATCAAAAGGGGAGCGGAGGAAAATATTTGCCTCCAATATTCTTCCAGCCTTTCCATGACCTCATCATACTCTGCCGCATTTTCCGCAGGTCCAAAATAATCCGTCGGTTTCTTATCCTCCCCATAAAGGGTAATCATAAAAATATTTTCTTCCGCAAGCATGACCAGGAAATCGTCAATGGTTTCCTGCCGGAAAAACATATCGGTACGCAGATCCTTTTCCCTAAGCCCCGTCCAGTATTCCAGGTTGATAAACGGCACGGGGAATTCCGGTGCTTCCCTTTGTCCATCCTTTGATGTCGTACATCCTGCTGCAAAAACGAAAAGCATTCCTGCTGTAATTAAGTTTACAGTTTCCCCGTAATGCTTTTCCCGCTAAAACTGCTTTACATTTGGATCCGGAACAACATATGATATTTATAATTATATTGGTTCTTTCCCTTTTTGGCATTCCAAATGCAAAACGGCTATTTCAAAAATATGGTTCAATTTTTCCTCGCTAATCTCATTTTGGGATACCGTATCAAACCCCCCCTCCTCATTGACCATGCCGAAGGTAAGTTCCATGTCCGCCCTCATCCAATCATCGTGATGCCCCATGCTGCCGCGCAGTTCACAGATTTCATCTCCGCATATTATATACATCATTGGCATAATCCCATTCTCCGGGCAGAAATCGGATAAATAGATCTGGAATGATTCACCGGCCTGATATTCCTCATCAAATGCCCTTGCACAAAAATAACCAAGATTTTTTTTCGTAAATTCAATATTTTCTGTTTTCCACTCCGTTTCGGCGAAAACAGGTTTTGTAACTTCCGGCAAAGAAATCTCCCCCGAAGCTACCTGCTCCAGATTTTCCGGAAGGCTTGTTCGTAAAGGATTTATATAATATGCCTCCCACCTTGTATAAGTACAGCAATACCAAGCCTCACCTTTTTCTGTCTCAACTTTTAAATAAGTTTCCGGGAATTTTTGTTTTTCTGTTATCCGGTATGCTTCATAAGGATAAGATATTTCTTCCTGCGCTATTTCATCTGGATGACACCAAGCTTCATAATTAAAATATGTTTCAACGACAACCTTAATGTCATCCTCCAGTTCAGGAAATTTTTTTGTTTTCCCACATGAAGTCATGAAAAGAAACAAAAAAGTAAAAAATCCAACCATTATCCGCTTCATCAATATTTCCTCCCAATGTATTATTCAGGTTGCACCAAAGCCGGTGCAACCTGAATAATATTTCTTACTTGCGATTGTAAAAAACGTTATGAAATTTTTCATTGCTAGGCAAAGATGGTCGTATATCTTTCCCTTTACAATCTTTGGTACAATTCCGGATTTGATCCAAAGTAGTTGCATTAACCAGATGTGATATCGCATTGAATTCATCTCCAACAACCGTAACATCCTTCAACACATTACCATTATAAACAATCCCATTGGAAGAATCTTTACATACATTAGCAAAACTCTCCAAGGAATAGAAAAACAATTGATTCGTAATTCCATTTGGTTTTCCAAAAAGCCCGCGGCAATCTTCTTCTTTCGTTGTTGTACAAATTGCACATGCCAACCATGTAGCATCTTTCCAGGCTTCGTAACCAGCCGCTGGGTTTCGTGCATCCCAACTTCCTTGACCTGAAGTTGCAAATTGATTTGGAGCCAATGCGATTTCTCTTAACGTATCTGAAAATCCATCGTCATAAAGTCTATTTAATACTGTCCACGTGATCGCTCGCTGATCAATTTTATTTTTATAAGGATTTTCTGCATAAATCAAACGAGCCAGTACTTCAACATCTGATAGATCATTTGCCCAATCTGTACTAGCATCAAGTGGTGCCCCATAATTTGGAGACAGATACAATAAGTAATCCACCCAATTTGTAACATCTGATGCCATTTGAGAAATATGATCCCGTTGCATCATAGAAAAACATGGAGTGTAGGCATCTGAAGGTATTGTGTCCACAAAAGAACCTTTCGCAGAATCCATAAAACGACCGCCGGTATAGTAATATCCCGTTTCGTCATCAAAATATAGCGAATGCCACCTCACTTTATTTTTCCCGCCAACAGAAGCATCTTCTTGGCAAAGCTGATTTACTACCACAATGTCTGCGATACCGTTTGTATATATGTATTCTGCAATCGTAATGCCATCTTCATTTTCTAGAGCCTGTTCACATTAATCTTTACAACAGAAAAGCTGTATGGTAAAA
>CAMRSM010000074.1 GCA_947053345.1 uncultured Lachnospiraceae bacterium
CCGACATGTTCCCTGCGGGGCTTGCACATGATTTGCCAGGGAAACTGTCCTCCCTATGGTCGGACGGCAAATCAGCGCCGGTATAATATCCTGCGGACATTATACCATGTCCTCCGGACATGCTGCCCCCGGCGGATGCACACGGTTCGCCATGGTAGATGTCCTCCTTCGTCGGACGGCGAACCGGCGCTGTTATAATGCCTTGCAGACATTATAACATGTTTTATCTGAATTTACAATCATCTTTTCCCCTTATGTGGGACACTTCTATGTTAATTTATTTTTGATTCCCACTATCCAAGTCTGTTGTTTTGTGATATACTGACATTGGTTTCCAAAATTGACATCCAAAGAAAAGGTAAATTCCCGGGCTGGGTATTTTCCGGAAAGGATTTCCATGCTTTATATTGTGACCGCACTTTTCGAAGAGGCAATGCCTTTTATAAGAAAATATAATTTAAAATATAGAACCGACTTCCCTCATTTCGATGTTTTTACCGGCAGGGAATTTGTTTTGTTGATCACCCGTCCGGGGGCGCTTCGCGCAGTGGCAGCACTTTCTTCCGTGCTCACGGCGTTCCCGCCAAAAGAGTACGACCTTCTGCTCTCGGCGGGCTGCGCCGGCTGTGCGTCAAAGGACACGCTCGGCCGGGCATTCATACTCTCCCGGATCACGGACGCTGCTTCCGGCCGCACCCGCTATCCGGAGCTTTTGTACCGCTGCCCCTTCCCTGAGGCGGAAGTCGTCACACAAGCCGTGATCCGCCTTCAGGAGATAGATACAAAAGAGGTTTTCGGCAGTCTTCATTCGCAAAACGTTCCCTCAACGGACATCCCGGGGATGGTAAGCCCACTCCCTCTTCTTTACGATATGGAAGCCGCCGGAATTTATGAAGCGGCAATCCCGTACTTTTCATGCGACCGGCTTGTGTTCATAAAGGTTGTCTCCGACGCGCTCACGGGACTGACAGAACTTTCCCCCGCGGCGCGGCGCGCGCAGGTAACAGACTGTATGGCAGGTGTTATGCCTGTGCTGACGGACTGGCTTTTTGAAATTTACGATTTCCTCAGCCAAAGACAGACAGGGGACGGTGTGCGGACGGAATGCCAATCGTGCACCATACAACACAGCTTCGATTTTCGGACAGATTCCCCCCGCAGCCAATCCCCATCCCACCTTCCCAAAGCGGACAGGCTCGGCGCGGACGGCGAATCATTTTTTATCCAAGTATGCTCGGCGCTGCACCTCTCCACTGCAAGCAGCTACAAGCTTTACCAACTGCTGCTCTATTTGACGTTATCCAAAATCCCCTATATGGATTCGATGCGGGAGCTGCTTGCCGCACCTCTTGCCATGCCATGCCGCACAAAAAAGGAGGGTATAAAATACCTTGAAGAGCTCAACCAACACTATTTATAATCCGCCGTGGACGCACGTTTATGCCGAGCGCGAAGCGCTCTCCTATCCGATTGCACAGACGGTCATCTCCGCGCTCGCCAAGCGCGGCAGCCAGGTCATTGAAATCGCACAATATATGGATATATTCGGGCGTACACACCAGTCTTTCCCGGCACAGAAAGCCTCCCAGGCGCTGATTCTCGCCGTCAAACATGGCAATTTCCTCTATCCGGGCGCGGCGGTCTGCCAGGATTTTGGCAACTCGAATTTTTATTATACATCCTTTGCGATGAACTGCCCGTTCGACTGCGAATATTGCTACCTCCAGGGAATGTATTCCTCGGCAAACATCGTCCTTTTCGTCAATCAGGAGGATTATTTTTCAGAAATCCAAAATGCGCTTGCCGAGCATCCGGTTTACCTTTGTATCTCCTACGATACCGACCTGCCCGCCTTAGAAGGGCTGACGGGGATGATACGCCGCTATCTGGCTTTTGCGTCCGGACAACAAACCCTTACCACAGAACTTAGGACAAAGAGCGCCATATCCGTCACTCCGCTGGCGGACGGGTTTTCTGCGGATACGCTCTCCCGCGTTATCATGGCATACTCGCTGTCTCCGGATTCTATCATCTCCCGCTTCGAACACCGCACACCGGTGCTTTCAAAACGGCTTTTAGCCGTCCGGGAGGCACATGCGGCAGGTTTTCCCGTGCGGCTCTGCTTTGACCCTTTGCTTTCCGTTCCGGATTTCAAAGAAGTCTATGGTGCATTTTTGGCCCAGGTCCGGGAAGCACTGCACGACATACCCGTGCTGGATGCAAGCATCGGGGTCTTCCGCATCTCAGATGGATACCTGAAACGGATGCGCAGAAACCGGCCGGACTCCGCCCTCCTGCAATATCCGTTCTCAAATGAAAACCATGTTTGCAGCTACGGCGCACGCGGTATGGAGATGGTTAATTTTGTAAAGGGCGAACTGGCGGGATTTTTGCCAAAGAACCGGATTTTTACTTCATTTACCTCATAAGACAGAAAGGGAATCCATCATGAAAACAGCGGTATTGACGGGCGCTTCGAGCGGGATTGGCGCGGCGCTCGCAGAAGAATTATTACTCCTTGGCTACAAAGTTTTTGGGATTGGCAGGGATTTCACAACGTTTCTTTCGGAAACGGCAGAAGACGCGGCACTCGCACCGCTCCTCCACCATTTTACCCCCATTGTGCTTGACTTGGCACAGACGGGAATCCTCGCCGAAAAAATCCGTCAGATCCGCAAACTTAACAAGATTTCCCTGCTCATCAACAATGCCGGGGTTGGCTATTTCGGCCTGCACGAAGAACTAAAGCCTTCCATGCTCCATGAAATGGTTACGGTCAATCTCGAAGTACCAATGCTTCTGTGCCAACTGCTTCTCCGCGATCTAAAAGAAACGGGTGGGCATATCATCCAGATTTCCTCCGTCACGGCAAAAAAAAGCAGCCCCCACGGCTGTGCCTACGGTGCCACCAAAGCCGGGCTGACTTCGTTTTCGCAGAGCCTCTTTGATGAAGCCCGCAAATATGGTGTCCGTGTGACCTGCATCCATCCGGATATGACAAACAGCAATTTTTACCGCAACGCGGATTTTGGCACAGACAAGGATCCTGCCTGCAGTCTTTCCCCGGAGGATGTCGCCGAAGCAGTGCGCACTATCCTTACCGCCAGGGAGGGGATGGTGTTTTCCGACATCACGCTGACACCGCAGAAACATCGGATCATAAAACACCGCGGTACCGACTGAAAGCATTCCGGTTCATGCACACAAAAAAGCCGCCAGGATAAGTTCCCAAATAAATCTCATATTTTATCGGGAATTTATCCCGGGCGGCTCTTCTTATCTCTCGGTCTATGGAAGCCGTGCCGGAATTACTGAATCTTAAACTGACGCATATCGGACTCCAGATGCGAAGCAATATCCTTTAAGGAAGATGCATTGCTTGCAATATCTTCGATGATGGCAGCAATCTCGGTAACCGATGCCGAGGTCTCCTGCGTGCTCGCCGCGTTCTCCTCCGCAATCGCCGTAAGGTTCTGTACAACATCGACCACATTGTTTCTCGCATCCTGCATCTCCTGTGTTGCGTCCGCAATGCTCTGGATCCCCTCAAGCGCACCGTCAATTTCCTGCTTCACCTTGCCGACCATCGTTCTTGCGCTGATCACCTTGTCATTCTGTTCGTCCATGATCTCCTGAACTTCATTCATGGTCTTTACTGCGTTTGCGGTATCACCCAACAAGGATGCGATGATCTGCTCAATCTGGTTCGCCGACTGGTTCGACTGCTCCGCAAGCTTCTGGATCTGGGCAGCAACAACGGCAAAACCCCTGCCCTGTTCGCCTGCACGTGCCGCCTCAATGGAAGCATTGAGCGAAAGAAGGTTCGTTTCCTCCGCAATCGCGGAGATCAGGGTCGTTGCCTCACGAATCTTCTGTGCCGACTCATTTGTTGTATTGGTCTGCTTATAAATGATATGGACAGCATCCACTGCCTTGCGATTAATATCCCCAAGCTCCGCGAGAATCTTTGTCGCACCTTCGCTTGCATCCGAAATGCCCTGCGACTTACCATTCAGGGTTGTGACCTCACCGGAAGTCGTGTTGATCATCTCGCCCATCGCAACGACATTTTCTGTCGCGGTCTGCGTCTCATCCGCCTGGGAGGTCGCACCGGACGCGATATCCCCAACAGCCTGTTCCACCTGGCTGACGGAATTGATGGTCTCCTGCGTATTCTTATCAAGGGACTGCGCCGCCTCCATAAGGTAAAGGCTCTGTTTCTGGAGATCCCCAAGCACCTGTGCCAGCTTATCGGTAAGTTTTGTGATCGCACGGCTCATATCGCCGGTCTCATCTTTGCGTTTGCAAAGATTGCGCTGGTTTTCGTCGGAAGTCAGGTCAAGCTGCCCAAGCTTCTCGATCACGGCAGTGAGCACCGCGAGCGGCTTTAATGCCCTGACAACAGAACCAAGGGCAAGCAGGGAGCAGACGATCAAGGCACCGATTCCTCCCACTACGCTCCTTATCATCATATTGTTCATCGGCTCAAGAATCTCGTCCTCTGCCGCCGTAAATACCAAAATGAAATTCATGCGGTCACTAATATAATAACCGGTAAATCTCGCACTGCCATCAATCTCATACCTTACGATCTCTGCCGGCGGCTTGTCGTTCTGTGCCATCTTGCGTACAAGTCCTGCCACAACATCATTATTGACCGGCTGTCCCTGCTCCGTCGGATGGTAGCGCATGATACCCTGCTTATCAACAAGATATACATAACTGGTCTCTATCCCCGCGATATCAGCCCCCTGTAACACCGACTCGACAAGGCCGTTTTCATACATCTCCTCACCATATCTGTCGTAAAGTAACTGTACAGTTTTCCCATATGACTTTGCCATATCGAATATGTAATTTTTATTTACATTCAACATGTTGCTCCGAACCATCGGGATAACAATCACCAGGTTTGCGACCGTTGCCAAAAGCACAGAAATATTGATAATCAACAAAATCCGTACTTTCAACGAATAAATTTTGCTGCCCTTCTGATTTTCTTCCATTGTCTCGTCTCCTATCTGCATGTTTTTTTATCTGGAAATTTTCATGAAAATTTCGAAAACATCTCCAGATTGCAACGATAATATTATCTTACCACTTCCCTGACAAAAATGCAAGAATTAGTTATACTTTACTTGCGTTTTCCAAATAATAGAAGTCATGTATAAAGTGTGGGCTGCCTGAATATTTTCAGACAGCCCACAGCATGCTAACGATAAAAGCTTTTCGTATTACTGCAAATTAGTTTGCCGCCCTTGCCGCTTTGATCTGTTCGGTCAGAACCGGAAGGATTTTGTTTAAATCACCTACTACACCATAATCCGCAACGGAGAAGATCGGTGCCGTCTCATCCTTGTTGATGGCAACGATGATGTCGGACTCCTCCATACCCGCGATGTGCTGGATCGCGCCTGAAATACCGATAGCAAAGTACACATGCGGGCGGACGGTTTTACCGGTCTGTCCCACCTGGAGATCCTTCGGTTTCCAGCCGGCATCCACAACCGCACGCGAGCAGCTCACGGTTCCGCCGATTGCTTCCGCCAGATCCTCAAGAAGCTTGAAATTTTCCGCGCTGCCGACACCGCGGCCACCGGATACCAGGATCTTCGCATCCATAATATCAACCGTGTCCGTCACTGCCTTCACGATCTCAAGGATTTCCACATACTTGTTGTCCGGCGTAAAGCCCGGATTGAACTCCTCAACATTCGCCTTAACCCCCGCCTGCCTCTCGCGCTTCTGCATAACACCAGGGCGCACGGTAGCCATCTGCGGACGGAAATCCGGGCATGCAATCGTTGCGATTGTGTTGCCGCCGAATGCCGGACGCGTCATCAGGAGCTGATTGTGCTTTGTCTCCTTGCCCGGAAGCGGGTTGATCGGGAAATCGCCGATCTCAAGCTGTGTACAGTCCGCCGTAAGACCGGTGTGGATCCTTGCAGATACGCGAGGTCCTAAGTCGCGGCCGATTGCGGTCGCACCGACTAACATGATCTCCGGCTTATACTTCTCGATCACGGAGGAGAGCGCATGTGCGTACGGCTCCGTCCGGTACTCTTTTAATTCCGGGTCATCCACAACAATAACCTTATCCGCGCCGTACTCCGCGAGCTCATCCGCGAGATTCTTAACATTGCTTCCCACCAAAACAGCAGTTACTTGCGTGCCCAGAGCCTCAGCCAGATCTTTCCCCTTGCCGATCAGCTCAAACGCAATGCTATTGATAACGTTGTCCACCTGCTGCGCGAAGACATACACGCCCTTATATTCTTCTAAACCCATTGTTCCGCCTCCATTTATCCAAAATATTAGATGACATGCTTTTCTGCGAGCTTGCCGGTAATGTAGCTTGCAGCCTCAGCCGGGTCGAGCGTAACGACCTCGCCGCTGCCCTTCCTTACCTTATCGGAAGCCTTCGCAATCTGCGTCGGGGAACCTTTCAGACCGAGGTTTGAATCCTCGACATCTTTCAGATCTGCCCTGCCCCATACGGTGATCTCCGCCTTGTACGCATCAAAGATTCCGCCCGGTGTCATGTATCTCGGCTCGTTTAATTCCGCGAGCGCCGTAATCAGGCACGGCATCTTTGCCTTTAACACATGGTATCTGTCATCGAACTGGCGCTCCACGATCACGGAATCACCCTCTACTTTTAAGTTCTGGGCATAGGAGATTACCGGGATATTAAGGTGCTCTGAAATCTGCGGACCAACCTGTGCGGTATCGCCGTCGATCGCCTGCCGTCCGGTGATGATAAGGTCATATTCCATATTGCGCAGCGCCCCGGCAAGCGTCTGGGAAGTTGCCCAGGTATCCGCACCGCCAAGCACGCGGTCGGTGACAAGCACGCCCTTATCCGCGCCCATCGCGATCGCCTCGCGGAGTACTTCCTCCGCCTTTGGCAGACCCATTGTCAGCACCGTAACTTCCGCGCCGTACTCATCTTTAAGCCTAAGTGCCGCCTCAAGTCCCGCCTTGTCGTCCGGGTTCATAATTGTCATCATGGAAGCCCTGTCAAGCGTCCCGTCCGGATTGAACTTCACGCCGCCCTTTGTATCCGGAACCTGCTTAATACAAACAACGATTTTCATTGTATTTTCACTCCTTATTTTATATTTGATATGGCGCTCCACCTATTTCAACAGTGCGCCGCTGATAACCATACGCTGAACCTCGCTGGTACCTTCGTAGATCTCGGTGATCTTCGCGTCGCGCATCATGCGCTCAACCTCGTACTCCCTTGTGTAGCCGTAACCGCCGTGAAGCTGGACAGCCTTCGTGGTGACATCCATCGCCATCTCCGCCGCGTAAAGCTTTGCCTGGGCAGCTTCCACACTGTAGGAAGTCTTGTGATCCTTTGCGTACTGATCCTTCATGCGCGCAGCGCGGTAAACAAGAAGCTGGGCAGCCTGTGCCTGCGTTGCCATGTTGGCAAGCTGGAACTGGGTGTTCTGGAACTGTGCGATTGTGCGGCCGAACTGCTTTCTTTCTTTTACGTAAGCAACCGTGCGGTCAAGCGCGCCCTCGCCGATACCGAGCGCCTGTGCCGCAACACCGATACGCCCGCCGTCGAGCGTGTGCATTGCGATACCGAAGCCCTTGCCCTTCTGTCCTAAAAGATTTTCCTTCGGGATGCGGCAGTCCGTAAAGATCAGCTCGTAGGTGGAGGAGCCGCGGATACCCATCTTCTTTTCCTTTGTGCCAAAAGTGAAGCCCGGTGTGCCCTTCTCCACGATAAACGCGGAAATTTCCTTGGACTTCCTGCCGTTCTTTTCCACCGTGCCGGTAACTGCAATCACGATATATACATCCGCCTGCTTGCCGTTTGTAATGAAAATCTTCGAGCCGTTCAATACCCACTCGTCACCGTCAAGCACTGCCTTGGTCTGTTGCCCCTGTGCGTCCGTGCCGGCACCCGGCTCAGTCAGGCCGAATGCGCCGAGCTTCCTGCCGCTTGCCAGATCCGGTAAGTACTTCTGCTTCTGCTCTTCCGTGCCGTAGGTCAAGATCGGGTCACAGCACAGGGAGGTGTGCGCGGATACGATAATGGAGGTCGTGCCGCAAACTTTTGCAAGCTCCTCCACACACATTGCGTAGGTCAAAACGTCGCAGCCCTGTCCGCCGTACTCCTTCGGGATCGGGATGCCAAGAAAACCGGCCTTTGCCATTTTTTTCACGGTTTCCACCGGAAATTCCTCGGTTTCATCCACCTCGATTGCAAGAGGCTTAACCTCTTTTTCAGCGAACTCCCGGAACAGGGATCTCGCCATTTCATGCTCTTTACTTAACGTAAAATCCATGATCTTCATTCCTCCATAAATTTATTTACGTTTGCGAGATTTACGCCCGTTTGCCATCCGGTATAAATCCCGCCCAAACTTTTGCTATGTTCTTCCCTGCGGAAGATAAAAACCGCGTGCCGGATCACCCAAAACTATTTGGAATAATCGTAGAAGCCCTTGCCGGTCTTCTTTCCGAGCTTGCCTGCGCGCACCATCTTGCGAAGCAGCGGATGCGGACGATATTTCGGATCCCCGGTTTCGTTCTGCAGTACTTCCATGATCGCGAGCACGATATCAAGACCAACCAAATCGCCCAAAGCGAGCGGTCCCATCGGGTGGGAAGCGCCAAGCTTCATTGCCTCGTCGATATCCGAAACGCTTGCAATGCCGTCCGCATAGATGCCGATTGCCTCGTTGATCATCGGGATAAGAATACGGTTTACCACAAAACCCGGAGCCTCTTTTACCTCAACCGGTGTCTTGCCGATCTCCGTAGCGATGGACTTAATCTTCTCCACAAGTTCTGCCGGTGTGTTCTCGCCCGCAATCACCTCGACAAGTTTCATGCGGTCTGCCGGGTTGAAGAAATGCATACCGATCATCGGACGGTCAAGCCCCGCGCCGATCTCGGTGATGGAGAGGGATGATGTATTGGTTGCAAAGATGCAGTCCGGTTTTACGATATCCTGCAATTCCTTGAACGTTGTCTTCTTGATCTGCATATTCTCCGGCGCTACCTCGATTACAAGGTCGCAGTCCGTGCAGATATCTTTAAGCCCGGTCGCAATTTTCGCAGCGATGGCATCCGCCTTCTCCTGCGTGATCTTTTCCTTGCCTACAAGGAAGTTGAGGTTCTTTAAGATCCTGTTCTTGCCGCCGTCGGCGAATTCCTGCTTGATATCGCATAAGCATACTTCGTATCCGTCCGTCATCGCAAATGCCTGGGCAATTCCGGCTCCCATCGTGCCGGCACCAATAATACCAACTTTCATTTCTAAAATCCTCCTATTTTGAGTACCGTATGTGCCCTTCCCGTACCCTTAACCGGCAGAGGTATTTCTGTCCGCTCCGCTCCCATAAATCCCTCTGGGGCACTGTTCGGGCACATACTGTTTTTGAGTACCGTATGTGCCCTCCCCGTACCCTTAACTGGCAGAGGTATTTCTGTCCGCTCCGCTCCCATAAATCCCTCTGGGGCACTGTTCG
>CAMRSM010000075.1 GCA_947053345.1 uncultured Lachnospiraceae bacterium
AGGACATGGTATAATGTCCGCAGGATATTATACCAGCGCCGGTTCGCCGTCCGACCGGAGGGAGGACATTTCCCTGGCGAACCGTGTGCATCCCCCGGAGGGAAGCATGTCCAGAGGACATGGTATAATGTCCGCAGGATATTATACCAGCGCCGGTTCGCCGTCCGACGAGGGAGGACATTTCCCTGGCGAACCGTGTGCATCCGCCGGGGGCTGCATGTCGGGACGACATGATATAATGATTTCCAACGCAAGTCATGTGCACGTACCGGAGAAAGCATGTCCAAAGGACATGGCATAATGCCGACAGAAATGATACTGTCAATGGTTCACTAGGAAAGATATCTTCCCCAGTGAACCGTGTGCCTTCCCTGAGACATTTTTAACTATAAGGAAATAGTAATTTTTTTTATGGAAGGAAAACGGTTGGATGAAACAAAAAAGGCAGCCGGAGGACAAATATGAAATGATCTACCGAATCAGTGACCTGACCGAAAACAGTATCAACCCTGTTACCGGCCAGGAGTATGACAGCTCATGGGTAATCCTCGCCCTCACCGAAAGCAAGGAGTATAAGCAGATGTGCGGCTGCCATAACGGCTGTGCCTACACGATAAAAACCAGCCGGTTCAACGATGAACACTGGGAAATGTCAGTCGGGGACTTCATCGGTTTCTGCAGTGCAAACAATAAAAACGCCATTCTAGTGATGTCCGGAACTGATCTTGAACTTGCCAAAAAGCATTATGGCGGCCATCAATATAACGAAGCATTCCTGCGCGGATATGAGCCCTCTGTTTTAATCCACAGCACAACCCTTCCCGCCTGGAAGCACATCGTCCATGACGGGATGTTAAAGAGCTGGAACCTGCTCAAAAAAGAAAAAGGCATCCCAAATGACAAACCGATCGGGGCACTGCTTGGCGACCCCGCAGATTTTAGCGATTTTATTATGTTTGGCAGCGGCATTACCGGGGAGATCATTGTAAACTCAAAGCAGCAGGGCAGGATCATCATGGACGAAAACTCAGAATATCTGACCGGGGCAAGATTATATTTTGACGCAGGGAAAATGGCACAGGACGGTCTGCTCCTGCGCGACGGCTGCCATCTAAAGGTAAAGGACATGCTGCCTCTGGATCCCTACCTAGTCTGGGCTGCCACCTGGGATTCTGTCGGTCTTAAGAATCAGGTTTCCACCCCGCGGATTTTTGCGGAACAGGCTGACAGCAAATTTAAAGCAATTGCAAAAAACGCTTATTTGTCTTGCTCCGCAAAACGGACTTTTTTATGAAACGGAGGGATACAATGGCAGCGCCCAAAACCATACTGATCATCGAAGACGATGCCGATATCAGCAACATGCTGCGCATCCTGCTCACCCAAAACGGCTACCATGTTCTCTGCGCCTACTCCGGCACAGAGGGCTTGCTTGTGCATGGCGCAAAAACCAGCCTGATCCTGCTTGACCTGATGCTTCCGGGCAAAAGCGGCGAAGAAATCATCGGGGAACTGAAGAAAAAGCACCCCGTCCCGGTCATTGTGATGAGCGCCATCCACGAGGTCGGAAAAAAAGTCGGTCTCTTTTCCCTCGGCGCGGACGATTACATTACCAAGCCCTTCCATAACGAGGAACTTCTTGCAAGGATCGCCGCAAGGCTCAGACATATGGGAACAGGTCTTCCCGGAGCGGATGCTTCCGCGCCGGAGGAAGCTCTGGCCTGGCAGGACATCGTGCTCGACCCCGCCGCCTTTTCGCTGACCTGCGCCGGAACGCCAGTTCTTTTATCCAGGCATGAATTTGCCCTCCTGCGCCTGCTCATGGAAAACCCAAACCGCACCTGCACGAAGAGCATGATCTACGACCATGTCTGGGACAATGAAAATTCCGCCGATGACAATACATTAAACGTGCATATCAGTAAACTGCGGAAAAAATTAAAGGAGTGCAATCCGGATCGGGATTATATTGAAACCGTATGGGGGGTGGGGTATCGGCTGCGGAAATAAAACAATCAAATCCCCGGAAAACCCGCTGCGCAATTAGATAAAACAGATATGGTGTACGTTTTAAACGGCAGGGGATGTGAGATCACAGTATCACCACGATCATTTCTCTAAGCGCCTGAACTTTACTAAATAAGGAGACACACAATGAACAAAATAAAATTTATCGCCAATCAGGATACCAATTATATTTTCCATATGCTATCCGTCGCAAAATGCGGCTATGATAACACTTATGGTAACACCTACCGCTACCTTTACCCCGAAAGTGACCTGGCATTGCTCAAAGAAAATGAAACGCTTTTGACCGTCTGCGGCGGGGAACATTTGGGCGAACTGTACAATTTCATGGTAAGTTGCCCCGCATGTGCCAAAACCCCGGCAAAGGATTACTATGCGGATCTGATTCAAATGGCAGATAACGGTAACATTCCGGAATCTTATGAAAAATATGTTGATATTGTCCGTAAGATATCGGCTGTAATGATAAAACATTACGATCATTATATCGCGGAAATCTGGCCTGTGGAGAAAGAAAAAATAGAATCCTACATCCCGGCGGTACTCTGCCTTTTTAACCAGGCGGATTTTACCGGGAAAGCGGAGGAACTGATCGGCTGCAGACTTCTTTCCGAATATTTTATTGCCACTCTCGTCACGTCGGTAGAAAACGGCGCGGAAGCCATCGACATTGACAGGGAGCAGGATGTTTTCGGCATAGTCAGGGATCCCGTTGATGCTTTCTATTTTATCGGGCATGAGTTTATCATCTATTTACTGTTTAATGCATTGAAGGATGAGGATGCTTTCCATAACTATGACCACTGGCTTGCCACGGAAGGGCTTGCAGAATACTACCTGAAAAAAATCAATGGCGATACCCGCTTTTTTAACGCACAGCAAAAATATGTAGAGTTTTACGAGAAATGTGCGGAAGATAAAAAGCTGTCCGCTGCCGAGCTCTACCGGATGGCGTTGCAGGCGGAGTAAGCCCCAAAAGCACAACAAACTCAGCCGTAAAATAAATTTATTCAGTGAATGAAACAGCAGCCATTAACCCAGAATAAAAAAGCGCTTTTTACATCCCACCGTTAAGATATTTTTAAGACCTCCCTTAAGTGTTTTTTCAGACTTTCCTGCTACAATAGACCTATCAGCTGAAATAAACAAAAAGGAGACTACCAACCCATGCGGGAAATCGTACTGCAAACAAGAAATCTTTCCAAGCGCTACAAACACTTTACGGCGCTTGACTCCGTGGACATGACTGTCTACCGCGGTGATATCTACGGGTTTATCGGACGCAACGGCGCAGGAAAGACCACGATCATGAAGATCATCACAGGACTGACCGAGGCATCCGGCGGTGAATTTGAGATATTTTCAAAAAAGGGAACCGCGGCCGCGGCCCAGAAAAAGCGAATCGGCTGCCTGATCGAGAACCCTTCGTTTTTCGCAAATCTCACCGCCTACCAGAACTTAAAATATTACGCGATCCAAAAGGGGATCGTGGATATGGGACAGATTGACGAAGCCCTCTCGCTCGTGCAGCTCTCTGACGTAAAGGACAAAAAATTCCGCAAATTTTCCCTCGGCATGAAACAGCGCCTCGGTATTGCCCTCGCCGTTCTTGACAATCCGGATCTGATCATTTTAGATGAGCCGATCAACGGACTTGACCCTCTCGGCATCAGCGAGCTGCGCGATACCTTCAAACACCTGAATGCGGAACGCGGAATTACCATGATCATCTCAAGCCACATCCTATCGGAGCTCTATCTGGTCGCAAACCGCTTTTTTTTTATTGAAAAAGGCAAGATGCTAAAAGAAATCACCAGGGAGGAGCTTGACCTTGAGTGTATGCGCTGCCTTGTAGTGGAAACCGACAGCGCGAAGCGCTGCGCCGCCGTCCTTGAGCAAAAACTAGGAATAACCAATTACAAAGTGATCGACGCAGGAGAACTGCGCATTTACGAGGAGCACGTAAAGCCCGAAGACCTCAACAAAACGCTGATAAAAAACGATGTCAATGTTTCCGGGATTTTCGAATCCGGTATTTCGCTGGAAGATTATTTTAAATCGCTGATCAGCGGGGAGATGCGGGCATGATGAACATGATAAAGGCGGATTTTTACCGCATTTTTAAGGGAGTTAACATTTATCTGGCAATTGGTATCATCATTATTCTTGCGTCCGTCAGCGTCGGTCTTCGTGAGGTCGGTCATATCGGCAATGCCTCGATTGATTATCAGGGCGATACGGTGGTCGAGATCGGCGAGACGGACCGGATGCCGCACACCGTCCGAACCGAAGAACAGAAAAAGAACTTCGTGGTGGAAGTCCTTTCCGCAAATATCAATCTGTACTATCCCATCATTGTCATTGTTTTTGTGGTACTAATGGCGGATTTTTCAAACCACACCATAAAAAATACATTGAGCGCGGCAGTGAGTAAAAATAAATACTACCTGAGCAAGCTGGCGCTGATCCTGCTATTATCTACAGCGCTGATCTTTTTTAACAGCATATTTCTCTACCTCCTGAATTTTATTGTCAACGGCAAAGCCTACACCGGGGCGGCCGCCAGAGTGTTTGCCGCAACCGTAAAGCAGCTCCCGCTGCTCCTGGGCACTGCCTCCCTAATGACGATGCTCGGGTTTTTCACCAAAAAAGCCGCCGCTTTCAACGCGGTCGTCATCCCGTTCCAGTTTTTATTCCAACTGGTGCTCAATGCGCTCTGTGTTATTACGGAGTCGGAACTGCTTGTTAAATTTCTTAACCGGTACGAGCTGCAGGCTGCATTAAGTCTGCTGGCAACTTCAAAGGACCGGGGCTATATCATGACATGTACATGCATCGGTCTGGCGGAGATTATTATGTCAGCCGTGATTGGCTGCCGGATTTTTAAAAGATCAGAAATAAAATAAATAAAAGAGTGCGCGAGGTTTTTTCACAATGCTGATTGCTGTCATTATTTTAGGAACCATCAGTTTCCTGCTTATCCTGCTCCTGTTCTTTTCCCGCCGCGAGATGGATCACATCGTGCATCAGTTAAAGGAACTGAGCGGCTCGGATACAAACGCATTGCTCCATGTAAAGAATGGCTTTGTTTCCGCGGATCTTCTGCGGGAAATCAACTCGCTCCTGGCAGAAACACGCGCCAACCGGGTTCACTATGCGCAAAAAAGGCATGAGCTTGAACAGATGCTGACCAATATATCGCACGACCTGCGCACCCCGCTGACCTCAGCATTGGGCTATCTTGACATGATCTTTAACAGCAATCTGCCTGCCGAAGAAAAGCACCGGGAGACCGGAATTGTCACACAGCGTCTGGAACGTTTGGAAGAGTTGATCAATTCCTTTTTTGAACTTTCCCAAATGATTGCCGGCGGACGCGCGCCGGAGAAGGAGGAATTAAATCTGGTTGCAGTCCTTGAGGAATCTGTCGCACACCACTATGACGATTACTGTGTGAAAGGGCGTTCCGTCGTATTACAATGCGAAAAAAACAAGCTGAAAATTTTCTCAAACCAGAATATGTTGCTGCGGATTTTTGATAACCTGATCAGCAATTCCCTAAAGCACGGGGTGGGCAATCTTATAATATCGGTGCAGGAATGTGCTTCGCCGATGCCGCGCAGGGATACGCCCAAGAACACTGCCGGCCTGGCATCCCCGGAAAATCTCCCGCCCACCAAAATCTCCGTCCGCTTCGAAAACTTCCTTGCCACCCCATGCCCGGATCTTGCGCGGATTTTTGACGAATTTTATACGACTGACATATCAAGGACAAAAGGAAATACAGGACTGGGACTGGCGATCGCGAAACATTTTACGGAGTTGTTGGGAGGAAAGATATCGGCTTCGTATGAGGAAGGGGTATTTGCGGTAAATATTTTATTCAAATAAACCATACGAAAGTGCGCCACAAAGAAATGCAAAAAGAACCTCCAATCAAAAATGTAGTATATTTTCGGTTCGGTCCGGAAACAACTAAGACGATACAAAAACATCCGAAAGTAGGGAGTGCATGGAAATCTTTAAAAATTATTTATCAACAATAAACAACGAGGAACACCGTTCCCGTATGTGGGATATTCTGGAATGGGCAAAAAACAATTTTCCGGACATGGAACCCAAGATTGCTTGGAACCAGCCGATATTCACCAGCCACGGAACCTTTATCATCGGCTTCAGCGTATCAAAACAGCACATTGCAGTCTCACCTGAACCGAAAGCAATGGAAAAATTTTCAGGGGAAATTGCGGCATCCGGCTATAACCAGAGTGCCAATATCTTTCGCATCCGCTGGGATCAGCCCGTTGATTTCGCCCTTTTGGAGCGTATCATACAGTACAATCAAAAAGACAAGGCGGACTGTACCTCCTTCTGGAGGAAATGACACGTTCCGGCGATACCCTAGTATCTTTTTCCGGCTGGCTGCCGGTGTCAGCCCCGCCGCCTTAAACTTCCGGCTAAAATAACTCCGTGGGAAAAGCAACGTCTGGTGATAAATGGCTTTTCCCTCTTCCCATAAAACCTACAATCTATCTCTGTTCCTATAATCGCTTCTTCTTTGCTCCACCTCTGCATTTCCCATAAATTGAATTTTAACTAAACCACTGTTTGAGAAAAACTATATTGCGGCGTTATTGTGAAAGTCTTTTTTAACAGTTATAATTCAGATATCTGCAGAACATCATTTCGCGCCTGAGCCGCGGGCTACATTTACATCAACCCCGGCATAATTATCCGGCCAATCGGATCACGCAGTTTGGCTGCTACCTCCTGCGGATCTGTCCGACCGAATCAATGCAGTGCGCTTATTTCCTTCCGGAAGGAATACTTTCACCCATCGGGGAAATACCGAAGGGTGACGAACCATCCGCTTTTGCGGAAAAAGCAAATTAACCGGACTGACCCAAGGGCTGCCGCAATTATGCTGCTTCTCCTTAAAACAGTCCCTGCAAGGGAACTGCCGCAGACCCTTTCGCATTGTTTTTCCTGGGGAAATCACAAAATTTGCCGAAAGGAGCAAGGCAGCCCAAAGAAAGGAGCTTCACATGGAAGAAATCGGCACAAACATCCGTTTACTCCGCAAAACCAAAAACGTTACGCAGGAAGAGCTGGCAAACGCCCTCCACATCACCTATCAGGCTATCAGCAAATGGGAGAACGGCTCCTCTCAGCCAGACATTGCCCTGCTTCCTGCCATCGCGAACTATTTCGGTGTCAGCATCGACGAGCTTTTTGGCTTCAAGCTTCAGGCAATGACGAACAAGGAGCGCTTCATCCGCTTTATGGCGGATACCGGGGTTTTAACCTTTGGCGACTTTGCGCTCAAGATGGGCGGCAATTCCAATTACTATATCAATAGTGAAAATTTCTGCACCAATGCACAAATAGCCAAACTCGGGGAATTTTTCGCTGACTGCATCCGCGAAAACCACATTGAGTTTGACGGTATCGTCGGGATGGCATACCACGGAATTTCCTTTGCTGCAGCGACCTCCATTGCTCTCTATCAAAAGTACGGCATCACCACAAATTTCTGCCATGACCGCAAGGTGAATGACAGCCGGGGCCGCATGGTCTGTGGGCACATGCCGGAAGCAGGGGAACGCATTATTGTGATTGATGATCTGGTTTCCAGCGGCAAGACACTCGGTGAGCGCATCGGGCAGTTGACTTCCGAAACCAAGGCAAGCGTTGCCGCCATTTTGGTAATCGCCCAGAAAGAAGCCGGGGCAAAACTGCTCGCCGAAAAATATGGAACAAAGGTGCTGTCGGTCATCAGCGATGAAGATATCACATATGCGGTAAGGGATGGAATTGTTTAAGCAGGTAAGGAAGTATAGATATCGGTTCCGGGATTTAAGTTTTGGTATACTCCCGTGACCGGATGAGGATATCGAAGATTCCCTGAATGCCTGTGTGGTATGGATACCATACCATTCCATTCAATCTAAAATTGCAGTTATAATCCGGAGGATGGTTACGCCAGTTTGGACTGTTGCGCAACCATCCTCCTATCTTACGTTCCTTCCTGTATATCACGGTTTTTTCTGAATAATATTTGAATACGAACCTATCCTCACGCAAAATAAAACAGAGGGCATTATACTTATAAAGAAAATGCACTCTGTCCTGCAAAGGCGACTGGCGGATTTGAACCGCCGATCAGGGAGTTGCAGTCCCACGCCTTACCACTTGGCTAAGTCGCCGTATTCACTTAATTATATTATATGCGGTCTCTTTTCCTACTATGATAAATACACAGCAAAAAATAACAGACTGTTATGATAATATAAAAAAACTCCCCGAGTTGGGCTCGAACCAACAACCCCACGGTTAACAGCCGTGTG
>CAMRSM010000076.1 GCA_947053345.1 uncultured Lachnospiraceae bacterium
CGCCGCCTCCCTGCTCTGCGTGGACCATTTCCTCACCCTGTCCGCATCCGCCTTTTCGTCCGTCAAAAACATCCCGCCGGAGGAGCCGGTCACGATCTTGTTGCCGTTGTAGGAGATCACGGATGCCGTGCCGAAATTCCCGGTCTGCACCCCGCCGTACGCCGCCCCGAACGACTCCGCCGCGTCCTCGACGGTAAGCGCACCGTGCGCGTCACAGATGTCTTTTATCTCCCGGATCTTCCCCGGTGTCCCGTACAGGTGCGCGGTGACGACAAGCCTGACATCAGGGTAGGTCTCAAATGCCCTCGCAAGTGCCGCCGGGTCCATGTTCCATGTCCCCGCCTCCGTGCCGATGAAGACCGCCTCGCCGCCCTCGTACGCCACGGGGTTCACAGTCGCGGCAAAGGTCATGTCCGAGCAGAACACCCTGTGCCCGGAAAGTGTACCGCACCCTGCGCGCGGCTGCCCGTAGAGCTTTTCCCCGCAGAGCTTAACCGCCAGGTGCAGCGCCGCCGTGCCGGAGGAGAGCGCCACCGCGTATTTCCTCCCGACCATCTCCGCCGCCATGCGCTCCACCGCGTCGATGTTCCCGCCGACCGTGGAGACCCAGTTTGTGGCAATCGCCTCGTCCACATATTTTTGTTCCTCCCCGTGCATGGTCGGCGAGGCGAGCCATACCCGCCTGCCAAACGGCGCAATCCCTGCAAAGCGCGGGTCGGATAGATAGTCAATATTTTGCATATATTCCCTCATTTCATATCGTTCGTATCATGCCTGTGCCGCCAATTCTCCCCCCGTTTGCAATAAGCCGCAAAACGGACAGACGATCAAACCATATCAGGGATACGGCCGCGAAAAGGGCATGCTTCGCCGCTCCATCAAATATGTATGCCTGCACAATTCTTCACTGCTGCACATATTTCATGAACTTTCCCCGATATGACCTGATGCCGGGCGGAATGCGGCACAGCGACAATTCCCCCGCCAATCTTCTTTTCCATGTTGGCACATGCCAAAAACAAACTTGTAATATCGCACTAAAAATCGAATTATCGCCTATGGCTTTTTTCCCCAGCCCTCCACAGCATCCCAATCTCTTCCAAACGCCGGATCTGCTCCGCCGCCAGACCTTTCCCGTTTTCCTGCTTATAAGCCTGGCGCTGGTTAGAAATCCATTTGCCAAGACGGTATCCGTCCGCACAAACATAATGATTTGGCACAGCCAGATGCCCGTTCTCACGGAAATATTCCTCCGCATGCGAAATTCCGGTCTCCCAAGGGATATCCGGCTTCCAAACCATCCCAATGCGGTCTAAGAGTGCCACCTGCTCTGTACTCAAGAATCCCCTCCTGCGGCCTGTGCGCTGACGCTGCAGCCATATCCCGAGGTTTTTCCCATTATTCCCGACATAGCGTTTCGGGATGGAAAGGTTTCCGTGCTCCCGGTAAAATTTCTCCGCCTCGCCATATTGCTGCTGCCAGGAAAGTTCTCCGCGCGTCAGGCATGAGGTGATTCCAACCGAAGCAAGGTTTTCTTTCTGTTCGCGCGTCAGGGGTTTCCTTTCTTTTATGGACGCTTTTGCACCGCCCCCCGCAATTCCGTTTTCCTCCCTAAGCTTTGCCTTTTGTTCGCGAAGCCAGCGGTCAAGCCAAACCCCCTCCACCACATAGTCTGCCGGGACTTCCAGATCACCGTGCTCCTCATAATACTGCCGTGCCAGTTCAAACCGCCGTGCCCACGGGTCATCATTCTCCCAGACCATCCCGATCTGTGTGAGACGTTTGACATGCTCCGCATGGATCCCTTGCCTGCCGGATACGGACATGTCTCGTTCTTTTGCGGCAGCACCTGCCGCCGGATGCCGTCCGGCTCCCTTTGACCCGCCGGGGGGTTCTGCCAAACCCTCGTCCTGCCCCATTGCTTGCCGGTTGTCCGGAACGTGCTGCCCGGCCGGTATCCTCTGCCCCAAATTCAACCTTTGGTACAGTTCCCGCTGTCTTCTTACCCAGCGTCCAAGCCTGCAGCCGCTTTCCGTCACGAAATCCGCCGGGATGTCCAAATCCCCATATTCCTTATAATACTTTTTTGCCTCCGCAAAATTCCGCTCCCACGCAGCCTCCTGCACACCCTCCCAGCGCATCCCGACCGCCTCAAGCCGCCGGATCTTTTCTTCGCTTAGGCAGCCCGCCGTCTTTTTGTTGTAGACCTTCCTCTGCGTGGCGACCCATGCACCGAGGGAATACCCGTCTGACGTGGTGTAGGCAGCCGGGACTTCCAAGCTGCCGTGGATTTTGTAATACTCCTCTGCCATCGCATACATCGCATCCCACGACGCGTTCAGGGTCTGGTTCAGCCTCGCAAACAGCACCCGGCAGTCCGCCACTTCGTCGACCACCCGGAAATGTTCGGTCACAATCTCCCCTTCCCGGCCTTCCCCCCGCAAAGCAAAGACAGTCTCTTTCAGTTCCTCCTCGATCGCCCCGATGCTGCAGAGGTTTTCAATGTTCATGACAATATCGAAGATGACTGGGGTCTTCTCCCCTCCTGCGGCAAGTGCCCTTCCGACCTGCTGCTTGTAGACCGTCGGCGAAACCGTCGGACGCAGGAGAACCACCCCATCCACTCCGGCAACATGGATGCCCTCGTTGAGCATGTCAATACAATATAAAAGTTTGAGATGCTGACTTTCATCGGCCTTAAATGCCGCAAACTCTGCTGAAGTTTCCGGGGCATCCGAATAAACGGTATAAATATGGGGGGTTGGGTCAACCTTCGCAAACCATTCCGGGGCAAGCTCCCGCATACTAAGAAGATGTTCGTAATTCGCGCAGAATACAATATACTTGCCATAACCGCCCGGTTGTCCCGGTTTGCTTTCCGCGGTCATGCCGGTTCTTGTTCTTCCTGTATGTGCAAGGCGGCCGCACGCCACCGAACCCGCCTGCATGTGCCTCGCAAAGACTTCCGGGAGCCCGTCCGCCTTCTCCAGCGCCCGCCGCAGTGCCTCCAATTCCCTTTCCGCCGCATCCCGCACCGCTTTATTCCTCGCCTGCCGTACTCTCGTCTCATACCGTTTCAATTCCTTGCGGTAGGAATAAACCGAGAGCACGTATTTCGGCGCAGGCAGGATTCCTGTCGCCACCGCTGCGCCCAGCGTAAGCTCTGAGGCAACATTCCCGCCGAAAAGTTCCCACGCCATGTCCCTCCGGCTGTCAAGGTAGCGGATGTTCGTCGCCGAGAGCCCGAGCACCTTCGCATCCGGGTACATTTCCTGCAGCCGTTTCACACCGCCGCCCCACTGGGCTGCACCGCAGCGGTGGAACTCGTCGAGGACAATGTATTCCGGCTTGATTCCTGCAAGGACATCCTCCTCCATCCGCATCAGGCGCGCATAGGTGAAAAACTGTATGTTTTGGGGCGTTGCACCCCCTGCTTTATCCCATTTCTCCATCTGTGTCTTAAAAATATACTCCGACGGTGAGAGCCAGCACACCCTGCCCTCTGCACAATCCGCGCAGAGTTGGAACGCAATGAAAGATTTTCCGGTCCCCGTCGGGTGGATGATGGCTGCCCGCCCGGTCTGGGCAAGCATCTGCACCGCCGTCAGGTAGGCTTTTTGGTTATGTTCAAATAGTATGTTCCCCATCGGCGGCTCCTTTCCAGCTTTTCTCCATCCAATCCACTCATCCCAAAACCCAACTTTTGTTCTTTTGTGCAACAAAAATTGTAATGAAGTACGTTACTTCATTACATCTTGCCAAGAACCTTGAAAATATGGGGTTTCTGGTTTTATTTATGACGGCGTGACGGCGAATGAATTAAATTTAACAAAGCCTCTGCCTACAAAAAAACTTACAGACAGAGGCTTTGTTATCATAAGGACTGACACTAAATTTGACGGCGAATTGAAAGTAACACAAAGAATTGCGAGAAATTATTTAGACATCTTCAACTACACACAAAATTTATAAATTAAATATAAATATTAAATCATACAAAAGAATTATATTTTCTTCGGGACAATAAAAAAGAACTGCTAAATTTATTGACAAGCCCCTTTTCCCGTGCTACAATAACTAACAATCAGAGTACAGAACATCATATTTTTTACAAAATTTTCATGTAATGAAGTAACGTACTTCATTACATCTTTTATCTTCAAAAAAAGACCATCGCCACACACTTTCTGCACCAAAGATAGCAATATCCCCAAACACAAATCATCACAGAATCCCCCGACAACAGTCCCGTGCAAAAGGCCGCCTGACCAGAAAACTTACTTCCGGTATCCCTGCCAATCATCCCGCAGAATGGTCTTTACTTTTTTCAATATCGGTTCATTTTTTATGTTCCATCTGACTTCCCCACCTTTTCCTATACAAATGAAGCTTAACTTAGCAGCAAAAACACAAGTTATTATTGTTTCCGCTCCCGCAAAAAATGTACGGCCTCGCTCCATTATATCTTCAAACCCGAATAAAACCAATTATATCTTCCTATATTAAAACAGCGGAAATAAAAACTACCGCGAAATAGGCTATATCGCGGTAGTTTCCCTTCCTCACATATCCTTTTGCATCGTCCTACTCATAAATCCGGTAATTCCCCGAAAGTGCCAGAAACGCGAATACATAAAGGCAGTTATCATAATAGCGGTATTTCCCGGAACGCATCGGCTCGTCCCAGAGCCGTTTCACCCATTCCGCCGCCAATGCCTTTTCCTTATCCGCATCCTCCAAAGAAATCGGTCCATCCAGCGCAAGCGCCCCCTGCGCCGTCGTCGCGATAATGCCAAGCGGATGCTTCGCCGCGTCGCCGATCGGTGTACCGTCCACCTCAAACACACCCGTCATATGATCCTTATATGTAACACCGAGATGGTACTGGAGACGTTTCACCGCCGCGCACTGCCCGACATCTTTTTTGCACCATTCGTAATCCAGCCCGATGTTTGCCGCCGTGCGGTACGCGTCGCTGAAAAACCAGTCATGGCGTTCCTTTGACCAGGCAAGCCCACGGCTCATCGGCCTGCCGTCAAATTCCGCGTACTCCGCGCTCATACCGGAAACCGGGTGACATGCGATCGCCAGATACTCCCGGCTCGCCTGCGCTGCCTGTGCCCAGAAACCGCGGTCTTCCTCATTTGCCCATTTCGCGAACAGTTCATAAAAATGCGGCAGGTGATAAGACGGGTCGGTAAAATCAACCCCCGGTACAAAGAGGATCTGCTTGTTCTCAAGATTCCACATCGGTGTTCCCTTACGGCCGTCCCGCCCCTTGTGCAGACATGCCGCAAGGATTTCCCTTGCCTGCCCCGAGTAGTCAAAAATCCCCTCACCGTCGCCCCAGCGTTTGGAAGCAAAGAAAAGCGCCATCGCAAAAAATTCCTCACCGTCCGGCGCAGGGCCGTTTGCGTTCTTCTCTCCGGTCACCTGGCACGACCACGCAAAATACCCCTCGTTCCAACCGTCCTCCATCCACATATAAGTTTTTGCCCATTTCCAGAGACGGTCAAACTCCTCTTTCATGTCCATCTGCACACACATCATCATGCCGTAGGACATACCCTCCGTGCGCGCATCATGATTCCCGGTGTCTTCAATATAAGCCATGTCATCGCCGACCGGGTAATATACTTTATCCTCGCCGTAGAAGAAATTATGTACGATCTCCTGAAGCTTTGCCTGTACTTCCTCTTCGCTTTTTCCGATCTCTGTAAATACATTGCGGTACTGCATACTGTAAAACCCCTTTCCGTCGTGTCATTATGCGGTTGCAATACTGCCCCCGTATTTTATCATAGCAGATTTTGCAGAAAATACCTCTTAAAACTTGCGGAGTTTTGTGCGATTTTTGCCGAGTTTTCATTTTCTTTTGCCTTTTCTTCCCGGTTTTGTTATAATACCTGCAGGAATGCTCATGTACGGTAAAGTAACACAAAATTTTTGTAGGCAGTAGCCCTCACTATTCCTAAAATTAAGAGTAAAATAAATAGATTTCTTAAGGTCTGTATGATATAATATGATTATGAACAAATCGACAAATCGGAATAAAAAGGATGGTGCTGAAATGACCTATGCCGAGTATCAGGAATACATGAGAAATTTTTTTGAACAGTATTATCAGAAGCTTTCACAGGAAGAAATCCGTGTGACACTTCCTCTTGAGGAAGAGGAAAAAGAAATGTGGAGCGATGATGTGAACCCTAATGATGAATGGAAGAAATGGAAGCTGGTTCCGGCTATGATTTCGGATGGGGAAATCAAGAAATTGGAAAAAGAACTAGGAGTTGAACTGCCTCTTTCTTTGAAAGCATTTCTGACTGTTACCCATCACTGCTTTGATAATCCCATAGGACGTAATTCTGTAGCTGAACATTTTCAAGGAGTGAAAAACGCATGGAATCCTGTCCTTGTTAGATGTGGCTATTTGCCTTTCGCATGGAATGAAGATGGCTACTTTATCCGTTGTATTCGACTGGAAAAAATGCCGGAAGAAGAGAAATGCGGAATTTACCAGATTGACCACGAAGTATTGTTTGATTTTGACGAAGACATGGTGACACCGGAAGAAATAGACCAGCGCATGGTGTTCATTTCCGAGAATCTGCTTACATATCTTGATGAGATACTTCATGATAGGGATTGTGATTCTCTGCGAAAGGCTTCTCAAAAAGAGGTTCTTAGGGTGTTGAAAGAAGAATGTGGGTTACAGAATTATGATGAATTATCGGACAAAATAGATGATGACGAAGAATTTGATAAAATAATAACTGCGCTGAAACCGATTCAGAAGCAGTATTCCATTTCAGATGATGATTTGGAGGAAATCTTGTGGAGCATGGAATATTCTACTGACTGGTGAGAAAGGCTCACATAAAATGTAGTGGAACACTTGTAGTAGATGGATATACTGAACCGCCTACAAAAGAAGAATTTGAAATCGATAGCTGGATACCTGTTATTGAATCGGTTAAAGATTGGGAAAAATTTGGACTATAGACACAAGTACCGTTTCCAG
>CAMRSM010000077.1 GCA_947053345.1 uncultured Lachnospiraceae bacterium
GATAATTTCTTTTGTTTTTTCAATTATCTACTTGACTTTTAATAGTTGGTCTTTCCCTTGATTGTAAAACCAAGCCGTTTATATAAACGAATATTAGCCATATCTGTAGTGTCAACACCAATGGATATCCTATGATATCCAAACTCCTTTATGTGCTCAATCACGTGGCAGATCAATTTTGTCCCTAATCCCTGACCACGAAAATCTGTTCTGACTCTGAATGCACAAAGATATGCCGTTCTTTTGCCATCTGCAAAATCTCTGTCCTCAAGGTCATAGAAAACATACAACTCTCCAACCAGTTCTCCCTCATAATCGAGCGTCCAAAATTCGGTATTTCCTCTTTTTATGTTATCGCAAAAGAATTTTGCATTCGAAGAAGCAGTATGGATACTCTCATATCCCCACAATTCCAACAGTTCATGCTCCGTTGCCTTTCTAATCTTCATAGGTTTCATCCCCCAAAATATAAGATTGCCGTTGCCATTTTGCCGCCGAAAACGGTTTTTAACCGTCCTCCGGTGCTTTTTCGCCCGATTTTTCCCATCCCTTAAAAAGTTCGTCTTAACAAAAAGCCAAATGGCCTTTTCGATACCATTCCGGCAAGTTGCGACCGTCAGGTCCGTGCCCGAAGAAATTGTCCTCCCTCCGGTCGGACGGCAAATCAGCGCTGGTATAATATCCACAGGATATTATATCAGCGCCCCTCCCGGATGTCCAATCTGTCATCCGCAAAAGTTCCGCTCTGCCAAAAACAAAAAGACAATATTCCTGCTAAAAATCTTAACAGGGATATTGCCTTTTTTAGACGTGTGCTAGAAGATTCGAACTCCCGGCCTTCTGATCCGTAGTCAGACGCTCTATCCAGCTGAGCTAAGCACACATATTATGTTTGTGTTACCCTTACCGAACGATTTATATAATATCACATTCTTTTTTCCTTGTCAACTATTTTTTTCATTTTTACACCTATTTTCCCATCTGGCTTTCCAGACCGTTCCGAGTACGGCAGAAAGCACAAAGATTACTAAAAGCTGCCAAACAGAACAAAGAAATTCCTTTGCTTTGTTTGGCAGCCCCTGTGCCATCATGAAAACCCCGGCGACACCAATCCGCTTCCAAAAACTTCTTATTTCATGTTTGCGACTGCCGCATGCTCGATTGCAAGCCCTGCCGCATAACGCTTTATAAATTCGTCAAAGCCTGCGACATCCTCCGCCTTTGGATCTACGCAGATTCCGGTATTGCCGCCGAAAACATGCTCGTTCAGGTATGCGTCCAGTGTCTCCCCGTCTTTTTTGTTCTTCATATAAGCCGCAAGGAGCGCAATGCCCCAAGCACCGCCCTCGCCTGCCGTTTCCATCACGGATACCGGCGTGTTCATCGCCGCCGCAAGGATGCTCTGGCCGACTCCCTTCGTCTTAAAAAGCCCGCCGTGCCCGGTCACGCGGTCTGCCTGCACACCTTCCTCTTTAAAGAGAATATCAAGCCCCGTCTTTAACGCGCCGAGGGAAGTGAACAAATGTACCCTCATAAAGTTTGCAAGATTGAATTTGCTCTCCGGAGTGCGCACAAACAGCGGACGGCCTTCGGTAAAGCCCGTAATGTGCTCACCGGAAAAATAATTGTACGCGAGAAGCCCCCCGCAGTCCGCGTCCCCCTTAAGAGCCTTGTTGTAGAGCGTGCCAAACAGCTCGTTCATATCCACTTTCATACCAAAGCTTTCCGCAAACTCACGGAACAGCCCCACCCAGGCATTGAGGTCGGAAGTACAGTTATTGCAGTGCACCATCGCCACAAGGCTGCCGGTCGGGGTAGTCACGAGGTCGATCGCATCGTAAACTTTCTTTAATTCCTTTTCCATCACGATCATCGCGAACACGGAAGTCCCCGCCGAGACATTACCTGTGCGTTCCGCTACACTGTTGGTCGCCACCATGCCGGTACCGGCATCCCCCTCCGGAGGGCACAGAGGTATCCCCGCCTCAAGGTTTCCCGACACGTCAAGCAGCTTCGCGCCCTCCGCCGTCAATTCTCCTGCGTCCTCCCCCGCCACAAGCACCTGCGGCAGAATACTGCGCAGCTTCCAGCCATACTGTTTCTTAGCTACCAATTCGTCAAACTGCGCGACCATCCGCGCATTGAAATCCTTGGTTGCGATGTCGATCGGGAACATCCCGGATGCCTCACCGACACCGAGCACCTTGCGCCCGGTCAGCTTCCAATGGATATAGCCCGCGAGCGTGAGCAATGTATGTATTTTCCCGACATGCTCCTCCCCGTTTAAAATGGACTGGTACAGGTGCGCGATGCTCCATCTCTGCGGGATATGGTAGCCAAAAAGCTTCGTCAGTTCTTCGGATGCCGCCCCGGTGATATTGTTGCGCCATGTGCGGAACGGGACAAGCAGTTCATCTTTCTCATCAAAGACCATATAGCCGTGCATCATCGCCGAAAAACCGATCGCACCGATTTTCTTTAATACAACCCCGTACTGCGCCTTAACATCCGCCACCAGGTTCTTGTAAGCATCCTGCAACCCCGTCCAGATATCGTCAAGGGAATAAGTCCATATCCCGTTCTCATAACGGTTTTCCCAGTCGTGGCTTCCCGATGCAACCGGGTTATTGTTCTCGTCAATCAGCACCGCCTTGATCCTCGTGGAGCCGAATTCAATTCCCAGTGCGGTTTTTCCGGTTTCCAGCGCGTTCTTTACATCATATCCCATAAGTTTACCTCCAGTTCTGCCGCTCCCCAATGACGGCATGATTTGTTCTATGTTTTAGTATACATTAAAATACTTTAGTTTTCAAGTGGATATGCAAAAACATTCCAGTAAAAATCAGACAAATTCAAAGCCCCTACTTCTTCTGGTTTGTTTTCCAGAGCGTCCCCGGCAGCAGCTGCCCTTTCTTAAGGAAATACCGGACAATCTCCACGGTTTGTCCCACGTCTTCGGTGGCCAGCATTTTGGGCACCGGGCTCTGTCCCCCAACCTGCACCGGACATAGTTCGGAACCTTTTGTGTATGCCGGATTGTAAATACTGTAATAAACTGCATTCTCATCGTCCATGTAATCGATCGCAGCCCATCCTCCGGCAAAATCCAATGTCAGATAAGGCCCCTCCCCCCACGGATCCAGCGATAGGAACAATTCCTCGACGTTTTCCTCCATGATCAGGCGGCAAAGCTCGTCCGTCATCTCTTTCGCCCGTTTTGCAGAAAGCCTTCTCCAATTATCCTTTTCCTCCTCCAGTGCACAAAAGGCATCCCAGGCCGGCGACAATTCCGCCTCCATAAAAAACTGCGCCACCACATGGCGCACCCTGCAGTCCCCTTTGTAGGAAATCACAACCTCCTCCCCGGAAATAACCGCTAAATTGTCAAACTCGTCATCCCGGAAAAACGGAACTTCTTCTTTTGGTTCCTGCGGCATTGGCATTCCTTTTCTTGCAGCATCCAAACGGGAAAGCATCATAAGAATTTGCCTTTCCCGTTCGGACTCCGCCTGCTCCTGCTCTTTTTTCTCCCCCTTCTTTTCCTTTCTCTTTCCACCATCCTCCGCTTCATATTCCTGCTTTCGCAAATCTTCTTTCTCCTCCGCCTTGAAGCGTTCCGGCTCAGTCTTTATGAGCAGCGAAGTTGTATCCGGCAGTTCCGCCCTGCCGCCCTCTAAGACAAAATCCCATAATTCTTCTTTCTTCTGGGTCATCTCCGCTTCCCGCCGCGCAGCCAGAACCTCAAGGTTCTTGAGCCTTCCTGCCTCCGGCAGACAGACACACCGCAAGGAGGGCAGCTTTGCCAGTATAGCGCAATCCGTAAAACCGGTATTCCAGAGATTTATATAGGAAAGCTGCCTGCAGTCGGACAAAAATGAAAAATCATCCAGATCCGTATTCCACAAAAACAGAACCCGCAAATTCGGTAATTTGGCAAGCAGAGAAAAATCCCCTTCTTTTTCTGAGAGCCAAGAAGGAAGCTTCCCCATAAAATCAGTTCGGAAAACTTCCACGCTTAAACTGTCAATCTCCCTTATTTTCATCAACCCCGCCGGCGTTTTTGGTAACCCCTTCTGGCTCGCGGCAATCCAGCCAATCAGCCGCCGGTCTGCCGTATACACAGGAGCAGGAAACGGCATGGCCGCATTTTCGCACTCCCCGGCCTTTCCCTTCTCTTCGCTTCCGAGCAGCCAACGGCAATACTCCCGCTCCTCCTTCTCGGTTTTTGTTTCCACCCTTGCCGAAAGTTCCCTTAAAACTTCTGTATGGACAAGCTGCCGCCGATCCGGCAGCACGGCATATTGCAGGGCCGGAAGATTTTTTAGTAATGTACAGTCCGAAAAATCCGTCCCGCTCAGATCCAGCTTTTTTAACCGCTTTAAACGGGAAAGGAACGTAAAATCCTTCACGTGCAATACCCCGTGATTTTTGAACAGCAGGGTATGCAGATTTTCCATCATCCCAACCGCAGAAAAATGTCCGGGCGCAAATCGGATCCAATTCAAAAAAATCCAACCGGGTTCCCCTTTTATACTATGCTTGTCAAATATGGTAAGCGCTTTGATACTGGAAAGATCCCCCGGGATGGCCGGTAACCTGCCCATAATTTCCTGGATTGCACCAAGCAGTTTCGGATCAAATTCCACGATATTTCTCTTTTCCATAAAACATTGTCTCCCCCACATCCTTATACCGGCATCCCGGTATGGTATGACCGACTGCCGAGCGCATCCGCAAAAAGCTTTAACGCCCTTTCATAGCGTATCCTTGCCTGCCGTATTGCCGCGGTGTTTTTTGTCTCTTTTCCGAAAGAAGCTCCCGTCTCCGACAGCATCCATGCACTTGCGATTACTTCTCCCAACGCATCGGACATCGCCTTATATTCCCTGCGTCCGCTCCGAAACAACTCATCCATTTTTTCCCACTCCTCCTTCCCAATACTATAGCAATTGTCATTGACAAAAAGGCCTGCCAGAAACGGATGGCGATAAACAAATTTTTCCAACGGGCAAAGAATCTTCTCCTTCCTGCCATACGGGTCGCAGATCAGGTGCTGTACCATGCGCACACAAAAAAGCACGGCACGCATGGAAGCCTCGCTCATATGGGGGCGGTCATACGTTTTATTGTAAGCCGCGGCGACCAGACGCGCAATCACCTTCCGCTCCTTTGGTGCCAGATACACCATCTTCCTCTGGCGCAGCTGCCCCGCCCTTTTCGATGCATAATACTCCAGAAAATAATGATCCATCGCACATTCATAGCGGAAATGGATACCGGTCTTTTCATGCCGTGAAACCCGGTGCGCGCGCGGCCTGCGCCGTATCCGAAAGTGCATGCTCCCATCGCTTACCCGTCCGCCCTCTCCCCTCTCCAAAAATGCCGCCTCCTCTTCGATATATTCATAGACATGCGGATGGCAGCTGACATCAAGCGCGTAATGCCCGATAAACCCCGCGAGATAAGAAACTGCGACCGCCCTCTCCTCCCCGGAAAGTGCCAGGGCTTCCCTTAACATGCAGCGCAGGAAAGCACCACACTTCTCCTCGTGCAGCCTCGAACCCGGTGTCGGATGCACAAGAAGCTGATCCGGGGCAAAATAAAAAAAGATATCCGGTCCGGAAAGCCCAAAGGAATAAACCTTTTTGTGCCTGCGCACCATTTCCTTTAGTGCTCCTTCCTCCATGTCGTGGTATCCGAATCTTCCGAAAATATAATGTGTATAAAATGCAGGCATTCAAATGCTCCTTTCGTTTTTCTGTGTCCTCCCACAAGTTACTTGCCGTTTGCTTTGCCACTCGCTATTATTCCATGTCGTTCCGGCATGTTCCCTGCGGGCATGTGCATGATTTGCCTAAGGAATTGTCCTCCCTTTGGTCGGACGGCAAATCAACGCTGGTATCATGCCCTGCGGTCATTTTACCATGTCGTTCCGACATGTTCCCTGCGGGGCATGCACATGATTTGCCTAAGGAATTGTCCTCCCTTTGGTCGGACGGCAAATCAGCGCCGGTATCATGCCCTGCGGTCATTTTACCATGTCGTTCCGACATGTTCCCTGCGGGGCATGCACATGATTTGCCTAAGGAAGATGTCCTCCTTCGTCGGACGGCGAACCGGTGCCGGTATAATATCCTGCGGACATTATATCATATCCCCGAAAAAAAATAAATATCATCCACCAATTGGTTGATCCCAAAACTTTTAGTGGTATGATTAGGCTGTTCACGGTTTTTTAACGGATTTTTACAAACAGGGACTCCTGACCGGCTCGATGGAAAGGGGGAATATTCCTTTTCGGAAAAAGATATGGAACATTTCATGGCACAGCCCTTTCTCACATCTGGCATGAAGAGCAAAAGAAAAATGCGGGTACATCATTTTTTTTGGAAGAACATACCGACTTGCCCGCCACCTGCCTGATTCACGATGAACCGGGCAGGTGGCGGGCAAGTGTTTTTTAAGTTATTTAAGGAAAACTTTTCATCATAGCTGGAACCGGGCAGGAAAAACGGGCGCAAAGCGCGCCTGTGGACGGTTAGAAGCCGTTTTCGTGGGTAGGTAGTATAAAATCCTTACCCTGTGGATTTTCGCGTCTGCAACGCCTTAAAAACCAAGCTTTTTCAAGCCTTATTGCGTAACACTCCATTCTGTTCTTTGGGAGAGGTCGGGGGTCAGAGCAACGGCAAAAATCCAGACGGTCAAGGGGCGAGTAGGATGGGGATTGTTTTTCGTGATTGGGTATGGTATAATTTTCCCCAGTACAGACCAATAAATTGGAATTAACAGAAGGGAATACGTTATGAAAATAAGAGATTTTAAAAACAAAGAGATTGGTACAATACAAATTGATTGGGAAAAGATCGAAGAACATATGGGTTTCGCAATACACAAAGATTTAAAGGATTTTTATTCGAGAGATGCCGGTAAAGATATAAAAG
>CAMRSM010000078.1 GCA_947053345.1 uncultured Lachnospiraceae bacterium
ATTTCTATGGCAGAATTTTGGAACTTGACGGATGCCAAAGTACCAGTGATACACTGGAAGGATTATATGAAAGCCTTAATGAAGCATTGGAAGGATATATTGAAATAAAGATAGAAAATAATCTTCCCGTACCAATTCCAGAAGCACCAAACAATTACAGCGGCAAATTTGTTGTAAGAATTCCAAAATCTTTGCATCAAAGATTAGCCATTGAAGCGGAAAAAGAGGGTGTAAGTCTTAATCAGTTGGCATTATACAAATTGGCACTTTAATAAATATGCATATAAGGCAGGGGATTAACGCCCTGCCTTTGCTTATTTTTACAATTAAATTCTGTTAATGCAAACCGTTAAGGAAGTAGTAGACTGCGCCCTCTGTGGCACCACATGCTTGAAATACTCGTCCGGGTTTTCTCCAACTTCTATCAACTCCTGTCTGCATTGCTCTATCCTCTGTAAAAGTTCTTCCTGGCTCTCTCCGGTTATCGCCATTACATCATCTAAAGAGAAATACTCATGCTCATTAAATGCAGATGCAAGGCTCATTTTTAAACCGCTGTAGATAGCTTCTAATGATAAATCATAGTTCTGTATGCCATCATCCATAATCAGCTCTAATTCTGCTCTGGTAACGCCGTATTTGCCGTAATTCGCAAGCAGATTGTTTATAAGTGTGTCCTTATCCATAATGTGATCTACCTCCATTTTCCGCTTGCATAGCCGCTAATAATTTCACGCCTTGCCCGCTCGTTCCCTCTTCTTTTCGCCGATTTTACAGCCAATTCTTCCGCTGTCAGTGTTTGGCGGTCTTTGTGTTCCTGCTGCCTTTGCGCTGTACTGTTCTTATTATCCATAATTCTCCCCCTATACTGCGATTGCTCGCCCATTTACAGGAATAAACTTTTGCGGTGTCCGTCCGATCAGCGTTACTTGATATGACGTTCTGCTTGTCCGTACCACTTGTAAATCAATAAATTCTCCTATCCGGTATTCTTCCGGCATTGATACCATCAGCCGCCCCTGCTCGTCACTATTTAGCCATAATTGAAAAATTAGGTGTTTAGCTTCAATGCCTAAAATCCGATACGCCTTAATTTCGTTCTGATTGCGTAAAGCCGTTGTTGTCTGAATATGTTTGTATTCCATAATATTTTACCTCCCTACCTAATCGAAAATAGTTTATTTTTGAATGTGTTTTCGGCGAATCGTGATTTTCGTTCCGCGTCTCTTTGTTTCTCATATCTATCACTATACCGCCGGTACAATTCCCGGTTCTCTTTAGCAAATTGTGACAGCTCCTGAAGCTGTCCTTTGCAATCATTATCCATTATTTTCTTATATTGTGCATAGGTCATAGTTTCGCTTTCTTCCTGTTTCATTTCCGCAATATCCTGATTTGAGAGACATTCGTGACAATTATGTTAATGAAAGGAAGGGATTGAATGAAACTACCTATTTTCATGCAATGTATGTTCCTGCTGCCTGTCACGTCATTTACATAACCCTTTTTCAAATAGATAAAATGTCCCTCGTCTTTGGTATAGGATAAATCTTCTATCATTTCATAATATTTTCTTGGTACTTGCCACTTTTCAAGCATCCGTTCCTGTTCTGCATGAAAGCCCTGCTTTTTCTCTAGCATTCTGCTTGTACCGTCCGCAAGATCATTACACACAAGCATATAAAGGTATTCATTGACACTTGCACCCATTTCAGAACATATTTTCTTTATCCTGTCCTTTTCACCTTTGGGAATAACAAGGTTTATCCTATCGTAATGCTCTTTGATATGCCGGTTCTTATAGGCCGTTCTATTCATGAAAACACCGCCTTTTTTCTAACAACCGCATTATACAAAAGTCTTACACAAGACACAAGGTTTTTATGCTCTAATTTGTGTGCTACTTGTGTGCTATATGTGTGCTATGTGTGTGCTACGCTTCAAAATTCAGCACTTTTTACCACAATTTCAGAAAATGCAGACATAAAGAAAACCCTTGAAAATACTGGACTTTCAAGGGTTCTACTAATTTCATTATTCTTCTTGTATTTATCTCTTGCTGAACTGCGGAGCGCGACGAGCCGCCTTGAGGCCGTATTTCTTTCTCTCCTTCATTCTCGGATCTCTTGTCAAGAAACCTGCCTTCTTTAACGCCGGACGGTAGTCTGCGTCTGCCTGAAGCAGAGCCCTCGAAATACCGTGGCGGATCGCACCTGCCTGGCCGGTGAAACCACCTCCGCGAACATTTACAAGCACGTCGAGCTTATCCGTATTCTCCGTGAGGACAAGCGGCTGGCGAACAACGAGCTTCAAGGTCTCAAGACCGAAATAATTATCGATATCCCTCTTATTGATCGTAATCTTGCCGGTACCCGGTACCAAGTATACCCTTGCAACACTGCTCTTTCTTCTGCCGGTTCCGTAATATCTTCCTTTAGCCAATGTCATTTCCTCCTTTCCGTCCGATTAAAACGTTAATACTTCCGGCTTCTGAGCTGCATGGTTATGCTCAGGACCAGCGTATACGTGTAATTTCGTGATCATGCTCCTGCCAAGCGGTCCCTTCGGAAGCATGCCCTTGACTGCGAGCATAATAACTTCTTCCGGCTTCTTTTCCATCATTTCTTTTAAATTGGTTTCTTTCATACCGCCAGCGTAATCGGAATGATGGTAGTAAATCTTCTGCTCCATCTTCTTTCCGGTCACCTTGATCTTTTCTGCGTTTACAACGATCACATAATCACCGGTATCGATATGCGGTGTATAGATCGGCTTGTTCTTACCTCTCAAAACTTTTGCAATCTCAGAGCAAAGACGACCCAAGGTCTGTCCCTGTGCGTCTACAACATACCATTTTCTCTCGATTGTTGCCGGGCTTGCCATAAAGCTTTTCATTGGTTTACCTCCTTGATAAATTCTTAATTTCTGCCGCTGCCAATGAAGGCACGACATGAGCGAAAACGTGGAAATATACGGTTTTCCAAGTCACTGTCCCGTATTATAGCGAATCCTGAAACAGCTGTCAAGCAAATTCCATAAGTTTTTCACGGTTCATAAAAATTTTTCGATCAAATCCACCGAAAAATCATTTTAAAAATTACTTTTTAACGCATAATCTTTTATTTTCGTAATTGATAGTGCAATAGGATACCGTTTTCTTTCCCAAAAAGAGCCAAAAAAAAGAGACTGCCACAAAATAACAATACATAATATGTAAAGAAGAACTCTAATAATTCCCCCTACACATGTAGTTGCTCTATTTTGCAGCAGTCTCATTTCCAGCCCATCACTATGGCGATGACCAAGAACCAATCATGAACATGCCCCCGGCCCTGTCCCCATTCCTACAATGGCTTAAAATCAGAAGCCGGATGTTTGCACAGCGGGCAGATAAAATCCTCCGGCAGGGTATCCCCCTCATAGATATAACCGCACACCGTACAGATAAAACCTTTCTTTTTCGCCTGCGCGGCAGGTGCCGGCTTGATATTTGCCTGGTAGTAGGCGTAAGTTACCGACGCATCCGGCGAGAGCACCGCGCCATCCGTCACGTCTGCCAAAAACAGGGTGTGCGTGCCAAGATCGGTCATCGTGACCACTTTTGCGGAAATGTATGCATTTGTTTCCTCCGCCAGATAGATCACGCCGTTTTCCGCGCGGGAAAATGTGATCCCCGCCGCCTTGTCTGTGTCCTTCCCGCTCTGGAAGCCCCAATGCTTGTAGGTATCAAATTTTGAACTTTCTGACAAAATCGACACGTTGAACACACCGGTACGCACGATCATATCATGCGTGTAATTATTTTTATTGACCGCTACTACGATTCGGTTTGGTGTCGTAGTCACCTGACTGACCGTGTTCACAATGCAGCCATTATCCTTCTCACCCTCCCTGGCCGTCAGCACAAACAAGCCATAGGTAAGCTTATACATCACTGTCTGATCCATATTCATCCCCATTTCCGGAAATCAGGGAAACTGCGCGGAACCCTTTGGAAAACTGTCGGTTTCGGTACAGCAATGGCTCCACGTCCCTCTTTCCTCTCTTATGACAATCGCATCTGTTTCTATTGTTACCCAAATTCCTAAAATTATTTTTCCGCCGCAGGACAGCATCCCGCACCATTTTCGGCGGGCAAATGTGTTTCATCGGTTCGTTTGTCAATTTTCCTTGCACATCACGGCAAAACAAACATGGGACAAAACATGTTTTACAGCATGCTGCCAAAATCCGTCACGAGCACCTGCCCCGTGATCGCACGGGATTCGTCACTCGCAAAAAATAAGATGATATTGGCAACATCCTCCGGCATACAAGGCTGGGTCTTTAAGTTGCTGTGGGTCGCCATCGCACCAAACATATCCGGGTCAAGCTTATCCGCCTTCATATCCGCTACCATCGGTGTCACAATCGTGCCAGGACAGATCGCATTGCAGCGGATGCCAGTTGCCTGAAAGCGCAGGGCAGTATGGCGCGTCACACCGATCACCGCCGCCTTCGATGCCACGTAAGCCGCCCCTCCGCAGCCAAGCGCACCGGCTACCGAAGCCACATTGACAATCGACGCGCCCGGCTGCATTTTCTGCGAAACCGCACGCATGCAGCGCATCGTACCCTTCGTGTTCGTCTCAAGGATACGGTCTAAGTCCTCGTCCGTATAGCGGTCGATCGGTTTTAAACCCTCCTCGAGAATGCCGGCATTATTGACTAGTACATCAATCTTCCCGAATTTCTCGATTGCCTTTTCCACAAGATTTTCCGCATCCCCCGGCTTGGAGATATCGGTCGGCACCGCAAGCACTTCGCCGCCAAAAGCCTCAATCTCCTTCGCGACCGCCTCAAGTGCCGCCGCGCGCCTTGCTGTGATCACAACCTTCGCGCCCTCCGCCGCCAAAAGCTTTGCCGCAGCCGCGCCAACGCCGGAATTACCCCCGGTGACAATAACTACTTTGTCCTTTAAACGGTTCATGATAAGTTACCTCCTGATTTATATGGTGTTATTAGTTCCGCACGCCTCCCAGCCCTGCCAAATTTTTCATAAGTTTAGTATACCATTTCCCGGGCATTCTTACAATCAAAATTTCCGGAACTTTTCAGTAAAAATTCGATAAAAGCAATATACAATCCAGATTACCCAAGTTATCTCCCACTTGTGTGATATTATAGAAATCAGTAAATAAAGAATGGCAACAGTAATGGCAATAATCCAATTCATTATTTTTTTCTTCTTGCTTATTTCATTAGCTGATACTTGCACAACATCTGACAGTAAACTTTCATATTCACTGTCAATGCTGTTTTCAATTTTTTCACCCTTAAATAATTCTGCTATGGTAATCCCCAAAGATGTGGCCAGCGGCTCAATAAGAGATACATCCGGAAAACCAATGCCTCGTTCCCATTTTGAAACAGCTGCACTTGATACACGTAATTCATTTGCCAGATCCTGCTGAGTACGATTTTGTTCTTTTCTGATAGCAGCAATTAAGCGGCCTGTTTTTTGAGCGTTCAATATTTTCACTTCCTTGTGTTTTGATAGCTTTATTTTAGGCGTTTTTCTCTCAAGACACTACCAACTTCATCGTGCTTTTTCGCAACTTTGGGCTGCATAAGTACTCTTTACTCAATTAAAATATTGTTCGTAGATGTATTCGAGAATATAGACACAGAATAATAAGCTGCTGTCTGTTAAAGTTTAGTGTTACTTTATCGCACATAAGCATTCGCGCCAGGGTTATCATTGCCGTAACCTTCCAGCAGGATGATGACACCCCAGATTCCAATGCCGGCTCCGAGTGCGATAACGAGGGTCTGCAAAACGTCGATTGCGCTGTTGAAAAATTCCATACTTTAATTTAGCCGGAATCGCTTTGTGGTTCGTGTTGGTTCATAGGCATACAAAAGCCGGGTTTGAGCCGGGTGAACAAAAACGCTTCAATGTCAAAGGCGTTCTTATCGGCCGCATCGGCGGTGTACCGGAAGCGGGGGTGCCTGGTGATGTCATATTTATCCGGCAAAAACAGGCGTACGCCCCGCAGCTGGAGGATACATTTTCCCCGTCCATCACCGCAAGCTCATCCTGGCTCATCAGCTCGTTGCCACATTGTCAAGTGAAGAATTCATTCTTTTTGCTTTTTCATACACGGAATCTTGTAGATATTCTAAAAATATGCTAAACTGAACGCAATAGCAAACGGGAAGTTGTACTGGGAAAAATGAAATTATTCCGGCAATAGATAATAATAGGTAAAAAGATTTGATATTTAAGATAATTTAACCTGTTGTGATAGATAAAAAAAACAGAACTTCAACAAAATATGCCATCCTATTTGTAGTGACACAAAATGGAAGGAGGCATCCCTATGCGTGCTACAGGTCATGGCTCAATATGGTCGAAGGTTTCTTTAGCAAAATGACTCGGCAGATGCTCAGGGGTATTCGTGTCAGCTCCAAAGGGGAACTGGCTGATCGTATCTACAAATATTTTGCAGAAATCAATGAAGAACCGATTGTATTCCATTGGAAATATAATCTTTCCGACATAGATGTACCGGGAGAAATCATTGTTGATACACTTGCAAGCAAAAAGTCGAGTTAATCAGAGGACAAAGTACTATTTTTTGCTTTGTTTGAATATAGAATGGACAGGAAGAATGAATGACATATGTGCTCGTGCAAGGGGATTGTAGAAGAGGAAGTTATTTTTGCATAAATCCAATGCAGCGTTTAACATTTCAACGGAGCGTTTCTTGTAATATGGTGTTTCTCGTGATATTATAAAATCAGAAAGAAGGTGAAAATATTGAAC
>CAMRSM010000079.1 GCA_947053345.1 uncultured Lachnospiraceae bacterium
TATTGATAATCAGGAATTATCCTTCATTCACCCCCATCCAATTCCTCGGATGCTTATTCACCAAAATATCCTTCTGCTTTCGGCTCGAAACATGCGTATAAATCTCCGTCGTACTGATCGAACTATGCCCCAGCATCCTCTGTATATACCGGATATCCACATCCTGCTCCAACAACAACGTCGCGAACGAATGGCGGAACATATGCGGGGTGATATGTTGACGGATCCCGGCAAGCTCTGCATACCTCTTGATCATAAACCGAACCGATTGATCCGACAATCTCTGACCCAGCCGGTTCACAAAGAAAACATTGCAGCTCTCAATCTCTTCCCAAAACGCATCCCGGTATGCCGCCAACGCCGCCATGACCTCCGAATTCCCAATCTGTAAAATCCGCTCTTTTGCCCCCTTGCCGTAGATCAAAACATTTTTACTCACGAAATCCAGATCGGACGGCTTCAACGAACACAACTCCGAAATCCGCATCCCGGTCGCAAACAGCAGTTCGATTACTGCAATATCCCTTAAACAGCAGCGTCGCTGGTATTCGGATGCAGCCTGCTCTTTCTGCGTGTAAAGTGTTCTAAGAAAAAGCTGTATGGTATGGAAGGGGATTGTTTTTGGTAAAAGCTTTGCCTCACGGAAGCGGACTTCCAGTTTTGAGAAAGGATTCTTATCCAATATTTCCTTATACTCCAAATAATGGAAAAATGCTTTTAAACTTGCAATTTTCCGCTTAACGGTTTTTGCCTTATACTGTCCGTGCAGATACGTTATAAAATGATCCAGGCAGTTTTTGGAGAAAAATCCCAATGGATCGGAACATTCATTTTTTCCGGACGGATTGACGGACGAAAGGCTCGAAGGGCTGTGAAAAGAATTTCTGTGGGAATTGACGGAATCACCATTGAAAGGACTCTCGGAAGAAGCGGAACAATAGCTTTCATATTGTGTTAAATCAATCCGGTATGCCTTTAATGTTTTAGAATCCAAACGTTTCCTTTGCTCACAATATTCAATATAATCCTTAATATAGTCGCTTGACATATGCATAAAAAGTAACTCCTTTTATTTTTTGACCATTATAAATTCAAGTTTCTATATTGTCTATTTATTTTTTATCAAACCACTTTTATATTGTTATATAGATAAGAAAAATTTGTATATGATCTAAATTGCTAAGAGTTCAAAGTTGACATGTTAATAAATCTTGACTGCATATTACATTTATGATAAAATAAAATCATCAAAAAGATATTTTTACCCCTCGTGCTTCTGCATGTCACCGCGAACCCATAACCCATAACCCATAACCCATAACCCATAACCCATAATCCCTGATCCTTACCACCCCGGAGAACACAATGCCAAAACTATACTTCATCAAAAAAAACATCATCCACTCCTTTCTCTCCGAAAAACACCTCACCATACTGATTTTACTCGGTATGATTATTTGCGACATCATCTTTTTTATTTACGGCAACATTTTCTGGTCTGATTTGAAAACCCGGAAATACGAAGAATACAAAAACAACATCGTTACCTTTCAGTTTGATTCCTTGGACATATCCTCATTTTTAGAGCACACTGCCACAAAAGATTTTATCACACAAACCTTCTTTGAACATAGCACCCCCGATCCGGGCGGAATACCATTAACGATTGCTGCTTACAGCCCCGCATATACCGTTGAGAATTCCGGAATACGTCTGGGTCAAAACTTAAACGGCAGCCCAATGGAATTTGTGATGAACAGTGATTATGCCCGGGCGCGGAGCGATCATGGTCTTCCTTCCGTCAAACTGAAAAACACGCTTTATTTTCTATGCGGTGACTGGACGCTCACAGGCATCCTATCCGTAAGTGGGGCAGATCGATTCGATATTTTGATCAATTTGGATGATTTCTCTTCCCATGTGAAAGAAAATATCACTGCGAGTTTTCGGTACCGCAGCAAAACTTCGCTTCTTGAAATACAGGACTTTTCGAATAAGCTGCAGTCCGAATTTAACGCCCGACATGTTACAACTTTGTCCAAACCGCCGCGCACGACTTACGGCGAATTCCTGTCCGATCTGGGCGGCGTGCTTGTTCTGTTGATAATCGCTATTATCAACTATATGTTCCTGTACCAGTTTCTGCTCACCAAAAGAACCTACCTCTACGGGATTTATAAGGTCTGCGGTATGAGCAACCGCCAGGTTCTTGGCATACTTTTCGTGGAATTACTCGGTATGCTGGTGATTTCTTATGCCGCAGCCATGCTGCTTTATACGGCAGGTCTGTTTCTTCTGGGACAGTCCGTTTCCCCCGCACAGCATATGACCGAATATCTTTTTGCTTTTTTTACGGTCACCGCCCTGAATCTGTTATTCGGTGGGATTGTGGCAGGAAAGCTGATCCGGAATTCCCCGGTGAAATTGATTAAAGAAAGCATGGTGAATTAGATGGAGCGGTTGGATATAAAGCATTTTAAACCAAAGCAGCCGAAAATCAGACAGCCCAAAATGAAATGGATGAAAATATTATTCCTGCAATTCCGGCTGAACCTTGTACTGAACATCTTTTTTATCGCGGAATGTGTGTTGGTATTTTTAGTCGCAAATTCCGGTATTTCAACGCTGCTCTATGACGGATATCTCGGAAAGTATGCAGAGTTTGCGCCCGACACCACCTTTTTTCTTTCCGGTGCGGTAACACACAATGTGAAGCCGGGCGACCGAAGGGGGTTTGAGCAGCTTGTGGAGGAAATCGGTTCAATCGATGGCGTTTCCGGTGTCGGATACCAGATGAGTGAATCCTTTTTGTCCGGGGAAAATGAAGATTTGGTTGTTAACGGATTCGTTTTAAACAGCGATATGCTGCAAATAAAGTATCCACTGCGTTCCGGTGAATGGTTTGGCGGTCTGTCTTCTTCCGAAACGCAGGTTATTCTTGGCGGGGAGATTGCAGCACGGTATAAGACCGGTGAAATCATTACCCTGCACAAACTTGAAGTGATACAGGGAATCCCGCAATATATCCCAGTCACGGCCAGAGTGATTGGAATAATGTGTGATCCGGTCTTTGCGGTCAATCTCAATTTTAGTTCCAACCGACCGGATTATATTAATATGTTTGAGCCGTACCAAAATATCGTCCTTACAAACGACCTGGCGCTGGTTTCAAAGGACGATATCCGGTATCCGTTGATGTCACTTCTCGTTTTTGCCGGTTCCGATGCGGATCTTTCGCAGGTGCGCCAGGAACTGGCTGCGTTTGGGCAGCCGTTTGATTTTCACGAGGTGGAAGGGTTTTATCGGGAAGGGATTGCATTAAGACTGGCCAGACAGTTACCGACGGTCGGTATCATGATATTTGGCATTCTGTTTGGCATTATGGGGATTACGTATCTTGGCACCTATCAAAATATGAAGACCTTATCCGTTTATTACCTGTACGGTATGAGCCGCAGGGAGTGTGCCATGGTGAATGTGCTTTTAAATGCGGTTATGCTTATTCTGTCGTTTGGAGTTTCCGCGCTGCTGTATTTTGTGCCGTTTGTCTATGAAAATCTGTTTCGGCGTGCCCTGTTTGGCGCACAGAACTATATATTTTCCCTGGCTTTTATTGCGGCGGCAGCAGGACTGTCTTTTGCGGTAAGCTGCTATTTTGGGAGGAAAAGCCCTGTGGAAACACTTAGGAGGTTGGAATAGTGCTGATTGAACTGAGAAAAGTGGATAAGATTTATCGGAGCAGCACGGTATCTTTTCAGGCGCTAAAAGAGGTAGATCTGTCGGTGGAGGAAGGCGAGATGGTTGCCATTTGCGGCAGGTCGGGTGCGGGGAAATCTACACTGCTTCACATAATTGGGTGTATTGATGCCTTTGATGGCGGAAGTTATTGTTTGGATGGGAATGATGTGGGAAAGCTGCGGGATGGGCAGCTATCTAAAATCCGCAACCGGTTGATTGGATTTATTATGCAGGATTTTGCGCTGGTGCCAAAGTTCACGGTTTTTGACAATATTGCCATCCCCCTTTATCTGGGAGATATCAAGATGCGCAAATTCCAAAGCGCAGTGCAGGAAGCTGCCGCCGAAGTAGGTCTTTCCGGCCTGCTCGGTAAAAAGGCAAACCAGCTTTCCGGGGGGCAGAAACAGCGTGTTGCTATTGCCCGCGCCATTGTCAACAGCCCGAAAATTATTTTGGCGGACGAGCCGACGGGTGCGCTTGACGCTGCCACGGCGGGCGAGATTATCCGGCTATTAAAACAGCAGAATGAAAAAGGAATCACGGTTATTGTAGTTACCCATGACAATACAGTCGCCGCCGCCTGTCCCCGGGTGATCCGGATCGGAGACGGAAGGATTCTTTCGGACGAAAAGTAGATGCATAATGAGTGGCAGGGAACGGCAATATATCCATTTGCCGTTCCCTGCCGTATTTTTTCTGGCTTTGTATCAAGCTGCCCTGGTATAAAGCCGAAAAGCAAGATTCAAGATTTATGATACTGTTACTTCCCAAGCGCCGTCTTCTGCGCCACCACCGTTGTCTTGTCATAGCACGCAAACGTACTCTCCACCAGTTCTTTCTCCGGCTTCGGCGTAAACAGGCTCACGACCGGTACGATCACAAGCCCCAAAAGCATCGCGATCGCCCCGCAGTTGATCGGCGATCGCATAATTTCCGGGAGCATTTTGGGCGCAATCATATCGATAATCATTATCACTGAACCAAATGCAAACGATACATAGCACGCCGCTTTCGTCGTTTTCTTCCAGTACAGCGAATATAAAAACGGAGCCAGAAACGACCCGGCTAACGCCCCCCATGAAATTCCCATAAGCTGCGCGATAAAGGTGATATTGCTCTTGTACTGCACCAGCGCAATCACCGCGGATATCGCGATAAACACCACGACCAGCACGCGAATCATAAGTAACTGTTTTTTCTCACTCATTTTCTTTAAAAAATTGTCTTTCAGGAAATCAATCGTCAGCGTGGAGCTTGACGCGATCACAAGCGAGGAGAGCGTGGACATTGAGGCGGAGAGCACGAGGATGACCACGAGCGCAATCAGCGCCGGACCAAGGTTTTGCAGCATGGTCGGGATAATCGAGTCGTAACCGTTTTTCGCCACGTCGATCTGTCCGGAAAACAGCCGCCCGAAGCCGCCGAGAAAATAGCACCCGCCTGCAACGACAAGCGCGAAAACTGTGGAAATGATCGTGCCTTTCTGGATTGACCCCTCATCCTTGATTGCATAAAATTTCTGAACCATCTGTGGTAATCCCCAAGTTCCGAGCGAAGTTAGGATTACGACAAAAAGGAGATTTAACGGGTCAGGGCCGAAGAAGGAAGCAAATACACCCGGCGCATCGGAAACGTTGGCATCCGACACCCTTGCAAGTCCCTCGTAGGCTGCCATAAAGCCGCCCTTGCTGTTAATGATTGCCGCAATGATCACAACAATCCCAACGAGCATGATGATTCCCTGGATGAAGTCGTTGATCGCGGTTGCCATATAGCCGCCTGCGATCACATAGATTGCAGTCAGAACAGCCATCAGAACGATGCAGACAGAATAATCAATGTCAAATGCCATTCCGAACAGCCTGGAAAGTCCGTTGTAGAGCGAGGCGGTGTATGGGATCAGGAAAACGAAAATAATGACGGACGCAATAATTTTTAATGGTTTGCTTGCGAAGCGCTCACCGAAAAACTGCGGCATGGTTGCCGAATTAAGGTGCTGCGTCATTATGCGCGTGCGCCGCCCCAAGACCACCCACGCGAGCAGGGAGCCAATCACCGCGTTGCCAATGCCGGCCCAGGTCGCGGCGATCCCGTATTTCCAGCCGAACTGTCCCGCGTAGCCGACAAAGACAACGGCGGAAAAATACGAAGTGCCGTAGGCGAATGCGGTTAGCCACGGGCCTACGCTTCTGCCGCCGAGCACAAAACCGTTCACGTCCGTGGCGTGCTTGCGGCAGTACAGGCCGATACCGATCAGGACGGCGAAGTAAAGTACTAGAATCAAGATTTTCATAAGAGAACCTCCGAGGTATTATTTTGTCACTTTCACACTTTGACGCTTTTAACTGACAAAGCACAAACTCGTTACAAGATTAACACACAAATCGGCAAAAGTCAACTTTTTTTGAAATCCCTTTATGCAACAAATGAGATTGATTATGATAAGAAAATTTTTCAATTCATTCTTGACAAATCTTTTTAACCGCGATAAAATACCCATACATGGCTTATTGGTTCGATAACGAACAGTCCGGAAACGAACGGTTTGAGATCGAACAACTTTAGTCCTCAAACGATAAAAGCCTGGAAAATGCAGTGGCAGATTCCGGGAGGGCGGATGCGGGACTTTTAAACAGCAGGAGCCCGTACAGTGCCGGAGGCTGGTGCTGTGAGGAACGAGCAGGAGCAGCCTCGCCTATGAGTGGCACTGGGAGGGCGGATGCGGGACTTTTAAACAGCAGGAGCCCGTACAGTGCCGGAGGCT
>CAMRSM010000080.1 GCA_947053345.1 uncultured Lachnospiraceae bacterium
TCCGACGCGCGGCCTGCGCGCCGCTCTGTCGGCATACTTCCTCTGCGCAGGCCTGTTTTTGACCGGGCAGGGAAATGTTTTTCCTTCCCTGTCCGACGCGCGGCCTGCGCGCCGCTCTGTCGGCATACTTCCTCTGCGCAGGCCTGCGCATAAAAAAAATCGGAAACATAAAATATGTCTCCGATCCATTCAAGCAGGGCTACAAGGATTCGAACCTTGAAGTGCTGGAATCAGAATCCAGTGCCTTACCGTTTGGCGATAGCCCTATGTTCTTTTGTGACCATCTTGCTGACCACGAATGCTATTATAATACAGACGGAGAAAAATTGCAAGCTTTTTTTCAAAAAAATTATTTTTCAGGATTCTTCCTCTTTTTCCTGCTTTTCATGCCCTTTCGGCTGAACAAAACTGTTTTCAAGATTCATCACGCACTCACAGCACTCATCTTTTGCCCGAACTTGTTCCATGATCTGGTGCACCAGTTCCATCTCCTCATTCTCATTATATGAATAGGGAACAACAAGGTCAAAGATCAGATTGCTCCGGTTCTTCCCGTTCACGACGCGGAAATCATGGATTGACGCGTCCGGCTCAAGCTCCCGCACAATATCCACGACCATCCGCTTGCGCTCCATCACGCTCGCGTCGCGCACTTCGACCGGATCCATATGAATGACAAGGAAAAGGTTCAAATCGCGCAGTACTTCCCGCTCGATCCGGTCAATCAGCTCATGTGCCTCCTCGATACCGGACTCGTTCGACACTTCCGCATGGATGGTCGCCATCGAATGGGTCGGCCCGTAATTGTGCACGATCAGGTCATGGCTGCCCAAAATACCCTCATACCCTTCCACTTTTGCCGTGATCCGGTCATAGACTTCCCGGTCGATCGCCTCCCCAAGAAGCGGCTTCAGCGTATCCTTCGCGATATTAAATCCTGCGGCCAGCACAACAGCCGAGACTATGACTCCCATATAGCCGTCCACCGAAAGCCCCGACCATTTCCCGATAAAAAGCGAAAGCACGGTGGCACTTGTGACGAGTACATCGCCAAAAGAATCCGCGGCAGTTGCCTGCATCACTTTTGAATGGATCCTGCCACCGAGCTTCCGGTTGAAAAATGCCATCCAAACCTTGACAAATACTGAGAGCACGAGCAGGATCACGATCATCCAGTCAAACTCCACCGCTTCCGGGCGGAGCACTTTGCCAACCGAACTTTTCAGACATGAAAAACCTACCTCCAACACAAGAAACGCCACGATAAACGCAGCGATATACTCATACCTTCCATGCCCGAACGGATGCGCCTCATCCGCCGGACGGCCTGCAAGCTTCACACCCACAAAGCTCACAAGCGAGGAAGCAGCGTCGGAAAGATTATTGAACGCATCCGCCATCACGGAGATACTTCCCATCAAAAGTCCCCCGGCAAGTTTTATGGAAAACAGGAGTATATTGCAGCATATCCCCACGATACTTGCCATTACACCGTACGCCGTGCGCACCTTCGCGTCCTGCACATTCTCCCTGTCCTTAACAAAAATCCGAACCAAAAAATCTGTCATAACCTCTTCTCCACTCCAGCACACGGTTTCCGCCAAAGTTTCCCGTAAACGGACAACTTTCCGCCGATTCCACCGCCCCAATACTCGATATGCTATATTATACACGAAAATCATGCAGATTACCATTTGTTTCTAAAAATTTTACTTTCTTTTTTCCTGAATAGGCATTATAATGATTTGTAACAATATAGTATATGCTTACAAGCTCTATATTGCTCCAAAAATCAGCATGTCCCCATGCCGCCCGGTGTGGTTTATGGGCGTTTATGGAATCTTCTTGCCGTGAAGCGATGGTATCGGGGTATGGATGCTGGATAAAAAGGAGGATTGATCCGTGCTGCTGCGCGGATTTCCCCTTAAGTATATGGCCGCCGGTCGGCGGCAGAAAGAGAGGGAACCATGAAAAAATTTGGGAAGTTTTTATTCGGAACATTATCTCTTGCAGCTGCAGCAGGCGGTATATACTGTCTCTACAAGAATCGCATAAACAAAGATGCGGACGCTGACTTTGATGATTTCGATGACGACGAGGATGAGGACGAAGACCTGACGGTTTGCACCGACCCGGAAGACCGCGAATATGTGTCCATCACGATCACCACGGATGGGGAAGATGCGGCAGACAGCACGGAACCTTCCACTGACACCGCGGAAGTACCAAACGGCGGGGATGTACCTGCGGAAGATACGGATTCCGTGACCGATTAAGACCGATTCTTCAAAAAGGGGACTGTGGCCACAGTCCCCCTTTTTTATTCCTGCTATTATTCTTGCGCCAGTTCCCAGAGCTGATCCGCATAGATCCAGTCCCGCAATTCCAGCCTGCGCAGGCTCTCCCCTTCCCGCAGCGTTGCCACGATCCGGTGGTCACCCGCATAGACCACACAGGAAAGTTCCTTCTCCCCCCGCGTCCATGAAATACTGCGCGTCTGTCCGGCCGTTTCCCCGGTATCTGCATCCGCTTCTTCCTGCGGGGGCGGCAATTCTCCCCCGCCATCCGCATCAAATTCCGCGATCAGTTCCCCGTAAATCCATTCTTCAACCGATATCTGCCCCGCTCCTTCCACAATGTAACCGCCGTCATCCCCCCAGCAATCTGCGACACTGTCTATGCTTTCATTCTGCGATTCCCCCGCCACATTACCGTCACTGCCGTCATGATCCAAATCAACGCCAGAGGGGCGACCACTTCCTCCCACTATCTTATCCACACTCTGCTGCGCATGATCAACACTGTTCTGAGCGCTTCCTGACAGCATTCCATCCTCCGATCCCCATTCCTTCTTTTCTCCGGAGCGCACCACCCCAAAACCAATTACGACCACCAACACCGCAGCGGCGGCCGTAAGCAATGTGCCCCACACACGGCGGATCCGTTTTTTTTCTCTTTTTATATCCTTCTGCTTTTTTGCGGCAGAAAGCGTCCGCTCAAAAAGTTCCCTGCTGACCGTGATGTCGGAAAGCCCGTCCGTGAGCGCCTGCACGATGCAGCGGTCTGTATCATCCTGAATGCGGGCAGACTTGCCCTCATCCAAAATATCCTCCTCATACATCCGGCAGCCTCCTTTCCAGCCCTAGCTTCAGCCTTTCTTTCGCCCTTGAGAGACGGCTCTTGACCGTGCCCATACTGATTCCAAGTTCCCTCGCGGTCTCCTCCATCCCCATTTCCCGGAAATAAACGCACAGCACGACATCCTTGTAATGCTCCGGCAGCTCTTTTATGGCCTCGCGCACCGTCCGCGCGGTCTCCTCCCGCATCAGTCCCTCAAAACCGTCCTCTGCGGCAAGGGAATCCTCCGCAAAATCAAACATCGGCACAACCCTGCTGTGATAAGCACTTTTCAGAAAATCCCGGCATGTATTCATGGTAATGCTGAGCAACCATGTTTTGATGGATGCCCTTCCTTCATATGTATCCAGTTTTTCACTGACTTTCAGGAATACCTCCTGAAACATGTCCTCCGCAGTATGCATATCCTTCACATACAAATACGCCATGCGCAGCACATCGTTCCCGTATTCCCGCATCAGTTCTTCCAACTCGTATGCCGGATTTTTCTCTCTATTTTTCACAGGCAAAGGCTCCCCCTTCTCCCGACCCTTTGCGGTACTTCTATTCATTTGACGAGGAAGTCCCGCAAAAGGTTCCCGGTTTTTCAGGTTTACTACAAAATCATGAACAGCCCGATGTTGCGCAGCAGCCCGCTTTTTAAGTACCCACCGCGCAGGGCATGTACGCGTCTGGCGATTAAATTTTCATCCGGAAGTGCCAAAAAGGCGGCAAGCTGCTTTGCCGGATGTTCCGGAAGCCGCTTTCCATACATTTCACAAAATTCTTCTGCCTGCCTGTAATTTGCCCGCAGGGTCTTTCTCTGGCCGAACAGCGACAAGGCACGCTGTCTGACATAGCGGCAAAACCCCACCGCCCCGACCACATTGTTCCCGTGCTGCCGGTAATCGGTAGTCGCTACCGGAAGATAACTTGTATGGCCAAATGCCGCAGCCAGCAGCGCCATCCACCAGTCATGGTAGCGCGCGTGCTCCGGCAGGCGTTCCACAAGACCTGCCAGCGCCGCGTTCATCATCGACGTGCAGCCAATGACCATATTCTCCATTAAAAGATGCGGCAAAGTACGCTTTTTTAATATGAAATGCTGCAGACCGTAAAAAGATGGGGCAAGTTCTTTCATCCCCTCATCCACCACGCGCGCATCCGTAAAAACAAGCGCAGGCACGTCCGCACCGTAGCGGGCTTCAAGCTGTTTCATGCGCGAGAGTGTAAGGCGCAGCTTGTCCGGATGCCAGTGATCATCTTGGTCACTGAACATAAAATAAGTCCGCCCGCCCGCCGCAGGATGATTTTCTGCACGCACTGCCGCATCCCTTAACAGCATCAGAAAATTCCTCGTGCCGCCAATATTTTCTTCCCCACGTCGGATCGTAATCCGATTCGGATAACGGTTGGCGTACGCGGAAAGCAGCAAAAGCGTCCGGTCCGACGATCCGTCGTCGCGCACGATTAGCTCCCAGTCCGGATAGTCCTGCTCCGTGATCGACCGAAGCTGTTCCTCCAAATATTTTTCGCCCTGAAAAGTCGCCATCAGAATTACAATTTTATCCACCTCTGCCTCCTATTGTAAGTTCCGCAGAACCCCTCCTCCACGCCCATTCCGTGGAACGCCTCTCCGT
>CAMRSM010000081.1 GCA_947053345.1 uncultured Lachnospiraceae bacterium
ACGGACAAAAAGCCCTCCACGGTGAGGGGGACTGGAAGGGCACATATGGAACTTATAATAGGAGGTGCAGCATGAGGCCGAAGAAAATATTTTGCATACTGGTTTCCTGTATGCTTTTGTGCATGGCTGCGCTGCCGGAGCATACGGCAGCGGCAGATCCGACCCTGATCGCGATCCAGGCATTTTATACCGGGGGCACGCTTGAGGTCGGCGAGGCGATACCGAGGGATAAGATTGAGGTGACCGCGTCCTACAGCGACGGTACGACGAGTGAGGTAAAGGAATTTTCGATGTCGACGGAGCGGGTGCTCACGGACGGTACGAACCGGGTCATGATCATCTACCGCGGGAAGGTGACGGAGATTTATGTGCAGGGCAAGCGGCCGAGTTCCATCTATGCCACATACAACGGCGAGATGGTCAGCGTCGGCAATAAGATCGGACCGGACAGTCTTACGGTATTTTTACAGTATACGGATTATACGACAAAGGAGATTCTGGATTACCGTGTGGTAAATCCCGTGATTTCCAAAGTAGGCAATCAGACAATCCAGATTGTTTATAATAATATGCAGACAACCGTTGAAGTTTACGGGACGCAGGCCAAGACGGTTTCCATGCTGACTGCGGTCTATGACGGCGAAGGTGCGCCGCAGGGCTATGCCGTGCCGGAGAGGGACATGTATGTCACGGCGCTCTACACAGACGGGTCATCGGAGCGCATTTACAACTACGTGATGGCTCCGGCTACTGTCCAGAACATTGGCGATAACAAGATGATGGTAAGCTTTGGCGGAAAAACTGCGGAGGTTACCGTGAAGGGTGTGGAACTCACGGCACAGAGCATCGAAGCGGTCTACAAGGGCGGCAGTGTTGAGGTCGGCGATTATGTGGATGCGGCGGATGTTACCGTGACGGCGACCTACAGCGACGGCTCAAAAGCGGTAGTAAAGGATTTCCAATTCTCCTCGGACCGGATTTCGGTAGTGGGGGAAAATACGATCATTGTCAATTACGGCGGGCAGAGCGCAACGATAAAGGTGAACGGCATCCCGCGGACGGGCGCAAGTTACAGCAACGCGGCAGTATTTACGGTAAAGAACAACAAGTACAGTGCCAAGGTGCAGGTAGCATTGCCGAAACGAATGACAAAGGACTCCGTGATCGGGAAGTCCCTTAAGCCGGAGCGTGTTTCCCAAGTGCTTGGGAAGGTGGATGGTGAGGTTATTGACTATATTGCATTTGATATTTTGCTGGCGGATGAGCTGCAGGATGATGTGTTCCCGCTGACGATGCGGATCGAACTTCCGCAGAAGTATAAAAATAAAGAAACGGATACTTATTTGTATTTTACTTCGAACCGTAAGAGCGTGATGGCAAAGGTGAATGTGGAGGTGGGCAAGGATGGCGTGATGGAAGCGACACTTTTCCGCACAGGAACATATATCCTGGTCAATGAGAAGGAGATCGTGGAGGATGACCTTACGGATCCGGAGGATGATTATCTGTAGAAAATCCTGGATCACGGGAACTTTTGGAAAGTCTCCGTATCGTATGCCGTTTTAATGAGAATATTAAGAAGAGACAGGGCAAAAGCCCTGCCTCTTCTGTTTTATCTTGGAACTGTCTGTCTTATTCCTCCTCATCGTCCTCTTCCACTGCAACAGCGGCGGATGCCGTGGTGACAGTAATTGCGACAGAAATGACTGCGACGATAACGCACAGAAGAATGATCAGTGCCAATATAATCAGTCCGGTGGAATCGTTCATGGATTAAGCCTCCTGTTTTTTCGATAAATTTGAAATGCACACAGTTCACCAAGGAAGATGTCCTCCTCCGTCGGACGGCGAACTGGCGCAGGTATCATGTCTGCCGACATTATATCATGTCGTTCCGACCTGTTCCCTCCGGGGGAGGCACACAGTTCGCCAAGGAAGATGTCCTCCTCCGTCGGACGGCGAACTGGCGCAGGTATCATGTCTGCCGACATTATATCATGTCGTTCCGACCTGTTCCCTCCGGGGGAGGCACACAGTTCGCCAAGGAAGATGTCCTCCTCCGTCGGACAGCGAACTGGCGCAGGTATCATGTCTGCCGACATTATACCATAAAATCCTGCGCTTGGGAACAGTGAATTTGAAAAAGTTTACCGCTGCATGTTGTGCGGGAATCCTGCTTGTGACAGAGCTTTTTGCGGATGTATCACAGGATATCGTCAAAAAATGCCGTCACAAAAACTGCGGGGGAATTCCAGTAAATGGTCACTTCGTTCAGCGAGAAGCAGGCGTAATGGTCAAGATAACATTTCATCGGGGGCGTGCCGGCAGGAATGTGATACCTGCCCGGTTCATCCGATGGATGCAGGTTTGGTCCCCCGGCGACAAAGCCCGGAACCGGCTCGTCAATGCCGTCGGCAAAAACGGTCCGCATATGCGGGAAGCGGCAGGAGCGTTTGCCGTAGCCTGTCACATAGCTGTAGCCGAGTGCATTGCGGCCGAGCAGGTAGTGCAATTGCGCAAGGGCGGCTTCCCTGTAGTCCGTCTTCCCTGTGAAAAGAAAGCCAAGGATCAGGAGGATGCCGTTGTTCATCAATGTCATGTTGCTGCCCCAATGATAATCATCCGGGGACATTGCTACCGGGTAGGCATTTTTCGTAAGAAGCGCCAGACAGGTATCGGCAGCCGCGATAAAATCCGTGCGGATGTGTTCGCGGAGGGAGAGCATCTGCTTTGCGTGTTCCGGGAAACGCTGCGGGAGGGCATGAGTTTTTGGATCAGCAGCCATGTCCTCTCTATGTTCCATACAGTCTGCCGCTGTGCCGGATAATTCCGCGAAGACCGGATTCATAAAAAAGGAAAGTGCCCCAAAGCCGCCGGTGGAGGCGTATCCAAGCGCTGTTTTGGAAAAGTTTTCCTCATACAGGGAAAGGAAAGCATGGAGGAAGCGCTGTTCCCCGGTCAGTGAGAACAGCTCCGCCGCTGCCCAGAAGCGCTCGTCGCGGTCGGAGCAATCACCGTATTCCCCGGTTCCGCTGCCTGCGGGATTTTGAAAGGCAATAAATTCCGGGTGGTCTTGTAAGAAATCCCATGATAAAAGTGCCGCCTGTTTCAGTGTCCCGGCAAATCCGGCATCGTATGCCGCGTAGATACGTGCGGCAAGGGCGGCCACAGCCGCAAAGTCCGCGGTGGCAGGTGTCGAGACGGAATAGGCAAACAGCGGGGCGGTATCATATTCCGGCATGACAAACGGTGCGTGATGCCAAGTGCTTACTTTATGGAAAACACCGCCGTCAGCGCGCTGCATTTTCAAAAGCCATGTTAATTCATAGCGGCATTCGTTCAGGAAATCGGGCATACCGTTGCCGCTCTCCGGGAGGTTTAGGAAATCGGCAAAGCGGTCGGGGAACAATTCGTAGGCGTAGAGCAGATGGGCGAGCGCTGTTGCCGCCGGCGTGACGTAGCGTCCATAATCCCCGGCATCGTGCCAGCCCCCGGACAGATCAAGGTGTGTACCCGGCTGGTTCGGCAGGATGGCAGGAGCAGTGTGGCAGCACGCGTGGGCAAATTTCCCGGCATGCGCGGTATCCAGCGCACGGCCGCAGCGCTGGAAATAATAGCTGCGGATCAGGTCGAGCTTTAACCGATGGTATACGGCTTTGCGGATGGCAAAAGGCTCGGAAGTAAATTCGCCGGCGCACAGCATGTATTCGCCCTCCGCGCAGAAATCAGCAAAATCTGCGTGGTATGCAATATCGCCGGATGCGGCATCCGGGGCTGTGCCGCCAAAAAGCTGCGGGATTCCCTCGTATACGATCTTCCCGGTCAGCTTGTCGCGCAGGACAAAAGAATCCGCCCTGTGCGTGAGGATGGCAATTTTTCCGCTATCGGGCAGGTAGCCGACTTGGTTTAGATATATCATGGCAGGTACCTCCATATTCTGGTTTGATAAACAGGATTGATTCCCATTAGGATATGGGCGAATTTTAACATAGATCGACATACAGGGAAAGGGGGAAAATCAGCTTGGGGATGTATTATCCTATATAAGGCGAGGGTTGACTTTTTTCGTGTTCTATGTATAATAAAGTATGATACGCAATCGAGGGAATATCCGTGTAAGTTAGTATTGGGATGAATTAAGGAGAAAAGACCATGATAAAGAATACAAAAAAATTTTTGTTCATCAGTTTTTCCGCTTTGGCGGTGCTCTGTGTACTTTTGTTTGAACTTGCCTCCTCGAATATTGAAGAAAACAGCCGGACGGCGATCAGCGAGGTCGGCGAGATTTATATGAAGGCGATGGCTAAGCAGACACAGCAGAAATTTGATGCAGTCGTGGATATGCAGATCATGGAGCTGAAGGGGATTTTGGAGCGCCACCCGCCGGAAACAGAAGTGTACGGACAGGAGATGCTGGAGCGGCTCTCCCTGAGTGCCCAAGTACGGGGATATTCTTACCTTGGGCTTTATACGGCGGACGGGGAGTGCCAGACGGTTTATGGTGACCCGGTGGAATATCAGGACGAAAGCACGTTTAGCAGTGTGTTAAATAACAGCGATCTGCGCGTTTATTCCGGGGTCAACACCAAAGGGGAAAGGCAGCTTTGCATGCTGACCGATGCGCAGTATCC
>CAMRSM010000082.1 GCA_947053345.1 uncultured Lachnospiraceae bacterium
ATGGCGAACTGGTGCAGCGCCAGAACAAGATACTGGGGAACATGCTCGGATGTGAGATTGACTTCATCATCAAGGGACTTGACAATGCCAGCCGCAGCGTGGTGGCAAGCCGCAAGGACGCCATGTATAAAAAACGGCAGATCTTCTATATGCCGGATGCCAACGGAATTTCCCGTGTATGCGAAGACCGTATCGTGCAGGCGAGGGTCATTGCTGTAGCGGAAAAGGTAGTCCGCGTGGAAATCTTTGGTACGGAATGTTCCATCCTCGCACGCGACCTGTCATGGGACTGGATGGGAGACGCCACTGAGCGCTTCCATGTGGGCGAGCAGATCCTTGTCCGCATCCTGAGCGTCAAGCTCCACTCCCTCGAAGACATCTCGGTAAAAGCAGATGTTAAGAGCGTAAACGGAAACACCAGCAAAGAGAATTTGGGTAAGTGCAAGATTCAGGGCAAATACGCCGGAACCGTCACTGACGTCCATAAAGGCACGGTTTTCGTCCGCCTCCACATCGGTGTCAACGCAGTCGCCCATAGCTGCTACGATAACCGCCTTCCCGGAAAGAAGGATGAGGTCAGCTTCGTGGTAACGCGGATTGATTCAGACCGGAATGTGGCGGTGGGGTTGATTTCACGGATTATTAAGCAGAATATCTAAATAGAAAGGGATCCTAGCTAATGCTATCAATAAAGTTATGATCCCCTCCCTTTCCTTATATTGGTCTAAAATCCAATTCATATTTTTGCGAATCGTCTTTTACATACATCTGATATTTCGCAATACCCTTTTCATCTGCAATATGGATTAGCATTTCTCTGTAAATATTAGGAATTTGACACCCAAAATATATAGCTATAGGCTTCTTGCTTATCGGGTAACGATCACTTTGGTTATCAAGCGAATCTGGTGTTGAGCAAATAATTCTCCATTCATCTTCATATGCCCAGTCATTTGACTTATATAAAGCAATCCTCAGAGCTAACAGTGGATCATCAAAATCTGTTTCAGCCTGTATTCCTATGTTTCTTTTAATATACTGTTCTATCTGCCACATCCCATATGCTGTTGCATCAAAACGTTTATCCGAATAAATCATCGGATAAATTGTTGCCAATCTTATTTTCCCGCATGAACGATTAGGACAAAAGAGCATTGAGATATATCGCCTCCCCTAAAGTCATATCCAATAGCAAATCCTCTATTATTATTGGAATAATGCGCCCACATCAAGGGAGATCTAATATTCCCTGAAAAACATACTTTGGCTTTTGATTGCTCATAAATTCATATCCACCAAATCGAAATACTTGATAACCTTTCATTTGCAATTCTCTAGTACAGCGTTGCTTAAATATCAGTGATTAAATTGCTAATGGTATCCCGGCATATGTCCACTTAAATGGGTGTGCCGTAAGATTGTATTGTTCAATAAAGCGCAGGATGCTTGTTTCCAGTTCTGCTATTGACAGGTAGCTTTTCCGCTTCAGCAGCTTCCGGTTAATGATGCCAAACCATATCTCAATCTGGTTCATCCAGGAACTGTGTTTCGGAGTATAGACAAAGCGGATCCGGTGGGAAGGGTCATGCAGGAAATCCGCCCGGCTTTCCATACTTTTAAGGATACCTGTTTTCCCTTTCTTGCCCAGTTCCACGCCAGGGGCACAGGCCTCCGCCACAAAGCGGACAAGGGCTTCCGACTTATGCGTGTTCAGGCCATCGCATATAAATGTCCACGGGGCTTGCGGATCTGTCCCTGTCAATGCTTTTACGGCTTCCACAAAATCATCTTCTGTACGTGTGGAGTTTAGATACGGCATTTCCATACGGCCTGTCGCAACATCAAAGAATCCGATGAGGCTGGTCGTGCCATGGCGGATATACTCAAACTCCATTTTGGCGCACTGGCCGGGTAATGGGAGCTTATCAGGATATTTATGTTCCAGCGCCTGTATCCCGGTCATTTCATCCGTGGAAACAATGTGTGCACCTTCCCGGCTTTGTTCCCGGGCACTCTGGTAGAGGCCGCAGATTTCGTTTACTTTCCGCGCAAAAGATTCCGGGGCTTCTGTCTTTTCCGAAGAATGAAGCCAGTAACGAATTTTGTGGGGATGTAAATCTACCTCATTTTTAAAAAACGGCTGACAGATTTCTCAGAAATCTGTGCAGCGATCCCCTGCTTTTTAATTTCTGCCACTAACAGCGGGAGGCTCCACTGGCTTGCTTCGTACCCGAAATCATTTGGGTTGCTGCAGGCAAGGTCGATGATCCGCATGATCTGTTCCGGCGTAAAAACAGCCGGGGCACCGGGGCGCTTTTTATCGGACAGGACTGCCCGTATCTCATCTCCAAGCTTTTCCGGGGCATCCATTTCAGCCTTCCGCAGGGCTGGGAGCGCCGCGGGGAACCGGCTGCGCCAGGTGGCGACATTATTATAATGAAGCCCGACCTGCAGTGCAATATCCTGGTTGAGTTCCCCCTGTGACGCAAGCAGGATAATACTGGCCCTTTTGACCAGTCCTGATGGGAGGGAGCGGCTTTTTGGAAAAGCAGATAATATGTTTTTCATGGCATCAGATAAAACCGGAATAGTATCAATTGTTTTCCTTCGCATAATAACCCATCCATTCTTTCGTAATAGAATTATTATGCACCGACTACAATATAAAAGCAATATTTATTCATTATTATTTAAGCAATGCTGTACTAGTACTCTATCCGGTTAGTAACAATACTTTACGGTTCAGGAAAAATTTGCTA